>JBFEQB010000032.1:0-32189 GCA_041549835.1 Luteolibacter sp. | reverse complement strand
TTCTCCGCGCCCAGCAGCGAAACCAGCGGGGCAAGCCAATCGTGGGATGAGGCGTTCATGTTGGTGGCACCCACCATCACGGACACCTCTGTCGCCCGTCAACCCCGGATCGGCGGTTCCCGCTTCCCCTTGCATCCAGGCCTCTCCCCGCGCCTAGCCATGCGGCCCGGGTCCATCCAACAACGGATGGCTGTGAGGCAAGCTCACCAGCTATCTTTGGGGCTTGCCCGTCTGATTTCAGATGCAGCCGACAATGACGTAAACTTGTGTGCGTGTCGAATCTGTAACAAGGTGATAAAACCAGTGCTGTCGCTCATCCCACCCCGTGAATTGTTTTGCACCCTTCAATGAGGAGAAATCAGGACAACCCGGAAGAGGGGTGAAACCAGTGTGCGACATTCCCAGTATAGAGTAGGACCCGTTCTCCTCTAGCTTCATATCACGAATTAGTCGATCTACCTCTGATGGTGTCGTGGTGAAATAATATGTGTCTCCGTAGTCGGCAAACCCTCCTCCAGTGAAACGATAATGCAAATCCCGCGCGTTGACAGGTAAGGCTGTCTTCCCGAACTTCGCGAACCGCCTCGCCGGACTTGGTGGATCAAGGATCAGCGAACCTACCATGACGACCACAATCAAGATACTCGGAGCAAGTATCCACTGCGTTCTGAACCTCTGCCAACGCCGCCACCGGTAAAGCCCGAAGATGATCAGGCTCCAAGGAAGGATATAAATCAAACACCACGGAACTCCAAGTATTCCACCTTGGATGAGTCCACTCAAAAACCCCTCCCAGTGATCTGTCCATCGAAACGTCTGATCAATCGTGTATCCGACGGGGAACGCTAGGAATGAGAAAAGCATCAGTAGCGCGAAATGCAGCCTTTTCGGTGTCGGCGTCTCATCAGGCTCCATATTCTTGGTAACGTTCAAAGTGTGGCACCGGCTACTGGGAGCGCCACTTCGAAACGGGGTTAAAGGTTGAATTGGTTACGGTCATTTTGACTCGCGGCGAACAGCCGGTTTACCACCACTGTCTTCCACGGCTGGTTTGGTATCGCAGCTCGCGGTCTGTCCGAAATATACAAGGAAACCGCCAGCAACCATCAGACAAGCAGGGATAAAAACGACTCTGTGGCGATTCTTGAGGTCGAGACTGAGTTCTCGCATAGCTGAGACCGCTGAATCTCGACTAATCGAATCACCAGCCGGTAAGTTTTGGGACTGCCAGATCCAGCACGCATGCTGGTAAGACGCGAACGATGCCGCGGCATCCACTACAACCCATCCGAAACCGAAAAGCAGGAGTCCGAGGCCAATTCGCTTCATCATTTTTTTCGCACAACGTCCGAGGTGTGGCACCGGCTACCGGGAGCGCCGTCTTCTAACAGATCCAAGGGTGACAATAAAGAGGATCACTTCGACTCGGGGCTGATAGCCTGTTGGTTACCACCGTCTTGTTGGATTTCTTTTTCCCTCACAAGGTCTAAGCCAATGCTCTGGAGGTCAATCTTAATCTGGGATGGATCGCGAACCTCAGTAAATTTAAGGACGAAGTCATAATCGCCTGCAATGGAGGTTTTGTTAATGATGTTCATTCCTGAAAACCGAGTGAGCGTGTCCGCCAGATTGGCCATCGAGTAGCTTCTGAAGTTTGATCCATCCCATGAGGATTCAAATGTTGACGGAAGTTGCTTCCCTAGATCAGACTTAGGTGTTGAAACGAGATAGTATGTAAGCTCACCTGAACTTCCTGACGTGGCTGCGCCTGAAGGAAAAACGATGTAGGCAGCCCCCTTGGATTCACCCAGAGGAAATGTCATAGTAAACGTCGATTCATTGTGTACCGCCTGAATCCTCAGGAGTTCTTCTGGCTCAATACTCCAAGCTTGGGTCATTGATTCTGGCGAAGGGAGGAATTCGACTCGGCTAGCAGTGATGTCCAAATCACTGAGGTTAGCCAGAACCTGCTTCATAAATCCACGACTATCCCGCCACTCTTTCGGGATCTCGAAGAGCAATGACTCAATCTCATCGAGATCATTCTCTTTTACTGCATTTCGGACTCGCTCTTCTAGCTCGGCGTAGTTGGAGGGTGGCGTTTCTTTGTCAGAACACCCAGAGGTCAGAGCTAAAAGCAAAATGCCTAGAAATGTATGTGCTTTTTTCATCCAACGTTTGATGTGCGCCCACCGGCGCGATTGAAAGGAAAATGAATTGAAATTGAAAAGCTTATGGCCGGTTGGTGCGTCACGACTTGTTCGCTTGCCGATTGATTGGAAGGGCGGCAACACAAGACACTGAGATGAGCAGAATCGGAAGCAACGGAAGACACAGGGGTAAGAATGCCCAAACTGCAAAACCAATCACAGGCGTAAAAACTACAAGCAGTGCCGCACCACCAAGCATTGATCCACCTAACCAAGAGACCATTTTCCAGCGCCGCAGAATAAGTAGGACAATCCCACTATATATCCCTGAGATTGCGAGGGCGATCATCCCAGCCATAATCCAGAGTGGGGCCTTGCCATAATTTGGGTCGTAGTCGGTCGCAAATATCGGCCAAAGGAATATCAAGCTCGATACAATAAGCCCGCAAACGAAGACAAGTAGTCCGCGAACGGGGTGGCTCTTTGTGGTCTTTTCCATAAGCGAACAGTCTTTGTTCGCCCCCCGGCATATCAGGAGAACCTGATCTGCTTAGGACGGTTTCGACAGGGAGCCAATCCGAGAAGTCGCTGGAAGTCAATGCGATCCACGGGTTGACCGGAAACAGAGACGACCGGCTTTTGGTAAGGACATCCGGAGAGCCCGGCCGCTTAGAGTTTTCCAATATGCGACCTTCGGGTTTCCGGACAGTTCGGAGCACGCCGGTTTCATGACGGGCCCTGCCATCGGCCAGGATGGCATCGGAGCGTCAGCCGTAGATCTTCTTGTAATACTCGTCCACCATGCGGTCGGCATCGAAGAAGGGGACGACGTCGTTCATGGAGTTGAGAACAACGCGGCTCCATTCCTCCGGGTCGCCGTAGTAGGCGGGCAGGACCTTTTCGTTGAGCACGTTGTAGAAGCCGAGCATGTCGCTCACGTCGCGTTCGTGGGGGCTGAGATTCGGGTCCGCCTGCGGGATGATGAACGAATTTTCCCCGTCGCGGGCGAACTCGCAGACCCAGCCGTCAAAGGTGGAGAGATTGACGGAGGCATTCATGGCGGCGGTCATGCCGGAGGTGCCGGAGGCTTCGCGGGTGACGACCGGATTGTTCAGCCAGATGTCCGAGCCGTTTTTGAGGAAACGGGAGAGTTCGAGTTCGTAGCCGACGAGCACCGTGGCGTTCGGAAAATCGCGGGTGAGACGGATGAGATCGTTGAAGGTGTCGATGGCGCCGAAGTCGAAGGGGTAAGGCTTTCCGGCCCAAATCATCTGGACGGGGTAGTCGCTGTTACCGAGCATCTGGCGGAACAACTTGATATCGCGGGTGATCAGATCCGGGCGCTTGTAGCCGGCGAAACGGCGGGCCCAGACGATGGTGAGCACGTCGGGATTGAAGAGCTTGCCGGTCTGGTCTGCGACGACGCGGAACAGGCGTTCCTTGAGCTCGCGCTTGCGGTGGCGGAGTTCTTCGGCGTCGCCTTTGACCCGGGCGTGTTCGAGGCCGTGGTCCGCCCAGTATTTTTTGTTCTGGGCGTTGGTGATGTGGGTGATTTCGCAGATCTCGGGGTAGCCTTCCCACATGTGGCGGGAGACCTCGCCATGAAGCTTGGAGACGCCGTTGGCGATGCGGGCCATGCGCAGCGCGGCGAGCGAGTGGTTGAATTCATCGCCCTCGATTCCGGTGATCTCGCGGACTTCGTCCTCCGGGACACCGCTGAAGAAGGTGAAATCGCGCAGGAGTGAGAAGCTGTGCCGTTCGTTTCCGGCTTCCTCAGGGGTGTGAGTGGTGAAGACGAGGCGTTTTTTCACCTCCTCCAGACTGCTATGCTTCTTGTAGAGGTGGAAGGCGGCGGAGAGCCCGTGAGCTTCGTTGAGGTGCCAGACGTCAGGGTCCACACCGAGTTCATCGAGCAACTGCGCGCCACCGGCTCCGAGGATGATGTATTGGGCGATGCGGCGCAGGTGGTCCTGATCATACAGGCGATGCGTGATCGCGCGGGACAGCGGGTCGTTTTCCTCAACATCGGTGCTGAGGAAAAACATCGGCACGGTGCCGAACACATCGCCGGGAAGGAACATCGCCTTCACCCACACCGGATGGTCGTGGACCGGCACGGTGAAACGAATGCCGGTGTCCTGCAGGAAGGCGTATTCCTTCTTGCGGAACTGGATGGCCAGCTCGCGGTCCTCGCCACGGGCCTGACTGTAGTAGCCGTAGGTCCAGAGGATGCCGATGCCGCAGAGGTTCTGCTTCAGGTCAGCCGCCGAGCGCATGTGCGAACCGGCGAGGAATCCGAGGCCGCCGGAGTAGATCTTGAAACTCTGGTCGATCCCGAATTCACAGGAGAAATAAACCGCGCTCTTCGCGTATTCCGGGGCGATTTCGTAGTGGTGGGTGAACGGTTTTGGGAGAAATGAAGCAGCCATGACAAGTGGATTGGAGATTCGAACGGGACGTGCCCCGAAGTGTTCCGGACGGACAATGCTTGCGGGCAAACCCCGCAAGCAAGGACGATTTTCCGAATCGAGTGGCAGGCTCGTTTTGTGCCAGATTCCGCAGGATTTTCAGCTTCATCGTGAGGGCATCCGCGAACGGAAACCCTGCAGCGGCTCCTCGATCCAACGCCAGGACGCGAGCGTCAGCGCCCACGTCACTCCGCCGAATACCGCGACCCGCAACAACTGCCCGCCCCACGTTTCGAAAACCGGATGCCACAGGAACGGCAGGATTTTCCCGGTAACCATCGGCGCGAGATTGTGGAACAGATAGATCCCGTAGGAAACCTGACCGATCCGTTGCAGCACTGGATGCTCCAGCAACCGACCCCCATACCCGGAGAACCCGACCGTTCCCGCCGCAATGAACCCACACAGCGCGAGCGACAGAAACGTCTGCTGGAGCGGCCGCAGACCGAAGGTCGGCCAACCCAGAACAAAGGCACCGAACACCGCGAGGTAACCGGCGAGCCCGAACAGCGAAATCCACCGCAAGCCCGGACTCTCCAGCGACATCCCGCGGTGCACCGCCAGCGCGAACAATCCACCGATCCCGAAATAATCCAGCGACGCCCAGGTGAGCACGTCGGGCCGCGCCCACCACTGCGCGAAGGTCCCTTCAAAAAACCGCGTCGCCGGCCCGGCCGCCGCGAAGGCGAGCACCACCGGCCACAAGCACCTGCGCGGCGTGAACCAGATGACGAACGGCCACACCAGATAGAACTGCTGCTGCATCGCGAGCGACCAGAAATGGTTTGTGCCGGGCGGCCATGCGGGCAGCGCCGCCATGTGGATGTTGGAAACATGAAACACATACCACCACGGCGCGCTGAGGAAATCCGGCGCGAGCACCAGCCAGGCCACCCCCAGCGCCGCGTAATACGGCGCGAGGATTCGCAGCCCGCGCCGGATTTGATAGGTCTTGAGCGCCTCCCATTTCCAGGGTCCGCTCTTCGCCTCGCTGCGGTCACGCTGGCGCAGCAGCGAGCCGGTGATCAGGTAGCCGGTCATCACCAGAAAGAAGAACAGGCACACCTCGAAGGGAAACATCCGCGTCCAACCGTGCGGGCGCCAGTGGTCCCAGCAAATCGCCAGCATGGCCACCGCCCTGAGCCCGTCGAGTTGCGCCGCGCGACCGTTCATTCCTGCGGAGAAACCATGATCCGGCCCTTCCTGCACGCGTTTTCCCACTCGCCCGCAGATTATTGATGCGGCCGCATCAATCATTTGTGCGAATCAATCGGGCCGGGGCCCATCATCGCTGCGGGCAGGAGCCCTTCATCACCGTTTCTCGTCCCGCACCGCGCCGAAGTCCGGCCACGCCTTCACGCGGCCCTCGTTGTTCATGAAATCCGCGATGAGTTTCTCCTCGGTCATCTCGCCGCGGCGGGTGAGCTCAGGGATGATGTCCTCGCACACCCACCGCTGGTATTGCTCGTAAGTGAGTTGCGGGGGCGGCGGGTGATCCGAAAAATCGGGGAATTTGAGACCGGAAACGCTCATCGATACGGTTCGATTTGTTGCTCATAAACTCCGGGGCCGGCGAAGCGAAGGCACAACTCCTTCAACCGCTCCTCTGTGATACGGGTGGGACTGTATTCCAACAGGCTCCGGATGTCCAATACGTCCCTGCCCTGACGATGCGCGTCGTCCTTCAAGGCATGGAGCTTCATCGCAAGCAACGACTCGAAATCGATCACCGGAATGTCACTATGCCTGCCCGTCCGGCTTTCGGTCGCCGCCATCTTTCCGAACGTCTCCTCGTCCACCCAAATGAGATCGACCGGCGGAAACGACGGATCCTGAAGACGAACAAAGCGCGAGGCCATGCCTTCCGTGGATTTCACGAGACCCAAGTGCCTCATCAGATCGCATGCCTTCCGCTCATTGGCCCGCGAACAAATCCAATCCACATCCCGTGTGAATCGCGAATAACCGTGGAAACAAACCGCCCAGCCCCCGGCGAGCAACAAGGGAATCCCCTCGCGCTCGAAACTCGAATACAAGGTCTGGGCGTGATCGGGAATCATAGGTATTTGTCCGTCACCGCGCCTTCGCTGGCGGTGGAGACGAGCTTGGCGTATTTCGCGAGCACGCCGCGGGTGTAGCGCGGCGAGGGCTGCGTCCAGTTTGCCTTGCGGCCAGCGATCTCCTCGTCGGTGAGCTTCACATCGATGCGGTTGTTTTTGGCGTCGATGGTGATTTCATCTCCGTCCTCGAGGATGCCGATGGTGCCGCCGAGATAGGCTTCCGGGGTGATGTGGCCGACGACGAATCCGTGGCTGCCGCCGGAGAAACGCCCGTCGGTGATGAGCGCCACGTCCTTGCCGAGACCGAGGCCCATCACGGCGCTGGTGGGGCCTAACATCTCACGCATGCCGGGGCCGCCCTTCGGCCCTTCCAGACGGATGACGATGACATCGCCCTTGTTGATTTGTTTTCCGAGGATCGCCTTCATGCCTTCGTCCTCGGAGTTGAACACGCGGGCCTTGCCGGTGAAAACCTCGCCTTCCTTACCGGAGATCTTCGCGACCGCACCGCCTTCGGCGAGGTTGCCATAAAGAATGCGCAAGTGGCTGTCCTTTTTGATCGGATCAGAAACCGGGCGGATGATTTGCTGGCCTTCCGGATAGGGCTTGGCGAGTTTTTCAAGGTTCTCGCGCATCGTGCGGCCCGTGACCGTCATGCAGTCACCGTGCAGCAGGCCTGCATCAAGCAGCATCTTCATGAGCGGCACCGTGCCGCCGATCTTCACGAGGTCCGCCATGACATATTTGCCGGACGGTTTGAGGTCGGCGAGCACGGGCACCCGTTTGCCGATGCGCTCGAAGTCGTCGATGGTGATATCGATGCCTGCGGACCAGGCGATGGCCGGGATGTGCAGAGCGGCGTTGGTGGAACCACCGAGCGCGATGAGCACGGTGATGGCGTTTTCAAACGCCTCCTTGGTGAGAATGTCGCGCGGCTTGATGCCAAGCTGGATCAAGTTGAGCACGGCGGCACCGGCGTCGAAACAATCGCGCATCTTGTCATCCGAGACCGCGGCCTGCGCCGAGCTGTTCGGCAGCGACATGCCGAGCGCTTCGATCGCGCTGGCCATGGTGTTGGCGGTGTACATGCCGCCGCAGGATCCGGCACCGGGAATCGCGCAAGACTCCACGGTTTCGAGTTCCTCGTCGGAGTATTCGCCATTTGCGTGTTTGCCCACGGCCTCGAACACGGAAACAATATCGAGGTCCTTCTGCTCGCCCTTGATCGAAGCGCAGCCCGGCAGGATGGTGCCGCCATAGACGAAGACCGACGGGCGGTTCATGCGGGCCATCGCCATCAGGCAGCCCGGCATGTTCTTGTCACAGCCGCCGATGGCCACGAAGCCGTCCATGCCTTCGCAGCCGACCACCGTTTCGATGGAGTCGGCGATCACCTCGCGGGAAACGAGCGAGTATTTCATGCCCTCGGTGCCCATGGAGATGCCATCCGAGATGGTGATGGTGTTAAAAATGAGGGCTTTGCCGCCGGCGGAGTTCACGCCGTTGGAGGACTCGCGGGCGAGCTTGTCGATGTGGACGTTGCAAGGCGTCACCTCACTCCAAGTGGAGGCGATGCCGATCTGTGGTTTCGCGAAATCCTCTTTCTGGAAGCCAACGGCATAGAGCATCGCGCGGCTCGGGGCGCGGTCCGGGCCATCAAGCATCGGACTGGAAAACGGGCGGGTGGTGTCGTTCATCGCGCGCGGAGCATTCCGCCGGACCGGGGGTGGCGTCAAGGCGGGGGAAAAAGATTTCGGGTTTGCGAATGGGAATTTTCAGGCATGGTCCGTGGCGTGGATTCGATCACACAGGCGGCGCTGGGAGCAGCGGTCGGGGAAATGATGCTGGGCAGGCGCATGGGCAACCGCGCGCTGGCGTGGGGGGCTTTGTTCGGGACGCTGCCCGATCTGGACGCGATCGTTTCGCCGTTTTTGAGCACCGCCACCAATCTCTGGTGGCACCGCGGGCCGAGCCATTCGTTGCTGGTGATGGTGCTCGCCTCATGGTTGCTGGCCCCCCGATTGGCGAAGCTGTGGAAGCGCGACAAGATCAGCCGGGCCCGGGCAGGCTGGTTCGTCTTCGCGGCGTGGAGCACGCATGTCCTGATCGATTGCTTTACGGTTTACGGGACTTCGGTGCTGTGGCCGTTTCCGGCGAAGCGGGTGGCCTTCAACAACCTGTTCATCATCGATCTGTTGTTCACGCTTCCCATGGTCGTGGCCTTGGTCTGGCTGGCGTTCCTGAGGACAAAAAAACAACTCCCGAAACGCCGCCGGCTGAACGCCTGGGGCTTGGGGATTTCCGCAGGCTACGCGCTCTTGAGCGTCGGGCTGAAATTCGTGGCGGCGGCGGGATTCGACGCGGATCTGGCGCGGCGGGGCGCGGGTTTCGAGCGCCGGATGGAGGCCCCGACGCCCTTCAACATCCTGCTATGGCGCTCGGTGGTGGATCGCGGAAATGAGTTCTGGGTGGGGTATCGTTCGGTCTTTGAGGGGCGGTCGACACCAGTGCGGTGGACGGTTTACCCAAAGGGCGCGGATGCGCTGGCCGGAATGCAGGACCTGCGCGAAGTGAAGACACTGGAATGGTTTTCCGATGGGTGGTGGATCGCACGGCCGCACGTGAAGGGCGCATGGATCGGTGATTTGCGCTTCGGCGAGATGCGAAGCTGGGGCGACAAAAAAACCATGGTGGACAGCCGGCTGGCATTCGCGTGGGACGTGAATCCCTCGGCCACCGGCGATCGGCTGCGGACAAAATTCCCCAACCGGGCGAACGCCGACGAGAATTTGCGGCGGCTGGCCCTGCGAATTTTCGGCAATCACAAGGACTGGGAAGCGAACCCTCGGCTGGCGGGAGTGACGGGGAGTTTTCCGGAGTTTTTGGCGGTGGAAGAGTGATGCGAAAGCGTCACGTTCACCCCCATAGCGATGACCCTAGGATTGCCAGAAGCAGGCACGCCGCCAAACCGATCTGGAGCACCAGAAACACGCGACACCAAAAAAGCATGCGGGAGTCTCCCCGCTCATGCGCCAGCTCTCTGGCTTGCTGCCAGTCCACCCAGATGGTCACGGCGATATTCGCTCCAGGGGTGAATCCTTGGCGGTGTTTCACGCAATAAGGCCTGATCGCGCAGAGCCAGATGGCCGGCAGCACCAGCACGGCCGAAACAAAAAACAAGGGGAGGAGGATCATCGGATGAATTGGCTGCGGTCACCTATGCCCACCCAACGAATACCGTCCCGCTTGCCCTGACAACGTCGTTTTCACCCATAGGCAGGAGAAATCTTCGCTTTAGTCCGCCCGGGAATGGGGTATGGATTGCGAGGTGAAAGTAGTTTCCGTTCTTCTGGCCATGGCCGTGTCCGCCGCGGCGGCAACCAGCGACCCCGGAGAAACCGCCGTGCGTTTTCTGGAAAAAGTGCGCACCAAAAACCTGAATCTCGAACCCGGCGCTGACACCGCGCTCTCTCCGCAAACCCTCGAGTCAAAACGCCGGGAAATCGCCCGCCGCCTTGAGCGCATGGCGCGGGACCTCGGTAACGACCCGCTCGAAGTGGGCGCGATGAAACTCGATGGCGACCTCGCCGGCGTCCTTGTCCGGAAAATCAGCGACTTCAATCCCAACCGCATGCAGGTTTTCCCGATCGCGCTCGTCAAGCGCGACGCGGAATGGCTGGCCGCTCCCGTGCCGGCATCATTCGAGAACACCGGTGTCGGCTACACGGCGGACCTCCGCAAGCGCCTGAAGGGTCTCGAAAACTGGATGCTCCACGAACAGGTTCTCGATCTGGCGAATCTCCGCGACCAATCCGCAGTCCGCCTGCGGCGCAAAATCGAAGAAGCCCTGCCCGCCGCCACCCTCCGAAAGCTGGACTCCCAACAAGTGGCCGCGCGCTTCCTCGCCGCCTGTGAAACCCGCAACCTGCCGGAAATGTTCGGCTTCCTCGGTGGGTTGGAATCCCATCCGCCGTCGGACTGGCCGCAGCGTATCAAGGCCGCGGAAAGCGCGTTGGCCGCAAAACCCGATGGCTCCGACCCATGGCGCCTGCTGGTTTCCAAGGACGTCCTGCGCATGATCGTGCTTCATGATGAGGACGGCCGGAACGCGATGGTTTCCATCGGCTGCTTGGATCCGGCAGGCGGTATTCGCCCCGCCTCGCGCCCCCGCATCAGGCTCGTTCACTTGGAAATGACCCGATCCAAGGAGGGTCTTTGGAGAATCGATCTTCCCTCAAACTTCCTGCAAGAAACCGAAAACCCGGACGATTCCGCCGCTGAAGATCTCGATTCCGACCTTCTGGATGCGTTCCCCGTAAAGCTCGGCGAGGCCTACCCAACATCCCCCCAGCCCACGGCGGAGGACGCCCGCAAAGCGGTGGTGGCGGCCATTCAGGAAGGGGAGTTATCATCGCTCATCCGCCTGATTCATCTCGACGGAGATCCCCAGACCGCCCGCGAAGACTGCATCCGTGCCAGCCAACTCTGGTGGGCCATGAGGGAGCCGTCCTCCGTCCGCCACACCGTGCCCCTCGCCACCCGCGAGGATGACAAAGTGGCCGCCGCCACCTTCCAGTTTTTCTCGGCGAGAAACCCCGACCACTTAGATTTCAAGATCCTCTACTTCGAACAACGCACGACCGGCTGGCTGTGGACGCCGAAACCCAGCCCGGAAACCGAGGCGTCCTTCCGCGAATGGACCGCTCTTCAGGCCGGGCATTGGCGCGACCATTGGCAGGAGGCACTTCTCGCCGACAGCCCGCCGCTGAACGAACTCCCGGAGACCAAGGCCCCGCCGGAAAAAGAATCCTGTGCGCTGATCGACTCGTGGTTCCAATCCATGCGCGCCGGAGATGTCACGGCGGCACTGCGCCTCACCACCCGCCTGAACCTCCCGGACAGCACCGCGACCCTCCTCCGGAATTTGGGATACGAGCTGACCGGCGCCCGCATGCACAAGCAGACACCCTCCATCACCGGTGTTTACCGCGCCGACGGCTGGACGGCTGTCGGCACCCGCTTCGATTCGAACGGCGAACCATCCTTCCCGCTCTACCCGGTCGTCACCACACCCTCAGGTCCTCGCATCCTGATGGAAGTGGATCTCGCCGCATCCACCAAGAGAAGCCGGAACTATCTCAACAAAACCGCCTTGAAACGCCTCGCCAAATCCAAATTCAACGGGTCGGCCGCCACACTGGAAGATCTCCTCTCCCAACACCAGGCTGAGCTTTCCACATTGAAAAACCGCTGAGCCCGTCAAGCCATGGGGGCCCATGGCCAAAAAGCTCCAAATAACTACGGACTTGTTAAATTCTAACGATCTACGGCCGGAATTGGGAGCCGATCCTCGGAAATGTTGATTGCCTGCAGGCAATTTTCAGGATTTCCTAACCTTCAGAAATCAACCAAATGAAAGCATCTCGAATCAACAACCGCCGCCTGCGCCCCACGCGGAGGCCCGGAATTTCCGGGATGAGCCTGCTGGAGTTGACCGTGGTCATCCTGGTCCTGCTATCGCTCATCACGATCTTGTTTATCGGTGCCAAGGCATGGAAACGCGGCTCGGATCGTGCCATCTGCATCATGCACATCAACAGCATCCAGAAGGGCGTCCGAGGCTATTCCAATCTCTATGGATTTGATCCCGGCGCCAATGCCCCGGGCCTGCAAAGCCAGATCATCGGATTCGGCCGCTTCGTCGATACCACTCCGAGCTGCCCGGGCGGAGGGACCTACACCTTCGGGGCTGCGCTTGGCAGCGATACAATCCCGCCGGTCGGCACGCTCTATCTGGAATGCTCGCTCGCAGGAACGCATGAGCACGAGCCGCCGGATTTCTCCGAATGGTGAGCGCCATCGCGGATTTTGACGCGATCACGTAAGTGAGATCTGGCCGGATTCGTGCATACTACGGACATCACTTTTCCTGCCCCCCGCGGTTTCTGAGGCCACGGATCATGGGCACCCCCCAGTACATTGTGTGTGACTGCCCCGATCGCCCCCCCATAAGTGATCGGGGCAGAGGGAGGAAATCCTCCCCTGCCAATCACCGCAGTGACTCGCGCCGGATGCCCCGCAAGCCCGCTCGATGTTCCCTCAGCGCGACCTGCCCGCCGATGGCCACGATCCGGATCTGCCGGAGGGCACTTGGAAGGCGCTCACCATGGCGGCAACCCGAGCATTTCAGGCAGCGCCTCGCGCGGGCGCCAGGTGAGGATTTCCGGATCGCCGGGCGTGATCAGCACCGTGTGCTCGAAGTGGGCGGAGGGTTTCCGGTCCTCGGTGATGACCGTCCAGCCGTCGTCGAGGATTCTAACGGACGGGACGCCGGCGTTGACCATCGGCTCGATAGCGAGCGTCATGCCGGGCATCAGCGTCGGGGTCTTGCCTTGGGGGCGGTAGTTCGGAACCTGAGGTTCCTCATGAAGACGGCGGCCGACGCCGTGGCCGACGAATTCCCGGACGACGGTGAACCCGCGCGGGGCGACGAATTCCTCCACCGCTCCGCAGAGATCGGCGAGCTTTTTGCCGGCGCGGGCGTGGCGGATCGCCTCGAAGAGCGATTGCTCGGTGACGGCTAGCAGACGCTTCGTTTCCAGCGGAACGTCACCGGCGGCCACGGTGGTGGCGTTGTCACCGATGAAGCCGCTTTTGACGATGCCTACGTCGATCTTGACGATGTCGCCCGGCAGGATCCGGCGCGGTCCCCCGATACCGTGAACGACCTCCTCGTTGACGGAGATGCAGGTGTAGGCGGGGAAGCCGCGGTAGTTGAGAAAGGCGCTTTTGCAATCGTGCTCCCGCATCAACTCGGCGGCCAGCTTGTCGATCTCACCCGTGGTGCGGCCGGGAGCGACTTCTTTGGCGAGCGCCTGAAGGATGGTCGATGCGATCGAGCCGGCGGTCCGCATGAATTCAATTTCACGCGGCGACTTGATGGGGATGCGGATTTTGCGGGACACGGGAAGGAAACGTTGGATTCTGAAATGGGAAATCTGGAAACCGTCAGGAATTCCGAGCGGAACCAAAACGGCCGAGCAACTCCGCCGTCACTTCATCCCGGGGAGCGGTGGCGTCACAAGGAGAAAGCAGGCTTCGTTCCTGATAATAGCGGATGAGTGGCCGGGTGAGTCGGAGAAACTCCTGATAGCGGCTCGTGAAATTCTCCACACTGTCGTCCGGGCGGGAGATCACGGGTGAACCACAAGCCGGGCACCGTTTGTCAGCACCCATCTCGCCGGTTTGGCCGGACCAACGGCATTCCGGGCATTCCACCCGGCCGTGCATGCGGGCAAGCAATTCGTCAAAGGGCACCTCAAGTGAAATGGCGGCGTCGAGTTTCAACCCGCGCTCCGCAAGCAAGCTGTCGAGGAAATCCGCCTGCGGGACACTGCGTGGAAAGCCATCGAGCACCCAGCCACCGGTTTGGCGTGAATGCCAGTCGGCGAGGATCCGGCACATCAGGTCATCCGGCAGGTATTCGCCGCGAGCGAGGATGGGTTGTGCGAGTTTTCCGAGATCGGTTCCGACCTCGACCTCCTCGCGGAGCAGCGCCCCGGTGCTGAGACACCCAAGCCCGAGACTGGCCGCGAGTTCCCGCCCTTGGGTTCCCTTGCCAGACGCTGGAGGACCGAGCAGAACCAAGCGCAGCGGTCTGGCGGAGGAACCGATCAATGGATGCGCTTATTGGTAAATGTAAGCCGTGATTCCGATCACGATCAGCACCGCAATCACCGTCCAAAGATACACGAGCGCCGTGCGGGGCGCGGCGTTTCCTCCTTGATTCAAGCGGTCGTAGCGGCCCTTGAGTTTGCCTTTCCGGAGGAACCCGTCATAGTGCTTCTGTAGCAGTTGGGTTTCCACCTGACGCATCACGTCGAGCACGACGCCCACCATGATGAGCAGTGACGTGCCACCAAAGAACTGGAGCACCAGCGACCCGGGAGGCAAACCCACCAATTTACCGGTGAGCACGGGAAGAAAGAACAGGGTCGTGAGGAAGATGGCACCGGCGAAGGTCAGGCGGGTCATCGTAAAGTCGAGGAAATCCGCCGTCGGTTTGCCGGGGCGCACGCCTGGGACATAGCCGCCGTTGCGTTTCAGATCCTCGGCAATCTGCGAGGGCTGGAACATCATCGCCACCCAGAAATAGGAAAAGAGGAAGATGCCGACGCCACCCAGAATGTAATACCAAGTGCCGCCTCCGACGAGTTCGCCGTAGACCTTGGTCGCCCATGGTTGGCCGGCGAACAACCACTGCAACATCATTGGCGGAAGCGAAAGCACCGCCGAGGCGAAGATGATCGGCATCACGCCGGCGTAGTTGACCTTGAGCGGCAGGTACTGCGTCTGGCCGCCGAACTGTTTGCGACCGACCACGCGTTTGGCATATTGCACGGCGATTTTCCGCTGGGCTTGGGTGATCGCAATGGTGGCTGCGATGACGATGAGCAGCAGCGCGATCATGACGACCATCATGATGGCGTTGTATTTGCTGACACCTTCACCGGTGACGAAGTATTTCCACGCTTGGATCAAGGCACCCGGAAGGGCTGAAATGATGTTGACCGTGATGATGATGGAGATGCCGTTGCCGATCCCCTTCTCCGTCATCTGGTCGCCGATCCACATCAGCAGGACGGTGCCCGCGACAATGGTCGTGACCGTCAGGATCATCCACATGGCGGACGGATCGGGAACCAGGTTTCCAAACTGCTCGATGCCCGCCATATAGGGGATTTGCCCGGGCGTCGTCGGGGTCTTGGCAACGAAGAACCCTTGCACCAACGCAATGCCGATCGTGATGTAGCGGGTGTACTGGGTGATCTTCTGGCGTCCGCCGTCCTCACGGGCGAGTCGCGAAAGCTTGGGCACCACCGAGGTCATGGGCTGCACCATGATCGATGCGGAAATGTATGGCATGATGCCCAACGCGAAGATGCCCGCCTGCTGGAGACCGCCACCGGAAAACACGGTGAGCAACGCGGTGATGCCACCCGTCGGACTGGCGGGATCCTGCTTCTGAATATCATCCATCCAAGCCTTGATGACGGTGGCGTCCACTCCCGGAAGAGTGATGTGCACCCCGAGGCGGACGATTACGATGAGAGCGAGGGTGAACAGAATGCGGTCCCGGAGTTCCGGAATCTTCCAGGTGTTCGTAAAGGCGGAAATCATGGTGGGTGAGTGGGAAAATCGTGGAGGGGTTTATATACACGATGAGGAAGCGCACAAGCGCTTCCTCACCGGAAATCAGGAGATGGAACGGCAGCAAATCAAGCGCTTACGCTTTGATCGTTCCGCCGGCCTTTTCAATCTTCTCGCGGGCGGAGGCGCTGACCTTGTCAACCTCGATGGAGAAGGCCTTCTCGACCTCGCCGTCACCGAGCATCTTGACCTTGTCGCAGCGGTTGTTGAGTAGGCCGACCTTGCGGAGGGATTCCTCGTTGATCACGGCACCCGCTTCAAAGCGGTTGTCGAGATCACCGACATTGACGGTGCCCACGACATCGCGGAAGTCGAAGTTGTTGAAGCCACGCTTCGGAAGACGGCGGTGAAGGGGCATCTGGCCACCTTCGAAGCCGACGCGGGTCCCGCTGCCGGATCGGGCCTTCTGACCCTTGTTGCCTTTACAGGCGGTCTTGCCGTGACCGGAGCTTTCGCCGCAGCCGAGACGCTTGATGCCGCGCTTGGCGCCCGGATTGGGGCTGTAATCGTGAAGTTGCATGGGATGAATCTGGTTGTTAGTTGGAAGCTATTGGTTATTAGTGACAAATAACAAATCACTTTTAACACTGAACGAAGTTCAGATGGCTTTTTCCTTTTTCGCTTTGCCACGACCGGTGAAAACTTGGTCGCGGGTGCGCAGTTGGGAAAGGGCCTTGAGTGTGGCTTTGACCACGTTGGCGTGGTTGGAGGAGCCCATCGACTTGGCGAGCACGTCACGGATGCCGACTGCTTCACAGACGGCACGGACGCCACCACCGGCGATGATGCCCGTTCCCGGAGAGGCTGGCTTGAGGAGCACCTTGCCACCTCCGTATTCGGCGTAGATTTCGTGAGGAATCGTGCCGTCAACAATGCTCATCGAGACGAGCTCCTTGCGGGCACCCTCGCTGGCTTTCTTGATGCAATCCGCCACTTCATTGGCCTTGCCGTAACCGAGACCGACTTTACCGAGCTTGTTACCCGTGACGACGAGAGCCGAGAAGCTGAAACGACGACCTCCTTTGACCACCTTGGCGCAACGGTTGATGAAGACCACCTTTTCGGAAAGCTCGTTGCCTTCGGCATCGGTGGGAGCGACCCGTTCTTCACGACGCGGACCACCGCGGCCGCGACCACCGCCGCCTTGAAAGCCGCCGCCCTGGCCACGGTTGCCTTGATAGCCACCGCCTTGGCCACGGTTACCTTGATAGCCTCCCTGTGGGGGAGCGGAGTTCGCCACCGGGCCTACAGGCGCGGAGGGAGCAGCGGCTGGAGTTGCGGCGGCTGGAGCTGTTTCCGGAGCGGCAGCTGGAGTTTCGTCCGGGGTCGGAGCGGGAGTTTCGTTATCAGGAATTGTTACCATGATGTGTGTCTGGTCAGAGCGTTAGAATTGGAGGCCTGCTTCACGCGCTGCATCCGCGAGGGCTTTTACTTTACCGTGGTAGAGGTGACCACCGCGGTCGAAGACCACGGCGCTGATGTTGGAACCCTTGGCGCGCTCCGCGAGGAGTGCCCCCACCTTCTGGGCGCTTTCGACATTGGCGGAGGCCTTCTCGAAGCTCTTGTCCATGGTGGACGCGGAAGCGAGGGTTTTGCCAGCCGCGTCGTCGATGACCTGGGCGTAGATGTGTTGGTTCGAGTAGTGAACGGCGAGACGCGGGCGCTCCGCAGTGCCGGTGACTTTGCGGCGGATGCGTTTGTGGATGCGCTGGCGGATCGACTTGCGTTTGATGGTGCTCATGTTGCCGAAAATAGTTAGGGGTTATTTGCCGACGCTCTTGCCTTCCTTGCGGCGCACGTGCTCATCGGAGTAGCGGACGCCCTTGCCCTTGTAGGGTTCGGGCGGATAGAAGCCGCGGACTTCGGCGGCGAACTGGCCGACGAGCTGCTTGTCGATGCCTTCCACCTTGATCTTGGTGTTTTCGTTCACCGTGACGGTGAGGCCGGAGGGAATCGGGTGGAGGAGCGGGTGGGAGCGACCGAGGGAGAGGTCCAGGTCCTGCCCCTTGACCGCGGCGCGGAGACCGACGCCGTGGATTTCCAGATCCTTTGAGAAGCCTTGGGAAACCCCGAGGATCATGTTCTGGACGAGGCTGCGGGCGGTGCCGTGGAGCGCGCGGTGCTGGCGATGCTCGGTGGCCCGGGAGACGATGACGTTGCCGTCCTCGGTGGTGAGTGAGATGCCTTCGGGAAGGCTGAAGTCGAGTTTGCCCTTAGGGCCTTCGACAACAACCGTGCGGCCGTCGAGTTTGACGGCGACTTTTTCCGGAAGAGAGATGGGTTTGAGTCCGACTCGTGACATGGGGATGTGTTCCTTTCGCGAGTTAGGGGTTTACCAGACGTTGGCGAGGAGTTCGCCACCGAGTTTCTGACGCTTGGCATTGCCGCCGGACATCACGCCTTTCGAAGTGGAAAGGATCGAGATTCCGAGGCCGGACATGACGCGCGGGATTTCCGTGGAGCCGACGTAGTGGCGGCGGCCGGGAGATGACACGCGTTTGAGATCGGTGAGAACGGCGCGGCCGTCGATGAACTTCGGCTTCACCTTGAGGGTGGTGCGTTCGCCGGTGACGACTTCGTAGTTCCAGATATAGCCTTCTTCCTGAAGAATGCGGGCGATGTCCGCCTTGATTCGGGAATAGGGAGCGGTGAATTCCTCATTGCCGGCACGGGCGGCGTTTTTGAAACGCGTGAGGAAATCGGAGATGGGATCGGTGAGAACTGCCATGGTGGTGATTCTAAAATGGTTCGGTGGGTCTGCGGATCAGACGGCGGCAGCCTCTTCGGCTTCGTTGGCTTTTTTCATGTCGCGGAACGGCATGCCGAGCTCGGCGAGCAGGGCGCGTCCTTCGGCATCGGTCGGGGCGGAGGTGACGAAGATCAAATCGAAGCCGATCGGGCGCTTGATCTGGTCGATTTCGATTTCCGGGAAGATGGATTGTTCCTGGATGCCGCAAGCGTAGTTGCCGCGGCCGTCGAAGGACTTCGAGGAGATTCCGCGGAAGTCGCGGATGTTCGGCGCGGTGACGTTGATGAAGCGATAGAGGAACTCCCACATGCGGGCGCCACGGAGGGTAACGCGGGCGCCGAGAACCTCGCCCTCACGGAGCTTGAAGTTGGCGACCGATTTCTTCGAGTAGGTGATCGCCGGCCGCTGGCCAGTGATCTTCTGGATCTCGTTGACGGCATCATCCACGGCGACCTTGCGGTCGGCGGCCTTACCCATGCAAGAGGTGACGACGATCTTCTCCAGGCGGGGAACCTGATGGAGGTTGGTGTATCCGAGCTTCTTCGTGAGAGCCGGAACTACCTTTTCGAGGTAGTGTTGTTGTAGTGCTGGTGTGCTCATTGTTTTTGCGGGTCAGCGCGTTGGTTGTGGGCGCTTAAGCGCGGGCGGAAGCGAAAGGCTTCAGCCCACTTTCTTGACGTTGGAGATGTGGACGGCACCGTCGATGGTCTTGATGCCACCAGTCGGATCGGCTTCAGTGGCCTTGGTGGCCTTCTTGACCGGGCGGCCGCCTTCAACGACGACGCGGCCTTTGACAGCATCCACGAGAAGCACGGTGCCGCGCTTGCCTTTGTGGTTGCCAGTGATGATTTCGACTTGGTCGCCTTTTTTGACGTGTGTCTTGATGCGGCTCATGGGGATGAAAACGGTTGGATGGAGATGTTAGCGCTTCAGAGCACCTCTGGGGCGAGGGAGACGATCTTCATGAAGGCCTTTTCACGGAGTTCGCGGGCCACGGGGCCGAAGATCCGGGTGCCGCGGGGATTATTGTCCTTGTCGATGATGACGATGGCGTTCGAATCGAAGCGGAGGACCGAACCATCGGCGCGGCGGATCGGGTAAGCGGTGCGAACAACGACCGCCTTGACGACGCTGCCCTTCTTGACGGCGGCGGTCGGGATGGAATCGCGAACGTGGGCGGTGATAACGTCACCAATGCAGGCGGTGCGGCTGCGTTTGCCGAGCACGCCGATCATTTTTGCGCTGCGGGCACCGGTGTTGTCGGCGACGGCGAGCATGGTTTCCATCTGGATCATGACTTACGGGGATTTGAAATTTGAAATTTGAAATTTGAAATTCGGCGAAGCCGACTTCAGTGACTGAGGACCTCGGCGAGGCTCCAGCGCTTGAGTTTCGAGAGCGGCTTGGTTTCCACGATGCGGACGCGGTCGCCGATTTTGGCCTGGCCGTTTTCGTCGTGCACGTAGTATTTCTTGGACCGTTTGACGATCTTGTTGAAGCGCGGGTGCGGAACGCGTGCGACGTGTTCGACGACGAGGGTCTTGTCCATCTTGTCGGAGATGACCACGCCAACGCGGGTTTTACGAAGGTGGACTTGCGTGTCCGGGGAAGTATCGCTCATGGTGGAGATAGGTGTTGCGTTGGGATCTGGGCTCAGGCGCCTTTCTTGGCGCTGACAGCGGTCATGACTTGAGCGGTCTCGCGGCGCACCTGACGGATGCGGGCGGAGTTTTCAAGTTGGCCGGTGGCCTTTTGAAGCCGCAGGTTGAGAGACTCCTGCTTGAGGTCGCGAAGGCGGCCCGTCAGTTCGTCGGCGGAGAGTTCGTTGATGTCTTTGGCTTTGGCCATGGTTCAGACGTTGGTGAGGGATGGATCAGGCGTGCGAATTGCGGGTGATGAGGCGGGTTCGGATACCGAGTTTGTAGGAGGCGAGACGCATCGCTTCCTTGGCTGCGGATTCCGGCACACCACCGACTTCAAAGAGCACGTTACCGGGGCGGATCACGGCGACCCAGCCTTCGACGGCGCCCTTACCCTTACCCATCCGGGTTTCCGGGGGGCGGGAGGTGATGGACTTGTGCGGGAAAATCCGGATCCAGACTTTACCTTTCCGTTTCAGGGAGCGGTTGATCGCGATCCGGCAGGCCTCGATCTGGCGGTTGGTCATCCATCCGCGGTCGAGGGTTTGCAGGCCGAAGTCACCGAAGGCGACAGTGGTTCCGTTCTGGGCGTTTCCAGAGCGGCTTCCGCGGTGGCTCTTGCGGAACTTGGTTCGTTTGGGCATCAAAGGCATGGCTCAGTCCTCCTTGGAAAAATTAGATGTTCGGTTTGAAAGGTTACGGGAATCTCAATTGCGAGGGTTGGGGCGACGGTCGCCGCCGCGATCTCCACCGCGGCCGCCACGATCATTACCACGGCCACCACGGTCGCCGCCGGGCCTGCCGCCAGTGCCGTCGTCCTCTTTCTTGTTCACCCAGCACTTCACGCCAATAATGCCGTAAAGGGTGCGGGCTTCGGCAAAGCCGTAGTCGAGAGGAACGCGGAGCGTTTGGAGAGGTACTTTGCCTTCGCGATAACCTTCGGCGCGGGCGATGTCCGCCCCACCGAGGCGGCCGGCGCAACGAAGGCGGATGCCTTCGGCACCGAATTCCATGGCGGTTTGGAGCGCGCGCTTCATGGCGCGGCGGAAACTAATGCGGCGCTCAAGTTGCACGGCGATCTGCTCGGCGACCAGCTGGGCGTCCAGCTCGGGCTTGCGGATTTCCAGGATGTCGATCTTGACTTGGGAACCTTTGCAGATGTCGCCGATTTCCTTGGTCATGATTTCGATTTCCTTGCCCTGACGACCGATGATGAGGCCGGGACGCGAGGAGTGAAGGGTGACGCGGACGCTGTTCCAGGCGCGCTCGATGACCACCCGGGCCAAGCCGGCGTTCTGGAGCTTGTTCTTGAGATAACCGCGGATGGCAAGGTCTTCGTGAAGCTTGTCGGTGTAGTCTTTGCCGCTGGCATACCATTTCGAGCGCCAGTCTTTGTTGACGGCGAGGCGGAATGCGATCGGATTTACTTTCTGGCCCATGTTCGGTGAGGGTGGTTAGGAGAGAATGATTCAGGCTTGTTCTTCAGTCGTGGCTGGAGCCTCGACAGGAGCTTCTTCGGTTTTTTTGGAGACCGCCTTGCGGGCGACCTTCTTTTTCTTCTGCTCGGGAGCGGAGCCCACGAGAGTGATTGAGATGTGGCTGGAGCGGCGCAGGATCGGACCGGCCGAACCCTTGGCGCGCGGCTTGAAGCGGCGCTGGGTGGGGGCGGCGCCGATGACCGCTTCCTTGATCACAAGGGTGCCGGTATCCAGCGAGAAGTTGTTTTCCGCATCGGCGATGGCGGTTTTGAGCGTCTTGCCGATGAGCTGTGCAGCTTTCTTGGGCGTGAAGGTCAGGATGTCGAGGGCGCTCGATACCGGCAGGCCTTGAATTTCACGGGCGACGTCACGCGCCTTTTTGGGCGAGAGAGCTACGTATTTGGTGGTGCTTTTGACTTCCATGGAGAGGAGGACGTGAGTGGTTACTGCGCTGAGGCTTGTGTTTCGAGGATGGCGAGATCGCCGGGGCGTGGGGATTCGGCGCCGTTGTCGAGGGATTCGACGAAGACACCGCTGACGCCCTTGCGGACATCTGCGAGAATGGCTTTACCGTAGGGCTGTTGCCCGCGGGTGAGGCGGAAGGTCATGCCGATTCTCGCTCCCTGGCTTTCGCCAATATTGAGAACCAACATGCCGCTTTCCTGATCGAGGCTGACAATGCGGGCCTGCTGCAGCGAGCCGGTCCGAACATCGGGACGGGGCTTCTGCCGCAGTCCGAGGACAGCGTCAAGCTCTCTTAGTGAAGTTTCGACACGAAGTCTGGCATCCGGATCGGAGACAACCGCCTCGCGGAGGTAGTCGTTAACCGCAGCGGTGAGACGGGTGACGGCGCCTTCGAGCTCGAGGATGCGCTCGTTGGCAAGTTGGAGATCCGCGGCAGCCTGGATGAGGCGGTCGTCGCCGCCATCGAGCAGGTTTTTGCCGAGCGCTTCGAGGCGCGTGCGGACCTGTGCAAGTTGTTCGGTCGCTTGTTTTTCCCCGCGGTTGGCCTCGACGAGGCCGCGCTGGAGGATTTGGTTTTGCTCCTGCAAGCCAATGAGGGCTTGCTGGAGTTGTTCCATATCCGACGTCCGCGCGGCACACATTCCAGCACCGGCCAGCAACCCGAGGGCCGCGGCAAGCGTTTTGGAATGGAAGGTGGGGCGCATGATGGCGGGGAACAACAAAGGGATTACTTCTTACCGATACCGCCGTGTTGACGGAAGATCCGGGTCGGTGCGAATTCGCCGAGTTTATGGCCGACCATGTTTTCGGTGACGTAAACGGGAACGAAGGTCTTACCGTTGTGGACCGCGAAGTTATGGCTGACGAAATCCGGAGTGATCATCGACTTGCGGCTCCAAGTTTTGATGGGCTTGCGGTCGGATCCGGCTTCGGCAACGGCGTCGATCTTGGCGAGAAGCTTTTGATCGACAAACGGGCCTTTCTTGAGAGAGCGTGGCATGATGGAAGTGTGTTAAGAGGTTAACTGGAAATTACTTCTTCTTGTGGCGGGACTCGACGATGAAGACACTGGTGGTCTTCTTCTTGTTGCGGGTCTTCTGACCCTTCGCATGGCCCCATGGGCTGAGAAGGTGCTGGCGGCCACCACCGGACTTCGACTTGCCCTCACCACCACCGTTCGGGTGGTCGACGGGGTTCATGGTCATGCCGCGAACGGTCGGACGCACTCCCTGCCAGCGGGTGCGGCCCGCTTTGCCGGAGGTTTCGTTCATGTGGTCGCGGTTGCCGACCTGGCCGATGGTGCAGAAGCAGCGGTCGTTGAAGCGGCGGATTTCACCAGAAGGCATTTTGACGAGCGCCCAGCCGCCATCGCGGTTGGAGAGCACGGCGAGCTGGCCGGCGGCACGGGCGACCTTGCCGCCATTGCCTGGTATCAACTCGATGTTGTGGATGTTGGTTCCAAGCGGCACGGCGCTGAGCGGCATGGCGTTGCCGGTCTTGGGCGCCACATTGGCACCGGAGATCACGGTTTGGCCGACCTCAAGTCCAAGCGGGGCGAGGATGTAGGATTTCTGACCGTCCTCATACTGGATGAGCGCGATGCGGCAGGTGCGATTCGGATCGTATTCGATGCCGATGACCTTTGCGGGCACGTCGAGCTTGCCGCGCTTGAAGTCGATCAGGCGGTAGTGGCGCTTGTGGCCACCGCCGATGTGACGGCAGGTGATGCGGCCGGTGTTGTTACGGCCACCGCTGCGCTTCAAGGGCTTGAGAAGACTCTTCTCAGGCTTGCTCTTGGTGATCTCCTCGAAAGACGGGAGATTCTTGTAGCGCGCGGACGGGGTGATGGGCTTGAAATTTTTCAATGGCATGACTCGCGGAACGGTGAAGTGGTTGCGTTTGGAGCAGCGGGTGAGGCGCTCAGATCAGATCAAGCGACTCGCCTTCCTTCAGACGGACGATGGCTTTTTTCCAGTGGTTGGTGCGGCCGGCATCGGCACGGCGCTGACGGCGGAGTTTGCCGTCGTAGTTCGCGGTGCGGACGGCGACGACGGTTTTACCGAAGAGTTGCTCGACGGCTTGTTTGATCTCCAGCTTGTTGGCCTTGCGATCGACTTCGAGAGTGACCTCGTTGTTCGTCTCCTGGAGAAGGGAGGCCTTCTCGCTGAGTCGGACGTTTTTGATGACCTGGTAAATGTCTTTCATGATCTCGGTGTGGGGTCCGGGGTTCAGGCGCTGCGCTGCGCAAGAGTTTGAAGCGCGTCACCCACGAGGATGACGGAGTTCGCAAGGAGGAGTTGCTCGACGTTGAGTTCGGCGCCGGTGACGAGTTGCACCCATGCCACATTGCGGGCGGCAAGGTAGGTGGACTCATCGAACGAGTTGGAAACCACAAGGATCTTGCCCGGCGTGGTGATCGCGCTGATGGCGGAGATGAAGGACTTGGTCTTGCCGTCGGCAACCGAGAAGGAATCGACGGTCTTGATTTTGCCACCACGGACGAGGTCGCCGAGGACGCGGCGCAGGGCGAGCTTGCGGACGGTCTTGGTGACTTTCTTCGAATAGTCGCGGGGACGGGGTCCGAAGACGATACCGCCACCGACAAAGATCGGAGCGCGTTTGTCACCGTGACGGGCGTTACCGGTGCCCTTCTGTTTGTAGATTTTCTTGTTGTTCCCGGAAACTTCGCCGCGGGTCTTGGTGTTGGCGGAGCCGGAGCGACGGTTGGCGCGATAGGCGGTCACGAGATCGTGAACGGCTTGGCGGCCTTTTTCCGGACCGACCAATACGAGATTGGCGGCCTGGGCGTCTTCGACGGTGAGTGGCTTGGCGGACATGACTTGGGATCTTGAGAGTTAAACGATTGCCTTGATATCAGGCGGTCTTTTTCTTGGCGGCACGCACGGTGACATAACTGCCCTTGGTGCCGGGAACGGCACCTGACACGAGGATGACACCATCTTCCGGACGGATGGCGACAATCTTGAGGTTCTGCACGGTGCGGCGAACGGTGCCCATGTGACCGGGCATTTGCTGGTTCTTCCAGACTCGACCCGGGGTGGATCCGGCACCGATGGAACCGGTCCGGCGGTGCATCATCGAACCGTGACTCTGTTTGAGGCCACCGAAACCGTAGCGCTTCATGGCCCCTTGGAATCCCTTGCCCTTGGTGGAGCCAATCACGTCAACCCATTGGCCGGCGGTGAAGGTTTCGAGACCGGTGTGGGCTTCAGGAACGGCCGCTCCGGTCTCGAAGCGGAACTCCTGGATGAAGCGCTTCGGGGTGGACCCGGCTTTCTTGAAGCGTCCGAGGTCCGGCTTGGAGACACGTTGTTCCTTCTGGTCGCCAAAGCCGACCTGCACGGCGGTGTAGCCGTCCTTTTCAGGGGTTTTGGTCTGAAGGATGGTGTTGCCGGAAACGTCGATGACGGTGACGGGAATCATGGAGCCCGCTTGTTCGTCGAACAGGCGGGTCATACCGATTTTTTTGCCGAGGAGGCCGAGTGACATGGGAAGAGGGAAGTTAGAAGTTATTTGTTATTCGTTAAGAAGGGGCGGAATAACGAACGGCTCAGATGCGGATGGTGATGTCCACGCCGGCGGGGAGGTTGAGTTTCTTGAGCTCATCGACGGTGCGGGCGGTCGGATCGACGATGTCGAGAAGGCGCTTGTGGGTGCGGATTTCGAATTGCTCGGCAGACTTTTTGTTCACGTGCACCGAACGGTTGACGGAGAACTTCTCGATGCGGGTCGGAAGCGGGATCGGGCCGGCGACGCGGGCGCCGGTGCGCTTGGCGGTCTCCACGATTTCCTGGGCGGAGCGGTCGATCGCGCGGTGGTCGAAGGCGCGCAGGCGGATGCGGATTTTCTGGTTTTCCATGGTGGAGGTTGTGTGACGGTTTACGTGGTGGTTCTACAGGGCGAGTGATCAGCCTAAGCGGTCGCTTACGATCTCTTCGACGATATTGGTTGGGACTTGCTCGAAGTGCGATGGAGTCATCGCATACGAAGCGCGGCCCGAGGAGAGGGTGCGGACGGCCGTCGAGTAGCCGAACATTTCCTTGAGAGGGACATTGGCATGCACGATGGAGAGCTTGCCTTTGGATTCGGTGTTCTGGATCTGTCCGCGGCGGCGGCTCAGGTCGCCCATCACGTCGCCCTGATAGTCGTCCGGAGTGGAGACTTCGACGGCCATGATCGGCTCGAGCAGGATGGACTTGGCCTTTTTGAAACCGTCCTTCATGGCGAAAATGGCGGCCATGGTGAAGGCGTTTTCATTGGAATCCACGTCGTGGTAAGAGCCATCGAGAATCTCGACATGCACGTCGATGACCGGGTAGCCGGCGATGATGCCGTTGGTCATGGCTTCGTTGACTCCCTTGATGACGGCGCTGATGTATTCCTTCGGAATGGTGCCACCGACGACTTTGTTTTCGACGGTGAGGCCCTTGCCCTTTTCGTTGGGCTTCATCGAGAGGATGACGTGGCCGTATTGGCCGCGGCCGCCGGATTGTTTGACCAGCTTGCCCTCGCCGCCAGCGGCTTTGGTGATGGTTTCGCGGTAGGCGATTTGAGGAGCGCCGGTGTTGGCCTCGACTTTGAACTCGCGGCGGATGCGGTCGATGATGATCTCCAGATGCAGCTCACCCATGCCGGAAATGATGGTCTGGCCGGTCTCCTCGTCGGTCTTGACCATGAAGGTCGGATCTTCTTCGGAAAGGCGGGCCAGGGCGACGGCGAGTTTTTCCTGATCGGCTTTGGTTTTCGGTTCGACGGCCATGGAGATGACCGGCTCCGGGAAAGTGGGGGGCTCGAGGACCACGTCGTGTCCATCAGCGGCTAGCGTGTCACCGGTGGTGACGTTCTTGAGGCCGACCATCGCGGCGATATCACCGGAGTAGCAGGCGTTGATGTCCTTGTGCTCGTTCGACTGGATTTTGATCAAACGGCCGACGCGCTCGGAGCGGCGGGTGCGTGGGTTGTAAACCGTGTCACCTTTTCTGATGACGCCGGAATAAACGCGGAAGAAAACAAGTTTGCCGACGAATTTGTCCGCCCAGAGTTTGAAGGCAAGGGCGACGAACTTCTCGTGGTCCGAGGTCACCACTTCGATTTGGTGGTCCTCGTTGTCAGGATCCATGCCGACGGCGGCCGGGATGTCGAGCGGGCTGGGAAGGTAATCGACAACGGCGTCGAGCAGATACTGAACACCTTTATTCTTGAAAGCGGAACCACCGGCGACGGGGATCAGCTTGTTGGCGATGGTGGCACGGCGGAGGCCTTGCTTGAGTTCTTCAAGTGAGACCGTCTCTTCCATCAGGAACTTCTCACCAACCTGCTCATCGACATCGGCGACGGCATTGACGAGTTCCTGATAGGCATCGGCGGCGATGTCCTTGAGGTCTCCTTCAAGCTCCTTGATTGTGTAGGTGGAACCGAACTTGTCGTCGTCGGAGTAATAGACGGCCTTCTGGTTGACGACGTCGATCTGGCCCTTGAGGTGATCTTCGGCGCCGATCGGAATGAGGATGCGCACGGCGTTGGCACCAAGCTTTTCTTTCACCTCGTTGACGACATTGTCGAAATCCGCACCGGTGCGGTCCATCTTGTTGACGAACACGATGCGCGGCACCTTGTATTTCGAGGCTTGGCGCCAGACGGTTTCGGTCTGCGGCTGGACGCCGGCGACGGCGCAGAACACGACGATCGCGCCATCAAGGACGCGCAGCGAGCGCTCAACCTCGGCCGTGAAGTCCACGTGGCCGGGTGTGTCGATGATGTTGATGCGCTGTTTCTGCTCGGGAAAGAGTTTGACCGTTCCCTCCTCCCGGTGCTGCCACCACTCGGTGGTGACGGCGGCGGAAGTGATGGTGATGCCACGCTCGCGCTCCTGCTCCATCCAGTCGGTCGTGGCCGCACCATCGTGCACCTCGCCGATTTTGTGGATCATGCCCGTGTAGAAGAGAATCCGCTCGGTGAGCGTCGTCTTGCCCGCGTCAATGTGCGCGGCGATCCCGATATTCCGGGTGCGCTCGAGCACGTATTGGCGGTCTGGACTGTTCGGATTCACGGACGGGAAATGCGGAGCGCGGGGCTATGATCAGAAGCGGAAGTGAGCGAAGGCGCGGTTGGCCTGGGCCATCTTGTGAACGTCGTCACGCTTGCGAACGGCGGCCCCTTGGTTGTTGGCGGCGTCCTTGATTTCGTTGGCGAGGGCGACGTGCATCGGGGTGCCCTTGCGGTTGCGGGCGTAGTTGACGAGCCAGCGCATGGCGAGCGACTCGGAACGGTCCGCGGCGACTTCCAGCGGCACCTGATAGGTGGCGCCACCGACACGGCGGGACTTCACCTCGACGCGTGGCTTGGAATTCTCAATGGCGCGGGTGATGACTTCGAGCGGATCGACGGTGTCGATGCCTTCGTTAGCGCGATCGATCGCGGCGTATACGATGCGTTGCGCGAGAGAACGCTTGCCGTCGTTCATCACCTTGCTGATGAGGTGCCCGACGAGGGCGCTGTCGTAACGGGGATCGCGACGATCCGGTTTTTCAAAAACTCGCTTGCGGCGTGGCATGGCGTTTAGTGGGTAAAGGTTGGAATCAATGAATTACTTCTTGGCAGCTGCGGCACCGGCCTTCGGGCGTTTGGCACCGTATTTCGAACGCGACTGACGACGCTTGTCCACTCCGAGGGTATCGAGCGAACCACGGACGATGTGGTAACGGACACCCGGAAGGTCTTTCACCCGGCCGCCGCGCACGAGCACGATCGAGTGCTCCTGGAGGTTATGGCCCTCACCGCCAATGTAGGCGATGACTTCGAATCCGTTGGTGAGGCGCACCTTGGCCACTTTACGGAGAGCCGAGTTCGGCTTCTTGGGCGTGCGGGTCATTACTTGAAGACAAACTCCGCGGCGCTGTGGGCAGTTCACGAGAGCGGGTGACTTCGACTTTTCGGCCGGAGTGTGGCGTCCCTTGCGAACGAGCTGATTGATGGTCGGCATGATTTCCTGCGTGGTTCTGGTTTTGCTTGGGGACAAACCGGAGCAACGACGAGGAAACCTCGTTGAAGCTTTTCTCCGGAGCTGACCCGATAAATTTTCCCTTGATTGAAGGTCTGCCTTTCATGGAAAAGCCGACAGACCGCATTGCGGGGCGGCGAACATAGGAGCCGAACCCCACCTGACAAGCCCTATTTTGACAATTTCCCGATTTTTTTTGAAAACACCTGATTTCCTTTGAAATTAGGGGAAACCGGGGCTCCCACCTGCCATTTCACCCCCTTTCGCCCCCCGCCATCGTTGGTGCCCCCACTGCGAATCTGCCATTGAAGCCGTTGCAGGTATCGGCGCGGCCGCGATGCGGACTTACCAAATAGGTCGGCAGAGCGCAGAGCGCGGAAAAGTAAGGAAGGAAAAACCGGAGCCCAAGTGGCGTGAGCGGGGTCGTGGGTGCTGGCTGGCGCGGTGGGGGAGACCACCAACTCAAACGGCTCGGTTGACTCCAGCATGCCGCTCGTGAGCCCGATCGCCCGCAGCACGCCAAATCCCAAACCCCCGGGGTTGACGCGGAGGCGTTCGCAGCTACACCTATCCGCCATGCAAGCCGACAACGATCCGCCCGAAGCCGCTGAAACTCCGGTTGATGCCACCGAAGCCGAATCCGCTCAGGAAGAATCCACTCAAGAATCCCCCGCCCTCGATCCATGGGAGGAACTGGAGGCCGACGTCGCGAAATGGAAGGAACTCTCGCTGCGCACCGCCGCAGAGATGGAAAACCTCCGCAAACGCACCGCCCGCGAGCGTGAGGAGGCCATCCGCTACGCCAACCAACGCCTGCTTGAAGAACTCCTCCCCGTCATCGATAATTTTGAAATGGGCATGCAGGCCGCCGCCCAAGACACCACCTCCATGATCTACATCGGCATGGACATGGTGCGCAAACAACTCAGCGAATTCCTCGCCTCCCAAGGCGTCGAGGAAATCCCGGCCACCGGAAACTTCGACCCCAATCTCCACGACGCCGTCGCCCAAGAAGATTGTGCCGAGGGTGAGGAAGGCCGCATCCTGCGCGTCACCCGCCGCGGGTTCAAACTGCGCGACCGCCTGCTGCGCCCCGCCAGCGTGGTCGTTTCCAAACTCCCGACCCCCGCGGAAGGAGGCGACGCTTAATTCCCCATGGCTGAAAAACGCGATTATTACGAAGTGCTCGGCGTCTCCCGCGATGCCGGGGCCGACGAGATTAAAAAGGCCTACCGCAAGCTCGCGGTGAAATTCCACCCGGACAAAAACCCGGGCGACCACACGGCCGAAGACAAGTTCAAGGAACTCGGTGAAGCCTACGAGGCCCTCAGCGATGCGGACAAACGCGCCGCCTACGACCGCTACGGTCACGCCGCCTTCCAGAATGGCGGCGGCCGCTCAGGCGGTGGTTTCCATGATCCGATGGACGTCTTCTCCCAGATTTTCGGCGGTGCTTTCGGCGGCGGTTTCGAAGAATTCTTCGGCGGTGGCGGTGGCCGCCGTAAAGGCTCCGGCAAACAACGCGGCAGCGACCTTCGCTACGATTTGGAAATCTCGCTCGAAGATGCAGCGGCCGGCGTGGAGAAAGAACTCGAAATCGAGCGCTACGTCCCCTGCGATCCCTGCGCCGCCAAGGGCACCAAGGGCTCCGGCGGCGTGAAAGTCTGCCAAACCTGCGGCGGCCACGGCGTCGTCGCCCGCCAAGCAGGCATTTTCATTCAGCAATCCACCTGCCCGGAATGCCGTGGTGCCGGAGAATCCATCTCCGATCCCTGTAGTAGTTGCAAAGGCGACGGCCGCGTCCAGCGCGACAGCCGCATCAAACTCCGCATTCCCGCGGGCGTGGATACCGGCACCCGCCTGCGCTCCTCCGGAAACGGCGACGCCGGCGTGCGCGGCGGCGCGGCGGGCGATCTCTACGTCTTCCTCCACGTCAAGGACCACGATGTCTTCCAGCGCGACGACTCGGACCTCTTCTGCGAGGTTCCCCTACCCTTCTCCGTAGCGGCGCTTGGCGGCGAACTCAAGGTCCCTACGCTCGACGGCCAGTCCTCGATCAAAATCCCCGCCGGCACCCAGGGCGGCACGGTTTTCCGACTCCGCGAAAAAGGCATGCCCACTCTTTCGGCCGGCAGCCGCAAGGGAGATCTTAACGTGCGCGTCCAGGTCGAGGTGCCCACCAAACTCAACCACGAACAACAGGACAAACTCCGCGAATTCGCCGAATCCATCGGCGACCACAACTCGCCGATGCAGGAAGGTTTCCTCGAAAAGGCGAAACGCTTCTTCGATCTGTGAAAGAGACACAAGACTTGAAGACGCAAGATAAGATCCCGCTTCTCGCCAACTCTTCTATTGCTTCTTGTGTCTTGAAGTCTTGAGTCTTAACCCCATGGCCCGCTTCCTCCTCCCACCCGAGTCCTGGCAAGCGGGCGTTCTCATCGGCGATGAAGCCCGCCATCTCTCGCAGGTGCTCCGCGTCAAACCCGGTGCCACGATCACTGTTTTCGATGGTCATGGCCGCCGGACAGAGGCGGAGGTGCTCACCGCTACACGGGATCAGGTAGCCCTCAAACTCGGCGATGCCGAGACCCCGCCGGCTCCCCTGCCCGCCATCACCCTGGCCCAAGCGGTCCCCAAAGGCAAAAACATGGACCTCATCGTCCAGAAGGCCGTCGAACTCGGGGTCGCCAACATCCAACCGCTGGTCACCCGCAACACGGTCGTACAACCGGGCGAGGGCAAATCCGACAAGTGGCGGCGCAACGCGCTCGAAGCCTGCAAACAATGCGGTCAGGACACGCTGCCCCACATCGCCGATCCGCTGCCCTTCGATCGATGGATTGGCGGAAAAACCGAAGCATCTGGCCTGAAGCTCATCGCTTCTCTCGCACCCGGCGCGCGGCCACTGCGCGAAGTCCTGCAGGCCCATCCCGGCACCACCGCCG
>JBFEQB010000031.1:0-32854 GCA_041549835.1 Luteolibacter sp. | reverse complement strand
GGCCAATGGCAACGCCTCGAATGGTGTCGGGGTCATGTTTGCAAATAGCCGGCCTCATCCGTGAATCGGCGGCCGGCGTGTCGATGAGTGATTTAGAGGAACCTCAAACAATCTCTCATCGATGAAGACCGGAAAAGGAGGAACCGTCCAAATGGGCTCCCGGGAAGCACCGGAACCGGCGCGACGGGGTGTAGCTAGTCGAAATCCGCCGATTGGCAAGCCCTTTCGCACAATTCCATCGCCTGACAATGATGCTGCCACCCGCGCCGTGATCCCGATATCCCCCACCCGAACTCCAAGACTTTGAGATGGAAGACCGGCGCACCGACGCCTTTTTCACCCGCCTGCCCTTCCATGGAAAGAAGCACAAGAGACTGCCCAGACGGGAACTCCATGCCGCCCACGACACCGATCACCCCAACAACACCTCTCCCTGATGCAGGCACTTTGACAGGCACCCTTGGGGACCCGATCCACCCAAGGATGCACCCCGCCCAAAATCGGAAGGAGGCATCTCAACCACCGGGAACAACTCATATGGGAGGTGTTCCAATCACCGGAGCAAATCAGGCGTTTTCCGTGGGATTTTGGCGGTAGCCGACGGGAGATGTGTTGAAGCGCTTGCGGAAGCAGGTGGCGAAGTATTGGCTGGAGTTGAACCCTGCACGTATGGCGATTTCGGTGACGGAGCGATGCGGTTGTTCCCGAAGCTCGCGGGCGGCGTGTTCAAGCCGGCAGAGGTTGAGGTAGGCCATGGGCCCGTTGTTGACCAGTTCGCGGCAATATTTGGCCATGGTGGTGATGCCGATGCCGCATTCGGCAGCCATGGATTCGAGTGACCAGAATTGATGGCTGCTAGAGGAATGGCTGGACAAGTCCCTGAGAAACAACTCCACCGTCCTGCGGCGGGCGGCGGGTTCTGGTGGTTCGCGCGGAGTTTCCTCGGCCATGAGGTCGAGCATTTCGACGAGCAGACGGTTGATGGCGACAGCCAGTCGCGAGACCATGCGGCCATCCCGCCAGCTTTTCACGCAGTGGGCGATTTCCAGGAAAGCCTCGCGGACGGGAGGCGAGGTTTGCCAGACGGACCGGGTGCCGAGGCGGAGCCGCCGGGCAAGGGTGGAGAGATCGTTCGGATCAAGGACCAGCCATGATGGCCACTGCCAGATTTGGTTCGGACGGCGGACGCCGACGTCGAGGATGAGCCAGTGGAGGCGACCGGGCAGGATGTGGGGTTTGCCGAGTTGATGCAGTTGCCAGGGCCGGGTGACGGTGAGGTGGCCCGCGTGCAGTTCGTGTTGGCGTCCATCAACTTCGAAAGTGTTGTCACCGGTTTCCTGGAAGACGATTTCCATTCCCTCGTTGCGGTGTAGATCGAGGCCCCAGTCCTGGTTGCGGCGGCAGTTCCAGAAACCCACGCTCGAGAGCCCGGGGAGAGCGTTCGATTTCATTCGTTTTCCCGGGTAATGCCCCTTGGTCAGGGCGTGCATTTCAATCAGCCCGCGCCGGACGGCCTCAATTTGGGGCAAGCAACTGTCGATTTCTTGGCGTTCGAGGTCGTTTTGGTAGATGGGCGGTGGGTGGTGATCCGGCACGCGATGTTCAATATCATTCGCCGGATAAAACCGCAAGACACGGATTGGTTCCGCGCACCATGATACTTCCAAGTTCGTTCTGTATGCCATTCATGCCGACTGCATTATCTTCCGTTGTGACCACCCTGGATGTGGTGGTCACGGTAACCTACATTGTTTTGATTGTGGGGGCCGGTTGCTGGGTTGGTATTCGTCACCGTCGCAAGCAGGCCGTTCAGGGCGAGGCGCGTGATTATTTCCTGGCTGGGGGCACCTTGCGTTGGCCGATGATCGGGATGGCCTTGTTTGCGACCAACATTTCGTGTGTGCATTTGGTGAGTCTGGCCCAAGCTGGGTTCGAGGAAGGATTGTTGCAGGGGAATTTCGAGTGGATGGCCGCATTCACGTTGGTGTTGCTGGCATTGATATTCGCGCCGTTTTACATCCGCTCGAAGATTGCGACGTTGCCGGACTTTTTGGAGAAGCGCTATGGGCGGACGTGCCGCGACATCCTGACCGGTTTTTCCCTGGTTTCGGCGGTGCTGATCCACATCGGGTTTTCGTTGCTGACCGGCGCGATTGTGCTGAGCGGGCTGTTTGGGGTGAATCCCTGGGTGAGCATTATTGGCATTGCTGTGGCGACGGCCTTGTATGTGGTGGTGGGGGGCTTGATGGCGGTGGTTTTCACCGAGACGGTGGAGACGGTGGTGCTATTGGTGGGCGCGGTACTGATCACCTGGTTCAGCTTCCGTCTCCTCGGCGGGGAAGATGGCGTGTGGGCGGGATGGGGCCGGTTGATGGAAATTTTGCAGACGCCGGGCGAGCAGAAGATGATGTCGATGCTGCGTTCGTCAGACGATCCGAGCGGCATGCCGTGGTATGCGATTCTGTTGGGTTATCCGGTGTTGGGCATTTGGTATTGGTGTGCGGACCAGACGATCGTGCAACGGGTCCTGGGTGCCAAGGATGAGAACCATGCGCGAGTGGGTCCCTTGTTTGCGGCGTTGATCAAGATCCTGCCGGTGTTTTTGTTCGTGCTGCCGGGCTTGATGTTTTACGCGATCGTCAAGTCGGGAACGTTTGAGGATTTGCGGGTGTTGTGGGCGGAGGGCGCTTCGGTGCCGGGCTTGGAAATCGCCACCAGCGGGACGTGGTCCACGATCGAGACGAAGGAGGCATACACCTTGATGATCGTGCGCTTATTGCCGAGCGGTCTGACGGGAGTCATGGCAGCGGCGTTGATCGCGGCACTCATGAGCACGGTGTCGGGAGCGTTGAATTCGATTTCCACCTTGTTCAGTTATGACTTGTGGAGGCGGTTGCGCCCCGAGACTCCGGATCATCAGTTGGTGACGATCGGCCGGATTGCCGCGGTGGTGGCGATGTTGGCGGCGATTGCGCTGGTGCCGTTGTTGTCGCGTTACGGGAGTATTTTCCGCGGGTTGAATGAGATCATCGCGCACATCGCGCCGCCGGTGACCACGGTGTTCTTGTGGGGTGTGTTGTGGAAGGGGGCGTCTTATCGCGGCGCGTTGACGACCATGCTGGGTGGCGCGGCAGCAGGAGTGCTGGTGTTTGCGACCAACAAGATCGGCGGTGAGGCCGCGCCGGCCTTCATCCGTGAGACCAACTTCATGCTGATGGCGTTTTACCTGTTTGTATTCTGTTCGCTGCTGTTGATCGTGAGTTCCCTGCTGATGCCGAAGAAGGCGGGTGAGGATCCGGAGCAGTTGCACCTCAAGAGCATTGCCGAGTGTTTCGAGTTCAAGGGTTGGAGGGGCATAGGAAACTACAAGTTTCTTGCGCTGTTGGTGATCGTGGTGATGGCCGTTCTGTATTACCGCTTCCAATGAAATCCTTGCCATGAACCCTCAATCTGACGACTGACGACCATGCTTCTCCAAGACAAGATCATCTTTCTCACTGGTGGTTCGACCGGCATCGGACTGGACTGCGCGAAGGCCTATGCGGCCGAAGGCGCAAAAGTCGTCATTGTGGCGCGCAACGGCGAGTTGTCAGCGGAGGTTGCGGCCGACTTGGGTGAGGATCACCTCGGCTTTTCATGCGACGTGTCGAGTGATGCGGATGTGGCTGCCGCGATCCAGCGGGTGCTTGGGCGCTATGGCCGTCTCGATGTGATCCACAACAACGCGGGGATTGCATCACCGAGCAAACCCTTGCATGAGACGACGGATGACGAGTGGAATGCATTGTTCAACATCAACATCAAGAGTGTCTTGCACACGACGCGTCATGGATTGGCAGCGCTACGAGAGAGCCGTGGATGCATTTTAAACACCTCCTCGCTGGTGGGGGTGATCGGGCAGGAAATTCACGCGGCATACACGGCGACCAAGGGGGCGATGAACACGCTGACCAAGTCGATGGCGATCGATTACGCCAAGGACGGGATCCGGGTGAATGCGGTTTGTCCTGCGGGCACTTGGACACCGATGCTGCGCAAGTGGGCGGCCGAGCAGCCGGACCCTGAGGGGGTTTCCAAGTATTTGGACGACATCCACCCGCTTGGGTATTGTCCCGAGGGTGATGTGATTGCGGACGCCTGCGTATTTTTGATTTCCGACAAGGCCCGGTTTATCACCGGACACATTATGCCGGTATCCGGCGGTGCTGAAATTGGTTACCGCCGGATGGACTGAACCTCATTTCCCTTCCACCCATGATCACCAAGACTTCCACGCGCGACGTGCGCCATCCGATTGGATCCGGCCATGGCAGTGATGCCATCCACAAGGATCCGGTCTACTCGTATGCAGTGACCTTGCTGCAGGACGATAAGGGTCGGGTGGGCACCGGGCTGGCGTTCACGCTGGGTGAGGGCAACGACTTGGTGTGCCGGGCGGCGGAGTTTTACGCGGCGCGGCTGAAGGGGCGTGCGATCGAAGAGGTCATGGCCGACTTCGGTGCGTTGCAGCGCGAGATGGCGGATGAGCAGCAGTTTCGTTGGCTGGGCCCGCACAAGGGGGTGGTGCAACTGGCCTTGGCATCGGTGACGAATGCGTGCTGGGACTTGTGGGCGAAGGCCCGTGGGGTGCCGTTGTGGAAGCTGCTGCTCGATCTCGAGCCCGGGGAATTGGTCGCCACCCTGGACCTCTCCTATCTTGAGGATGTGTTGCTGCCTGCGGATGCGTTGGGGATTGTCGGGCGCCATCTGGATTCTCGCGACACGCGCGAGGGTATTTTGATCGCGGGTTACCCCGGATATGACACTTCGGTGGGTTGGTTCAATTACGACGACGATCAAGTCCGTGAGAACTGTAAGCGGGCAATGGATGCGGGGTTCACGGCGATGAAGTTGAAGGTCGGTTCGCGTGATGCGGAGCGCGACCTGAGGCGGGCGCGGATTGTGCGCGAGGTGGCTGGGCTGGACGCGCGGGTGATGGTCGATGCGAACCAGCAATGGACACTGCCACAGGCTTTGGACGTTTGTGCGCGGTTGACCGAGATCAATCCGTATTGGATCGAGGAGCCGACGCATCCTGACGACGTGACAGGTCACAAGACGCTGGCGGATTCGATTGCTCCGGTTAAACTTGCCCTGGGTGAGCACGTGCCCAACCGAATCATCTTCAAGAACTACCTGCAGGCGGGTTGCGCCGGCTTCATCCAGGTGGATGCGGTGCGTGTGGCGGGCGTGAGCGAGTTTCTGGCCGTCAGTTTGATGTGCCGTCAGTTCGGCGTGCCGGTGGTTCCGCATGTGGGCGACATGGGGCAGTTGCATCAGCATTTGGTGCTCTTCAACCACATCGGGCTGGGCTTGCCGGCCGTGTTCCTCGAGCACATCCCGCATTTGCGTGAACATTTCGTCCATCCGGTGCGCGTCGAAGGCGGGGTCTACCACTCGCCCCAGGAGCCGGGCGCCTCATGTGACTTGCTTTGAACAGCCTCCCTGCCTTACGCTCCGCCGCCATGTCTTCTTCTGCCGCCATCCAGGGCATCTTTGTTCCTAACATCGTTCCGTATGATGAGAGAGGGCGCATTCATGAGGATGAGTTGCGCCGGATCATTCGTTGGTTGGGCGACAAGGGGGTGACCGGTTTTTATCCCAACGGCAGCATGGGCGAATTCATCCGGCTGAGTTATGGGGAGCGCAAACGGGTGCTGAAGATCGTGGCCGAGGAGGCTGGCGGGCGGCCAATTCTGGCAGGCGCGGCCGAACCGAATGTCGATCTGGTGCTGGAGATGTGCGCGTATTGCGCCGATCTCGGATGCCGGGCGGTTTCCATCACCGGCCCGTATTACTACAAGCTGAGCCAGGAAAGCATCGAGCAGTATTTCCGTGAAATTGCGGCCAAGTCGCCGATCGACATCGTGGTCTACAACATTCCGGTGTTTGCAAACGAAATCACGGTGCCGGTGCTGAAGCGACTGGCGCTCGATTGCCCACGGATCATTGGCACCAAGGACACGAGCAAGGACATGTGCCGCTTCCAACAAACCTTGCTGGAGATCAAGCCGCAGCGGCCTGACTTCTCGGTGCTGATGGGTTGGGAAGAACTGCTGTGCACTGCAATGTTTATGGGCGCGGATGGCGGCACCTTGTCGAGTGGCGGAGTCGTGCCGGAAGTGGTGATGAAACTTTACCACGATTGCCTGGCGGGACGCTGGGATGTCGCACGCGACACACAATTCAAGTTATTGAAGCTGTTTGCGCTGATGGTGGAGGCACCGAATTTTCCCGAGGGCTTCCGCTCGGGCTACGAATTGCGCGGCTTCAAGGCGGGGCATGCGAGATTCCCGATGTCGCAAGGCGAGGAGCAATTGATTGCGGCGATGCGTTCGCGCTTGGCATGCTCGTTGGCGGAGAGTGGTTTTTCCGAGGCTGCGGCCGAGTGCGGCGAGCCGTCGCCAAAGAGTGGCTTTGATGTCGAGTCGATCGTTCAGGCCGTGCTGCGCAACATCCAGCCCTCATGACGATGGTCGCATTGGGATTCATTGAGGCGCCGTTTTGGAGCATTTCGGCGATGCTTGCACAGGAGGCTGCGAATGCGGCGGACGTGCGGATCCTGGGATTTGAGGCGACGGGCAACGAGAACCTCCTGATCCGCCTGGCGGGCGAGGTCGCGCAGGTGACGGCGGCTTTGGAAGCCGCTGAGGTGATGGCGCCGAAGCTGGGTGTGTCCTCGATCGTAACCGAGGTGATCAGCCGTCCGGCGCAGGGCCTGGAGCCGATAATCCATTTTCCCAACGTCCACAATTCTCTTTACGGAGGCAGGGACCAGTTCCTGCCCGATGATTACCCCAACCCCAATGAAGCTATGAAAAACCAAGCCATCGGCATTCTCGAAACCCAAGGACTGACTGCGATCCTCGAAGCCACCGACGCGATGCTCAAGGCGGCTGACGTGAAGTTGGTCGGCAAGGAAAAGATCGGCGCGGCTTATGTCACCGTGATCGTCACCGGTGATGTGGCGGCAGTGAAGGCGGCAGTGGATGCCGGTAAAGCGGCGGCAGCCGGGATTGGCAAAGTGATCGCCGCGCATGTGATCGCGCGGCCGCATACCGAGCTTGCGGCGTTGTTGCCGTCCTGATGGTTCAGGTGAGGAAAGTCACGGTTGTTTGCAGGCAGGCAGAGCTCGACAGCGACCGCGCCTTTGTCGCTAACGAAGGTGCCGTTGACGCAAGTGCAGTCCCAAACACCGTTTACAGGAAATTGCCAAGGCTTTGATCATACGGTCATGGCCGCTCACGCGATGAAGAGCACTTCTCCAATGTCGGAGGAAAGTCCCCCGGCATATTGCTCATTGCGAGTCTTCCTGTGGGCCTTCCGGCCCTTTTGATTCAAACACGGTTCCTTATAAACCTCGATTGCTGAGAAATGAGGTGACCCCGAATCCCCTTTTTTTACCTTCCATGCCCATCCGCTGGGGGTAGCCTCTGCCCTGTTACCTCATATGAAAGTGAAAACCGTTCCATCCATCCTGACGCTGTTTGCCCTATGTCTGCCCCTAATGGCTCAACATGACCCCGGGCGTGATGCCGTGCGGCTGCTGGCCAAGGGAAACGCGGAGATTGCCCTCAATAAGGCGATGAAGCCGCCCAAGAAAATGAGCAGCCCCATCGACGAGGCGGAGCTGGAGTTCATCAAGGTGATGGCCGCCTGCCAACAGGGCAACGCCGCCGAGGCCTTCACCCATGCACAGGTGGCGGTGGAGAAGGGCCTCCCGATCGGGCGCCTGATGGCGGGTCCCCGTGATCTGTTCAAGCCGCTGCATGCCCATGAATCTTTTCAAAAGTGGCTTAGCAAGCGGCAACCTGCCATGTTGCACGGTCCCTTGCTCGGCTCGGTGACCGATGAGTCGGCGTCGTTCTGGGTGCGGACCTGGGAAGAGTCGGAGGTGCGGGTGAAGGTGCGTCCGGTGGAACCCGTGAAGGGAGAGCCTGCGGAAATCGTCGCCGATGCCAGAACCTCCGCTGAGCGGGACTTCACGGCGGTGATCCGGGTCGAGGGTCTGGATGCGGATCGAGGTTATCGCTATGAGGTGACTGTGGATGGTGCCGCCACCGGCAAGAGCCACGACTTCCGCACCTTTCCCCGGGCCCAAAAACCGTCCAGCTTCGGCATCGCCTTCGGTGGAGGGGCAGGATACACTCCCCAGTTCGAGCGGATGTGGACCACGATTGCCAAGCGTGGTCCGCTCGCGCTGCTGCTGCTCGGCGATAACGTCTACATCGATGACCCCGAGCATCTGCTGACCAACGACTACTGCTATTACCGCCGCCAAAGCCAACCGGAGTGGCGAGAGCTAACGGCCTCTACCAGCGTGGCGGCCATCTATGACGACCACGATTTCGGCATCAACGACTGCGCGCCCGGCCCCAAGGTGGACGAGCCCGCATGGAAGCGTCCGGTGTGGGAGACCTTCACCCACAATTGGAACAATCTTTCCTACGGCGGAGGTGGCGCGCAACCGGGCTGCTGGCATGACTTCATGATCGGGCAGGTTCACTTCATCATGCTCGATTGCCGTTTCTACCGCGACCTCAAGGGTGGCTCGATGCTCGGACCGGTGCAGAAGGCCTGGCTGTTCGAGCGGTTGAAAGCCTCACCGGGGGTGTTCAAGGTGCTGGTCTCCTCGGTGCCTTGGAGTCCAGGGGTCAAGCCCGGCAGCAAGGATACCTGGGACGGTTTCGCGGCCGAACGCGAGGAGATCTTCTCTTTCATCGAAAAGCAGAAGCTCGATGGAGTGCTGCTGATGGCCGCCGACCGTCATCGCTCGGACTACCGGAGGATTCCCCGGCCCAAGGGCTATGATCTTTATGAAGTGATGAGTTCACGACTCACCAACGTCCACACCCACGATTTGGCTCGGGATGCCAAGGGTTCGGAATTCATCATGGGCTACAACGAGAAATGCTCCTTCGGTCTGCTTGAGTTCGACACCACCGCCGATGACCCGCAAGTCAGCTACACCATCGTCAATATTGACGATGAGGAGGTTGGTAAAAGCTCTCTCAAACTCAGCGAGCTGAGGTTCGAGACGGCAGAGTGAACCGTGCGATGGCCCGTTCGCTTTTTCGTTCGCACGAAAGACGCCTTGAGGCCGGAGAAGCCGCGGGATAGCCGCAGGGCTCGGACGGCTCGGTGAGCCATCCCAGCCCTTGGACCTTTTGCAAAAACTAATTGCCGAAAAGGCCGAGCCTGTGGATACCGAGTTCAAGGCGCGATGAGGACCCGGATAAACATCTGCAACTGAAGAGCATCGCAGAAATCGGCATCCACAGGCCGGAACGGTGAAACCCCTCCCGCACAGCGGCACAAATTGCAAAACCTAATCCATCTCCGTTTCGGTAAGAACTTTTGGCAAACGGTCTATTCGGTCACGGCTTTGGCAATTTTTTGAGACCTTCCAGATAGACTTCGAGATCACCTTCCTTGCCGCGGAAGTATTGCAGGAAGCTGGTGACGGCGATCAAGTTGGTGCCGGGTTTGAGCGCTTGGTAGAGCTTGTCGCCGGGCTTGGCATAGGTGATGCGCGGCTGCCAGTTTTTCGAGCGACCGCTTTGTTCGAAGACCTTAGTGCCGTTGACGTAGACACAATAGCCCTGACGACTGAAGACACAGAGACGCAGCAGGACTTGATCCAGGTCGTCGATCTCGATGGTCTTGCGAACCATGCTGACCTCGCCGCCGAGGTGAGGGGCGGTTTTCCACACCGGTTGTTTGCGGTAATTTTCCGGCGCTGTGGCACCGGGCTTGGCGCTGACTTTTGCCCAGCGTGCCGGATCCGGTTGATAATCCGGTTTGAACCAGTCGCTGAATTCTGCGGGAAGGGTCACCTTTCGGTAGCGGCTGTGCTGTTCGGGCTTGAGCTTTTCAGCGGGATCGAACGAGGCATAAAGCCAGTCTTGGATGCCATTGTCTGTTTGGTCGAGCAACTTCCAGCCGGTCGGCTTGCCGGCGAGTTGATCGATATCGATAACCTTGTTGAGCGGGGTGACCATCCTGCTGACCGAGCCCTTGTAGTCCGGGCTGAGAACCTCGCCATATTCGTCGAAAATGGCAGATCGATAGTAGGCATTAAGCACTTCTCCTACCTTTTTGCGCTCAGTTTCAGGGAGTTTCTTTGCCGCCTGGACCAAGGAGTCGATGTGGATCCCGCGTTCGCGCGGACTGAGGTCCTTGAGGCGCTCCGCACTGATCGCGGCCAAAGCGGGGGCGAGTTCCGGTGTGATTTCGAGGGCGGCTGTGAAGGACGTGGCGAGGGCAATGCTGGTGATGGCCGAGAGATCCATGGTGCCCTCCTCCCATGTCTGGGTCGGTATATCGGCGTAGGCGGCGCGCAGCATCTCGCCGGCGAGCTTGCGCGATTCCTCGGGCATGCTGTCGGCATTTTTCATCAGCAGGTAGGTGACAGTTCCTTGGGCACGGGCATGCTCCATGGTGGCGTGGACCTTGGCGATGAGAGGCATCACCTTGGCGGCAAGCTCCGGTTTTTGCAGCACCGGCGAGAGAGCGATGGTGGCCGACTCATAGAACCACCATTCGTCGTGGTTGAGCCACGGGGTGATCGTATCGATAACAGCAGCCGTCTGCTCCGGTTTGGCGAGGGCCATGGCAAGCAGAGCCTGATCGACCAGCCAGATGGGTCCGTCCGGATCTTTCACCATGGCAACCAGTCGGTCGAACATCGTTTGGGTGAATTGCTCCGGCTCGATCGAGTCGGCGGATGCCCAGCGTTTGCTGTAGCGCAGACGCCAAGGCTCGAATTGGTTGATCGAGAGGCAGCCGGTGTGGCGTTCCAGCGGATTCTTGGAGACGAGCAGCTCTTCAATCAGGTCGTAGTGGCCACCGGCGCGGATGGCACCACTGATCGCTTGGCGGTAGGCATGCCGAGGGTGACCGGCGATTTGGCGCAGCTGCCCCTTGGTGGCGGATTTGATTTTTTCAAATTCGATGTGCGGAACCGGGACGAGCGGTTTGTAGTTTGGGCTGCCGTCGATTGTCAGGAAAGCGGTGTCTGCGGGGCGACCCCACGGGCGCTCGGGCAGGCTGAAGGACTTGCCGAACTTCGAGGCGGGTGCCCCGAAGATCTGCAGCTGGCGGCGGGGAGCGGTCAGGCCGAGCACGGTGGCATGGCCGTATTCGGTATCGTCGTATCCGCGGCCGCTGGACATCACGAACGAGCCGTCGAACTGGCGTGAGAGTTCATACCACCAGCGGACCTGATCCTGACGGCTGCGGTAGAGGCCGGGCTCCTTCTCCATCATCAGTGAGGCGATCGGGTTATACCAGATCAAGCCGATCGGACCGGTGTGCCCGCCGAGCATGGCGGGGTAGTCATAGAGTGCAGCTGATGCGGCATGGTCGCGGGCCATGGCATAGACAGCGGGCTGGTTCGACTTAGCGGCAATCTGCATGGCGGCCGCAATCTGCTCGGTTTTGCCGTTGCTGCCGAGCCCGGTTTCCGGGCGGCCGTTGCCGTAGGCATTCGTGCCATGACCGACGAAGCGGTAAAAGAAGCGGAGTGATTCAAGCAGCGTGTCGTCGTCGACCTCGGCGCCGCAGTGTTTGGCGAGCAACAGGGTGGTGAGCATGTTCGTGCCGGTGGCGTTGACCACGCCATATTTCGGGTTGGCGGCAGTGGCCCAGTGGTACCAGCCACCCTGCACCTGATAGCGCCGGGCGGCATCGCAGATCGCGTTGATATAGGGCAACACGGATTCATCACCGGTGCGTAGGTAGTATTCGCAGGCCGCGATCCCCTGATGCCCGAGGTGCCAGGTGTTGGCCCCGGTCTTTTCGGGCTGGAAGTCCTCCATCAGGCTTTTGTAGATGTCGCGGACGACCTCAAGGTCCTGCTCCTCACCGGTCGAGAGTAGTGCGAGGATGCCCAATGCATCGGTCATCTTCGGCTTGGACAGCTCTCCTTTGTTTGCCTTATGGCGCAGATAAGTGGCATTGGCGGCGATGATCTTGTCGGTTTTCGGGCAATCGACCGGCCAAGTCGGGCTGAAGCTGCCGAGCACCGGCAGGCTGACGGTGACCTCGCCGGTTTTGGTGGTGAAGGTGATGTTGCCATCACTGGCTTCGGCCGCAGTGATTTGGTCGCCCAGAAACCTACGGTGCTCCCAGAAGCCGTCGGGCACGGACTTGCCATTGATGGCAGTGATCACCTGACCCTTGGTGAATTTGCCTTCGGCAGGTGAACCGGCCTGGACCTTGGCGACCTTGATCGTGTTGTCCTTTTGGAGATAGATTTCCAGGCCGGTGGGGCCGAGCGTGCGAACCGGGGTGGGGCCGTCGGCGGCATGGGCGGTCGTCAGGCAGCCAATGGCTGCAACGAGCAGGGTGCGGAGCAATGGGAGTTTCATGAGAGAATCTACGTTTGTGAGGTCAGTTTGAAAGTCGTGTCATTGTATACAGGCTGATGGTCATACGATGAAACCGCGGGCATGTTTTCACCACAACCAAAGCGATGCGAAATGGACACAAGCGTGAGCGGGTGCCCGAAGGGTTACGCCGGATGATGGAATCAAATTTCACCGATTGCACGAATTGGACAGAAAGCCGTTGAGGGGGCTCATTCCCTCGGGACTTGTCGCTGCTGAGTTTCGAGGACGGGGATGAGAGCGGGATCTTGCTTGCGAGGGCCGTTCCGACCCGAAATCGTGATCAAAACGAGATCTCGGGCCGTATAGGAGCACATGAACTTCCGGATTCTTGGAGTGCTTTTCACGTTCGCCGGCATGGCGATGGCGACGCAGCGGCCCAACATCCTGATGATCGTGGTTGACGATATGGGCTCTGGCGACATGAGTGCGCAGGGGCACCCATGGCTCAAGACACCGCACTTCGACAGGTTGCACGGCCAGAGCGTGCGGATGGCCGACTTCATGGTCAGCCCGACCTGTGCGCCCACCCGGGCGGCGCTGATGACCGGAGCGCATGAGTTCCGCTCTGGAGTGACGCATACGATCCACGGGATGGAACGGATGAACCCTGACTGCGTGACCTTGCCGCAGGTCCTCAAGCGTGCCGGGTATGCGACCGGAATGTTCGGCAAATGGCACTTGGGGGACCAAGACGAGCACGTGCCCTGGAAGCGTGGGTTCGATGTCGGGGTGATTGCGGAGAACGATGCGGCAGCGGCCCAACACAAGCCGCTGGATCCGGTGTTCCTCTTCAATGGAGAGAAGCGCCAGATGAAGGGGCCGCAGGATCAATTGTTTGCCAAGGAGGCGATGGCCTTCATGGGGCAAGAGCGGGACGAGCCGTTTTTCTGCTACTATGCGACCTACGACCCGCACAAGGGATACTGGGCGGAAGAGCGGTTCGTAAAGGAGATGGAACGGCAGACCCAGGCGGCGGATGAACGCGGTGTGCTGGGGGTGGCTCCGCGAAGAAATCTGTTCTTCGCCGAAATCCTGCAGGTCGACTGGATCCTTGGCGAGATGATGGATTTTCTCGAGGACAATGAGCTCTCGAAAAACACCTTGGTGCTGTTGGTGACGGACAACGGCGGAACCGATGGGGTGGACGCCTTCAATCAAGGGATGCGTGGCCACAAGGTGACGACCTGGGTTGGAGGCACCCGGGCGCTGGCGTTCTGGAGGCTGCCGGGAGTGCTGAAGCCTGGCGACGTTGCAGAGACCTGCGCCCACATTGATGTGCTGCCGACGCTGGCGGAGGTGGCCGGAGCGGAATTGGGAAAATCTGCGCTTGGGCAAGTCGAAGGTCGTTCGGCATGGGCTCTCCTGACGGGGAAAGATGACGACTGGCCGGACCGCTACCTGCATGCCCACGTGGCCAGATGGGAGCCGGGCAAGCGGGACCGGCACAAGTATGAAGGAGCAATGGTCCGACGTGGCGATTATGACCTCGTGCGGGTCAAGACCGCCAGCATGGGCCGCGGCTACACCGATCACCCGGAATTCCACCGCGCCGCTTCACCGGGTGGGGAATGGGGCCTCTACGACCGCTTGGCGGATCCTCGGCAGGAGCATGACCTGTCCGCGAAACAGCCCGACCTCGTGCGTGAAATGAGCTCGGAGTTCGAGCGCTGGTGGAAGGCGAGCGAGAAACATCTCATCCATGAGAATTAGTCAGGAATGATCCCGGCCATTTTTTGGCGTTCCTGAGAATTTAGTGGGTAACCCAGACGCGTGCTCAGGTGAGCCAACCGGCCAGGTGACCTTCGAGGGCAATACGGCGAGGGCGGTCGCCTTAGAGCAAGCCTGCCCCGCTCTTAGCCTTACAACCCACACATAATCAATGGAAAGCAGCCCCCAAGACCCAACCAGCCACTAAAATCTCGATTGCGCCAATTTTTTTCTCTTACCCCGAAAGAACTGGCCATGCGTGAGAGTAATGAGCATCCTCATCGCCGTTTTCTTAATTTTGATCCCAAAGCTCGTGTCTTGAAAGAAGACAGGGTAATTTCCTCATCAAGAGCTGAGAATCTGTGGAGCCATCACAAAAGCCTGGGTAACACCATTAAAAAACCATCATGAACAAAAACACGATTAATTTAACGATCAAAACCGCATTTCTTGCTGCACTGGCGACAACCGCCGTGGCTACGGAAATCACTGAGCCTAACGCCGTCCCGACTGAGGTGACCAAGCCGGTCAAAGTCTTTATCATCATGGGCCAGTCAAACACCCTTGAAATGGGCAAAGTGACAGGTGGAGAAGGATCACTCGAAAATGCAGTCAAAACAAAAGGTTTGTATCCCTATCTTGTCAACGAATCCGGCGATTGGGCGGTAAGAGACGATGTGCGGAATGTATCTGTGATGGTCAAGAAGGGTGTGTATCGCAACGATTGGCTGACGGTAAACCCTAAAAAAATCGGCATCGAAATTGGCGTCGGCAATGTTTTGGGCGAAGCGATCGAGGAACCAGTCATGGTGCTTAAAAGTTCCATCGGAAATCGCGCCCTGGGTTGGGACCTCCTTCCTCCGGGCAGCGAACGCTACACAATCGATGGCGTAACTTATTGCGGATACAAAGATAATCCCACGGCAGAAGTTCTTCCTTATGGAGGCTGGGTTTACAAAAAGCCCGTCAAATGGTATGCAGGCAAGCAATATGACGATGACGTAGCCAATGCAAAGAAGGTTCTTGAAAACATTGCTGAATACTACCCTGGTGCGACAAGCTATGAGGTCGCAGGCTTCATCTGGTGGCAAGGGGACAAGGACAGCAGAAACGAGATCCTTTCCCGACGCTATGAAACCAATTTGGTTCAGCTGATCAAGGCGCTGCGAAAAGACTTCAATTCACCGAATGCAAAATTCGTCTGTGCCACTCTAGGGCAAACTGAAAAAGGCGCCACGGGCAATGGCGGACTGGTTCTAGATGCTCAGCTAGCCGTCGACGGGGAAACTGGAAAGTATCCGGAATTCAAAGGCAACGTGGCAACGGTTTATACCCACCCGCTCAGCAAGGGAAGCAGTTCGGGTGCCCACTATGGTGGCAATGCGGAGACTTACATGAATGTCGGACAAGCCATGGGAGAAGCCATGGTCAAACTGCTAAATGAAAAATAAGCAGGAAATTATTCCAACATGAAAAAAGAAATCACCAACAAATTCATCGCCATCGCGATTGGCGCGATGATGGCCAGCGGCAGCTCGCTTTTCGCTGCACAGAACGCGGAGGTTGTCGTCTATGGCGACGCTTCCGGCGGGGTCACCGCAGCTGTCCAGGCCGCCAGAACGGGAAAGTCTGTTATCCTCATCTCGCAATACGGACATCTTGGCGGTATGAGCAGCAGTGGTCTGGGTTGGACGGATCTCGGTAACGACAAAATCCTTGGCGGCCTATCGCGTGAATTTTACCACCGGATATACACATACTACCAGAATCAGGAGGCATGGGTTCAGCAGAAATCTAAGGATTTTGCCGAGGTAAAGGTGCAGCGAATGGAGGCTTTTAATCAGGAGACTCAACTCGCAGCGGTCTTTGAACCTAAGGTAGCTGAAGCGACCTTCAATGCAATGGCCAAGGAAGCTGGCGTCAAGATCATCAAAGGACATCTTGATCTTGAGAAGGGAGTCATACAATCCGGCAAACGGATCGAGGCTCTTCTGCTCGAAGACGGCACGAGAATCGAGGGGAAGGTCTTTATTGATGCCTCCTATGAGGGTGATCTATTGCCGGGAGCGGGTGTTGCTTTTACCACTGGGCGGGAACCGAATGCTGAATTTGGCGAGCAAGCCAATGGTAACACAGGCGTGGCGAAAAAGAATCAATTACCCAAAGGAATTGATCCCTATGTCGAGCAGGGCAACTCTTCGAGTGGGCTACTGCCTGGCGTCAACCCGGATCTGGGAGGTGAAAAAGGTGACGGTGACCACCGTCTGCAGGCCTACTGTTACCGGATGTGCCTGACCGATGCTCCGGACAACCGCATCATGATCAAGAAACCCAGCGGCTACAATGACGCCGATTATGAAATTCTTTTTCGAGCTATTGAAGTCGGGCAAAAATCCAACTTTTTCAAACTCTCGCCGATGCCAAACCGCAAGACGGATTCCAACAACACCGGAGGTATTTCAACCGATTACATTGGGATGAATTACGGAGATGATTGGAACTGGGCGTCGCTCAACCATCAGCAACGACAAGAGTTGGCAGCAAAACACCGTGATTGGCAGCTTGGCTTGGTCTGGACCCTGCAAAATCATTCAAGGGTGCCCGAAGCCATCAGGAAAAGCCACTCTACATGGGGCTTGCCAAAAGATGAATTCACGGACAACGGCCATTGGCCATATAACATTTATGTGCGTGAGGCTCGTCGGATGCGTTCGGATTTTGTGATGACGGAAGCTCATTGCAAACGCAAACTCCCCGTCGAAGATCCGATTGGCATGGGTGCTTACACTCTCGATTCACACAATACCCAGCGTGTGGTTTCCAAAGGGATGGTGAAGAATGAGGGTGACATCCAATCTTACATCGGAGGCAAGGCATACGGCATTTCCTATCGTGCGATTGTTCCTCCCGTCGATCAGTGTGAAAACCTGTTGGTTCCCTGGGCTCTGTCTGCCACGCACATCGCCTTTGGCTCCATCCGTATGGAACCTGTGTTTATGGGGCTAGGTCAGAGTGCTGGAGTGATCGCGTGTATGTCGATAGATAATGATGTTCCCGTCCAGAATATCTCTTATGACAAACTCCGCGAGCGATTGCTGAAAGAAGGCCAGATCCTTGAGTGATTTCCTGTAGTGAGTGAATTGATACAAATGCGTTTCAATGCAACCGCATAATCGGTATCGATAGAAACCATGGACTGCCACCCAACACGTCAAATCAAAACCAAGCGCATCCTGGCCGTCGCAGTCTCTGCGGTATCTTTGTTATGGATCGCCTCCTGCAGTCAGGAGGATCTCACCGAAACCAAGCGCCCGACCGTATGGTATGTAAACCCTGTTTCCGGATCTGACAGCGGTTCGGGGCTCTCCGAGGCAGCCCCTTGGAAGACGTTCGGACCCCTCAACGGCACCCAATTGGGCGCTGGCGATCGTGTGGTGATCTTTCCAGGCACACACCAACAATCGCTCGTGCCGCAGGCAGCAGGCAGCGAAGAGCATCCGGCCGTGATCCAGTTCCTTCCCGGCGTGCACGAGTTCGCCGTCGAGAAGGCCATTCGCCGCAAATACTTCATCTCCAACTCAGTTGCCGCCGCAGAAAAACCCATGCCCGTTGGGATTCTCGTCAAGGACTGCAAGCACCTGCTGCTCTCAGGGGAAGGCACCAGCGGTGAGGTCCGCACCACCCTGCTGATGGGTGGCCGCATGACCCACTTCATCAACGACCACTCCGAGAACATCTTGTACCGCAAGATGGTCTTCGACCTCAAACGCCCAACCGTTTCCGAATTCCGCGTCATGGCCAGCGGCGACAGTTGGTCGGACATCGTGATTGCCCAAGGTTCCACCTGCGAACTGCGCGACGGCCGCCTCCATTGGACCGGGGATATCGGCAGCGGCCCTCCGCTGTTGCAGCAGGCCATCCCTGCGGAAGGCCGCAGCTGGCGCACCCGCTACAGCAACAATCCGCTTGATCTCGCAAGTCGCACCGAAGCCCTCAGGGCAGACACCTACCGGCTTCACTTCGAGGGACGCGAACCCCTCAAGGTGGGACACCAATTCCAGTTTCGAAATGGGACACGCGATGTGGTCGGCGCCCACAACGTGCGCTGCAAGGACATCGCTATTCATGACGTCGATTTCAACGGCTTCGCCGGCATGGGCATTATCAGCCAGTTCACCGAGAACCTCACTTACAAACGGGTGAGGGTCATCCCTCCCGAAAACTCATTGCGCACCTGCCCCGCTTGGGCCGATGGGTTTCACTACTCAGGTTGCCGTGGCCGCATCCGGATCGAGAGCTGTGTCTTCTCCGGACTGCAGGACGATCCGGTGAACGTCCATGGCACCCACCTTCGCATCGTCGGCAAGCCGGAAGCCAACCAGTTGCTTGTGCGCTTCATCCACCATCAAACCCATGGCTTCGCCGCTTTCCAGCCCGGCGATGAGATTGCCGTGATTCACGCCGCCACCCTGCGCGAGCATCCCGACAACCCGCGCCGCATGGTCACCGCTGTCGAGCGCATCAGCGATCAGGACTGGCGGCTGACCCTCGATGGCGAGGCTCCCCACTACGTCGAAAACGACGTCGTCGATAATGTCAGCTGGTATCCCGACCTCACCATTCGCGATTGTCAGGTCGACATGTGCCCGACGCGCGGCTTCCTGGTCACCACCCGCGGCAAGGTGCTGATTGAAGGCAACTTCCTGAAGCGCTGTGGCATGCCAGGAATCCTGATCGAGAACGACGCCAGCGGCTGGTTCGAATCCGGACCGGTCCGCGACATGCTGATCCGCAACAACGCCTTTATCGACTGCGATATCCGCATTCACCCACGGGTGAGTGAGGGGAATGAGCCGGTCCATGAAAACATCCGAATCATCGACAACACCTTCAAGGAAGGCGCCGGCATCGAAGGCCATCATGTCTCAGGCCTGGTGATCCGCGGCAACCGCACGGATGAAGGACATCTGGAAATCAAACTTGACCCGGAATCGACCAGCGCCGAAATCGGCGTCAATGAATGACCGCAGAAGCCGCAGGGCCGGCCGCCACGTGGTCGATCAGCCGCACCTCACCGTAAAACACAGCGGCAGCTAGAACGGCGGGACGTTTCAAATCCGCGGCAGGCTGCAGGGTTTCCGCATCGACGAGGGAAAGGTAATCGATGCGGGCGAGCGGCGAGGCTTCGATTTCCCTGCGGGCGCACGCGAGGATTTCCGCCACGTCATCGAGCTTTGCCGCCGCGGTGAGGGCGCGGCGAATACGCGGGGCGTCCGCGCGCTGCTTGGCCGTTAGACGGGTATTGCGCGAGGACATCGCCAAGCCGTCCGACTCGCGGACGGTCGGGTATTCGAGGATTTCCACCGGCACGTCAAGGTCACGCACCATGCGCCGGATGATCGCGAGTTGCTGGAAATCCTTCTCGCCGAACACCGCCGCATGACAACCTGATAGAAGGAACAGTTTCAGAACCACGGTGCAGACACCGTCGAAGTGACCGGGTCGCGCGGCACCACAGAGGCCGCGAGAAAGCAGCGATTCGGTGACGGTCACCGAGCGGTCGGGAAAATACATCGAGCTCGCAGCCGGAGCGAACACCACGTCGACTCCGGCGGCCTGGCATTTCACGAGATCACTCTCCACCGGCCGCGGATAGGCGTCGAGGTCAGCGGCTTGATCGAACTGGATGGGATTCACGAAAATCGAAACGATGACCGTTCCTCCGGGTCCGGCGGCCTCCTTGGCGTGCTTCACGAGTTCGAGGTGTCCGTGATGCAGCGCTCCCATCGTAGGCACGAGTATCCGGCGGCCTTCCAACCCGGCGAATTCGACCAGTGTTTCCCGCAACTCCCCGCCCGTCGTGACGACTTTCATGGCATTTCTAATCTCATGTTTTTCAAGCGCTTCGCAACCCGCAATTCCGGCGGCGAATTTTCATTTCCACGGCCGCCCCCATGGCGGATGCTCGGCGCCGATGGTGACGCGGGTATTTCTCGGATGGGACCGGCCGTTTCTAACACGGGCGACGGACTGGCTGTTGGAACGGCGGGAGGAACTGCCGCGCTGGCTCGTCGTGGTGCCGACATCCCAAAGCGGTCGCCGCTTGCGCGAGGCCATGGCGGAACAGGCGGGGGCCCTGCTTTCCCCGAAAATCATGACTCCGGGGGCACTTCTTAAAACCCCGGCGCCTGAGATCGCGGCGGACTGGATCGAGCGTGTCGCTTGGCTGGAGACGCTGGAAAACACCGACGACTGGTCGGCCTATCGGGACTTGTTTCCCCACTCACCCGACGATGAAGGCGAATGGGCGGCTGGTCTGGCGATGGAAATGGTGGCACTGCGGCACGCCCTCCAGGAAAACGGCCTGACCCTGAATGCCGCCGCCAGGGTGCTGTCGTCCTCCGTGGAAGCCGGGCGCTGGGAGGCGCTCGGACGGCTTGAATCCCGAATGGAGCAACTCCTCCGGAGCTGGGGCTTGAAGAGCCGCAGTCAGGTGCTCGCCAGCGGGGTGGCCCTGCCTGCGGAGGTGACTCACATCGTGCTGGCGGGCATCACGGAAATGCCCCCACTCGTCGAGCGCGCGCTGCTCGCATGGGAGGGCCCGGTCACCGCACTGATTGGCGCGCCCGATGACGAGGCGGCCGGTTTTTCACCGATCGGCAAACCGCTGGCATGTTGGACGGAACGGACCATGCCGTGGCCTGACGGGCCCGCCGGCTCGGTGCGGCTGACCGCGGATCTGCGCCAACAGGCGGGCGAAGCATTGTCCGCCGTTTCGGAAACCCAAACCCCCTCATCTGACGTGGCTCTCGGTTCTGCCGACAGCGAGACCGGCGACGAACTCGCGAGCGTCTTCACCCGCGCGGGATGGACCGCGTTTCATCCGGCGGCGCGACCGGTGATCGCCGGCCTCCGCCGCTGGTTCAAGGTCTGGTCCGGCTGGCTGGCCGACCCGAAACTCGCGATCATGATGGACTTGCTCTCCCTGCCGGAAAGCGCCGCCCTCATCGGGCGAAACAGGGCGTTCCTTGCGGAAGCACTCTCCAGACTTCGGAACGACTGGATGGCGATCCGGCCCGACGACTTGCGCCATCGCATGGCCACCGTTTCGTTCCGCTCGGATGCCCAGCAGGACGCCGCTCAAGGCGTGCTCAAGGCCGCCGAATCCCTCGAACAATGGCGTGCGATGTTTCTGCGTGCGGATTTCACGGAACCGATGCAGCGCCTGCTCGCCACCATGGAACGCAGCCTTCCGGAAACGGGCGAACAAGCCGCGGAGATCGCCGGTTGGCTCGCTGAAGCGGCCCCCATCATGCGGCGGATCCGCCGGTCCTCCGGGTTCTGGATCGATCTGATGCTCACCGAGCTGCCCTCCCCCACCCCGCAACCTCCGGACGGCCGTGTGATCGACGCGCTGGGATGGCTGGAATTGTTTTTCGAACCCGGTCGGCACCTCGTGCTCTGCGGTATGAACGAAGGCAAGGTCCCCGCCCGCAACACCGGCGATCCGTGGCTCGGCGAGGCCGCCGGAAAACATCTCGGGCTGCTCGTCAATTCCGACCGCGCCGCCAGGGACGCATTTCTCTATCAGTCCATGCTGGAGGCGCGCCGCCACGATGGCCGCGTGGATGTGATCTGCGCGAAATCCGGCGCCGGCGGCGAATCGTTGCTGCCCTCGCGCCTGTTGTTAGCCGCAAGTCAGGACGAACTGCCGCAGCGCGTGAAGTTTCTCTTCCGGGAAGTCGAGCCGCCGGAAGCCGGCCTGCGCTGGCACGCGGACTGGCAATGGCAGCCGCGTGCCGCCGAAGTGGCGAAACGCCTCAGCGCCACCTCGCTCACCACCTATCTCGCCTGCCCGTTCCGGTTCTATCTGAAACACGGCGCCGGCATGCAACGCCCGGAGCCGAATCGCATCGAGTGGAACGCCCGGGACTTCGGTAACGTCGCCCACGAAATCATGGAACGCTGGGGACGCGACACCGAGGCGCGGGATTTCTCGAAAACCGAGACCATCCACGCCTGGCTCTCCGCCGAGCTCGACCGCATCGTCGCCGAGTGGTTCGGCGGCCGCGTGCCGCTGGCCGTGCGCATCCAGACCGAAGCCCTGCGTCAGCGATTGCTCTGGCTTGCCCGCATCCAAGCCTGCAACCGCGCCGAAGGATGGGAGGTGATCGAGGTGGAGCACAAATTCGAGATCCACGCCGGAGACTCGACCCTCGTCGCCAAGATCGACCGCATCGATCGCCACCACGAAAGCGGCGTGTTGCGCGTCATCGATTACAAGACCGGAAAGGTCGCCGGTGTGGAGAAAGCTCACCGCCGGAAAATCACTGCGAAAACCGTGCTTCCCGCCCACCTCGGCAGTGACGGCCCCGCCGTCTATTCCGGCGAAGACAAAGGCAAGCCCGCCGATTTCCGCTGGATCAATCTGCAACTCCCGCTCTACGCCCTCGCCATCCGGAACCGCGACGGCGTAATGCCCGTGCCTTGTTATTTCACACTCGGAGCCACCGAGGCGGATGTCGCGCTCCACGAGTGGCTGGACTTTTCCAGTGAGGATCTCGAAGCGGCCAAGGAATGCGCCGACTGGATCGCCAGTCAAATTTCCTCCGGAGTGTTTTGGCCGCCTGCGGAAAAGGTCGACTACGACGATTTCGCAGCCCTCACCGCCGGAAGGAATTTCGAGGACATGTTTTCTGAAGTCGGGAAACTTCCGCCGGACGCTTAGAATTCGAACATCGCCTGCGGTCCCTTCTTCGCCTCAGCTTCCATCGGCGCCCCCTCGCGCAACCCGGCGGCAGCGAAGCGGATGAACCGACTCAGCGTCACCTCCATCGTCGGCTCTCCGGAAACCCCGTTGCTCAACCGATGCAGCATCTCCTGATTCATCAGCATGTGGACGATGCTCCCCATCAAAAAATGCATCCGCCACACCAATTCCTCTTGCGAAACCGTTGGCAAGGTCTTTCCCAACGCGCGAATGAAACGTCCGATTGAAATTTTCATTTGCTCCTCAACTGCGAGAGGAAGCCCCTCCCCCTGCAACGCGAAGATCCGCCCCACCAACTTGCAAAACAAGCGCTCCGAGAGCTCGGATTTCCGCACGGTTCCGGCGACCGGCCGCACGAAAGCATCGATGATTTCCTCAAGTGGCACCGATTTGCCCGCCCACTTGCGCTCCAGGGCATCCAACCGCAAAAGCCGATCCTCATTCACCGGAGTGATGTAACGGGCCACCACCATCGCAATCAATCCATCGCGGCTGCCGAAATGGTAATTAACCGCCGCCACATTGGCCTTAGCCAGTTGCGTGACATCGCGCACCGAGACGGATTCAAACCCCCGCTCGGCAAACAGCTGTTCGGCAGAATCCAACAAACGCAGCTTGGACTTGGACTGAGGAAACTTGATCTCACGCATAAGAAAGACGCCAGTCAATCGAACCAAACGCTGATGTCAAACGTATGATTCATTCTCTCCATCGAAAATGCGGGCAAAATGACCTAGGCGCACCAATTCAGAAAACCCACGCAAGATTTGCCTTCCGAATGCTTGGCTGTTGACCGGTTCCAGCATCCCCCCTAGCGTCCACGCCTCCCCTATCAATCCTATGAAAGCACCAATTACCGTCTCCGTCACCGGCGCGGCTGGCCAAATCGGCTACGCCCTTCTTTTCCGCATCGCATCCGGATTTGTCTTCGGTCCCGACCAACCCGTGAATCTCCGTCTGATCGAAATTGAGCCCGGCATGGCCGCGCTTGAAGGAGTGATCATGGAACTTGATGACTGCGCTTTCCCACTGCTCAACGAAATCGTCGGCACCTCCGATCTTAACGAGGGCTTTAAAGGCACCAACTGGGCGCTGCTGGTCGGCTCCGTCCCCCGCAAAGCCGGCATGGAACGCGGCGACCTGCTCGGCATCAACGGCAAGATTTTCACCGGCCAAGGCAAGGCGATCGCCCGCAACGCGGCCAAGGACGTGCGCGTGCTCGTCGTCGGCAACCCCTGCAACACCAACGCACTCATCGCCATGAACAATGCCGAAGGCGTGCCCAAGGAGCGCTTCTTCGCAATGACCCGTCTCGATGAGAACCGTGCGAAAAGCCAACTTGCCAAGAAGGCCAGCGTGCACGTCTCCCAAGTCAGCAACCTCTGCATCTGGGGCAACCACTCCGCCACTCAATATCCGGATTTCACCAACGCCAAAATCCAAGGCCGCCCGGCCACTGACGTGATCACCCACGTGGAATGGCTCAAGGGCGACTTCATCACCACCGTGCAACAACGCGGTGCCGCCATCATCAAGGCCCGCGGCGCGTCATCCGCCGCATCCGCCGCAAACGCCGCCATGGACACTGTGAAAAGCCTCATCACCCCGACCCCCGCCGGTGACTGGCATTCGGTCGCCGTCTGCTCGGACGGTTCTTACGGCATCGAGAAAGGCCTCATGGCCTCCATGCCCATCCGCACGCTTGCCGATGGTTCGTGGGAAGTCGTTCAAGGCCTGCCCATCGATGCCTTCAGCCAAGGCAAAATCGACGCCAGCATCAACGAGCTCAAGGAAGAGCGTGATGCGGTGAAGGATCTGCTCCCCGGCTGATTTTTGTTTCGAGTTCGCAATTCGATGAAAATCCCCGCCACTTCGTGTGGCGGGGATTTTTTCGGTTTCCGCAAATCATGAAAAATCACGGAGCCGCGCGGCGTATTCAACCCCTCCCCATCCCACGCTCTCACCATGATTTCCATGAACCGCCGCCAGAATCGCTCGGCCGGTGCCAATGAATGCCTCGGCATCTGCAACCGGCGGGTTTTCTGTCCTTCGGAGCCGCTGCCGCGCGCCCCCGGAGAAAGCGCGAATTGCGATGAAAAAACCCAGGAAGTCAGGGCGGGCGGAAAAATCCGGCACCTCTGAGCGCCATGGCCAGATGAAATCCCTCACCATTCTGCTGTTCGGCCTGTGGTCATTCGCACCGGCGGCCGAACAGCGACCCAACATCGTGCTTTTCGTCACGGATGACCAAAGCCCGATTGCCGGTTGCTACGGGTCACCGGTGATTCAGACGCCCCATCTTGACTCGCTCGCATCCGAGGGCACCCGCTTCACCCGGGCCTACGCCACCACCGCCTCATGCTCGGCGAGCCGTTCGGTCATCCTCACCGGCCTCCAAAATCACGCCAACGGCCAATACGGCCACACCCACAATTATCACAAGTTCGAAACCTTCACCGCCTGCGCCGCGGTCTCACTGCCGCTCCAACTCAAGGCCCTTGGCTACCGCACCGCCCATATCGGCAAACTCCACGTCGCCCCGCAGGCGGTCTATCACTTCGACCAATACCTCAGAACCGGGAACAACCACAACACGCCCCAGTGGATCGAGGCTTGCAAGCCGCTCTTCACCGAGCAGTCCGAGGCCCCTTTCTTCCTTTGTTTCTGGACGAACGATCCGCACCGCAGCGGAGACGTGGATTCAACCGCTCCTGAAAAACTCAAGCCCAACCGCTTCGGCAATCCCCCGGCGGGCGAGTCCTATCCCGGCACCGAAGAAGTGATTTACGATCCCGCGGCGCTGCCGGTGCCGGCGTTTCTTCCGGATACACCCGAGTGCCGTCGCGAGCTCGCGCAGCATTATCAAAGCTGCACTCGCACGGACAAGGCTCTCGGTGCTTTGGTCGCTGCCCTAAAACAGGCCGGCCAATATGAAAACACGATGATCATCTTCACCGCCGACCACGGCATGGCCTTCCCCGGTGCCAAAACCACGGTCTACGAGGCTGGCCTTCACGTCCCGTTCATCGTCCGGATCCCACATGCACAAAGGCGCGGCATCACCTGCGACGCGATGATTTCCCATGCCGACATCACTCCCTCCCTGCTTGATGCCGCAGGAGGATATGATTCCGAAAAACAAGCCCCCAAAACCCTCCTGCCAGCCCCGATACGGGGCGTGGGTGAAAACCCCGGCAAACCCGTCACCCGTTATCATGGCCGATCATGGCTGCCCATACTCATGAGCGAAACCACCATGGGCTGGGACGAAATCGGTGCCTCCCACACGTTTCATGAGATCCAGATGTATTATCCCATGCGCGCCCTCCGCGACCGCAACTACAAACTCATCTGGAACATCGCCCATGCCCTGCCCTATCCATTCGCCACTGATCTTTGGGCGGCCTCTACCTGGCAGTCGCAGTTCCTCAAAGGCCCAAGCGCTTCCTACGGCAAGCGAACGGTCGATTCCTATATACACCGACCCGCCTTTGAACTTTACGACATCATGAACGATCCGGCGGAGACCACCAACCTCGCGGACGACCCGGAGCAGTCCGCACGCCTGACCTCGATGAAACAACGTCTCAAGGCCTTTCAGAAATCCACTGATGATCCATGGATCTTGAAGTGGAGTTACGAGTAACGCTCCCGCATCCTGCTATCCCACCCGCCGTGCCTTTCTCCGCTCCGGCGGCCTTGAGATTACGTCACTTGCAGGGCTTGGATTCGCGGTGGCGCTTGAAGATTGCGAGTGTCCGCTCGCGTTCGGTCTTGTGATCGACACAGGGAAGCGGGTAGCCGGGGGCGATGGGCTTGCCGTCTTTCGGGGGCTCAAGGAGGCGTGATGGATGAACGCCGGCCAACTCAGGCACCCAGCGTTTGATATAAATGCCTGCCGGATCATAACGCGCGGTCTGGGACCACGGGTTTTGAATCCGGAAATACGGAGCCGCGTCCGCTCCCGTTCCGGCAGACCATTGCCAGCCACCGTTGTTTGAGGCGATTTCCCCATCCACAAGGTGCTGCATGAAGTGGGATTCGCCCTGTTTCCAGTCGAGGTGCAGATCCTTGGTTAGAAACATCGCGGTGATCATCCGGACACGGTTGTGCATGAACCCCGTGGACCGCAACTCGCGCATGCCCGCATCGACGATCGGGAATCCGGTCCGACCCTCCTTCCATGCGTCAAAATGCGGGCCTGGCTCATCCCAGGGCAGCCCGCGCCAATCGGCGTTGAATTCCTCGTCGAGAACGTTGGGAAAATGATGGAGAATCGCAAAATAGAACTCCCGCCAAGCGAGCTGCTTGAGGAAAACGTCAATCCCAGCCCGGCCCGCCAAACTCGCGGTGGCACGGGCTTTCATCGCCTCCGCATACACCGTGCGGATCGAAACAAGCCCGAAGCGCAAATCCTGGGAAATCCGTGATGTCCCCTCCTCCGCCGGAAAGTCCCGTTTCGCGGCATAGTCCTGAATGATCCCGGAGACCGCGCGTTTCAGCCGTTCACGGGCGGCCCGCTCACTTGGTTCCGGAATCGCAGCCTGCGGAACCTCCATGCCCCAGTGCCGCACCGTGGGCAGTGGCAACGAGGGCAGCCCTGCGGGTGTCTGCATCGCCCCCGGCTTGCCAAGCGGCCGGCCTTTCTCAAGGCCAAGCCAATTGCGGCTGTAGGGAGTATACACCCGGTATGGCATGCCCCCTTGAGTCCGCACCTCGTCCGGACCGTGCAGGAATGCGTCGGCGTGCGAGTGGCATTCAATCCCCAACTCCGTGCACAGGGCTCTCACCCGCGCTTCCATCAGCTTCCCGAATGGATCGGGGTCCGCATTGAAATGAATCGCCGTGGCACCACTCTCGATCACCAAATCCCGCAGTCCGCTGACGGCGTCTCCCTGCCGGATGACCAGACGCCCTCCCAGCGACTCGAGATTCCGGGCCAGCGAGGCGAGGCAACCACACAGAAAATGCTGCCGTTTCGCACCCGTCCAAGCGTGTCCACCCTTCCAAGCGCTCAAAAAATACACCGGAATCACCGGCGCACCAAGGCTCGTCGCGGACACAAATCCCGCGTTGTCCGCAACCCTGAGATCGCGGCGAACCCAATGAATGACCGGAGGAATGAGCTTGGGCATGCGAAAACCCGCCACACATCAGGTTACAGAAAACTCCCGAAAGGCCGGATCAAACGGCAGCCGCGAGCAACTTTTCAGCCTTGCGGATGGTGGTGGCGCTCAATTTGCCATCCACGCGTTTGGAACCTTCAATGAGGGCTTTCAATTCCGCCAGCGTCTTTTCAGCCGCCGCCAGGGACTTCCTCCCACCGCCGAACTTCTTGTCCGGGAAATAGCGGGTGAACGTGGTGCCGGCCCTGCTGATGCAGAGGCGCCATCCCTCGAATGCCGCACTTTCGTAGGTGAATCGGGTCAGATTTTTCTTTGATTTCATATTCGGGGTGTTGGTTTGGATGCACCTCACTAATGCACCCATCCTGCTAGAAAATCTAGCGATTTTTTCACCCTTGCCACCGGAAAGATCCATTTGGGGGCTAAATTTCACCAAAAAATGCTTTGCAAGCCACCGCAGGCCGTCATTTAGTCGCCGCCCGCGGGCCATCCAAGCACGCCGTAGGTCCTCCGTTGCTCTCCTTTTTGGGAGCGTGTCCGCCCGTCGGAGGGAAACCCGGCATTCCAATACCACACATGTCAGCAGTCAAACTTGCTCGTTTCGAGCTCCCGAACCGCCTCGTCCGTAACGAGGACACCGCCTCCGATACCTACGCCCAATTCGTCGCCGAGCCCTTCGAGCGCGGATATGGCCACACCATCGGCAACTCCCTCCGCCGCGTGCTGCTCTCCTCTCTGGAGGGTGCCTCCATCACCTCCGTCCGCATCGCGGGCGTGCAGCACGAGTTCTCCAGCCTTCCCGGCGTGGTCGAGGATGTCACCGACATCGTGCTTAACCTCAAGAAGGTGAAGTTCAGTCACAACGAAAAGGAGCCCCGCATCCTGACCATCAAGGTGGAGAAAGAAGGTGTCGTCACCGCTGGCGACATCCAAGGCGATCACATCTACGATGTCGTCAACAAGGACCAGATCATCTGCACCCTCGACAAGAAGGTGAAGTTCGATTGCGAATTCGAAGTGCGTGTCGGCCGTGGTTTCTCCACTGGCGATGAAAACAAGCGCAAGGACCAACCGATCGGCGTCATCGCCATCGACTCGATCTTCTCCCCGGTCACCCGGGTGAAATACTCCGTGGAGACCACCCGCGTCGGTCAGATGACTGATTTCGACAAGCTCGTGCTCGACATCTGGACCGACGGCCGCATCACCCCGCAGGATGCGCTCCTTCAATCCTCCGCGATTCTCCGCCACCACCTCGACGTCTTCGTCAACTACGATGAAAACGCCGTGGACTTCGAAGAGGCACCGGCCGAATCCAGCGAGGAAAACGCCGCACTCAAGAAACTGCTCAACATGTCGGTCAACGAGATCGAACTCTCGGTGCGCGCCGCCAACTGCCTCAACAACGCCAACATCACCACCGTCGGCCAACTCGCGATGAAGTCCGAGGCGGAAATGCTCAAATACCGCAACTTCGGCAAGAAGTCGCTCAACGAGATCAAGGACAAGCTCGTCGAGCTCGGTCTCGGCCTCGGCATGTCCTTCGAACCGACCCTCCTTTCCGGACCGGCCGCCGCATCCCGCGGACCGCGCCTGGGTGCGGAAGATGAAGCTCCGGTCGGCCTCGCCGATCTGATCGCCCAGAACCTCGACGAATAACCAACACAACTTTTAGAATAGGAAGCACCCGATGAGACATCGTAGCAAAACCGCAAAACTCAAACGCAACGCCTCGCACCGCAAGGCCTTGCTCTCCAACCTGGCGTGCAGCCTGATCGAGCACGGCCGGATCAAAACCACCCTCGGCAAGGCCAAGGCCCTGCGCCCGGTGGCGGAAAAACTGGTCACCCTCGCCAAGCGCGACGACCTCCACTCCCGCCGTCTGGCCATCGCCTTCCTTCATCAGAAGGAAACCGTCAAGAAGCTGTTCGCCGAAGTGGCACCCGCTTCGAAGGACCGCCAGGGCGGCTACTGCCGGATCACCAAACTCGGCGCCCGCATGAGCGACTCCGCTCCGATGGCCGTCATCGAGTGGGTCGATCGCGTGGAAGCCGAAGAGGAAACCGTGGCCGAGCCCGCCGCTGAAGCAGTGCTCGAGGTGCCCGCCGAAGAAAAGCCGGCCACCAAGAAAGCCGCCAAGAAAACGGCGGCCGAACCTGCCGAAGCATCCGCCGAATAAGCGAACGCCGATTGCCCTTCAAAAAGACCACCCGCGCTCCAAGCGCAGGTGGTCTTTTTTTTGAGTGGCCGCGAGCCGGCACGCCGGACCGGCCGTTCCCGGCCATTTAGTTCACAAAACTTAGAAATTGACTTTTCTCAACCTAACCCGCATCCCCTAGGTCGAACTTCCCAAACGCCCGATGACCCGACTCCCACTCAACCCGCTTCCAAGCGTCCGGTTTGACCAAGATTCCAGCGTTCCGGTCGTTGAAAGAGAGGGTTTCGTGGACGATGCCGTGGTGCTCGCGCTGGTGGCCGGTCCGCCCAGCGCCCAGCGCCCGTTACCTCAAGCCGCCGCGCTCGCCCTCGCCGCCGATGACATGGATTTCGCGGGATGGTGTCTTCCCTCAGCCAGCCACCCCCAATCATTCGCACTCGGCCCCAGCCCATTGCCGACCAGCACGCAGCGGCCGGCGCCTCCAGCCCAAGAAGAACCGGGCCTCGGCGAACCCCATCAAAGCAATCGTCATCGCTGGTGGCTCGCGGGTCTGGCCGGCGGTATATCCAGCCTGCTTTTCTCCCTACTTCTTCTCTCCCTCTCATCAAGGATTTCCACCCATTCTGGCAATCCTTTCATCGTTGAAACCCTGGCCGAGCCCAAACCCGTTCTACCTGTCGGGAATCCAGCACCCGAAGTGCCCGCTCCCCAGTTGACCGGCATCTCGCCCTGAAGAGGCGCGCCCGGTGATTGACGCGGGCCTTTGCAATCCGCAGTCTCCGCCGTATGGCTCGTCAGGGATTGATCCTCAAACTCAGCTGCCCGGACCAACCGGGCATCGTTGCCCAGATCGCCAACTACGTCGCCAGACACCGCGGCAACCTGATCGAGTTCAACCAGTTTTCCGACCAACTCGGCGGCCGGTTCTTCGCCCGTCTGGAAATCGTCACTACCGAGCTCGACGTGGAGGTGGACGATTTCATCGACGGTTTCGGCGCGCTCGGCCGCTCGCTACAAGCCGATTGGCATTTCCGCCGCTTGCCCTACCGCATGCGCACCGCAGTGCTCGTCACCAAGACCGATCACTGCCTCAACGAAATCCTCTGGCGCACCGAACTCGGAGAGCTTCCCATCGAAATCACCTCGATCATCGGCAACCGGCCGAATTGCAGACCCATCGCCGACCACTCGGGAATCCCGTTCCACCTCATCGAGATGGGGCCGGACAAACGCGCTGCGGGCTTTGAGGAAATCCGCCGCCTCGTCGGGGAGCAACACGTCGAACTCATCGTCCTCGCCCGCTTCATGCAGATCCTGCCGGACGATTTCTGCCGGGACTTCGCCGGCCGCATCATCAACATCCACCACAGCTTCCTGCCTGCTTTCATCGGTGCGAATCCCTACCAGCAAGCCTTCGAACGGGGTGTGAAACTCATCGGTGCCACCTGCCACTATGTCACCGCCGATCTCGATGCCGGCCCCATCATCGAGCAGGAAGTCGAACGCGTGCATCACTTCCACTCCCCCGCGGATCTTGTCCGCCTCGGTAGAAACTGCGAGCGCATCGCCATTGCCAAGGGCATTCGTTTCCATGTCCATGATCGCACGATCCTTGATGGCCACCGCGCCATTGTTTTCCCGGACTGAATGAAATTGGAGGCTTTACAAACCAGCCTCCGAGCGTCAATTTCCGCGCCCGCATCCAAGGAGAGGTGGTCGAGTGGTCTATGGCACCCGATTCGAAATCGGACGTAGGTTAATAGCCTACCGTGGGTTCAAATCCCACCCTCTCCGCCATCCTCATCTTCGGATCGCCTGCCTAAGGTCAGGCGCAACGGGTCAGATGGAGTCCGGCCGCCGGAACCGGAAAAAACGCTTGTGGGAAAGTTCCCCTGGTGTCATTACAATATGCATCCGGCGAGCGCGTGAGACTCTTGGATCCTCCATCCCGCCGACTGGCCCTGAATCCAACTGAAAATCTTGCGATGAAACCCGCAATCCAACGCCCCAAGCTCCCTGCTCACCGCACGCACCCGGGCTTCGCCTTGGTCGTCACGCTTTCACTCATGATTTTGCTCACGGTGATTGCCGTCGGCTTGCTGAGTCTCTCGGCGGTGTCGCTGCGCAGCTCCTCGCAAGGAATGGCCCAGGCCGAGGCGCGCGCCAACGCCCGGCTCGCACTCGCCCTCGCGATTGGTGAGTTGCAGCGCTTGGCAGGACCCGATCAGCGGGTCACCGCGCCCGCTTCGATCCTCGACGAAAACCCTGACAGCGAAGCCGCCGAAGGAGTGCCCCGCCCGCACCTGACCGGCGTGTGGCGTAGCCGAGGCTGGAATGGTGAACAGGCCCCGGACTACAACGTGCAGAAAGAACAGGATTTTCTGGGTTGGCTGGTTTCCGACCCCTTCACCTCACGCAGCCCGGATCAACGAAGCTACGCCAAGCAGGCCGTCGGTGGCGACTTGGTCGTTCTGGTCGGCTCCGGCACATCGGCAGATCCCGACGACGAGGTGCACGCCGGACTCGTCAGTCTTGGGAAGAGCGGGGCCAAATCGAGCGCTCTTGCGTGGGCCGTATTCGACGAGGGCACCAAGGCGCGGGTTACCCTGCCCGAGCCCGACCGGGCGGGATTCGATTTCGCCGACCGGCTCGACGAGCAAGC
>JBFEQB010000030.1:0-34195 GCA_041549835.1 Luteolibacter sp. | reverse complement strand
TTCGGATGATTCGGATGATTCGGATGATTCGGATGATTCGGATGATTCGGGCGATTGTTCCGAAGCGGTCTCTGGTTCGGCGTCCTCCGGCGCGGGCTCCGGTGCTGCCAGTTCGGTAGCTGGAGCAAGGACGACGGTGACTTCATTGGGTTGATTTGAATCCCGGCGGTTGAATTCGCGGATGGCGGCTTGGATCGGGTCTTCCTGAGGTTCCTCCAAGACACTCTGGGCTCCCGACCACGGGGCGGCCAGCAGGGTGATGGCGACGATGGCGATAGGAGTATTCATTGTCCGGGAGTTTGGAGTTGGATCGACTCGGTGGTGATCAGACCGGAGGGGCGGGGGGCTTCAGCGGCGTCCTCCTGGTTCTCTGGAAGGGAAGGGCTGTCGGCACGGAGTTCGGAGGCGGGAATGGAGTGAGCGATCAGACGGTTCCATGCGTCGAGCAGTTCGGCACCCTCGTAACGAAGCTGGCGGGATTTTTCCTGATAGTCCATGAGGCGGACCATGAGTCCCCGTGCATCGGCGACTTCTTCGGCGGACCACCGCAGGCTCCGGCTGTGATAGAGGACGGGCACATCGATATCAATGCGGTTGAGGTGACCGCCGGGCGCTTCGGCGGTCAGGATGTGCTGGACGCGGAGATTGGTTTCTTCGAAGGCGGTTGTGGAGGGAGGACTCGGCAAGGCGCGGCGAGGACTCGATGGAATGGGTTTGGTGGATGCGTTTGAAATCCCCCGTTCGCCTGGGAGGCGGTCGCTTCCGGGCATCAGGCTGGCTTGGGCGGCTGCGTTGCCGGCGAGGGAAAGTGCGGGCTTTGTGGGGGTGAGCGCGGGGGAAAGCGGGTCGGTCGAGGAAACGATCACGGGTTTCGTGATGTACATGAGGCAGAAGAGGGCAGCGGTAGCGGTGCTGGCGGAGAGTAACCAGGGATAGATGCGTTGGGCGGCACAACTGTTCGAGCGGCGGTTCGCGGCAGAAAAATTTCCGGCCGGGGAGGCTAATGGCCCCGTTAACGAGGGGATGGACTCGTCCGCGGTCCTTGCTTCGGTGGCGCGTTGCGCGGGTAAGGGTTTCATGGTTGCGAAGGGAGTGGTTCACGGACGGGTGTGTCCGGGGATACGGGCTCGGCGGCGACCGCATGGCTGATAATGGTCTGATCTGATACGCCGGGAAAGGTGGTCATGGTCATGGATTCGCCGGAGAGGCGCAGGTGCCGGAGAACTCCACCGGTATGGCTGGTGGCCTGCAAGCCCGGAATGACCTCAAGCGCACCCCGGCCGGTCCGTTGTCGGCCGATTCCATCCGAGCGATAGATTTCAAAGGTGGTGTGGGAGTCGTCGTCGCCTTCAGCGGTGACCTTGACCTGCACGCCATCGGTGAAAACCCGGAAGGCGATCGGCTTCATGGGGATGGGCGTGACTTTGTCCCCGGTCAGCTTGAAGTGCGACTGCAGGAGGAAATCACCGACATGCCGGAATTCGGCTGCGGTCGCCACGGTGGCGAAGGAAAGACTGATGGCGGTGGCTGCGGCCCGGATTATTCGCCCACGTCCCATAGGGAATCGGTGTTGCTGCCGGAGGGGTCGTAAGCGACGCCGGAACCGGCATTGATGACGGGGGGAGATTGGTTGACGAGAATGCCCAGCGTGGTGCCTTCCAGTGATTCGACGGTGGGCATCGCGGACGCATTGTGAGGAAGGTATGGGAGGAGTTTCGCGGCGGTGATCTCGGAGACCAGCGTGGTCGGGTTATCCGCGAGGAACATCCGTTGGGCGGTATGGACGCTGCGCAGGGTTTCTCCGGCTTGGCGGCCGAGTTTCCACTCATTGACTTTCTTCGAGGAAAAAGTGCCGATGCCGATCAGGGTGAGCAACACCAGGATGACGATGGTCATTTCCAAGAGCGTGAACGCCCTTTTGGGAAACGAGAACTGGCGCGGTGAATTCATGACCCCAAACGTTTAGCCAAAGCGGATACTTTTGCAAAGGCGGAAATCGATGTTTCTCAACCTTTCAGGATTTCGATGGCTTCGGCGAAGTTCCTTTGAAATTCCGGATCCTGAACCAAGCTCTTGATGTAAAGCAGGGCGTAGAAGGCACTGATTGAGATGAGGACCACGGAGATGAGCCACCAGGAAACGGATTTTTCCTTCGGAGCGATGAAGGGGACGAACCATGCGTCGCGGTCCACGATCTGGGTCGTGTACATCTGGCTGTTCTCCTTGAGGCTCCGGATCAGTTCGTCCGCGTCCTTGGATTTTCTGGCGACGAACAGGTGTTTGTAGCGTCTGCCCGGTGCGTCGGAGAGTTCGACGGCTTGGATTCCGGCAGGTATCTCTTCGGGAGGCCGGAGAGTGTGGATGTGGGTCTCATACACGAACTTCTCGCGGAGCCAGCGGTCGAAGCGGGTAAGCTGCATGGGAGTCTTGAGGTTCGGGTAGGTGGCGGTCGGAGTCGGCCCGTATGACGTTTTTAAACGGCGGACCGCGGAGTTTACCCCGCGCTTTGCATCATCTTCGGTCCCATCAGGAAGATTGGCAGGAAGGTGCCGATGAAGACGGCGGCGATGAGCATGACGGCGATGATGAGGACCAGGAAGCTGATGGCGGCGGAGAACGCGGTCATGTGGTTCTGCGAGTCCTCCTCATACATCTCCGAGAGCATCTCGAGCTGGGAGTCGAGCGAGGCGGATTTCTCGCCGATGGCGAGCATGTGGGTGACTTGGGCGTCCACGGAGGTGAATTTGGCGAAAGCGGTGGAGAGCGGGACGCCGGAGTGCTCGTATTTGTCGGCGGCGGTGCGGAGTTCCTCGTAAAACGGGGTGTTGCGCACGCTGTTGGCTGAGGTGCGGATGGACTTGGCGAGGTTAATGCCGTTGGAGTGGAGCAGGCGGATGGTGGAGATGAAGGTCATTTGGCGGATGCTCATGATGAGCAGACGCAGGAGCCGCCATTTGGACATGGTGAAACCGAGGATCAGGTTGCGCACTTTGGCCGACCGGGCAATGGTCACGCCAATGGTGATGATGCTCAGGATGACGATGGGCCAGACGGCCTGGGTGAAGTGGCTCACCTTGAAGGAGATCGCGGTCATGCCATCCGGCTTCGCACCCACGCCGTTGAGCATTTCCTCGACCTGAGGAACGATTTTCACCTGGGAGACGATGAACGCCCCGATCAGGACGGCAATAATGCACCCCGGTGTGATGGTGGCCTTTTTGAGCTGTTTCGAGAAATAGAGCTCGGTTTTGAGGCGCTCGGCGAGCGACTGGAAGGCGTGGTGGAGTTGTCCGGCATCGGAGCCGGCTTGGATCAGGCCGACGACGGTTTCGCTGAACCGTCCGCTGCGGCGAAACGCCTCGTGCACGTTGATGCCGGAGTTGATGTCTTCGCGGATGCGGGCGAGGGCATCCACCATCGGCTTGTTAGGGAGGCCGTGGGAATAGTATTTCAGGGCGTCGGACGTGTTGATCTGGGCACGCAGCATCGAGCCGAGGCCGCGGAACAAATCGACGAGTTCCTTCTTTTTGAACTCCTTGACTTTTTTCGGTTGGTTCAGCGAGGCGAGCAGGCTCTTCGGTGCGGCCGCCGCAGGTGGCTTGGGAGGCGTGGAAGGAGCGGCGGTTTGCCCGTCTTTGGCAGTGGCGGTGGCGCTAGTCATCGGTGTAGGTCATGTCGATGACCTTGCTGACGGCGGCAAGGTCGGTTTTTCCTTCGCGCAGCAAGCGGAGTCCGCTGCGCCTGAGGTTTGGGAGAACTCCTTCTTCGGCGACTTTGACTTCCAGTTCGTAAGGAGTCATCTCACCCTTCGAGAGTTGGTCGGAGATTTTGGGAGTGATGGGAATGATCTCAAGGATGGCGGTCCGTCCGCTGTAGCCCGAATTGCGGCATTCCTGACAGCCGTCGGTTTTTGCGGTGAAGAGCGGCAGTTCGGCCCAGGATTCGTCGAGGTTGAAGGTTTTGCGGTCGAGTTCGTCGAGACCGTTGGCGGGTTCCTTGCAATAGGGGCAGAGGAGTTTGACGAGGCGCTGGGCGCAGGCGGCCTTGAGGGTCTGGGCGATCTTCCAGCGCTCGATGCCAAGTTGCTCGAAACGTTCGATGATCTGGGAGGCTCGAGGAGTGTGAATCGTGGTGAGTACTTTGTGGCCCGTGACGGCTGCCTCGATGGCGAGCTCGGCGGATTCAAGGTCGCGCACCTCACCCATGAGGATGATGTCCGGGTCCGAGCGCATGAACGAGGCGATCATCGGCTTGAACTCCTTCGGGCTCTTGAGGTCGCAGTGGGTGATGCCGGGCACCTCGTCCTCCACCGGGTTTTCGAGGGTGAGGATGTTGACTTCCGGGCGGTTGAGTTCTCGCAGGATGGCGTTGAGAGTGGTGGATTTGCCGGAGCCGGTGGGGCCGGACATGACGATGATGCCCGCCGGAATCTTCATCACTTTGTTGAGGGCGAACATGGTCTCGTCATCAAAGGCGAGAGTCCCCTTGCCGAGGGTCACGTTGATGTTGCTCTTGTCGAGTAGACGCATCGTCACGTGGTAGCCGCGGTAAGTGCGGTGGCGCTCGTAGCGGATGTCGATGGGGCGGTGGAAATACGAGATCGTGAAACGCCCGGAGATGCCCGGAGCGGTGTTGCGGATCTCGGTGGGGAGCTTCATCAGGTTGAGCAGGAACGCGTCGAGGCGGTCCTTGAGTTTCATCGGGATTTCCACCTTGTCGCCGATGTCGCCATCGACACGGAACGCGTAATAGAATGTTTCCTTTTCGACCTTGAAGTGGATGTCGGAGGCGCGGGTCCTGACGGCATCCGTCATGATGGTCGCGACGAGTTGGGCCATCGGCTCGGTGTAGTCCGTGGTGACGTCGAAGTCATGGATTCCATCGTCCATGTCCTCCACATCAATGGCTTCGAGGTCGGTTTTGCTGGGGCCGTTGTTGGTGGCCACCGATTCGATGGCCCGGCTGATTTCCGAGGCAAGGGTGACGATCTTGATGATTTCAAGGTCGGGGAATCGCGGGGCGAGGTATTCCTCGGCGAGCGGGCTCCAGGGATTGGCGATCGCGACGATGAGCTTGTCAGTTCCGGAAATGCAGAGTGGCGCGAAAAATCCGCGGGTCATCACCGTGGAGTCACAGGCACCGTGCAGCGTGGCGTCGCAGAACTCGGCGACTTTCGGGAAAAACGTCAGGCCGTTGATCTTGGCGATCGCGGCCATGAAACTGTAGCGGGTGACGCGGTTCGGCACCTGGTCCTGGGCAAGTTCCGCATAACTGGGATCATGCCCCGACAGTTCGCCCATGATGCGGCGACTGATGAGGTCGTTGAAGGTGATACCGTCGAATTCGATCATGGGGAGGAAGTGCCGAGTGAGCAGTGAGCAGTGAGCAGTGAGCAGTGAGCAGTGAAGAGGTGGGATGGGTCAGGAAGTGGAGCGGCGCTTGAGGGAGTTGATGAGTCCTTGAAGCATTTTCGAGAGTTCCCTTGTCTCGGAGATCATGTTCCGAGATTGGTCGAGGTGCGGCAGGTCGAGTTTCCGGCAGACTCTCTCCGAAATGTAGAGTTGAGTGCGGAGTTCGCCGCAGGAGCCCTTGCTGTAGCGGAGAAACTTAATGAAATCCGGGGTGCTGTCGCGTTCGCAGCCCTCGGCGATGTTCGAGGGAATCGATACCGCCGAGCGCTGCATTTGATCTTTGAGTCCGAAATCCTTTGACGCGTGACCGGCGGCATACACATCCACCGCGAGCTGGCAGCCGCGTTTCCAGACTTCAAGGTCCTCAAATGTATTGATGTCGCTCATGGTTTGACTCTTCTCTGATCACTGATCACCGATCACTCGGCACTTTTTTATAACTCGAAGTGTTTGCGTGAGAGGAAGGTCCAGCTCTCGTAGTCGAGGCGTGCGACGGTCAAAAACGGGCGGATGCCGAAGCGTTTGAAGACGATGTCTCGGATTTCATGCGCCAAAATCGCGGCGGCGACCGGATTGGCGGAGGCCGTGCCGATGGCGTCCGTGTCCTCGGCATAAATCACGGGAGCCAAGAGGATCCGGGCAATTTGGTGAATTTGGTCGAAGGAATCATAAAACGCCGATGGTGCGATGAGCTTGCCGCCGAAGGGAAGCAGGGGAGGGTAGGGGGTCATGGTCGCTGCCACCTTGCCGCCGAGTTCGGCGATGGCTTGGCTCAGATGTTCCTCCTCGTGTCCCTGGATCCTGGCGATCATTTCGAGGAGGTCCTCGGGTTTGCCCTGGGCATGGGATTCACGGGCGATGGCAATGCCATGATTGAGTTCGGCGGGGCTCGCCGCGCGGGCTTCGTGAAGCGCGGAGGCGGTGTGTTCGAGGCAGCGCTCGGCGAAATTCCACAGATCTCCATCCGTGTGTTGTCGGTTGGCGGGCGGCGGAACAGCCCGCTGAGAGGTGGGTTCCTGAGCTTCGATAAATGGGGTGTTGGAGATCATGGTCAAGTCAGGGGGAATGCTGGAGACTTGTCAGAGGTCGCCGCTCGCTCAGCGCTTGCCTCTGGCAAAGCGCGGTTGGGTGCGGGTGGTAGAGGAGGTCTTGCCCTGAGGAGCCAAGTCTTCCGCGCGCGGATAGTAGGGCGCTTGGGTGGGTTGCAGACCGCGGACGGCCCGCTGGAGATTTGGTTCGTGTGCCGGGCCTGGGTTTTCCGGGTCGATCCAGTCGTGGTCGCAATCCAGAGCAGTGACGCTGCGGAGATGGTTGCTGGCGTTGCGGTTCTCGTGGCTGCTGGTCGGGTTGTAGGATCTTGGCGTGACGACAAACACCAGGCTGGTGTTTTCCTTGGTGGCTTCCTTGCTTTTGAAGAAGAAGTTGAGCACCGGAATGTCTCCGAGAAGCGGGACTTTGGTTTTGCCATTGATTTGGGCTTCGCCGTAAAAGCCGCCAACCACCAGCGAGTAGCCGTCCGGGACGCGTGCGAGTGTCTCAATCATCGATTCCGTCACGCGCGGGTATTCATTACCGGTGATGCTCTTGATGTATTCGACGATCTGGGCGGAGCGGGGGCGCATTTTCATGCGCACCGTGCCGTCAGGAAGCAGGGTGGGGGTGACAACGAGCGAGATGCCGATTTCGCGGTGTTTGTCGGGATCGGTGTCGATGGTTTTGTCGCCGGTATCGATTTTGTAGCGGACTTCCTCGGTGACCGTTGGATTGCCGCCGCTGGTCGCCTGGGTGCTGGTCGTGGTGATGATGGGGATCCGGTCGATGATGGAGATGGTGGCCTGTTCGTTGTCCTCGGTGATGAGGGTGGGATTGGAAACCTGGCTGGCGAGGCCGCCTTCATCGAGGGCGCGGAGCACGGCCGACACCTGAACGGGGCTCAGCACGACGTTGCCGTCGATCACTCCTTCATCCTCCCCATCGCCGCCACCACCGACTCCTGGGAGACCGAAAATGGAGTTTAGGTTCATGGCGACACTGAGGTTGGTCCCGTCCTTGCCGAGCGAGCTCGACCAATTGACGCCGGTGCGTTCGGCGGCACCGCTGTTGACGCGGAGGATTTTGGTTTCGACGATAATTTGGCCTTTGGCCTTGTCGATGCCGTGGAGGAGGCTGCGCGCCTGTTCGATGCGGTGGGCGGAATCGATGATGATGATGGTGTTGGTCTTCGGTTCAAAGTTCACGATGCCGGTGCCAGGTGTGAGCATCGGTTTGATGAGTTCCTTGATCTGCTCCATATCGTTGGGGCGGAGGTAGCGGAGTTGGTAGTGGAACTCGGCGCTGGGGAGTTGGGCGAGCTGTGACTGGGTGAGGGCATAGATGGTGTTGCCCTTGGTATGCAGGGAAAGCCCATACATGAATGCGAGTTCCTCCATTTGCTGGAGGGGATTGCCGTCATTGAGGTGGCCGGTGACGAGGAAGTCGGGACCGGCGATCTTGCTGTTGTGGAAATACTGACGTCCGGCGGTTTTGGAGAGGAACTGGAAGATGTCGTTGAGCCCGGCATCCTTGATGATGAAGCCTTCATCGGATTTCTGCATTTCCTGCTTCTGCTCTTCGAGCGGGCCGAAGGGGGCTCCAGACTCAAGGGAGTCCTGGGTGGCTGGAAGGGCGGGTGGCACGGCCGGGGTTTCGGACTGACCGATCGGGGGCGGCAGGTCCGAGGGTTCCTCGTTCAGCACGCCGGAGAGAGCGTCCGAGATGTTTTTGGCGAGGAGGTCGGAAGACGGGATCTCTTCAGTGGTGGCAACCGGTTCGATCAGGTCCGTGGTCGGATCTTGGGCGTAGAGAGAGCCAACAGCGCAAGCTGCGGCGAAGAGGGTGGATAGTCTGGCGGCTTTCATGGTTTCTGCGGGTGATTGGTTCTGGGAGTTAAGGTCAGGTCAGTTGCCGGATTCGATTTCGAGAGGCGAGTCCGCGCGATCGCGAACCATTCCCGGGGCGGTGATTTTCCCGTTTCCGGGAGTCATGCCAACGGGGAGGAGGGTGAGTTTGAGCGATGCGGTCTCGCCGCTATCGAGGCTGAGGAAGTCGATCTGGCGGGAGCTTACCGCGGAGATCTCGACGTTCAGGCTCCGGCCTCTGAAATTGATCGGGAAACGGTCGTTCTGTTTGAATGAACGGGTACCGATGAGGAAGCGGCGCTCACTTGGCATAATCGTGGTCACTTGGATGCGGCGGATGATTTCAGCAAACGGCGTGACCTGTGTGGGGGCCGCGCGGCGGATTCTCCTGGCAATCGTGGGTTTGACGATGGGTTTTGCATCGGGATCCTGGAGCTGGCCGAAAGGATCGGTGCTGCGCTTTTGCATCGAGAACAAGGAGGCGAGGGTTTCGACGTAGGCGGCGAGATCGATTTCTCCCACATAGCGTGAGGGGCCGACCGCGACGGGTTCCGCTTCCGGGGTGGAGGCGACCTTCGTTTGGTCCTTGGTGGCGGCGGCTTTTTGAGGATTCGCGTTGGGGTCGATCTTCGGGGCGTTGAAATTCGAGGCCGATTGGGCGAAGGCCGATGCGCCGAGGGCGAGGACCAGGCCACACGAAATCATCCACGGCTTTGTGAGAAGCGACGGGCGGGTGGCGATGGGGATGGCTCGGTTCATGGTGATTGTTGAATGCTGAGGATATGGTTGCGGGCAGGACGCCCACGCTCCCTTATCAATTTTCCCACGCGGTGTAGGTGACTTGAAGGTTCATGAGCGAAGAATGAGTGTTAATGGGGTCCAATTTGAGTTCTTGGAGCTGCAGCTGCGGCATGCGGGTTTCCAGTTCGAGAAACGCGCGCTGCAGGGTGCGGTAAGTTCCGCGGAAACCGATGCGGATTTGTGATGAGTTTTGTGCCGAGGCCACCCCGAATCCGCCGCTACCGTTCGGGCGTTCGAATGCGGTTTGCTGGATTTCCTTGCTTGGAAGCTGATCGGAGATCTCGCGCAGATTGGTGGCCACGGTGCTGGCGGTTTCGAGTGAGAGTTGTTCGTTCCAGCGTTCGAGGTGCTCCCGCTGGCGGATGACCTCGGCTTCGATCTTAAGTCCCGCATGGCGGGCCTGTTCATAGGTCTTGTAGGTCTTCTGTTTGTTGTCGAACGAGGCGGCCATCTTGGATTTCAGCATGGAGCCGATGCCGACGACGATGGCCGCACAGAGCACGGGGACGATGACTCCGAAGAGAATGATGGTCTGGCGGTAGAGGTGCATGGGATGAAAATTCTAAATCTTAAGTTCTAAATTCTAAATTTTGGAGCGGCAGTTCATTGGTGCGGATTTCTCTTTTTCTTCGTTTCGAATTTAAGATTTCGTGCTCGGTGCTTTCACTCACGGAGCCTTGGGCACATTGACAGCGAGCGGGTCAGTGGACTCGAAGCGCTGGGTGATGGTGAGGTCGAAGGTGAACGGATAGGTCGAGGTGTCGGCCACGCTGGCCTCCTCCGGGGGAATGGGCTTGAATGCGCCGTTTTCCTGGGTGCGGACGTTGACGGTGATGTTGCGGTTGCCGGTGGTGGGGTTGTAGGCGGCATTGCCGGTGACTCGCGCGACTTCGCTGAATTGGGCGTTGATGCCGTCGCGGGTGTTCAGGGCGTTGAGGGTTTCGAGCGCTTCATCGCGGGCGTAGCCGGTGATTTTCCATTCCTTGACGAAGCCGACTTTTGCCTGTCCGGCGGTATTGTCGGGCTTGGCGGTGTGGGAATAGTTTTTGACCAGCATGCCGCCGTTGTGGGGGAACATGCGGGAGAGGGCTTCCATGGCGGTCCAGACCTTGGAGCGGTCCTCCAAGAGGTTGTTCCAGTGGTCGATCTTTTTTCGTTCGCTCGTGAGTTTGGCGAGGCGGCCCTTGATCAGCTGGGCTTGGGACGGATCGAACGACCATTCAGGGCGGCGAACCAGATCGATGATGCCAAACATGAAGTAGGCAAGGCAGAGGAGGGTGATGGCCACAATCGCGACGCGTGAGAGTCGGAGCAGGCGGAGCAAGCGCATCTCCGAGCGGTTCGGATAGATTTCGGTCACTTCCCGCGGGGTGGGTAGAAAATCCTGCAGCGCCCACTTTTCCTCGCGAAGAATCGTGAAGGTGTGGCTGGTGGCGGCTTGATCCGCAGGCAGGGGAGTCGCGGCGATGGCGGGTTCCGGGCACCAGGCTGGAATGCCCTCGACGGGGGATTGATTCACGACCTCCACGCGGGAGTTCGTGAAGGTGACCTTGAGGTTGGCTTCCAGCGTGGTGTCGATGTCCGGGCCCAGCGGCAGCAGGAAGAGGTCGGGATCGACGAATTCGAGGGAGGCGCTGGTGGTGGCGAGTGCGCTGCGGAAATTGGTGGCCCGGCGCATACCACGGTGTTGGAGTGTGCGGATCAGGCGCAGGTCGGCATGTTCGTTGAAGAATGCCAGCGCGGTGAACCACGGATACTGAAGAATGGCGACGAAGGACTTGCCGGGGGTGGGTTTGAGTGATTGCGCCAGCCCCATGATGGCCACCAGTGGAGCGCTCAGGGTTTGGGTGATGATGGGAAAATTCGCCTTTTCGCCAGTTTGGCGGAGGGCGGTCGTGAGGGCCGCGTATTGGCGGGAGAGGGTGATGGCGGTCCCGATCGCCTCGCTGCCAGCCGCGGGGTAGGGCAGCACGCGCCATGCGGCTTGGTCCGCGAGAATCGATGCATCCTCGACGATTGAAACGGGGTCATGGATGGCGGTGTCCCGCAGGTCGGGTAGGGCCGCCGGATTGTCGAGTTCCGGTTTGAGTTCGGTGGTCGCGAATTCGTCGGCGATGTGGAGCACCACTCCTAACGAAGTGGCGCCATTCGAACGGGCGAAGCGGAGGATATCCGTAAGGACAGGTTCGAGTTTTGAGGAATCCTCGAGGATTTCCTCGGAAAGGGTAGGGCCGTCGGTCCAGGTGGCTTTCTTGCGGTCGAAGTAGAACGCGGAAATCTGCGGGCCGTCCGGACGGACGTGCAATTGGAAATCCAGTTCAAGCGCGTCCTGATACCATGCCGGATTGTTGGCGCGGGAGGTGTTGCGCAAGATCGAGCAGGCTTGCGAGAACTGCTGCAGGACATTGAGGGATGCCGGATGTTGGATAGTGGCCAAGGGACTGAAGAGTAAGAGAGTGCATGGCGGATTGGGGGGGGATCCGGAAAAGAGTGGGAGAACGGCCCGCCCGCCATGAGCAGGCGGACCGTTGAAGGTTGGCTCCTGAGAGTTTTTCAGGAGCAGACCGGTGGATTACCAGCCGTTGGAATCGGCATAGGCGTTCTGGCCGTATTCAGCGGTGGGCAGGCCGTCAGCGCTGACGACAAGCCAGATGTGGCTGTAATCGGTAGCATCCACACCTTCCGGCGACTGCGGGGTGATAGCGAGGCCTGCGCCATACGTGACGGTCGCGACGGTGGCGGGGAAACGCATGTAGCTTTCGAGGTCCGCTTGGCCGAAGGGATCGCCGACTTTGAGGGTGCGCATGTTTTCATGACCGCGCATCGCTTGTTGCGTGTTGCGGATGTTCATGATGTTGGCGGAACGGTCAGAACCCTTCTTCCAAGCGCGTGCGCCGACGAAGAGGATCGAGATGAGGGAAAGCAAGACGAGGATGACGACCGTCAATTCGAGGAGGGTCATGCCGGACTTGCGCTTCATGCTAAGGGTGTTGTTCAGTTTCATGGTGTGTATTTCTGTTTTTTTTATTTGGGTGTGTTGTGTTTTGTCGGAGTGAGACCGTTTGGCGATTTGGAAGGATTCTGAGTTCTTCGGGGTCGTTGCGTGGTCTCGGAAAAGAGGTGAAAGTGAGCAGTGATCAGTGATCAGTGAGCAGTGAAGAGGGTGAAGTGAGTGGTGAGCAGTGAGCAGAGAAGAGAGTGAAGTGAGTGGTGGAGGAAAAGATGAAGATGTGGGCGATGATGGGTTAGGTATGGTGTTTGGGAATTTTCTGATCACTGCTCACTGATCACTCGGCACTTCGTATCAAATCTCATCATCATTCTTGTTCATGCGGGAGTTGATGAAGGTTTCGGGAGTGATGAGGCCCTGGTTGACGAGGCGTTTGAGGTTGCTGTCCCACTCGATGTTGCCGGCGCGGCGGATGACATCTTCGAGCGAGCGGGCGCCGCCGTCGTAGTTGGCGATGGCGCTGGAGACCGCGTCGTCGTTGTTCTGGAGAAACTCGTAGGTGAGGACGCGGCGCTCGATGCCGTTGAGCAGGCCCTGCGAGTGGATGAAGATGAGGATTTCGGAGAGCCTGCTGAGGACGGCGGTGTGGCTTTCGCGCGGGTAGAGTTCGAGGATCCGGCCGATGGTCTTGACGGCACCGGTGGTGTGGAGGGTGGAGAGCACGAGGTGACCGGTTTGAGCCGCCTCCATGCAGGTTTCCATGGCCTCGCGGTCGCGGATTTCCCCGAGTAGAATGATGTGTGGGGCTTTCCGAAGCACGTCCTTGAGACCCTGGCGGTAGGAATGGACGTCGCGGCCGACTTCCTGCTGGGTGACGATGCTGGGAGAGGGCGAGCGATGTCCCGGATACTCGGGATCTTCCATGTCATCGGGATACTGATACTCGATGGGGTCCTCGACGGTGACGATGTGCTTGGGATGATGGCGGCGCGCCCAGTCGATCAGGGAGGCGAGCGTGGTGGACTTGCCGGAGCCGGTGGGGCCGGTCACGAGGCAGAGGCCGGCGCGCTTGAGCACACAGTGGCGGAGCGTGTCGGTGGTGTCCGGATCGATGCCGAGGGATTCGAGCTCGGGGATGAAATCGTTGAGGATCCGGCAGGTGATGCCGAGGCCGGAGGAGCTGAGGTGGGCTTGAATCCGCAGGCGGCCGGAACGTTCGCCGTTTTCACCCATGGGGATGCCATCGCAGGAGAAGTCCGCCACGCGGGTTTCGGCGAAGCTGGCGATGGCGAGGCGGATTTTCTCATCCACGCGCTGGTCCATCGATTGGTCCTGACCGAAACCATGGCTACCGCTCTCGCGGTTGGCGATGAGTTCCTTGAGGATCTCGTCCATGTGGGCGGGAGAGAGGATGCCGAGGAATTCGAGTTTCTCCATGCCCTTGTTGGTGTGGATATACACCGGGCGGGAGGCGCGCATCTGGATGTCCGAGACGCGGAGTTCGCGGCAGACGCGGAAGATGATTGCCAACAAGTCCCTGCCGCTCATGCCCGGACCGAAGCGCGCCGAACCGACTGCCGGGGCGTGACCCGGAAGTGGTGGTGGTTCGAGAACTGAGGTGATGACGGACATGGTGGAGAAAATTCTAAATTCTAAATTCTAAATTGAAGACTTCAGTTGGCGGCCTGGTGGTGGAGGGACTCGTTTTCGAAGCGGACGATGGTTTTCTCGGCGGCGTCGCGGATCTTGCCAATGAAGCTGAAGCGGGTCTCGCATTCCTCGATGCGCTGGGGCGAGATGAGGTTCCACTGTTTGGATTCGTCCCATTGTCTGGCGATCGAGTCGTAACGGGCGAGGCATTCATCGAGGGTGTCGAGATAGTGGCGCATGTCCGTCGTGCTGAACTGCGGGTTCTCGTTGCGTCGGTCGGCAAACATCAGGTGCAGCATGTTGGTGCATGCGGCAGCTGCGGTGAGGGCCGGACGGGGATCGCCTTCCTGCTGGAGGCAGTATTCGATGGTCTCCTCGGCAAGTTTGCCAGCGGTGGGCTTGAGCTCGGGCCGGGTGGTGATGCCCTCGATAAGGAAGAAATGGAGCGAGTTGTAGTTCGCGTAGTGGGAGGGATCGAGTTGATAGGCGAAGCGCAGCTTGTCCTCGGCCTGGCGGCGGAGAAAGAATTTCAGAGCTTTGCTCGCGGGTCTGGGATTGGTGCGCTCCTCGGAGCCTTTTTCCATCGATGCGATCATCTTCCGCAGGCGATCGGTCGGCGAGAGATTCGCGGGTTTCGGCGGTGTTTCCGGCTCCGGGTTGACGTGGATCAGGGTGTCCGGCGCGGGATCGTGCTGGTGTGAGGCATTCCCGCCCATGCCAACCATGAATTCGGTTTCGATGGGGCCTTGCAGGGCCATGGCAAAGACTTCGCCATAGGGGCTGCGGTTGATGCCGAATGCGTTGAGTGGCGCATCGAGATCGGGGTTGTTGAGAAGCGGGCGTCCGGCAAACGCCCATGCGAGCACCCCCGAGCCGATGAGGCCGGTGGTGATTGCGGTGGATGAAATGCGTGACATGGTGAGAGAAAATCCTAAGTTTTAAGTTCTAAATTCGAAACGAAAGAGGGAGAGGATTTGTGATTTCGAGCTTCGAGCTTAATGCTTTCTTTTCAGGCGGAGATTTTGGTGCGGAAGCAGAGGCGTGAGAGGCCGGCGTAGACACCGAGGATGCCTGCGAAATAGACGATCATGGTCCAGAAGGCTCCGGATGAGAGCGCACCGCTCTTGAAGTAGAGGCGCTGGGTCAGATCCGCGAAACGGTATTGCGGAGAGAAGAGCAGGAAGCCTTGCAGCATCGGGTTTTCCTCGATTTTGAGCATGTTATCGAGGTAACCGACCCCGTAGAGGCCGTAGAGGGTGATCAGCAGGGTGATGGTGAACCCGGTGATTCCTCCGAAACGGGATGCCAAAGCGGTGGCGAGAGCGAGCAGCGGCGCGATGACGAGCAGGAACAGCGCGGCGTATTGGCCGTTGAGGATCCACCACATCGAGCGTTCGACGGGATCGGCCGGGCTGGCGGCGAACTGGCAGATCAGCGCAGTGAGGATGGTGAGCGGTGCCACGAAACAGAACACCGCGAGCCAAATTTCAAAAAGTTGGCGGGTGCCGGAGAGTCCGGTGGTGAGGAAATACTCGCCGATTCCGGATTTGGCGTTGCTCTCACCCTCGCGGGCGGCGGTGAAGAGCCCCCAGACGAGCGCGCAGATCCAGAGGGTGTTCCATGCCGCGAGGATGCGCGCGGGCTGGACGAGCAGGGGTTTCTCGGTGGCGCTGGAAATCACCGGCAGGACGAAGGGCATGGCGATCACCGCAAAGGCGCAGATCGCCCAGGCCTTGCGCTGGAAAATCGTGGCTAATGTAAGGCGGAAGAGTCTCATGGCTTAGTTGAGCTGGCTTTTGAGTTGGCTCCAGGTCTGGCCGTCCGCGTTGAGGTGGCGGGCGGTTTTTCCTTCGATCATCACCGCGCTGGGCATTTCCATCGCATCGTAGTCGGGATGGCAGCTCACGAGGCGCAGCACGTTGGTGGCGGAATTTTTCCAGATTTCCTCAAACGCCTGGCGGGCGAAGGCGTCCAGACCGCTGAAAGGCTCGTCGAGCAGCAGGATGTTGCCGGAATCCGGTTTTACGGAAAACTCGGCCGCGATCAGGTTGGTCTTGCGGCGGTTGCCGGTGGACAGACGGCCATAGGGCTTCTTGACATCGAGTTCGATGCGGTTGGCTAGATCCAGCGCATCCTTGACGCGCGCCTTCGGCAGCAGCATGCGGAAAATCACGGCTGGCGTGATCTCCAGATCGAAACGCAGGTCTTCAGGAAGGTATTGGGTGAACCCTTTTAACTCGAAGGTGCCGGCAACGGGTTTCAGCGATTTGGCCAAGGTCCGCAGCAGGGTGGTCTTGCCGCGGCCGTTTCTGGCCAGCAGGAAATGAGTGCCTCCGGTGAGCATGACAGACTGCCCGAATCTTGCGATCGGGCTGCCGTAGCCAATCTCAAGACCGGAGCCGAGATGAATGGATGGGGCTTGGTGAGTCATCATTTTGGATTTCGATTTCGTTGCGGTTCTAGGGATATCCGGTAAATAATCAAGGAAAATTAAATATCGGCTTCGCTAACCTGTTTATGAATTAGGAAAATCTTTTAAGGTTGGCAATCTTTTTTTGAACATTTTCAGGATCCGTGTGTCGGTTTTTAAAAACAATGGGATTTCCGGAGGGGCGCAAACCCTGATGGCTGTTAGGTTTTATGGGAGCGAAAGGGGTTTTCGGGAATCCGGAGATTTTTCTGCGTGACGGGGCAATGGAGGCATGTAGAACCCCCGCAGCGGAATATGGCGGGCAATTTAACTTACCAGCAGGCAGGGGTGGACACGCGAAAAGCGGCCGCTCTGGTGGGCGACATCGGCACTCACGTGCGGCGAACCCAGCAAACCCGGAAATTGTGGGGCGCGTTCGGGCTCTTCGCGGCGTGTTACGATCTGAGCGGGTATAAGGAACCCGTGATGGTGACCGGCTGCGATGGAGTGGGGACCAAGCTCGAGCTCCTTCTGGAGTATGATTTGCTTGAGACCGCAGGCAAGGACCTGGTGGCGATGAGCGTGAACGACATCCTGACGACTGGAGGGGACGCGCTGCTGTTTCTCGACTATATCGGGATCGCGGCGCTCCATGAGGAGAAAATCACCCGCTTGATTTCCGGCATGGCGGATTACCTGGAGGCCTGCAATTGCATCCTCGCAGGCGGCGAAACCGCCGAAATGCCCGGAATCGTCCCGGTGGATGTGATCGAACTCTCCGGATTCTGCATCGGCTGCGCGGAGAAACCCGACCTCATCGACCCGACGACCGTGGCCGTGGGCGACGTGTTGATCGGTTACGCATCCGACAGCATCCACGCCAACGGCTGGTCGCTGGTGCGGCGGGTCCTCAACGAGTTTCCAGGAGAAGTCACCGCTGACGAACTCGCCGCGTGGCTCAGGCCCACCCGCCTCTATCACGACGTGACCGGCGATCTGAAGAAATCCGGCGTCAAGCCCAAGGCGATGTCCCACATCACTGGCGGCGGCCTGCCGGAGAACCTCGAGCGCCTGTTCCGCGGCATGGGCGCGGATCTGGAAATCCCGCGCTGGGAGCTGCCGGGAATCGACAAACTTCTTTCCCACGTGGACGCGCAGGACCGCTTCCACACTTTCAATATGGGCATCGGCTGGGTGGCGATCGTCGCCGAGGCGGATGTCGATGCGGCTCTCAAGGCCGGGCCGGGAGGCCATGTGATTGGCCGGATGGTTCCTGAAGAGGGCGTCCGGGTTCGTGTAATCGGCGAGTGATGATCCTTTCCCACCCAGCATGAGCGATTTCCTCACACACGAATGCGGGATCGCGGCGGTCCGGCTCCGCAAGCCCCTTGCCTATTATTATGACCGCTACGGCACCTGCCTGTGGGGCCTGAACAAGTTGTTTCTGCTGATGGAAAAGCAGCACAACCGCGGCCAGGACGGCACCGGAATCGGCTGCGTGAAGCTCAACATGCCCATCGGCCAGTCCTACGTGCATCGTCGGCGCGGCATCGAAAAGGACGCGTTGGCGGAGATTTTCCGCAAGGAAACCAAGACCTTCTTCAAAATGTCCCGCAAGGGCGTGATGGATCACAAGGATCCGGATAGCGTGAAGCGCAATTTCGATTTCGGCGGCGAAATCCTCGTCGGCCATCTGCGCTACGGCACTTCCGGGGAATTCGATGAAGGCTCCTGCCACCCCTATCTGCGCCGCAGCAACTGGCCGACCCGCACCCTGATGGTGATGGGGAATTTCAACATGACCAACGCCGCGGAGCTCAACAACGTGCTCATCAACCGCGGCCAGCATCCCGTCTTCGGCACCGACACCCAGACGGTGCTTGAGGAAATCGGCTATCATCTGGATGAGGCCCACACGGATCTCTACCGCCACCTCCGTGATTCCGGCGTGCCCGGCGCGGAAATGCCGGATCGCATCTCCGCCGCGCTCGATGTGCCGCGGCTCGTCGCCGAGGCCGCCGCCGCATGGGATGGCGGGTATACGATTTGTGGTGCGATCGGAAACGGCGACATGTTCGTCATGCGGGATCCGCACGGTATCCGGCCCTGCCACATGCTCATCACGGATGAAGTGGTGGCCTTCGCCTCCGAGCGGGTGCCGCTGATGACGGTGTTTGAAGCCGATGCCGAAGAGGTGAAGGCGGTGGACCCCGGCTCGATGATCACCATCAAGTCCGACGGCTCCATCTCCGATACGGCCTTCTCAGCACCCCAGGAATTCAAGCCCTGCTCCTTTGAGAAAATCTATTTCTCCCGAGGCAATGACCCCCAGATCTATCTGGAGCGCAAAGCCATGGGATCGGCACTGGTGCCTCAGGTCGTCGAGTCGATTGGCGGCGAGTTTGAGAAAACCGTTTTCTCATTCATCCCGAACACCGCGGAGACCGCCTATCACGGATTGATGGACGGGCTCCGTTTGTTCCGCCGCCAGCAGGTCCGCTCTTCGATCCTTGACGCCGTCGAGCAGGGGGAGCTGACGCCCGAGCTGGTGGATGATTTGATTCTGCGCAACTGGCCGAAGGGCGAGAAGGTGGCTCACAAGGACATCAAGATGCGCACCTTCATTTCCCAGGAAAAGGGCCGCGACCAGATGGTCTCCCACGTCTATGACATCACCTATGGCGTGGTGAAACCCGGCGACTTTCTCGTGGCGCTCGATGACTCGATCGTCCGCGGCACCACCCTCAAGCAATCGATCCTGAAGATCCTCGCCCGCACCAAGCCGTCCAAGATCGTCGTCTGCTCCACCGCCCCGCAGATCCGCTACCCGGATTGTTACGGGATCGACATGTCCGAGCTGGGGAAATTCATCGCCTTTCAGGCCGCTGTCGCGCTCCACCGGCGCGCGGGTCGCCAGTCGCTGTTGGATGACGTCTATGACAATTGCCAGAAGGAGCTGAAGCGCCCGGCCGGAGAGCGCCGCAATTGCGTCCAGCAGGTGTATGAGGACTTCACCGCCGAGGAGATCTCCGCCGAGATCAGCCGCATGGTTTATCCCGAAAACATTGAATGGGACGGCGAAGTCGAAGTGCTCTTCCAGACAATCGAAGACCTCCGCGCCTCCATCAAGGGCCCGTGCGGCGACTGGTATTTCACCGGGAACTACCCGACCCCAGGCGGTTACTCGATGGTGAACCTCGCCTATCTTCGTTGGTTCGAGGGAGTTGGTGGCAGAAGCTATGACCTGCCGCTTTGAGCGACGCCGGAGGGTTCATGAAAAACGCGTTTGAACTTCTCGGGCTCCCACCGCAGCTGGTGATCGACACGGACGCGTTGAACGCCGCATTTCGTGAAGCCGGGAAAACCGCCCACCCGGATGCCGGTGGCGGTAACGACGAATTCGCCGGCCTGCGCGAAGCGTTTGAAATCGTCGCGAGCCCGTCGCGCCGGCTGAGGCATTGGCTCGACCTTCGCGGCACCCCGGCGGAAACGCGCGGAACCGTGGATCCGGCGTTGATGGATTTGTTTTCCCAAGTCGGCGCGGCCACCCAGCAGGCGGAGGCACTCATCCGCCAGCGTGACGAAACGAAATCCGCGCTTGGACTGGCGATGCTCGAACGCGAGACCCACGTTTGCCGGGAAGCCGTGGAACAGGCACTGGGCCTGGTGGAAGCCGCGATTTCCGCCGAATGCGCGGTGTTTGTCACATGGGAACAAGCGGGTGCTGCCGAGGTGGAATCCGCCTCGAAAACCGCCCGTAATCTCGCGTTTCTCGAAAAATGGCGGGCCGGGTTGCGGGGCGTGTTCGCACGCTTGGTCTGACGTTTCAGCGAGTCCGGACGGGAGTTGCCTTCGGTGGTGGGTTCTGCCTTGAGAACTCAGCGGTCTGGCTCAAATACCAGATCAAGGCGCCGCCGCCGACTACCACGGTGCAGACCAGGAGAGTGAACAGCAGTCCGAGACAGGATTTCATGCACGGGCGTGTTACTCGTTTCCAAGGGCCGGATCCAGCGGGAAAAATCCGTGGCTTGGCACTGCGGTGAAAGCATGGCGCATCACCGCTTCGGGATGGTGTTCCGAATCCCCAAACGGCTGCATCCCATGACCCCAAAAACCCGGAATGCGGGCGTCCATAAGAATCCGAAACTCCCGCCCAAAGCGGTGATTCGCTGCGCATCACCGCAGTCCAAAGTCTTGCTCCGAACACCCAGGCAGGCTACTGGACGGCATGAGAGCTCCCGAACTTCTCGCGCCCGCGGGTTCGCCGGAAATGATGCGCGCCGCCTTCGCGTTCGGCGCGGATGCCGTCTATGCGGGACTGCCCCGCTACAGCCTGCGGGTGCGGAACAATGCGTTTAGAAACGTGGAAACCCTGCGCGAGGGGATCGACGAGGCCCACGCGCAGGGGAAAAAGTTTTTCATCGTCAGCAACGTGCTGCCACACAATCCCAAGGTCCGCAGTTATCTGAAGGACATGGCGCCGATCATCGCCCTTAAGCCGGACGCGCTGATCATGGCGGACCCCGGGCTCATCGACATGGTCCGCGAAACGTGGCCGGAAATGCCGGTGCATCTATCCGTGCAGGCGAACACGCTCAATTGGGCCGCCGTGCGGTTTTGGAACAAACTCGGAGTCTCCCGCATCATCCTGTCCCGCGAGTTGTCACTCGATGAAATCGCCGAGATCCGCCAGCAATGCCCGGAGACCGAGCTCGAGGTGTTCGTGCACGGCGCGTTGTGCATGGCGTATAGCGGCCGCTGCCTGCTCTCCGGTTATTTCACCCACCGGGATTCGAACCAGGGCGCGTGCACGAATTCCTGCCGCTGGAAATACAAACTCCACGAAAGTTCCGATCCCGATGCTGATCCGTTCCTCATCGAGGAAAGCCAGCGTCCCGGCGAGCTCATGCCCATCGAAGAGGACGAACACGGCACCTACATTCTCAACTCCAAGGACTTGCGCGCCGCCGAACACGTGCCGCGCCTCATGGAGATCGGCATCGACTCGCTCAAGATCGAAGGCCGGACCAAAAGCCCGTATTACGTTGCCAAAAGCTGTCAGGCCTACCGCCGTGTCATTGATGACACCATGGCCGGGCGGCCCTTCGATCCCGCGGTGCTGGCGGACCTCGAGAGCCTGGCGAACCGCGGTTACACCGGCGGGTTCTTCCAGCGCCGTCCGGATGCGGTCTATCAGAACTATGCGGAAAGCCATTCGGTTCCGCGCGGCGGGCGCTACGTCGCCAAGGTGCTCGGCTGGGACGCGGGCCGCGGCTTGATGGAAGTGCTCGTGAAGAACCGCTTCGAACTCGGTGATACTGTCGAGGTCGTGCTCCCCGGAGGAAACCGGCTCCACACCGTGAACCGCATGGAAGACGCCGATGGCGGGCCTCTCGGTGTCGCGCCCGGTGATCCGCACCATGTCTGGATCGATCTGCCGGAGACTGCGCTCGGCGCGTTTGTCGCGGCAGTTTAAGAAGTCACCACACTCTTGTCGTGATGGCCAAGGTGCGGCGGCAGAAGAGTCATTCTTTATCTTCTCTTCCTCGTCTCGCTTCGCGGCACCACAGGAGCATGGTGCCTCCTTATTTCCGTTCTATCCTGGCGGCGAAGGCTCCGTCGGTGCCGTCGCGGAAAGGCAGGGCGTCGCGGGTGGCTTGGAGTTCCAGTTCCGGGTGGTCTGCTAGAAACGCCTCGATCTGGCCGAGGTTTTCCTCCGCTTCGATCGAGCAGGTTGAATAGACCATCCGGCCGCCGGGTTTGAGGCAGGGCAGGGCGTTTTCGAGGATCTTGCGCTGGGTGACGGCGATCTTTTCGATGTCGGGTGCCTGCAGGCGCCAGCGGACATCCACGCGGCGGCGGATCACGCCGGTGTTCGAGCACGGGACATCCAGCAGGATGGCGTCGAACGTGCCGTGCCACCCGGCGGGTGCGGGTTTCGTCCAGTCGTGCACGGCGATGGTGGCTTTTCCGGCGTGCAGGCGTTCGAGGTTTTGCTGGAGGCGTGGCAGGCGTTTTTCGTTGGAATCCGTGCAAACCAGGTCTTCCGCGGAGCCAAGGGCCGCGGCGATGAGGAAGGCCTTGCCGCCGGGTGCGGCACAGGCGTCGAGAATACGCTCGCCGGGTTTGGGGTCCAGCAGGTCCACCGAATGCCGGGTGGCGGGGTCCTGGATGTAAACCGCGCCGGAGGCCAGCAGGGCCCCGGGCAGGGGACCATCGAGCTGATAGAATCCCGCCGCGCCATCCACCGGCTTGCCAGGCAGTTCGGCGGGAGCAGAGGCCAGAGGGTTCACACGGAAAAACGTGACGGCCGGGAGGTTGTTCCACTCCATGAGTTTCACGGCGTTGGATTTGCCGAAGGCGGCCTTCCAGCGGTTGAAAAGCCAGTCCGGATGGGAGTGTGCCACGGGCAGGGGCAGATCCGGGATTTCATCCAGCAGACGCTTGCGGGAGGCGATGGCGCGGCGCAGCACGGCATTGATGAGGCCGCGCACGCTGGCTTTTCCGGCCTCGACGGTTTCATTCACGGCGGCGTGCTCGGGGATGCCCAGGATCAGGAGTTGGATCAGGCCCACACGCAGGACGTCGCGCGTCTCGGGATCGACCTTGCCTTGGCGGAGGATACCGATCCAGTGATCCAGCACGCGGCGGTTGCGCAGCACCCCGAAGAGGATCGCCTGCAGCAGGCCGCGATCCGCGGAGGAGAGCATCCGCCGGTGTGCGTGGCGTTCGATCAGGGTCTCGGCGTAATCGTGACCCTTGGCCCACGCGCGGAGGGCGGAGACGGCGGCTTGGCGGACGTGGAAGTTTTTCGCGGGCATCAAGATGGGAGGTCATCCCCGTGATCACGTAATGGTGACAAGCGGGTGGGGGGAGTATCCCTATTTCGCTGCCCGCAAAAAGGACAGCACAATTCATCTGGCTGGCTTCGGGCCTCTCCCCCTCCGAAGCCAGCCGGTGAAACAAGGGACGGCGGACTCTTAGTGTCCGCCGAGCTGTTTCAGTGCATCCTCATCAATGAAATCCTGGCCGTGGATGAGGTGGTCCAGCAGCGGCACGCCGGTGAGGTCCTCCAGCACCCCCTTGTTGGTGATCATGGCAGTGTCGAGCTCGTCCTCTAGCTGGTTGAGGATGATGCCCGCGCAGGTCAGGCCCTTGGCACGGATGGCATCCACCGTGAGAAGGATGTGGTTGAGGGCTCCCAGGCGGTTCGCTGCGACTAACAGAACGGGAAGCCCGAGGTCTTTGGCGAAATCCGAGATCCGGTAGCCCGGTGCGAGCGGCACTTCCCAACCGCCGACGCCTTCGACGATGACTTCCGCGTGCGCGCCTGCCAGATGATGGAATCCTGCCAGCAGGTCCGCCGGGACCACCGTGTGGCTTTCCAACATGCCGGCCACGTAGGGGGCTACCGGTGTGTTGAAATGGACGGGATTCACCTCGTCAAAGGACAGGCCTCCCGAGGCCGCGGCGAGCACCTGGGCGTCCTCGCGGTCCCCGCAGGCCACGGGCTTGTAGCCAACGGCATCGGTTCCCCCGCGGCGGAGCGTTTCGAGAATCAGGCGGGTGACGTAGGTTTTGCCGACACCCGTATCCGTTCCCGTGACAAAGAAGCTCATGGGCAAGTGGTGCCTTCTGGCAGCGGGCCGGTCAAGCGAGGGCCGCGACAAATTTGCTTTTGCCCGGGGGACGGGCGGTCCATCCTTCCGGCACATGACTGCGGATTTCCTGGTGATCGGCACCGGCATTGCCGGCCTCTCCTTCGCGTTGCGGGCCGCCCGCCACGGGTCGGTGATCGTTGTCACGAAAGGCGACGCCTTCGAATCGAACACCGCGTGGGCACAGGGGGGAATCGCAGCGGTTCTGCCGGAGGGGCTTTGTGACACCGGGGATTCCGTGGAGAGCCATGTGGCGGACACCTTGGGTGCCGGTGCCGGGTTGTGCAAGGAGGCGGCGGTCCGCACGATTATCGGGGAGGGTTCCGCGGCGATCCACGACTTGCTTGACTACGGCGTTTCGTTCGACCGGGAAAACGAGCATTTCATGTTAGGCAAGGAAGGCGGTCACTCCCACCGGCGGATTCTCCATGCCAAGGACACCACCGGGCGCGAGTTGGCGCGGGCCCTGATCGAGGCCGCCCGCAACACCCCCAACATCACCCTGTTAGAACATCATTTTGTCATTGATCTGATCACTTCGGCGAGGCTCGGAGCCGTCGCGGAGGACCGCGTGCTGGGAGCCTATGTGCTGGAGAAGGAGACCGGCGTGGTCAATGTGTTCCGCTCGAACCGGGTGATCCTCGCGGCCGGGGGTTGCGGGAAGGTTTATCTCTACACCACGAATCCGGACTCCGCCACCGGGGACGGGGTGGCGCTCGGTTGGCGTGCTGGGGCCACTGTTTCCAACATGGAGTTCATCCAGTTCCACCCCACGTGTTTCTATAACCCCGCCGCCACGGGGCCGGAGGCCAGATCGTTCCTCGTCAGCGAGGCCGTGCGTGGCGAGGGGGGGATACTCATCAATGCCAAAGGCGAGGACTTTACCAAAAAGAGTGATGCTCGCGGCTCGTTGGCGCCGCGGGACATCGTCGCCCGGGCGATCGACCGCGAACTGAAACGCACGGGCGCGCCCTGTGTTTATCTGGATGTCACCCACAAGCCGAAGGGCTTCATGGCCGAGCGCTTTCCCTACATCCACGAGACGCTCCTGAAGTTCGGTCTCGACTGTGAAAAGCAGCCGATCCCGGTGGTGCCCGCTGCCCACTATCAGTGTGGCGGCGTCCAGACCGATGTGAACGGGAAGACCAGCATCCGCGGTCTTTTCGCTATCGGTGAGGTGGCATGCACCGGACTTCACGGGGCGAACCGTCTGGCGTCGAACTCATTGCTCGAGGGCGGCGTGGTGGCTCGCCGGGCGCTCGATGAGATGATGCGTCTCTATCCGCCCGGCAAGGAAGGGCTCAATCCACCGGTGATTCCCGAGTGGGAGCACGGCGACACCGCGGAACCGGACGAACTTGTGGTGATCTATCATAACTGGGACGAGATCCGCCGGTTGATGTGGGACTATGTGTCGATCGTCCGCACTGACAACCGGCTGCGCCGTGCCGCCGCACGATTGAAAAACCTCAAGCGCGAGGTGCGCGAGTTCTACTGGGGCCACCGTGTGAATCCGGATATTCTCGAGCTGCGTAATCTTGTGGCCGTCGCAAGCCTGATTGTCGAATGCGCGCTGCGCCGCAAGGAATCCCGCGGTCTTCACTGCACGCTGGATCACCCGGATCTGGACGATCGTTATCTCACGGACACGGTGTCGCGGAAGTTCTGACGGAATTGCGCGGGGGGATGCGGTCGGGGAGCGCCTTTTCGCGTGAAAAACAGTTCACCCGCGCCGGAAGAGCCCGACGCGGGTGTTCTCCATGAACGCATAAAACAACCACGTTCTTAACCCATGAAAAATTCCGATCCGCTACCAGTTCCCGCCCCGGGGAGCGTGATCGGGAAGCAGCCGGAGGCGCAGGCCGTTTCCTTTGAACTGGGTGTCGATGTTCAGGCGCTCCACCCGCTGGCGGACATCGTCCGGGGCGGCGGCCTTGTCCTGCGCGGTGTCCCAAGGTCCGGTCCAGATGACGTTGTTGGCCTTGTCTCGAATGGTGACTTCCCGGCCGCCTTCGATGGACCTGAGTTCCACGCTGCCCTCCCCATCTAACATTTTGATGGAGGCTCCCTGTTTGATGTCGATTTTCCCCTTCTCCCTGATGTCCTTCTCGTTGAGTTCTTCCATGGCTTTCTCCATGCGAAGTTTCATGTCGCGCATCGCTTCATTGAGTTGAGGCCCGTCTTCCAGTTGGCCTTCGTCGCCGAACCGCATTTCCAAGCGGCCCAGATTTCCCTGGATCATGTCGCGGACTCGGTCCGCGAATTCTTCGGAAATGCCTTCGAATTTAAGTTGATCGAGCGGGATGGATTCAAAGGCAGCGAGTTCGTCGGGGCGGTGGCCGAGAGTGACTTCGGTGCTTGCGGCACTGCCCTCATGGATCAGCTCGAGATGGATGGCTTCACCCGGCTTGTGGGCGGTGACCACCCGTGAAAGGTCATTATGAGTGCCGATCTTCTGACCGCCGATGCCGGTGATCACGTCATGGATGGCGACTCCGGCACTGGCCGCCGGGCCGCCGGGCATCACGGACTTCACGAGCACGCCTTGCTCCGGGCTGATGCGGAGATGGGCGGCGAGCACGTCGGGAATCGGGGCGGTGACCACCCCGAGATAGGCGGTTTCCGCTTTGGCTCCGGGCTTGAATCCGGGCTTGGCGGGCGGTCGGGCGGCGCGCTCCGTTTCCGCCATTGGAGGAGGGGGCGCATTGTCCGCCGGCGCCTCGATCGCGGTTGCCCGCGCGGCGAGCATGATGGCCAGGCCCGCTGAGATGGTGGTGATTGGAATGGTATTCATCGTTTGCCTACTAAAAGCGTAGTAGTGAATTCCTTTTGTCTTGGAATGGCGGATCAGTCGGTTTTCGCAGGCACGAGGATGTATTCCACCCGCGGTTGTTCCACCTGATAGGTCCGGCCGGTGGCGTCCTTCAGGGTCACCCGTTCCTTATAGACGACCCTCACGACCCGGTGCGGCTGCTTGTCGGCGTTCCAAACCACGCCTTGATCGCTCGCTTCGCTCAGGCCGCGGTTGAATGCGGCGGGGATCAGTTCGCTCCTTGTCGGAGGCGTTTCCGTGTGGCTGCCGGGCGGTGGTGCGGCGGTGAGGTTTTGCGGGCCGTGACTGGTCGGAACAAGAAGCGCGGTGATGGCGCCGGTAAGGGCCACGGCAGCCGCCGCAGCCCACCAACCGCGTTGAGGTTTTTGCGGGGTTGCGGTGTTTTTCAGCGGGAAGCGGACAATGGTCTGGTCCCTTGAAAAGGGGACGCTCTGGAGCGTGCTTTCCAGGGAGGCCATCAGGGCCGGCGGAAGTTTCGCCGGAGCGATTGAAGCCAGTTGTCGTTCGTGACGGATCTCTTCGGAACTCAGTTCCGTCCATGTGCCGTCGGTGCAGGCATCGAGACGATCTAGCAACGATGCATCGAGACCTGCGGCGCGGAGTCCGCGGAGGTCCGTTTCAATGGATGTTGGGTCGAATGACATGATGGTGGATGAATGGAAGCAATTAGATGGAGAGGTCGCCCCTGCGGCGGGCGCCGCCGAGGCTTTTCTTGAGGGCTTCAAGTCCATAGCGATACCGGGATGCCGCCGTGTTTTGGGAAATGCCGAGAATCTCTCCGATTTCGGCGAACGTGCGTTCACCCCAGACCTTCATGATGATGACTTCGGAGAATTTTTCCGGGAGCTCCTTGAGTTTTTCCTCAAGTTGGGAGCGGGTCTCGTCATCCGAAGATTCACTCTCGAACCACGGGTGGAAGGATTCGATGTTGGCTTCACCAACGTCGGTGCCCACGAAATCCTCACGGCGTTTCCGGCGGTCGTCGCGGCGGCTCAAGTCGATGGCGAGACGACGGATGGTGGTGTAGAGATAAGGCTGCCATGCTTCCGGACCCCCCACGAATTCCTCGTTGCGGATTTTTCCGACCAGTTTGACGATGGCGTCCTGAAACACATCCTCGGCATCTTCTTGCGAGCGGGTTTGCTGGCGGGCGAAGAGCAGGAGCTTGGGGCCGTAGGTTTCCAGCCACGCGCGCCATTCGGATGGGGCGGGTTGTGCTGCCTGGACAATTGAAAGGGATGGCATGTCAGGGTCCTTGTCCATGAAGCGATGCGGGGGAGGGGATTTGTCTTGGCGTTTGTGCGGCCCGCGTGGCTTTGCTACGCGGCGGCGCGCGGGCAGCGGATCAGTTGGTGGGCCTCAGCAACTCGGCGGCCATGGCGCGGGCTTGTTTCCCGCCGCCGCCGAGCATGCGGACGAGTTCCTGGATGCGGGTCTCGCCGGTCACCGGGAAGAGCCGCGAGCGCGTCCGGCCGTTGGCGATTTCCTTCTCGACGACGAAATGGAGCGACGCGGTGGCGGCGACTTGCGGGAAGTGGGTGATGGCCACCACTTGGTGGCGGGTGCCGAGCGCGGCCATCTTGCGGCCCACGGCGCGGGCGACCTCGCCGCCGACGTTGGCGTCGATTTCGTCGAAAACCATAAGCGGGGTGTCGTCCTGATCGGCGAGGGCGGATTTCACGGCGAGCATGACGCGGCTGATTTCCCCGGACGAGGCGATCTGGCGCAGCGGCAGCAGCGGTTCGCCGGGATTGGGGCCGAACTGGAACTCGATGGACTCGAAGCCCTGCGCGCCGGGTTCCGCGAGTGTTTGGAGCGGGGCTTCGAAGGAGGATTGTTTGAAGCCCAGGTCCTTGAGCTGGGAGGCGATTTCTTTGGCGAGTTTTGGCGCGGCTTTTTTGCGGGTGGCGCTAAGTGCCTTGCCGGCGGCGTCCAGCGCGGCGCGGCGTGCGGCCAGTTCCCGCTGGAGGACTTCGAGTTTCTCGCCGCGGTTTTCGATGGTGTCGAGCCGGGCGGCCGCGCTTTCGCGGCGGGCGGTCACGTCCGGCAGGGACGGGCCGTATTTGCGCTTCAGTGACTCTAACAAATTCACGCGTTCTTCGAGAGCGGCGGCTTCGGCGGGGTTGGTGTCGAGCTCGTCGGCGTATTCGGAGAGATTGCTTTCCAGGTCCTGGAGTTCCAGCACGGCGGTCTCGAGAGATCCGGTTTGCCCGCGGATCGAGGGATCGAGTTTTTCGAGATCGCGGACGAGGCGCTGGACGTCGGTAAGGCGAGTTAGAACGCCGTCCTCACCGCCGAGCGCGGCGGCGGCAGCCGCGGCGGTTTCCACGAGGCGGCTGGAGTTGGAGGCGCGGCGCCAGCGGTCTTCGAGCTCCTGCTCGTCCTCGGGTTTGATGTCGGCGGCGTCGATTTCCTGGATCTGATAGCGCAGGAGTTCGATTTCCTGTTCGCTGGCGTTTTCGGCGTGGCGGAGCTCTTCGAGTTCGGTGGATTTGGCACGCCATGCGCGGTGGTGTTCGCGGTAGGCGGCGTGGGCGGGTTCGGCGCTGGCGTAGGCGTCGAGCATGGCGAGCTGACGTTCGGTGGAGAGCAGCGATTGGTGGTCGTGCGGGCCGTGGAGATCCACGAGGTGCTCGCCGATGCGCTTGAGCAGCGCGAGGGTCACGGGTGAGTCGTTGACGAACTGGCGGTTGGCGGTCTGGCCGATCGCGCGGCGGACGATGAGCTGGGTGTCATCGCAGGGCGGGAGGCCGCCCTCTTCAAGGATGGCGTTGATTTCCTGCGGGTTTTTGAGTTCAAACACAGCCTCCACCGAGCAAGTGTCCTCGCCGGTGCGGATGAGCGATTTGTCGGCGCGTTCGCCGAGCACCAGTTTGAGGGCACCGACGATGACGGATTTGCCCGCGCCGGTTTCTCCGGTCACGCCAATGAGGCCGGGGCCGAGTTCCCATGCGAGTTCGTCGACGAGGGCGAGATTGCGGATTTTGAGAAGGGTGAGCATTCGTTTTGCGGAACGTGGCGCATTATGCAAGGGTCCGCGCCGGAATCAATGGCGGCGGAAATTTCCTTCACTTTTCTTGGCACGGGAACCTCAGTCGGGGTGCCGGTGATCGGGTGTGGATGTGCGGTTTGTACATCCGTGGACCCGCGCAACAGCCGCCTGCGGTCGTCCGCGCTGGTCCGAGTGGGGGAGGTGGCCGTGCTGGTGGATTCCGGGCCGGACCTGCGGGCGCAGGCGCTGCGCGAGGGGATGCGGGCGATCGATGCCGTGGTTTACACCCATTCGCATCTGGATCACGTGGCGGGATTCGATGAGTTGCGGGCGTTTTGTTGGAGGAAAGACGGACCGCTGCCGCTGCATGCCACGGCGGAAACCATGGAGGCCTTGAAGCAGATGTTCGGCTGGGCGTTTTCCGAGAAGAACGTCTATCTCGGCTACGTGAAACCGGATCCGCACTTGATTGACGGGGCGTTCTCCTATGGGGATCTCAAGATCACGCCGTTGCAGGTGGAGCACGGTTCGGTGGAAACGATCGGTTTCCGGTTCGATGTGCCCGGCGCTCGCAGCCTCGCCTACCTGCCGGATGTGAAACGCATTCCGGCCCGCACCATGGATCGGATCCGTGGAGTGGACGTGTTGGTGGTGGACTCGTTGCGCCCGCTACCCCATCCCTCCCATTTTTCACTCGGTGAGGCGCTGGAGGCGATCCGCGAGGCGGGGCCAGCCGAGTCATGGCTGACGCACCTCGGCCATGAAAACGATCACGCGACTTTGGACGCGGAGCTCCCTGCCGGAGTGCGGGTGGCATGGGACGGGCTGCGTATCGAGCTTTGACGCTCGTCAGTCTTGCATGTGAGCGTTTCGCCGCACATGTTTCGGCCATGCGTGCGTTTGTTTTGGTGTTGCTCTTGCTGGCGGGCCTGTGGCCGCTGGCGGGTGCCGCGCCCGAACCGCGATCTGTGGCGATTCTCTATAACTCCGCAGATCCGGAATCCCGCAAACTGGCGGAGTTCTACCGCGAGGCCCGCGGCATTCCCGCGGAAAACCTGATCGCGTTGGAGATGCCTCTCACCCAGGATGTTTCCCGGGCGGAATATGATGCCTTGATCGCCGGGCCGCTGCGCAGGGAATTCGACCGCCGGGCGTGGTGGAGGCGGGGCAAGGATGCCGCCGGCACCACGGTGCCGCTTCTGAACCGGATCCGGGTCTTGGTAACGGTGCGCGGAGTGCCGCTGCGGATCAAGCCAGGCCCGAAACCCAAAGCTCCGGCCGGCGAGGCGAAACCCGAGGCTCCCGCGCCTCCGAAGAACCCCTTCAGCGGCCGTGACGAGGCCTCCGTGGACTCCGAGCTCGCCATGTTCGGCGTGGAAGGCGTGCCGTTGGAGGGCGGCTTGCGAAATCAATACTATCAGTCTGAAAAACCCATTGGCGGTCCCGATTTTCCCTTTCTCGTGCTCACGGCGCGGATCGACGCGCCGACCTACGCCACCTGCGAACGCATGATCCGCGATGCCATCGAAACGGAGAAAACCGGTCTCTGGGGCATGGCCTATGTGGACATCGCCAACAAGTTCCCGCAGGGTGACAAGTGGCTTGAAACAGTGGTCCGCGAGAACGCGAAAGCGGGAATCCCGACGGTGGTGGACCGCTTCAACGACACGTTTCCGAAAAACTACCCCATGCGCGGGGCGGCGCTCTACTTCGGCTGGTATGACTGGAATGTGAGTGGTCCGTTTCTGAATCCCGCCTTCAGGTTCCGCAAGGGCGCGGTCGCCATGCACCTGCACTCATTCAGCGCCCAACAACTCCGGAACGCCTCGAAAAACTGGAGCGGCGCGCTGCTGGAGCGGGGCGCGGCCGTCACCATCGGAAATGTCTATGAACCCTATCTGCATTTCACCCACGACTTCGGTGCCATCCAGAAACGTTTGTTGGCCGGTGACTCATGGGTGGAGGCCTGCTGGATGGCCATCCCCGTCGCCTCATGGCAGGGCGTGGTTCTGGGAGATCCGCTCTACCAGCCGTTCAATCACCTTGATGGCAGCGGTGTGGTGACGGATGAGGATAATGACTTCCGCGCCCTGCGTGCCGCGGCATTGAGGTGGGGGAGTAATCCTGCGGAGCGCCGCAACCAGCTCGACAAAGCGGCGGACCGGACGCGCAGCGGAGTCCTTGCCGAGGCCGTGGGCCTGGACTTGCTCGCGCAGGGACTGACCGCCGAGGCTGCCGCCCGTTTCCGGCTGGCGAGGGGGTTCCATGCTGCGCATGCGGACAAGCTGCGCCAGGATTTCCATGTGATCGCCATGGACCGCACCGCCGGTCGCAAGGACCTTGCCGTGCGAGGCCTGAGAGATGCGGAGATGCGCTACGGTGGGCTCCCTGAAGCGGAGGCCCTGAAAGGCTGGTTGGATATTCTCGACCCGCCGCCACCGCCTCCCGCGGATCCCACCAAGACGCCCGCGGCGAAAGTGCCCGCCAAGCCAGCGCCGAAAAAATCATGAGCGCCCGGAATCCCTGACATGACTTACGGATTTTTGTTAGAATCGGTCTGGCACCCACCGCTGTTGTTCGCGGAAAGCTCCGGCATGGCCCTGCCGCCGGAGTTGGAGCTTCAGGCGCTCTGGTTTTCCGGAGCCTTCGGCCGGAACTTCCGCACCACCTGCGGCAAGCCCGTCAAAATCGTGCAATTCGGTGAGTGGAACCGCAGCTCGGGCCCGGATTTCATCCAGACCGCGGTCGAGATCGGTGGCAAACTCCGGACCGGTCCGCTCGAGCTCGACCCGGATGCCAGCGCGTGGGAGGCGCACGGGCACGCCGTTAGCCCTGCGTTTCGCGATGTGGTGCTGCACGTCGTGTTCCGGTCTGGCGGTCGCCAGGATTTCATCCGCACGGACGAGCACCGGGAGATCCCCCAGGTGGTGATCACCGAGATGCAGCTTTCAGATGCCTTGAGCCGTCCGCAGCGTGAGGTTGCCATCGCTCATCCGGGGCGTTGCGTTGCTCCGCTGAAACATCTTCCCTCCGGTGCCATCGAAAGGCTTTTGGATGAGGCTGCGCTACATCGCGCGAATCTCAAAGCCGCCAAGTTCCTGAAAACCGCGGACGCCCATGGCCTGGACGCCGCATTGTTCCAAGCCACCGCCGAGACGCTCGGCTATCGCGGGAATTCCCTGCAAATGCGTCTGCTCTCCCAACGCGCGCCACTCACCCTGCTCAAGGCCGGGGGCGAAAACCCCGAAGCCGTGCTCTTCGGAACCGCCGGCTTCCTCTCGCCCCGCCTGCATGAGCAGGCACCGCCAGACACCCGCGACTACCTCCGCGGCCTGTGGGATGCGTGGTGGAAAAGCCGCGCCCGCTTCGAAGTCACGCCGGACCGTTACATTCCATGGAAAACCCACGGCCAGCGACCCGCTAACCACCCCCATCGGCGGGTCGGCGCACTCGCCGCTCTCGTGGAGGCTTGGCCCCAATACCGGCGCTTGGCCTTTGCCCGGCCCTTTGCCGTCAAACCGCTCGTCGATTTCCTGCACGCGCTCGACCACGCTTTCTGGTCCCACCGCCACACCCTCACCTCCGCCGCCTCGCCCGGCCGGGTCTCGCTTTTCGGGCGGGCCCACGCCTTGGAACTCATCGCCAACCACCTCGCTCCGCTCGCCATACGGCAGGGCGGCATGACTTTCCGTTCCTATCACAAACTCAGGAACTCCGCGCCTAACGACAAAGTGAAGCGTTGCTCGCTGCGCCTCTTCGGATCCAGCAAGGCCGCCCAGCCATGGACCCGCCGCGTCTGCCACCACCAGGCGCTGCTGCAGCTCTATCAGGATTTCTGCCTCGAGGATTTCTCCGATTGCCACGACTGCCCCTTTCCCGAACAACTTCTGCAATGGAGATGACACCACCCACCACCATCACCCTAAACGGTGCCCCGCACCCCGTCGAAGCCGCGGTTTCCATCGAGGCCCTGCTCGCAAGCATCGGCCTCGCCGGTAAACCGGTAGTCGTTGAGCTCAACGAGCAGGCGGTTTTCCCCCGCGACTACCCGCGCGCCGTGGTCGAACCCGGAGCACGGGTCGAAATCGTCGCCCTTGCCGCTGGCGGATGATGCCGGGCATTGCTTCACATTTTCGAAGAAAGCCGGAATTTTTCCCTTGCCACGGCCCGCCCGGGAATCCCATCGTCCGCCCGCGTTCGAAACGACGTAATTCCGGCGTAGCTCAGCGGCAGAGCGGGTGACTGTTAATCACTAGGTCCTTGGTTCGATCCCAAGCGCCGGAGCCATTTGGGATCAGTCGATTGAGACTCCAAGGGGGCGCCTATTTGAGGCGGAACTGAACACCAAGACTGAGCACCTTTCTCAGTTTTACCGCCTGGGAGCTTTTTCTGCACCGCTCCCCTCAAAGGCGACCGATGGGTGCGATCTGAGCTTTCTCGATTGGGCGTCGCCCGCTCACCGGCTACAAATGGAGCAGCCTGCCAAGCTACATCAAAGGGAATGGCCCGGACTGGTTGGTGATGGATCGGGTTTTGCGTTCCTTCGAACTGGCGCGGGATGGCCGGGGCAGGCGGGCGTATGTCGCGTGGTTG
>JBFEQB010000029.1:0-34906 GCA_041549835.1 Luteolibacter sp. | reverse complement strand
TATCGTTTTCTGTGAGTTGGAGAATCAAATCCATACTCGCATCGTAGGCCCAGACTTCCCAGTCGGTGCCATCCCATGACTGCCAGACGATGGTCGTGCCGAAGATCTTGATGTTCTCATCATCGCCTTGATTGTCGGTAATCTGACGCTTCTCATCTCCAAATTTAACCATGACTTCGAGATCGTCAGGCTCCGAGATCGCGTCGGGAATCCGCGACTGCCAGACGATCAGGTCTCCCACGATTTGAGGGTTCAAGTCATCATGTGCGTCATCGGTGATGTTTTGAGCGCTTAACTTGGTTGCCAGCATGGCGGTGAGCAGGGCGGAGAACAGAATCGGGTGTGTTTTCATGGCGTATATACAGTTCAGTGGTGACATTCCGAACATTTTCGAAAGCTTGGTATTTAATCATTCAGAGGGCGGAGCTGTCAAACTGATTTTTGTGCCGGTTTTTAGGCGCGGTGAATCTCTGGATGATTGATTCCCAATGAAACGTCCACTCTCAAGCTAGGAGCTTCATGTCTCTTCCGGAACTGATCTCCTTGCACATCGGCACGTTTCGGTTTCTTTTCCCGTCACCCCATGCGTCAGAAGGCATTCATCATCCTCTTCGCCGCACTCATCCCCGCACAGGCGTTCGAACTCCCCTCGTCATCCAGGCAATGTCTCGTCGGCATCGCGGACTCCTGGGACAGCTCGTCCGCCACACTCCGGTTCTACCGGAAATCCCGAGGCGAATGGAAGCCAGACGGCGAGGCATGGAAAGCCCGCCTCGGTAAAAGCGGCCTCATCTGGGGCTCCGGGCTCCACCCGGTGCCGGTCGGCGCCGCCACCAAAAAAGAGGGCGACTGGCGTTCACCCGCCGGAGTCTTCGCCATCGGCGGTGCTTGGGGCTACGAATCGACCATCCGCAAGAACCCGAATCTCTTCTATCGCCAGATAACCTCCCGCGACCTGTGGGTCGAGGACCCCTCCTCCCCGCAATACAACCGCAACGTCATTCTCAACCACGAACCGGCCACCCGATGGGAGAAAAAACAGCAGATGAAACAGGACGATCCGGCCCACGCCCTCAAACTCTTCATCGCCCACAACGCCCCGCCCCAAGTGGTCCCGAACGAAGGGTCCTCGATCTTCTTCCACATCTGGCGCGGCGGCGGCTCCAAACCGACCGCTGGCTGCACGACCATGGAGGAAACCCGTCTCCGTTCGCTAATCTCCCGAATCGATCCGGAATGGCGCCCGCTTTACGTGCTCCTGCCAAGGGCCGAATACGAGAAATATCGCACCTTATGGAAGCTGCCGTGAGCGGATTGAGCCTTGATTCCGGCCTATCCCGCTTCGACACTCCCGCCATATGGCCACCGCAGCTTCAGCTCCACCCACCGTTCCGGATTCCACCGGCCATTTCGGCCAGTTCGGCGGCATGTTCGTGCCAGAAACCCTGATGGCACCCCTGCAGGAACTCGCGACCGCCTACGAGGCCGCGAAAAACGACCCCGCCTTCCAAGCCGAACTCGACGACCTGCTCCACAACTACGTCGGCCGCCCAACCCCGCTCTACTTCGCCGAACGCTGGACCGAATCGCTCGGCGGCGCGAAAATCTACCTCAAGCGCGAGGACCTGCTGCACACCGGCGCCCACAAGATCAACAACGCGCTCGGCCAGATCCTGCTCGCCAAACGCCTTGGCAAAAAACGCATCATCGCGGAAACCGGCGCCGGCCAGCACGGCGTCGCCACCGCCACCGTTTGCGCCCGCTTCGGCATGGAATGCGTCGTCTACATGGGTAAGGTGGACATGGAACGCCAAGCGCTCAACGTCGCCCGCATGCGCCTGATGGGCGCCGAGGTCCGCGCCGTCACCGCCGGCCAAGCCACCCTCAAGGAAGCGGTCAACGAAGCCATGCGCGACTGGGTCGCCAGCGTCGATCACACCCATTACATCCTCGGTTCCGCCCTCGGTTCGCATCCGTTTCCGATGATCGTCCGGGATTTTCACCGCGTCATCGGCATCGAAGCACGCCGCCAGATTCTCGAAAAAGAAGGCTGCCTGCCGGATATACTCGTCGCCTGCGTCGGCGGCGGCTCGAATGCCATCGGACTCTTCCACCCCTTCCTTGGCGATGAGAACGTCCGCATGGTGGGCGTGGAAGCCGGCGGAGACGGCATCATCCCCGAGCGCCATGCCGCGCGTTTCCAAGGAGGAAAACTCGGCGTCCTTCAAGGCACCAAGACCTGGCTGCTCGCCAACAACGACGGCCAGATCGAACTCACCCACTCGGTTTCCGCCGGTCTCGACTACGCCGCGATCGGCCCCGAGCACGCCTACCTCCAGAACATCGGCCGCGTCGAATACACCTACGCCACCGATACCGAGGCACTCGCCGCCTTCAAGGAGCTCGCCTACAGCGAGGGCATCATTCCGGCGCTCGAAAGCGCCCACGCCATGGCCTATGTCTCGAAGATCGCCGGCAGCCTGCCGAAAGACTCCATCCTGATCGCCAATCTCTCAGGACGCGGCGACAAGGACGTGGAACAGGCTTCCAAGTATCTGCTGTGAATGGATTTCCCTAGCGGGACTACTCCTGGTTTCCCTCCCATGAATCCGGTCATCATCCGCCCGCTCGACGTGCCCGACCTCGCGGAGGCCGCCCGTTTGCTCGGCACCCTCAATCCGGACACACCCATTCCGCTGGTGCGCGAGCGGCTTCAAACCATCCTCGCCGATCACCCCCACTATCATCTCGTCGGGGCTTTCGCCGGAGAGTCAATCGTCGGTGTCAGCAGCGCCTGGATCGCCACCAAAATCTGGTGCGGGCGCTATCTGGAGATCGACAACCTCGTCGTCGATCCCGACCAGCGCTCCGGCGGCGTCGGAACCCTCATGATCCAGCATCTCGAGGCCCTCGGCCGCGAGCGGGACTGCAAGCTCCTTGTGCTCGACAGTTATACCTCGAACCACCCGTCCCACCGTCTTTACCACCGCCTCGGTTTCGAGATCTGGGGTTTCCATTTCATCAAGCCCATCGGCGACTGGTCGGGCAAGGACAGCGTATGACGACCGTCGCCATCGTCCATTATCATCTCGGCCCGGGAGGTGTTTCCAGCGTCATCGCCGGGGCATCCCACTGTCTCACCGGACTGAAGGTCCGCCATGTCATCCTCGCCGGCACGGATGCGGAAGGACTTCCCGTCAGAGTTATTCCGGAGCTCGGCTACCGCTCCTCAGCAGGGAACCTGTCCTCGGATGAATTGCTGGAGAAACTCCGCGCCGCGGCGCATGACGCGCTCGGCCAAGCCCCCGCCATCTGGCATTTCCACAACCATTCACTCGGAAAAAACCCGCTCGTCCCGGAGGTCGTCGCGCGCCTTGCCGAGGAAAACGAACGTCTCGTCCTGCAAATTCATGACCTCGCCGAAGACGGACGGCCCGGAAACTATCAGATCATCGCCGCTTGTCTGAAACTCTATCCGGTTTCTCCGCGGATTCATTATGCCTTTCTCAACACCCGGGATCGCCAGACATTCACCGAACTCGGGCTTCCCCAGGATCATTCCAGCCTCCTTCCGAATCCAATTTCTCAGCCCCCTGGAGCTCTTGGCAACACGGCGGTAGAACCTCTTGCCTCTCCCATCCTCTTCGCCCCGGTCCGCGGCATCCGCCGCAAAAACCTCGGCGAACTCGTTTTTCTATCCGCCCTTGCTCCCACCGGAGCCCGCTTCGCCGTCAGCCGCGCCCCGCTGAATCCCGAAGCGCTCGCGATCCACGACACCTGGCGGAAATTCGCCGGGCGCCAGCGCCTGCCGATCGGATTCGATGTGGTCGGCCGCTTCTCCCCCGCGGCCGGTGCCGCTTCGGATTTCGATTCGTGGCTTGCCCATGCTTCCCATTTCATCACCACCTCCGTGTCCGAGGGCTTCGGTCTGCCGTTTCTGGAAGCCGCCGCACACGGAAAACCGCTGATCGGCAGGAACCTGCCGCACATCACCGCAGACCACGCCAGCCACGGCATCCACGCCGGAAACCTCTACGACCGGATCCTCATCCCCATCGAATGGGTCGATGCCACGATCCTCCGCGACCATCTGAACACCACCTTGGAGAGAAACTTCCGCGCATACCGGCGGCCGCTCGCCCAAGACACCTCGGACGCCACCTTCTCCGCGCTCGTTCACGACGGCTGGCTCGATTTCGGAAATCTCCCGGAATCCCTCCAGCAAGGCGCCATCGAACGGTTGGCGGATCCACACTGCCGGAAAACACCCCTCGTTTCCCGAGGCGGCGAAACCGAAACCGCGGAGGACTGGTTAGCCGCCGCCATCGCAAACCGCATACCTACCGCCACCGCCGGCCAACTCGCACCCTACTCGCCCGCCAGTTATCAAAACGCCCTCGTCGCACTCTATTCCCATCTCGACAACCAAGTGCCCGCGCCCGTCCGGTTTCTTCCGCCGCCCACCGTTCTAACAGCGCACCTCGACCCCGGATCGTTTCACTTCCTGCTCTCAGCCTTGAAACCGACACAAGCACCGTTGACGCAGTATCGCGCGGTCGTTTTCGACATCTACGGCACCCTGCTCATCGCGCCAGCCGGCGGAGTGAAACCCGATCCCGCCTCCGACCCCGTCTTGCGTGAAATCCTCAGGCAGTTCGGCCATGAGCCGCCAGAATCCCCCAGCACCGCGCTGCACACCGCCGTGCTCCGCCACCATGCCGCAGCCGGAGTCCCCTATCCCGAGATCGACCTGCGCGTGCTCTGGAGGGAAGTCCTTTCGTTGGATCCGGGGACCGACACCAACCCGCTCGTGGAAGCCATCGAATCCGCGTGGCACCCGAGCCGGCCGATGCCCGGTGCCGCGGCATTCATCCGGCGGCTCTCACGATCCGGTGTCTCGCTGGGACTGCTTTCCAACGCCCAATGCAACACGCTTCCTTCGCTTGGCGAAATCAAGGACCTGTTCGCCCCCGAACTCACCCTGCTCTCCTTTCAGCACGGCATCGCCAAGCCGGCTCCCGCACTCTTCGAATTGCTCGCCTCCCGGCTCGCGGGTCGGGGCATTTCCCCTGCCGAGACACTCTACATCGGCAACGATCCCCTCCACGACATCGTGCCCGCGGCCACCTGCGGTTTCAAAACCGCGCTCTTCACCGGCCACCCGGAATCGATCCGACCCGGCCTCTGCTTTCCTGATCACGAATTCCAACACTGGCCCGAATCAGAGGATACGCGCAGCTATCTGCAAACTTGGCGGAGCGCACCCGAACAACAGAAGCCAACCTGCTGACGGTTTTCGGCAAGGCCTGCGATTCCGGGGGGGGCTGCAGGCCGCCAAATCGACGCCACCATCGGTTCACCGATGGTGGCGTTTTTATTGAATACCCCGTCCGGCGTCGTAAACAAACCAGTCCTCCAGGCGCTTGCGGGCCCACGGGGTTTTGCGCAGGAAGGTCAGGCTGGATTTGATCGTGGGATCGAACATGAAACACCGGATCGGGATGCTGTCCGCAAGCGCCTGCCAACCGTAACGATCGACCATTGTCGTGAGGACGGTTTCCAGCGTCACGCCGTGCAGCGGATCGTTCGGGTGCTCTTGCATGGGAGCAAGGCTAACCCGTCGAATCAAAAAACCAAGCGCCTTGCAGGATGCAGCACCGCCGTGCAAGAGTCCGGCATGGAACACGAGGATCTCCGACTCGACCGGCGCCTGCGCCAGGAAACCCTGCTTGCGCGCGAGCGCGTCTATCGTTTCGGTCAGGTCACTCCGCTGGAAAAACTGAACCTGCCCGGCCCCGGCCCGGAGATCTGGGTGAAACGCGAGGACCTCTCCGCCGTGAAATCCTACAAGTGGCGCGGCGCCTGCAACCGCATGTCCTTACTCACGTCCGGCGAGGCGAAGCGCGGCGTCGTCACCGCTTCCGCAGGGAACCACGCCCAAGGCGTCGCGCTCGCGGCCCGCACCCTCGGCATCCGCGCCCGCATCTACATGCCGCGCTCCACTCCGAAAGTGAAACAAAGCGCAGTCCTTCACCACGGCGGAGACTTCGTGATAATCCATCTATCGGGAGATTCCTATGACGAGGCCATGCAAGCCGCCCGCAAGGACGAGGAGGAAACCGGGGCGGTTTACATCCACGCCTACGACGACCTCCAGGTGATGGCGGGTCAGGGCACACTGGCGGATGAGGTCGTTCTATCAGGCCATGGTCCCTTCGATGCCGCCTACCTGCAGATCGGCGGCGGAGGCCTTGCGGCGGGTGTTTCCACCTGGCTCAAGACCTACTGGCCTGACATCGAGCTCGTCGGCGTGGAAGGAGAGGGCCAGGCATCGATGAAAGCCGCGCTGGAAGCCGGAGATCCGGTGACCCTCGATCAAGTCGACCTGTTCTGCGACGGCACGGCCGTTCGGAAGGTCGGCGAGCTGCCGTTCCAAATCTGCAGTCACACGCTGAACCGCGTGGAGACGGTGACAAACGCAGAAGTCAGCCATGCCATCCGCCTGCTGTGGGAGGGCCTGCGCTGCATATCGGAACCCTCGGGAGCCATGGGGCTGGCGGCGGTGCTCAAAAACCGCGAAAAGCTAACAGGCAAGCGGGTGCTCGTCGTCCTTTGCGGCGCGAACATCGACTTCCTCCAACTCGGCAACATCGCCCAGTCGGTGGGCGCGGCGAATCAGGCCAGCCGCACCTTGCGCATACGGATTCCCGAGCGTCCCGGCGCCATGCTCGAGTTGTTGGATTCGTGTTTCGCAGGCGTCAACATCGCCGATTTCCAGTATGGGAAAACCGACGATCAGGAGGCATGGCCGGTCTTCACCATCAACGCGGAGGACCCCGCCGTGCTGGAGGGTGTCCCGGCGAAACTCGATGCCGGAGGATTCGCTTGGGAGGATGTGACCGGAGCAGAGGATGTCGTGTTCCGCGCAATTCCGCTGCGTGGCGACCTTTTGAAACACCCGGCCTTCCTGCGGCTGGATTTCTACGAACGTGCGGGGGCATTGCACGACTTCCTGGGCCAGCGGATCCAAGGCAATGCGAATATCTGTTATTTCAACTACCGCCAGTCGGGAGAACGCATCGGCCGTGCGCTCATCGGTTTGGATTTCCCCTCGTCCTTCGAACGAGACGCCCTGCTCATGACCATCCCCGACCACGGCGAGGGCTACCGCCTCTGTGAGATACTGGATGAGGCCACCAGCAAACGACTCATCGGAACGCCATGAAAACCTACCAGGCACCATGGGGGAAAACACTGGTCGTTGTCTCCGTGCTGGTGACGCTCCTGTGCGGTTCCGCGGTGTTTCTGCCCTCGTTGATCCCATCGTTCGATCTGAGCCGGCAATCGCTCTTCTGGCTTCTCTGGCTGCCGGTCCTGATGATTCCAGCGTGCGCGTTTTTCACGGTGCTCGGCTACACGATCACTCCGGACGCCATTCTCATCCGCCGACCGTTCCGCGTGACCCGCCTGCCGCGCATGGGGCTACGATCCGCGACCATCCAGCCGAACGCGATGCGCGGCAGCATCCGCACGTTTGGAAACGGCGGCTTCTACTCGATCACCGGATGGTATTGGAGCCGATCCCTGAGGTTTTACCGTGCGTTTGTCACGGACCTGAACCGGACGGTCGTCCTGCGCTATGGGCACCGCACAATCGTGGTTTCACCGGATGACCCGGAGGGATTCGTGCGGGAGCTGGGCGATGTCTGAAAAAACGGTCTCACCGCGGCAGCCACTGCCCGAAGACGGCGGCGGCCAGGACGACAAGCCACGGCGGGGTCTTCCGCCATTGAAGGAGTCCGAACAACGCGGCGGCGGTGGCGAGATCTAACACGCCATGAATACCGCCGGTGCAAACCGGATGATAGAGCGCGGCCAGCAGCACACCGACAACCGCGGCGTTCGCCCCTCGCAGCGCGGCCTGCGCCCACGCTTTGGCGCGCAACCGCTGCCAGAATGGAACCGCACCGGCAATCAGCAGCCACGAGGGAAGAAAAATCGCGAACAGGCACCAGAGCCCCCCGAGCCATGGGCGCGGCGAACCGACGGCTCCGAGGTAGGCGGCAAACGCGAACAACGGACCCGGCAAGGCTTGCGCCGCGCCGTAACCGGCGAGAAACGCATCGTCGCCCACCCAACCGTTAGGGACGACCTCGGCGCGCAGCAGGGGCAGGACGACATGACCGCCACCAAACACCAAGGAACCCGCCCGATAGAACCCATCGAACATAGCGACGTCCTTGTTCCCGGTCACCGAAGCGAGAACCGGCAGCAGCACCAACAACAAGCCGAACACCCCGAGTGTCGCGACCGCCAGGATATGGTTCCCGCGTTTGGCGTCCAAGGAAACGCCGGTCTGCGGGCTCTCCTTCCGCCCCATGCACCATCCGGCAATTCCTCCGACGACGATCACCCCGACTTGAAGCCATGAACCGGGAAAAACGATCAGGCATGCCGCGGCCAGCGCCGCGATGCTTCGCCTAGCCGCATCAGGGCACAGTTGCCGACCCATTCCGATGACCGCCTTTGCAACCACGGCGACGGCTGCAAGTTTCAGCCCGTGCAGCCATCCGGCGTTTTGGAATCCGCCAATTGAAGCCACGCCGATTGCAAACAGGATCATCAGCACCGCGGACGGCAGCGTAAATCCCAGCGAGGCGAGAACCGCTCCCGGCAACCCCGCCCGCCGCATGCCCAGTGCGAAAATCACCTGACTGCTGGCCGGCCCGGGCAGAAACTGGCACAACGCGACGAGATCGGCGTATGCGGCATCGTCCAGCCAACGGCGTTTGCGCACGAATTCCTCGCGGAAATACCCGAGATGCGCCACCGGTCCGCCGAACGAGACAAGCCCGAGTTTCAGCGCGGCACGGAACACCTCGCTCCAACGGCGGGTCGATGGATGGTTTGCGATCAAGCGCCAACAGCATCACCGTCGCTGCCGAAACGGCCAAGCGCCAATGCGCGCCAGTTTCCAATTGCCCAGCATCCTCCCAGCAGGATGCCGCCCGTGTCCATGGACTGGCCGCACACGATTCTCGGGGCCTGTCTCTTCCGGGGCACCTGTCTGGCTCTGGCCTTCTGGCGGATCAACATCTGGTGGTTCGAACCGCTCGGTGGACTCCACCTGATCTGGCTCTCGTGGAAACATTTCGCGCGCTACGAACCGGACGAACAAGAGGGCGCGGTGGCCGTGGCCCACGAGGGCAACTGGCTCTACCGCCACCCAATCGGCCGTCTCGGACCGTCCTGGGCCACCGGGGTGGTGCTTGCATCGGGTCCGCTGCTTTCTTTTCTCGATCCGATTAATTTAGTCTTGCATAACGAACTTAGCCCGGGCTAATCCCCTCCGTATGATTCCAACTCACACCAAATCGTTCCTCCTTGCCTTGGCTTTGCCGTGGGGTGCCCATCCAGCCACCGCCGCCGAACTCCGCCCCATGAGCACAGACCGACCGGACGCGACCGAGAGTCCGTATTCCGTAGACGCCGGGCACTACCAGTTTGAATTGGAAATCGCGGCATGGACCCGCGATGGCGGTGAAGCGACGGAATACACGCTTGGCGAACTGAATGCCAAATACGGCCTGAACGCCTCCACCGATCTGCAGGTGGTGCTGCCCTTCTTCACCCATGTCCACGACGGACCGGAGGGATTCGGGGATGTCCAGATACGCCTGAAACACAACCTCTGGGGAAACGATGGAGGCCCCAACGCACTGGCAGTGATGCCCTATGTGAAAATCCCGACCGCCAATGGAGATCTCGGAAATGGCGACTTCGAGGGTGGCTTGATCGTGCCCTTCGGTTTCGACGGGCCTGGCGGATGGTCCTGCGGCGTGATGGGTGAAATCGATCTGAAATCCGATGAGGACGGCGGCGGCCACCATGTCGAGGGACTGGTTTCCGCCACCGGAAGCCACGATCTCACCCGTTGCACCGGCATCTTCTTCGAACTGGTCGGCATTCTCACCACCGAGTCCGGAGCAGGGCACGAGGCCTATTTTAATTCCGGACTCACGTGGGCACTGACCGACACCTTGCAGTTCGATGGTGGCGTGCGTGTGGGACTGACGGGGGCATCCACGGATTTCAGCCCGTTCCTCGGCGTGAGTGCGAAATTCTGACCGGAGCCATTTCCACAGAACCCAATCGAGACATTGAAACCCTCATGAACTTCAACAACACCGGTTCGGTGACATCCTCACAACCACCCATGGTCCGCAGGCACATCCTGAGACTCGCCACCACTCTTCTCTTAATTGTCGCCACCGGTTGCGGAGGGGAAAGGAAGGCCGCCTCCGGGAAAAAGAAAGTGGTCACCAGTTTCACCATCATCGCCGACATGGCTCGCGAGGTCGCCGGCGATGCGGCGGTGGTGGAATCCATCACCAAGCCGGGCAGCGAGATCCACGGCTACGATCCCACGCCGAAAGACATCATCAAGGCGCAGCGCGCGGACCTCGTCCTATGGAACGGCATGAACCTCGAACTGTGGTTTGAGAAATTCTTCGAAAACGTCAAGGATGTGCCCGGCGCGATCGTAAGCGAGGGTATCCAGCCCATGGGCATTTCCGAGGGACCCTACACCGGAAAACCGAATCCTCATGCGTGGATGTCCCCCTCGAACGCGGTGATCTACGTCGAAAACATCCGCCGCGCCCTCGTCAAGATGGACCCAGCCAATGAGGCCGTCTACAACGCCAACGCCGCCAGCTATAGCGCTAAAATCAAGGCGCTCGACGAACCGGTCCGCCAAAAACTCGCCGCCATTCCCGAGAACCAGCGCTGGCTCGTCACCAGCGAGGGAGCCTTCTCCTATCTCTGCGCCAACTACGGCCTCCGCCAACTCTACCTCTGGCCGATCAATGCGGATGCCCAGGGCACTCCACAGCAAGTGCGTGCCGTGGTCGATGGCGTGCGGGCAAACAAGATCCCGGTCGTGTTTTCCGAGAGCACCGTCAGTGACAAGTCGGCCCGGCAGGTCGCCAAGGAAACGGGAGTCCGCTACGGCGGCGTACTCTACGTGGACTCCCTCACCGGGGCGGACGGCCCGGCCCCCACCTATCTGAAATTGCTTGAGGCGAATGCGGACACAATCGTGAAAGGATTCCTCGCCCCGTGGTGAACCCGCCTGAAAATGCTCAGAGTCTGCATGTGGAGGCCGTGTCGGTGGCTTACCCGAATGGTCATCGCGCCCTTCACGACGCTTCGTTCCACCTCGAAAGCGGCACCATCTGCGCTCTTGTCGGAGTGAACGGCAGCGGGAAATCCACGCTTTTCAAGAGCGTCATGGGCTTCATGAAGCCGACGTCCGGCAAGGTCTCGATCAATGGCCGGCCCGTGCGAGCCGCATTGAAAGAACAGCTTGTCGCCTACGTGCCGCAGGCCGAGGAAGTCGATTGGCAGTTCCCCGTGAGCGTGTGGGACGTGGCGATGATGGGCCGCTACGGCGAGATGAATTTCCTCCGCATCCCACGCGCCGTGGACAAGCGCAAGGTGGAGGAAAGCCTGCGCCGCGTTTCAATGTGGGAGTATCGGTCCCGCCAGATCGGCGAACTCAGCGGCGGCCAGAAAAAACGCGTCTTTCTCGCCCGCGCGCTGGCCCAGGAAGCCCGGATCATCCTGCTGGATGAACCGTTCACCGGCGTGGACGTCAACACCGAGGAGGCCATCATCGCCCTGCTGCGTGAACTCCGCGCATCCGGAGCCATCATCCTGGTTTCCACCCACAACCTCGGCAGCGTCCCGGAGTTCTGTGACCAGGTGGTGCTCATCAACCGCACCGTGCTCGCCTACGGGCCCACGTCGCAGGTCTTCACCGAACAAAACCTCGCGGCGGCCTTCGGCGGCGTGCTGCGCCAGTTCCAGTTCGAGCAATCCACCGTCCAGGACCATGATGGCCGGGCGATCCGGTTACTATCCGACGACGAGCGCCCGCTGGTCTTCGGCAAGGACGGTCACCTCGAATACAAGGACCGCGCCGAACATACTGAACTCGTCAAAGAGAGATCGGAAAACGATGAGTGATTTCCTTCAGGCGCTGCTGATACCATTTCAATACGACTACATGCTGCGGGCCATCCTCGTCAGCGCGCTGGTCGGTGGTGTCTGCGGATTCCTCTCCTCATTCGTCACTCTCAAGGGTTGGTCGCTGATGGGCGACGCCTTGTCCCACGCAGTCGTGCCCGGTGTGGCGGTGGCCTACATTCTCGGCCTGCCCTTCGCCGCCGGTGCCTTCGTCGCCGGTTTGATGGCGGCGGGAACCATGGCCTTCGTCCGTGCGAAAAGCCGCATCCGCGAGGACGCCACCATCGGCGTGGTGTTCACCGCGTGGTTCGCCCTGGGCCTGCTGCTCATTTCCCTGTTCCCGGCACGGGTGGACCTGAAAGTCATCATTCTCGGAAACATCCTCGGCATCTCCGACCCGGACATCTCCCAAGTCATCGCGATCAGCGCGGTCAGCCTGCTGGTGCTCGGATTGAAATGGAGGGACCTGATGCTCTATTGCTTCGATCCCAACCAGGCCCGTGCGCTCGGCCTGCGGGCGGGCATGCTGCATGTCATGCTGCTCACCATGCTCGCAGCCACCGCCATCGCCGCGTTGCAGGCGGTTGGCGCCTGCCTCGTGGTGGCGATGCTGGTCACGCCGGGCGCCACCGCCTATCTTCTAACAGACCGTTTCGGCCGGATGCTCTGGCTCTCATCATCGCTGGGCGTGGCCACCTCGCTGGCCGGCGCCTATGCGAGTTATTATCTCAACGGCGCGACCGGCGGATGCATCGTCACGCTGCAAACCCTGGTATTCCTCGCGGCCTTCGTGTTCGCGCCCAAACACGGGATTCTCGCCTCAAGACGCCGGACCCGCCTCAGCAGCACCCTCACCGTGGCCACGCCATGAACGAGTTCTTCGAACCGCTGCATTACGCCTTCATGCGCGACGCGCTGGTGGTCGGCGTGATGGTCGCCGCGATGTGCGCGGTGTTGTCCTGCTACCTGATCCTCAAAGGCTGGTCGCTGATGGGAGATGCCGTTTCCCACGCGGTGCTGCCGGGCATCGTGCTCGCCTACATCGCCGGCATCCCGCTGGCCATCGGGGCCTTCGCGGCAGGCTTGTTCTGCGCGGTGAGCACCGGCTTCATCAAGCAGAACAGCCGGATCAAGGAGGATACGGTGATGGGCGTGGTCTTCACCGGCCTCTTCGCCTTCGGTCTGGTGCTTTTCAGCCGCACCTCCTCGGACATGCACCTTGATCACATCCTCGTCGGAAACATTCTCGGCGTCACGCGCTCGCAACTGTGGCAGACGCTCGGCCTCGGTGGTGTCGTGCTCGGCGTGTCGCTGGGCCTGCGCCGCGACCTGCTTTTGATCTGTTTCGATCCCGGCCAGGCGCGGGTGATCGCCCTGCCCGATCGTTTCCTCAACTACCTGCTGCTGGGCCTCTTATCGCTCACCATCGTCGTCTCGCTTCAAGCCGTCGGAATCATCCTGGTCATCGCCATGCTGGTGACCCCCGGCAGCATCGCCCACCTGTGGACGGACCGCTTCGACCGGATGCTGGTGGTGGCCGTCGGCGCCGCGGTTTCCTCCACCGTGGCCGGGGTCTTCGTCAGTTTCCACATCGACGCCTCCACGGCCGCCTGCATCGTGCTGCTACAAGCGCTGCTGTTTGTGGCGTCCCTGCTGTTCGCTCCGAAATACGGCATCCTCGCCCGCTGCCGGGTGCCTGCGGGTAGAAACCCGGGGCGTTGACGCGGACCACTCCATCGCGACAATCGCCGCCATGAGCGACATCATTCTGGGAATCGACCTCGGCACCACCAACTCGGCCGTGGGCACCGTGGATTCCGGTTTCCCCATCCTGTTAGCCAACGAGGATGGGAAACGCATCACACCCAGCGCCGTATGGATCGGCCGCAACGGTGAGTTCGAAACCGGTGCCGCCGCTCTGCGCCGCCGCACGATGGAGCCGGACCGCGTGGTGACCAGCATCAAGCGCCTGATGGGCCGCCGGGCGAACGAGGTGGAGGAGCATTTCCCGGTGAAGGTGGAGGCGGGAAACGACGGGCTGCCGCATGTGCTCGGAAAATCCCCGGAGGAAATCAGCGCGGAGATCCTGCGTGAATTGAAACGCATCGCCGAATGGCGGATGGGCATGGAAATCACCAAGGCCGTCATCACCGTGCCCGCGTATTTCCACGATGCGCAACGCGCCGCCACCAAACGCGCCGGCGAACTCGCGGGACTGGAAGTGGTTAGAATCCTCAACGAACCGACCGCCGCCGCGCTGGCTTACGGCCTGGACAAACTCGGCGATCACTCGCGGGTCGCCGTTTACGACCTCGGCGGAGGCACCTTCGATCTCTCAATCCTCGAAATGCAGGACGGCGTATTCCAAGTGCTCGCGACCCACGGCGACACCCGCCTCGGCGGTGATGATCTCGACGCGCTCATCCTTCGCCGCGTGACCGACCGGCTGGGACTCGGGGAAGTCACCGGCGTCGCGCGCGTCCGCCTGATGGAGGAGGCGGAGCGGGTGAAGCGGGTTCTCTCAGACAACGACGAGGCCGTGTTCCGCGTGCCGTTTTTCGATGGCAGCCGAAGCATCGAGCAACCGTTCACCCGCGCGGATCTGGAAACCATCGCCGCGCCGTGGATCGGGAAGACCCTCCGCCATTGCCGCCAGGCTCTTGCCGACGCAGCTCTGGAACCCGAGGATCTGGATGCGGTGATCCTCGTCGGCGGCAGCACGCGCATCCCTTCCGTCCGCATGGCCGTGGCGGAGCTCTTTAAGCGCGAACCCGATGTCTCCCAACACCCGGATGAAGCGATCGCCCTCGGTGCCACCATCCAGGGCGGCGTGATGAGCGGAGCCCTGCGCCAGATCATCCTGCTCGACGTGACCCCGCTGAGCCTCGGCATCGAAACCTTCGGCGGACTGATGAACGTGCTGATCCCGCGCAACACGACCATTCCGTGCAAGGCCGGCGAGATGTTCACCAACGCCGCGGACGGCCAAACCGCCATGCGCGTCCGCGTTCTCCAAGGCGAACGTGAAATGGCCCGGGACAATTGGCAGCTCGGCGATTTCAACGTGGCGTTCACCCCCGCGCCGAAAGGCCAGACCCGCATGGGTGTTCAGTTCAAGATCGATGAAAACGGCATCTTGGAAGTACTCGCCCGCGATGTGCTCACCGGCACCGACACCGTGGTAAAACTCGGCAACGCCGCCGTCAACGTGGACGACGAGGCCGTGGAATCCATGGTCAGCGAATCGGTGGAACACGCCTTCACCGATATGGCGGAACGGATTTTCACCGAGGCCCGCCTCAAGGCCGAGGAACTTCTCCCCGCTGTGGAGACCGTGCTATCCCAAGGCCTCGCTTTGGAAAACGAACGCGATGAGATCGAAATCGCGGCCGCCGCCGTGCGGTCCGCTCTCGCCAGCGGCGCCGCCAACCCCTTGAAGACCGCCGTCCAGCGGCTGGACACCGCCACCGAAGCCCTCGCCGCCCGTCTCGTCGAGCAGGCGATGGACGAGGCCCTGGAACGCGGATTGACCGGAGATTAGGGTTCATCGCGCCTTGCATGGATCCGGCTTTACAGGCACCCTCCGCACCTCCGCATTCACGACATGAGTTCCAGCCAACCCGACCCGCACGGCGATGTGCCCGAACTCTTCCCGCAGGATGCTTGGGAAGACGCCGGAGAAATGGTAAAGGACACCACGGGAGCCTCCACCTTTCTCCCCCCCCGGAAGCCGTCGCCTGAGAACACGCCCCCCACTGCCACCGATCCCGGTTTCACCGGCCTGCGGATCGAGTCCACCGTTCAGAGCCGCGCCAAGGGAACCGAAGAACCAGCCCTTGAGGTGCGGGAAATCGACAGCACGGTGGTGCGCCTTGAGCCCGAAAAACCCACGCAGCCAAAAATGCCGCGCCATATAGAGTTTCACGGCAAACCTCCGAATCCGCAGCGGGGGGCCGACAGCGTGGTTTGGGGACTGGCAAAGCGGGTTTCCCTCAGGTGGGCCCTCGGAATCAGCTTCGGAATCGCCGCGTTGGTGATCACCGCTCTCTCGCTGCTGCCTCTCGTCAATCGACCCAACGCCGTCAACTCCGATCCGGATCACGCCCTGGTCGTAGTTGAAAAGGAGAGTGCCCCCGGCGAACCCACGGCAAGCTACGATGACCTGATCACGCGTTCTGATGAAGCCTCGCGGGTTTTCAGGACCTTCATGACCGCTTCCACCAAGGAGAGGGTGCTTCCCATGGTCCGGAACCGGAAGGCCATCGAACCACTGATCCTTGCGAGCGATCGCGCGGTGCTGGTTTCCAAGCGGTGGGTTCCCGAAAATGACGCCCGATGGGAGGTCCATCAAACCAAGGGCCAGCCCTTCGGCCTGCTCAAAGGCAAACTGCCGGATTTCTCGGATTTCCGCGCGTATTTTGTAATAGAGGATCAGCAATTGCGCATCGACTGGAAGGCGACCACCGGCTATGGGACCGCGTCCTTCGATGAATTGGAAACGCGTCAGGGAAAAGCTTCCGAGATTCGCGGAACGCTCAGTCCGGCCGGACATCACTCCGCCGTTTTCCCGGAAACGGAATTCGCGTGCTATCTGTTCTCCGCTCCGGACGCGGTCAAGGCCGTCTGGTGCTATACCATCCTGGGTGAACCGGTGGACAAGGCAGTCAAAGACCTCTTTCGGGGACGGGGGATCCTAAAACCTTCGTTCAAACCCCACAAAGTGACACTCCGACTCCAACAGGGTCCCGCTTCCGCCCGGCCCAATCAGTGGCTGATCGGAGAAATGCTTCACAAGGATTGGATCAGCCCCTAACGTGCCTCAAACTTTGAGCAAGCAAGACATGTTTTGGTTCCACTGCGGACGCTGCGGATCCTTATTCCAGTCCGATGCCGACGACCATCAATCCCGGCTTTGCCCGGAATGTGGATTCGATCCCTGCACGGGAATTCCCGAGCCCGCCGGGCAAGCCGAAAAGCCTTCGCTTCCCACGGACGGGAAGCCCGCCACGAAAACCAAAACCCACAAGCCCTCTGCCAAACGCTATGCCAGCCGTGGCGGCAACCGCCACGTCATGCTCAAGCTCATGGGCGGCTGGACGCTGGTGCTCGCCCTGATCGTCTTCGGGGCCCGCCAGGTGTGGCAGGATCCCAACCCCGGAAACCCGGCAGAAGCCACGACCGATGCCGTCACTGCGGAGGACGCCGCTCTCCTCCACTCCGCCACTCCCAAGTGCTGGGCTGGATTCTCCGCATTTCTCGCATCATCCGCACTCGAACAGCGCGCCCAATTTGTTCTGGCCCCCGCTGCCACCGCTTCCCGGATGTCCCGCTTTTACAGCCTGAATCCTTGGACAACCATTGATCCGGCGACGCTCCAATTCGCCGGCCAATCCGTCCTCCACCTGCCCGGAAACACGGCGATCGAAACCCACTGGAAGAGCCAGGATGGCAAACAGTTCGATGCCGTCTTCCGCCAGGAAAACGACGAGTGGCTTCTCGATTGGGAGCACTTCTCCCGTTACAGCGATTACCCATGGCCCTTGTATCTCGCCGGAAGCGGCCCCGACGACGGCGAGTTCCGCCTGCTCGCCCGTGAGCGTCTTGCCGAAGAACGCAAGGAAGAGTCCACCATCAGCATCGTCCTCTACGCTCCGCGCTTCGGCCAACCCGAGGAAACCGGTTTCCAGTCTCCCGAGTTCCTCGTCCCCCGGGACAGCCGCGACGGCCGCTTGCTCACCGCCGCCTTCCAACTCGCCCGTGACCACAAACGCCCCTTCGGCGCACGGCTCCCCGATCTCAATCCCGACGACATGATCCGCCTGCGCATCAAGATCCGCCGCAGCGACACCGAACAAGGCCGCCGATTCGAAATCACCTCCATCGCCGCCTGCCATTGGTATTCCATCGACGATCCGGGCGTGGCTCCCTCCCCCTTGGGCGCGCCAGCGTCCCCGCCGTCATCGTCCTCCCCGTCCACCGCCGAGCCCTAAGGGAACTCGGCGGAACGGATCCCTATTGCAAGGCCTTCCGCATCGCTGCCAGCACGGCTACCGGAGCCGCCTGGGGAAACCAATGCTGAAAGGCCAGCGCACCCTGATGGATGAGCATGGAAAGACCATTGGAAGTCCGGCAACCGGCTTCCATGGCGAGCGCGAGCAGCGGCGTGACCGGCGGCTGATAGATGGTGTCATAAACCCGGTGCTCCGGCTTGAGGCAGGCCGCGGGCAGTATGGAAGGATCACCCGCCTTCAGACCGACGGACGAGGTGTTGACGACCAGATCACAACTCCGGCACTGCTGCGCGAGATCCGGAGCATCGAACGGAAGCGCCACGATCTCCGTGGTGGAACCAAGCTCCTGCAAGCGCGCGACGAGGGGGCCGAGTTTATCGATGGAGCGGTTGACGAGGACGAGCTTGGCCACGCCTAACAGGACACATTGGGTGGCGATGGCTTGGCCCGCTCCGCCACCCGCCCCGGCGATAGCGACTCTGAGACTGGCGAGCGGCACGCTGAAATCATCCTCGATGGCGCGGGCAAAGCCGGGCCCGTCGGTATTGAATCCGCGGGTGGCGTCCGGATCAAAACGCACGGTGTTCACCGCACCGAGCGCGCAGGCTTCCGGGTGGACTTCGTCACAGCATTCCATGGCGTCGAGCTTGTGCGGGACGGTGACATTGCAGCCGATGAAGCCGAGCGCCCGCATCCGCGCGAAGGCCTCGGGGACTTGTCCCGGTTCCACTTCCAATCGAATGTAGCGGGCATCGATGCCGTTCGCATCGAGCGCGGGCTGATGCATCTGCGGCGAGGCGGAGTGGGTGATCGGCCAGCCAATGACCGCCAGACGCGCGGGCTTGGATGCGCCGGCATCGAGCGCTTCGCGTGAGGCGAGATCTACCAGGGTGTGGACGGACTTCATCGACGGTTCGGTTAGATCATGGTGGAGAATTGCCGGACGCGGGTGGTGCAGCGGTCTTTCCCGAGGAGATTGAGGACATCTCCGATGTCCGGGCCGTGGGCGCGGCCTGACAGGGCGACGCGCAGAGGAAACATGAGCTGGCCCGGTTTCGCGCCGGCGGCCTTGGCCACATCGCCGAGCGCGGCTTTCGCGGCATCCGCGGACCAACCGGTGAGGACATCGAAGGCATCCGCAAGCGCGGCTAACAGCCCCTTCGCGGCGGCATTGCCGCGGACCTTCGCGATTGCTTCCTCGTCGTATTCAAAATCATCTTTGAGCAGGAAATCCACCGCCGCCGGCACCTCGCCGAGCAGGCGGAGCTTATCCTTCACCGCCGCGGCCACCGCCACGTAGTTTTCCGGAACCGGCAGGCCTGCGGCTTCGACAAAGGGCCTTGCCGCGGCGGCGAAATCCTCCGTTTTCATGGGGATGAGATGTTGCTGGTTGACCCACTTGCATTTCTCGAGATCGAAGCGGGCCGGCGCGCGGTTGACGTTTTCGAGCGAGAAGCGCTCCACCAGTTCCGCGAGCGTGAAGATCTCCTCTTCGGTCTTCGGGCTCCAGCCTAACAGGGCGATGAAATTCACCACCGCGCCTGGCAGGAAGCCCTGGCGCGGATAGTCGCCGACGGCCGCTCCGGCATCGCGCTTGGACATCTTCGAACCGTCCGGATTCAGAATCAGCGGGATGTGCGCGTATTGCGGCGCCTTGCCGCCGAACGCCTCGATCAATTGCAGGTGCTTGGGCGTGTTCATCAGGTGGTCCTCGCCGCGGATCACGTGGCTGATTTCCATTTCCAGATCGTCCACCACGTTGACGAAATGAAAGACGTAGGAACCGTCCGAGCGCTTCACCACCATGTCCGGCGTATTGGATTCATCGCGGTAGTCGATGGTCACCTCGCCGCAGACCAGATCGTTCATGGTGACTGGCTTGCGCTCGAAGCGGAAGCGCCAGGCGCCGCCGTCCTCATAGACGCGGCCGGCATCGACGAGTTTTTGAAACCATGTGTCGTAGATGGCCTTGCGTTCGCTTTGGAAATACGGGCCGTAGTTTCCGCCCTTGCCGGGGCCTTCGTCCCAATCCATGCCGAGCCACCCCATGCCGTCGAAGATCGCCTGTTTTGCCGCGTCGGTATTGCGGGCCGCGTCGGTATCCTCGACTCGCAGGATGAAGGATCCACCGTGCCTGCGGGCGAACAGCCAGTTGAACAAGGCGGTGCGGGCCCCGCCGACATGCAGGTAGCCGGTGGGAGATGGCGCGAAACGGGTGCGGACGGACATGCGCGTGGTGTAAGCGGCCGGGACGCCCGCGTCCAGCCCTGCTGATCCCTGATGCCGCTCCAAATGCGGCCTTGCCCCGCGGTGTTTCGCTTTCTAGCCTCCGCCACACAGTGAGCAAGGCAACTTCATTTCTAATCCTCGGGGTCTTGATAGGCGTGATCACGGCGGGCGGGTGGTTCGCGTGGCTGGGTGGCTCGGACGACCCGGCGGCGGGCGGCGGGCGGGTGCTCAAGATCGCCCATTCGCTGCCCAACAGTCATCCGGTCCACAAGGGGCTCGAGGAGTTCAAGCGCCGCGTCGAGGAGCGCTCCGGCGGGAAATTGCAAATCGAGATTTTCCCTAACGAACAACTGGGCACCGAAGTCCAGTGCTTGGAAAAAGTCCAGGCTGGCACCTTGGACATCACCAAGACCAGCGCCGCGCCGATCGGAAACTTCGTCCCCGCCTACCGCGTGTTCAGCCTGCCGTATTTATTCCGTGACGAGGATCATTACTGGAAGGTGCTCGATGGCCCGGTGGGAGCCGAAATGCTCGATGTGATCCGCACCCGTGGCGACGGCTCGCCAAGCGGACTTCAGGGATTGGGCTACTTCGACAGCGGCAGCCGCAGCTTCTACACCGTGGACCCGGTCAACAGCCCGGCTGAGCTGGCGGGCAAGAAAATCCGGGTGATGAACGACCAGGTCGCCATGGACATGGTTCAGGCGATGGGCGGTTCGCCGACTCCCATTTCATTCGGCGAGCTCTACACCGCGCTCAAGCAAGGCACCGTGGATGGCGCGGAAAACAACCCGCCGAGCTTTGTTTCCAGCCGCCACTATGAAATCTGCAAGAACTATGTGCTCGATCACCACGCGCGCATCCCCGATGTGATCCTAATGAGCAGCAAGGTGTGGGAAACCCTCAGCGGCGAACAGCGGGACTGGCTGCGAGGCGCGGTCGCCGATGCCAGCGAGTTCCAGCGCAAGCTGTGGAAGGAAGAGACGGCCCGCTGCCTCCAGCAATTGCGCGACGAGGGGGTGAGGATCATCGACCCCGATCCCAAACCATTCCGGAACGCGGTGACTCCCGTCATCCGTAAATACTCCGACGAGATCACCGGACCGCTGATCAAAAAAATCCAGGAGGTGAACTGAGTCATGTGGGCAAAGATCAAATATTTCACCGCGGCATCGCTCGGGTGGCTGGCCATCAGTGTGCTCTTCGTGTTGGTGGTCGATGTGTTGTGGGGGGTCTTCACCCGCAAGATTCTCGGCGATCAGGCGCGCTGGTCGGAGGAACTCGCACGCTTCCTGCTCGTCTGGGTCTCCTTCCTCGGCGGCGCGATCGCCTACCTCGATGACAAACATCTCGGCGTGGATCTGCTGTTCAGTCATTTCGACCGGTCCGCCCGGCGGCTCTCCAAAATCGTCACCCATGGTCTGGTGTTCGCCTTCGCGCTCGGCATCATGGGCATCGGCGGAACCCAATTGGTCATTGACCGCTTCGATTCCGGGCAACTCCTGCCGGCCCTGGAAATTTCCAAAGCCTGGTTCTATCTGGCGGTGCCGACGAGTGGCTATCTGATCGGCATGTTCGCCCTCGGCAACGTGATCGCGCTAATCGCCGGAGTCGAAACCCTGAAAGCCGATGAGGAGGTTGCCCCATGAGTGACGGACTGGCGGTATTACTCGCGGTGTTCGCCGCTCTGTTGTTGCTCGATACGCCGATCGCCTTCGTCATCGGGATTGCCACGGCGCTCGCGGCGTGGGCACTCGGCTACGGCGACGTCCTGGTTTCCGTAGCGCGCGACATGGGCAACGGTCTGGACAGCTTCGCGTTGCTCGCAATCCCGTTCTTCATTCTGGCTGGAGACCTGATGGGGGCCGGCGGCCTGGCCGGGCGGTTGATCGATTTCGCCGCGGCGTTCCTCGGCAGGTTCCGCGGTGGCCTAGCCTTGGTGAACACGCTGACCTGCATGCTGTTCGGCGCGATTTCGGGGTCGGCGGCGGCGGCAGTTTCTTCGGTCGGCGGCACGCTCATTCCGGAGATGAACCGCAAGGGCTATGACAAGGATTTCAATATCGCGCTGACGGCAACGGCAGCGACAACCGGCCTGCTAATCCCGCCGAGCAACGTGATGATCGTGTATGCGGTGGTGGCCTCGAACATTTCGATCAGCGCCTTGTTCTTGGCCGGATTGATGCCGGGCATCGTGGTCGGTTTGCTGATCATGGCGGTCTGTCTGATCGTCAGTCGCAGGAAGGGATACGGCGGAGTGACCGCACAGACGGCTGGCGGTGAGCTTGAAGTCAGGCGCTCGTTGCTGGCCAATACATGGCGCGCGCTGCCAAGCCTGTTGCTGGTGGTTTTCGTCCTCGGGGGGATCCTGAGCGGTTGGTTCACCCCCACCGAGGCCTCGGCGGTCGCGGTCTTGTGGGCGTTCATCCTGGCGGTGGTGATCTATCGGGAAGTCCCGCTCAAGGGCTTGCCGCGAATCGCGATCGGCTCGGCCCGCACCACCGGCATCGTGATGCTGCTCGTGGCGGTCAGCCAGGCGATGAGCCGCTTGCTCACCGAAGAGCAGGTGCCTCAGGCTGTCAGTGAGGCTTTGCTCGGAATGTCCACCAATCCGATCATGATTTTGCTCACGATCAACCTGATTTTGTTGGTGGTCGGCACGTTTATGGACATGACGCCGGCAGTTTTGGTTTTCACGCCGATCTTTCTGCCGGTGGCCGTCGGGATCGGCTTGGATCCGGTGCACTTCGGCATCCTGCTGATCGCCAACCTCTGCATCGGACTCTGCACGCCGCCGGTGGGAACCTGCCTGTTTCTCGGCTGCAGCGTGGGCAAGTCAAACATCGCCCGGGTTTCGATGGCGATGCTGCCGTTTTACGTAGCCATGTTCATCGGGCTGCTCCTGATCACCTACTGGCCGGACCTCTCACTGTGGCTGCCGCGCTTGCTGGGCGTAATGGATTGAGCCTCACCCCTGAAGCGCCCGCAGCGCGCCGCGCACCAAGGCCTCCGTCGGCGCGGCGGGCTCCGCCTCCAGCACCTTGCGCACCGCTTTCCGGGCATCCACCTGCTTGTAGCCGAGCGCGATCAACGCCAGTTCGGCATCCGCAGCGGACACGCTGACCTCGCCGGCAGCGGCATCCTGCCAAGTATCCGTGACGCCGACCTTGTCCTTGAGTTCGAGAATGATGCGTTCGGCGGTTTTCTTTCCGAGCCCCTTGATCCGGGAGAGTTCCACCGCATTGCCATCCACCACGCAGCCCTTGAAACGCGCGACCGGCATGCCGCTGAGCACCGCCATCGCGATCGCCGGACCGATCCCGCTGACGCGCTCGATCAGCATCAGGAACACGTCGCGTTCCTCCTCGGTGGCAAATCCATACAGCGTGTGGGCGGTTTCCCGGATCTGCAAATGTGTCCGCAAATCCACGTCGACGCCCTCGGCGGCGTGCAACCGATCGAAGGTGGAAATCGGAACAATCACCTCGTAGCCGACCCCGTGGACGTCCACCACCAACCGGTTTGGGTAGGCCTCGATCACCTTGCCACGCAATCTCGCTATCATCGTGGGGACAGCTTGGCGGTGCCCCCTGCTCCGTCAATCCCCGATCCGAGAAACGGCAACCCATGGGCATCACTCGGCAGGTGAAGGTGCTGCGGCGGGTATTGCCAGGTGGAATCACCGCCGTGCACGTGATCACGTAGTTCCGGATGAGCCTTTCTGGCTCATGATTCAAAGCGCCATGGAGTTCGCTAACCCCGTGGCGGAACAGTGGCGCCTCCCCCACCTGCGATGCGTCTCCTGCAGAACCACCGAGCCCCGATGTCGCCCGCGCCGCACCCCACCCTGAAAATCCCCCGCCGCCCACTGGTGATGGCGCTGGCATCCACCGTCGCCGTCCTCTCCATCATCCATCTGGCGACCCAATGGATGCGTTACCATACCGGGATCACCGGGATTTTCGGCCTTACCGACCTGTTCGCCATGCAGAGGGAAGGCAATTTGCCGACCTTTTTCGCAAGTTTCCAAATGCTGCTCGCCGCCGCCCTGCTCGGCTGGACCTCCGTGATCGCCCGGGACCGCGGTGATCGGTTCTCCGTGCATTGGAGCGGCCTTTCGGCGGTCTTCCTGATGCTCGCCATCGACGAGGCCTCCAGCATTCACGAGTTGACGATCATCCCTCTCCACGACTTGCTCGATGGCACGGCCAGCGGCCTCCTCTACTGGCCGTGGGTGCTGCCGGGCATGGCGTTTGTGATCTTTCTGGCGATCGTCTGCTTCCGCTGGTTCGGTGCCCTGGATCCGCAAACACGGCGTGTCTTTGCCGTTTCGGCCGTCCTGTTCCTAGGCGGCGCGGTCGGCATCGAAATGGCGGAGGCCAGCCACGTCGAACTCAACGGCACGGACAATTTCGGCTACGCCTTCTTCGTATGGTTTGAGGAAACCTTGGAACTGGCGGGCGTGCTGGTCTTTCTTCACGGCCTGCTAGGCCATTTGGAACGCCTCGACGGCGGCATCCATCTGCGCATCGCCGGCAACGTGGAATGACCACCCTTCTGATCGCCCTGAACAATCGGCATCTCCAACCGGAGATCCTCCGAAAACAGGAACTGGCGGGAGGAACGCCATGCGAGCGGATCACATCCTGTGGCCTCATGGCGCAAGCAATCCCGACACCCGACAGAATCTCGCGCATACTACCGGCAGGCACTTGTGGCGTCCGAAATTTCCAGAAAGCACGCTTGCCGGGTCGGGCGTCGCTCGACATAGTCCCGCGCGAGCCCGCCGGACCAAGCTGAGCACCCTCGTCCGGCTTCACTTTCAAGCCATGAGCGACACACCTTCGGCGACTGCGGAAATAAAACTGCCTAAAGACCTTGCGGCCGAAAATGGCATGGTGAACGTCCAGATTGACGGCGTTTGGCATCGGTTTCCCAAAGGCACACGGATGATCGAGGCCTGTCGGCAGGCGGGAACGATCGTTCCTCACTATTGCTACCACCCCAAGCTCAGCTCGCCCGGAAACTGCCGGATGTGTCTCGTTCAGATGGGCATGGCACCGCGCCCGACACCGGGCCAAGAGCCCCAACGCGACGAGGATGGCTACGAACCCATCGGCTGGATGCCGCGCCCGGTGATCGCCTGCGCCAACACAATTTCGGAAAACATGGGCATCCGCACCTCCGGTGAGCTCGTGGAAAAATGCCGCGAAGGCGTGATGGAATTCCTGCTCATCAACCACCCGCTCGATTGCCCGATCTGCGATCAGGCCGGCGAATGCCGCCTCCAGGAACACTCGGTCGAGCATGGCCGCGGCGTTTCCCGCTTCGTGGACATGAAGGTGAAAAAGCCGAAAAACGTGGACATCGGCCCGCGCATCCGGCTCGACGACGAACGCTGCATCATGTGCAGCCGCTGCATCCGCTTCATGGACGAGGTCGTCGGCGACCCCGTGCTCGGCTTCACCCAGCGCGGCACCCACACCACGCTCACCGTCCACCCGGACCGCCTGCTGGATTCGAACTACTCGCTCAACACTGCGGATATCTGCCCGGTCGGCGCCTTGACTTCCAACGACTTCCGCTTCCAGATGCGCGTCTGGTTTCTCAAGGAAACCCCCACCATTGATGTGAATTGCGGCACCGGCACCAACATCACCGTTTGGACCCGCGGCAACACCATCCACCGCATCACCCCGCGCCAGAACAACGAGGTGAACTCGACCTGGATGCCGGATTCCCACCGCCTGAATTTCCACTACATCGATGGCGAGGCGCGCTTCACCGAACCTCTCGTCAAGGAAGGTGCCCAACACGGCTCGATCGGCTGGCCGGATGCGCTGCAAACCGCCGCCGCAAACCTCAAGAACTTCACTCCCGAGCAGATCGCCATCATCGCCTCCGGCCGCATGACCAACGAGGAACTCTTCCTCACCCGCGCCCTCGCCGCGGAAATCGGCACCCAAAACCTCTCGCTCGTCCCCCGTTTCGCGGAACCCGACGCCCTGCTCGTCGCCGCCGACCGCAACCCAAACACCACCGGCGCGAAACTCATCCTCGAAACCGAAGACCCGTTCGCCAAACTCAACGCCATCCGCGAAGACGTCCGCTCCGGCGCGATCAAGGCCTTGATCGTGCTGGGCGAAGACCTCGTCACCGACGCCGGCTTCCATTTCTCCGACCTCGCGAAACTCGATCTCCTGCTCCAGTCGCACGTCACCGCCAATCCCACCGCCCTCTCGGCTCATCTGGTCCTGCCCGCCGCCGCCTTCGCCGAAAAACGCGGCTCGATGGTCAACCTCTCCGGCCGCCTCCAGCGCCTTAACCGCGCCGTCGAAATGCCCGGCCAGGCCCGTGATGATTGGGAAATCCTCCGCGACCTCATCCTCGCCATCACCGGCGAAAAGAACGAAGTCCACCACATCGAGGATGTCTTCAAGGCCCTCGCCGAAGCGGTCCCCGCCTTCAACGGGCTCACGCTCTCGAAGATCGGCCACCAAGGAACGCCCATCGTTGACACCGGATACAAGATCCCGTTGCTCGAAAATGAACGCGCCGCCAAGGCCGCGGGCCGGATCAATGGGTAACCTCTAACTTTTAACATTTTCCCCATGCCGGACCTCATCCAGATCGCCATCATCCTGGTGAAAATCGTCGTGCTCACCTTCATGGTCGTGCTGCCGCTCGTTCCCATTTCGGTTTACTTCGAGCGCCGTTTCTCCGCCGTCATTCAGGACCGCGTCGGCCCGAACCGCGTCGGAATCCCACTCACGCTACTTGGATTCAAGAAGGACTTCCACTTTTTCGGCCTCATCCAGCCGATGGCCGACGGCTTGAAACTCTTCCTCAAGGAGGACTTCACACCCGCCCACGTCCGCAAGACCTTCTACTGGCTGGCCCCCATACTGACCGTCGCTCCCGCCCTTATCACCGTCTGCGTCATCCCCTTCGGCTCGCCCATCACGCTCTTCGGCCATACCGAGAAACTCGTCATTGCCGACCTCGACGTCGGCCCGCTCTTCGTCTTCGCCGTTTCCTCGCTCACCGTCTATGGCATCACCCTCGCCGGCTGGTCGTCCAACTCCAAGTTCCCTTTCATCGGCGGCGTCCGTTCGACCGCCCAGATGATTTCCTACGAGATCGCCTTGGGGCTCTCCATCGTCCCCGTTCTTCTCTACTTCGGCGAACTCAACCTCTCAACCATCGTCCAGCAGCAAGCCGACCACGGCTGGCTGCTCCTCCCGTTGTGGGGACATGATGCGGACCACTCGCTCGCCAGCAAGCTCCTCTTCTGGATTCCGGCTTTCATCGCCTTCGTGATCTTCACCATCTCGATCTTCGCGGAAACCAACCGCATGCCCTTCGACCTTCCCGAGTGTGAGACCGAACTCGTTGGCGGCTATCACACCGAGTATTCCTCCATGAAATTCGCCATGTTCTTCATGGGCGAATACGCCGCCATGGTGATTGGCTCCGCGCTCATCGTCACGCTCTTCCTCGGGGGCTGGTCGGTCGGCTTCGGCTTGGACCAACACATCGCGGATTTACACATCGGCGGCTTCCAGTTCGGCGGACTCATCCACCTCGGAGTCTTCGTCGCGAAACTCATCGCCTTCATCCTGTTCTTCATCCTCGTCCGCTGGACGGTGCCGCGTTTCCGCTATGATCAACTCATGAAACTCGGCTGGGTCGTCTTCTTCGAAGCCGCGCTCATCAATGTCTTCCTCGCCGCGCTCGTCATCGCCGCTCCCTCACCGAAAATCACCATCGCCGTCATCGCCATCGGCGCGGTGCTGCTCATCGCCGTCACCGCTGCCGTCATCTGGGTCGCCAAGGTCTCTGAGGAACGCCCGAAACCGCTCCGCGCCTGACCGCCGATCCCAAACCTCAAAATTCAAAAGTTTAATCACGATGGCTGTCATCAAGCTTCAACGCCCGAAACTCAACTTCGGTGAGAAAATCTACTTCGGCGCCCTCATCAAGGGCTTCTTCCTCACCATGACCCACGCCGTCAAGTCGATGCTCGGCAAATCCATGGGTGCCAAGGACCTCGAGTCCTCCGGCCTCGGCGTGACCATGCAGTTTCCCGAGCAACGCTGGGACGACCATCTGCCCGAATACTACCGCGGCGCCCCCGCCCTCGTCACCGACGAACAGGACCGCGAACGCTGCGTCTCCTGCCAACTCTGCGAATTCATCTGCCCGCCCAAGGCCATCACCATCATCCCCGGCGAAATCCCCTCCGACGATCCATGGGCGAAGGTCGAGAAACGCCCGAAGGAATTCGAGATCAACATGACCCGCTGCATCTATTGCGGCATGTGCGAGGAAGTCTGCCCCGAGCAGGCGATCTATCTCCGCAAGGACTACCTCATCACCGGCTTCAAACGCGCCGACCTGATCCACGACAAAAAGAAACTCTACGAAATCGGCGGCAAACGCGTCGGCCTCGTCAACAAGTGGAATGAGCTGAAGTAACTCTCTTCCACTGATCACTGCTCACCGATCACTTTCCACTTTTTCCCATGCCCTCTTACCTCTTCTGGCTCTTCTCCACCATCATGCTGATCGGCGGCACGGCGGTGATCACGTTCCGCAACCCGGTCTCCAGCGCGCTCTCAGTGGTCACCTGTTTCGTCGGACTCGCGGGACTCTTCATCGGCCTCAGCGCCTTCTTCGTCGGCATCATCCAGATCCTCGTCTACACTGGCGCGATCATGGTGTTGTTCCTCTTCATCATCATGCTGCTCGACCTCAAGGATGAGGAAAAACGCGCCAAGTCCCTTGCCCCGACCGCCGCCGGCATCAGCCTTGTCATTGCCTTCGTCGTGCAACTCATCGGCGTGCTGTCCCGCTCGCCTGACAAGAAAGCCCCCGCCCTCGATCAGGAAGCGCTCACCACCGCCGCAGCGCACTTTCCCGCGGACGGAAAAATCGCGACCGCCCTCACCGAGGGCAGCCTCCCCGACGTCCACCTCATCGGCCACACGCTCTTCACCGACTACAACCTTCCCTTCCAAATCCTCGGCGTTCTCCTCCTCGTCGCCACCGTCGGCGTAGTCACCCTCTCCAAGAAACAGGCGGAATGACTTTCTTCCACTGATCACTGATCACTTCCCACTTCTTTCCATGGCCACCCTCAACGACTACCTCCTCGTCTCCGGTCTGCTGTTCGCCATCGGCCTCGCGGGCGTGGTGCTGCGCCGGAACATCATCATCGTCTTCATGTGCCTTGAGCTCATGCTCAGCGCCGCCAATCTCAGCCTCGTCGCGTTCTCACGCTTCAACACCCTCAACGGCCTGCCCGACTACAACGGCCAGATGCTCGTCTTCTTCGTCATCACCGTCGCCGCCGCCGAGGTCGCCGTCGGCCTCGCCATCATCGTCGCCCTCTACCGCGCCCGCCAGACCATCCACACCGACGACCTCACCAGCCTGAAAGGCTGAGGAACATCGAACATCCAACGCTTAGCTTTGAACATCGAACTAAAGAGCGAGAACCGCCTGCTTCTTTCACTGATCGCTGCTCACTGATCACTGCTCACTTTCCTCTCCCATGAACCTCGCCTGGATCCTCCTCTTCCTCCCGCTCGTCGTCGCCGCGGTGAACCAACTCGTCCTGCGGAAAAACCCGCTGGTCCCGCTGGTTTCCACCGCGTCCGCCGTGGCAACACTCGTCATCTCCTTCCTGTTGCTCGGAAAAACCGGCACCACCACCTTCGACTGGGCCACCATCGGTGATTTCCATCTCCAGATCGGCATCCAGCTCGACCCGCTCTCCACCGGCATGATGATCGTCGTCACCGGCATCGGCGCGCTGGTCCACATCTTCTCGCTCGCCTACATGAAGGATGACGAGGCGAAGGCCCGCTACTTCACCGGACTCTCGCTTTTCATGTTCTCGATGACCGGCATCGTCCTCGCCGACAACTTCATCATGACCTTCATCTTCTGGGAACTGGTTGGTCTCAGTTCCTACCTGCTCATCGGCCACTGGTATCAGAAGGACTCCGCCGCCGATGCCGCCAAGAAGGCCTTCCTCTGCAACCGCGTCGGCGACTTCGGCTTCATGGTCGGCATCCTCATGCTCTGGGGCATCACCGGCACGCTCACCTTCTCGGAAATGGTCGTACCCGCCACCATCTCCACCGGAGTCATCGGTGCCGCCATTCTCTGCATCTTCTGTGGTGCCGTCGGCAAGTCCGCCCAGCTGCCGCTCCACGTCTGGCTGCCAGATGCCATGGAAGGCCCCACTCCCGTCTCCGCCCTGATCCACGCCGCCACCATGGTCGCCGCCGGGGTTTACATGCTCTTCCGCGTCCAACTCTCGATCGGCTCCGAATGGTTCGATGGTTTCTCCGGCACCACCATCGCCTACGTCGGCGGCTTCACCTCGCTGGTCGCCGCGCTGATGGCCACCCAGCAGAGCGACATCAAAAAGATCCTCGCCTACTCCACGCTCTCGCAACTCGGCTACATGGTCATGGCCGTCGGCCTCGTCGCCGGTGAGGCCGGCATGTTCCACCTCTTCACCCACGCATGGTTCAAGGCCTTGCTGTTCCTCGGTTCCGGCGCCGTCATCTACGCCTGCCATCACGAGCAGGACATCTGGAAAATGGGTGGCCTGCTCAAGAAGATGCCGATCACCGGCATCACTTTCGCTCTCGGCACCGCCGCCCTGATCGCCGTGCCTTTCGTCACCTCCGGCTTCTATTCGAAAGAGGAAATCCTCGCCGCCGCCTTCGGGAAAAACAAATTCCTCTTCGCGATCGCCGTGTTCGTCGCGTTTCTCACCACCTTCTACATGACCCGCGCTTTCGTGGTCGCATTCCTCGGCAAGCATCGATCCGAAAACGCCGGTCACGCCCGTGAGGTCGGACCACTGATGCTCATTCCACTCGTCCTCCTCGCAGGCATGGCGATCGGTTCCGCATGGCTGACAACTCCTCTCAGTGCCATCGATCCGCGCGTCCATGCCCACGGCCCGCATGAAGGACACTCGATCGTTCTCGGAGCCTCCATCGCTTCTCTCATCCTGGGATTAATTGCCGGTTTCGTTCTCTACAACGGCAAGGACAAGGACCCTCTCTCGATCCCGCTCTTCAAAAACCGCTTCTACGTCGATCAGTTCTACGACAACTTCCTCGTCCGCTATTTCCAAGACGCCTTCGCCGCGATCGTTCACTTCTTCGATGAGTTGCTCATCAACGGCCTGCTCGTCGGCGGCCTCAGCCGCAGCGCCGCCAGCTTCGGCAACCTCTTCCGCAAGCTCCAGTCCGGCGAACTCCAGGCCTACACCTACGCCTTCGGTCTCGGAGTCATCCTTGTTATCTACTTCACGGTGTTTCTTTGAAACGAGACTCAAGACTTCAAGATGCAAGACACAAGAAAAGAAAACATCCCAAGCACCTTCTCTTCCACTGCTCACTCGGCACTTCTTCCGCTTTTCTGATCACTGCTCACTGATCACTGCTCACTGATCACTTCCCACTTTTCCCCATGCTCGCCATCCTCGTCTTCCTGCCGATCATCGCCTTCATCGCGATCCTGCTAGGCGCGCCCGCCCGGCTCACCGCCATCGGCGCGACCGCCGCCAACCTCGCGCTCGGCCTCTACGCCGCCGCCACCTGGACGTGCACCTGCTGGTCGTTCTCCCTGCCCGTTCTTGAGAAACCCGCACTCCACCTCGCCTTCGGATTTCCCGATGGAATGAGCGCCATCATGGTGCTTCTCACGGTGATCGTCACGCTCGCCGCCGTGCTTTCCGGCGAGGCTCCGGCAGGAAAAGAAAAACTCTACTTCGGCTCATCCCTCCTCATCTCCGCCGGCGCGCTCGGTGCCTTCGCAGCCACCGATCTGTTTTTCTTCTACGCCTTCCACGAACTCGCCCTCATCCCGACTTTCCTCATGATCGGCATGCTCGGCCGTAGCGACCGCAAGGAGATCGCTTGGAAAATCACCATCTACCTCGGCCTCGGCTCGATCATCCTGCTCGCCGGCCTCGTCTGGCTCGCGAACCTCACAGGCACCTATGACATCGCCGCGATGATCGCCGCCAAGGACAGCGTCGATCCCGCGTCGCAGAAAGGTATCGCCGCCCTTCTCATCGTCGGTTTCGGCACGCTCGTCTCGCTCTTCCCATTCCACTCATGGGCCGCACCCGCCTACGCCAGCGCCCCGGCCCCCGTCGCCATGCTGCATGCCGGCGTCCTGAAAAAATTCGGCCTCTACGGCCTGCTCCGCCTCGCCATCCCGCTCGTTCCCGATGGCCTGCAATTCTGGCTCACTCCCCTGCTCGTCCTGTTGCTTGGCAATATCCTGTGGGTCGGCTTCGTCACCATCTCCCAGAAGCGCCTCGACCTCATGCTCGGCAACTCCTCGGTGATGCACATGGGCTACATCTTCCTCGCCATTGCCGCGCTCATCGCCTTCCCGGAAAACTCGCTCGCCCAACCCGCCGCCGTGTTGCTCATGTTCGCCCACGGGGTTTCCATCGCCCTGCTCTTCGGCCTCGCCGACCGCATCGAACGCAATACCGGCTCGCTCGACCTCCAGGACCTCGGCGGCCTCGCCAAATCCGCGCCCAAGCTCGCCTTCGTCTTCGGGATCGCCGCCATGGCCTCCATCGGCCTGCCCGGCCTCGCCAACTTTTCCGGCGAAGTCCTCGTCTTTCTCTCCGCCTTCAAGAGCTACAACGGCACCACCGGCCTCGGCCCCGTCCAGATCGCCTGCATCCTCTCCATCTGGGGCGTCGTCATTTCCGCCGTCTACATGCTGCGCGCCTACCGGAACATCTTCCAAGGCCCCGCCGTGAAATCCACCGAATCCGCTGCCGATCTCACCCTGCTCGATCGCATCCCCGCCGCCCTCCTGATCATCACCCTCTTCGCCGTCGGCCTCTATCCCAACCTGCTGCTCAACCTTCTGATTCTGAAATAGTCCTCTTTCTGGACTCTGGATTCTGGACTCTGAAATCTATCTCCCATGCCCGCCTACTACCTGGAAGCCCTCACCGTCACCCTCGGCCTGATCCTTCTCATGGCCGAAGCCTTCGTGCCCGCGAGAAACAAGGCATGGGTCGGCATCTCCGCCGCCATCGGCCTTGCCGTGATCTTATGCCTGACGTTTACCGCAATCGGCCCCGGCGCGAAGCCCGAGGCCGACTGGGCGAAGTGGCCGCTGTGGAACTTCTATCAGTTCGACGGTCTCGCCCGCTTCTACAAGATCTTCGCGCTCGTCTCCACGCTCTTCGTCATCCTGCTCTCCGTCGATTACCGGAAAATCCTCGCTCGTTTCACCGACCACCCGGAATCCGAAAACGGCACCGGCGAGTTCTACGCGCTGCCTCTTTTCGCCTGCGCCGGCATGATGTTCCTCGCCTCCGCCAAAGACCTCGCCGGCGCCTTCGTCGCGCTCGAACTCGTCACCGTCACCTTCTACATCCTCGTCGCCTACATGCGCCGCAACGTCGGATCGCTCGAGGCTGGCGTGAAATACCTCATCCTCGGCGCGCTCAGCACCGGCTTTCTCGTTTACGGCATCGCCTGGATCTACGGCACCACCGGGACCATGAGCCTCACCCATCTCCAATCCCCAATCTCCAATCTCCAATCTCCCACTCCTCTCCTCTTCGGCATCGCCCTCGTCATGGTCGGTCTCGGGTTCAAGATCGGCGCGGTTCCCATGCAGGTCTGGATCCCAGACGTCTATCAGGGGGCTCCCACACCGACCACCGCGTTCCTCTCGGTCGGTTCCAAGGCCGCCGGTTTCATCCTCACCATCCGTTTCCTTCAGCCCTACCTTGCCAACGAAATCACCCGCGGCCCGGTCCTGACCCTGCTGCTCGTCCTAGCCGTCGCCACCCTGCTGTTCGGAAACCTCGCCGCCATCCCGCAGACTAACTTCAAGCGCCTGCTCGGCTACTCCTCCATCGCCCACGCCGGATTCCTCATCCTCGCGCTCGCCGCCGGAACATCCGAAACCGCCGAATCGCTCAGCTCCGCCCAAGCCGTTTCCTTCTATCTCGCCACCTATCTGATCATGACGCTCGGCGTCTTCTTCATCCTCGCACAGGTCCGCATCCAGCGTGATGGCGAGAACATCTCCGACTTCAACGGCCTCGGCAAAACCAACCCGGTCCTCGCACTCGCACTCACCGTGCTGCTGGCCGCGCTCGCCGGCGTGCCGCTCACCGCCGGTTTCATCGGCAAGTTCCTTGTCTTCTCGCTCGCCGTCGAGGCCAATCTCTGGGTCGGTGTCGGCGTCGCTTTCATCGGCGCAGCCGCCGGGTTCTACTATTATCTTAAAACCGTCCGCGCCATGTGGTGGGCCGCTCCCGGCGAACTTTCCCCCGTCTCCCTGCCGCTCATCAGCAAGGCCTGCGTCGCGCTCCTGACCCTCGCCACCCTCGTCTTCGGTATCTGGCCGCAGCCGATTCTCGCCCTACTCAAGTAAGCGCGGCAGTGGCTCAACCGGTTCCGCGAAGCCTGCGGCAAGACCGCCTTAGCGGTTGACCCTTTCCCTTCACTCAGGAATGCGCGCGCAATAGCGTGGCCGACGGGCTCTCGCCAAACAGCGCGCGATAGCCGCTAGAGAAATGCCCCATGTGCCAGAAGCCCCATTCCAGCGCGGTCTTC
>JBFEQB010000028.1:0-37070 GCA_041549835.1 Luteolibacter sp. | reverse complement strand
GAATCAGGGCCGAGCAGGTGGTGCAGCGCGTTTTCCAACCGGGCGTGGCGGGTTGGAGGAAATTCAGCACCCGCCGGTATTCGGTGCAGGCGAGCTTGGCGCGTTGCACGTTGTCACCATCCGTCTTGTTGACGGCGAGCAGATCGGCGATTTCGATGACGCCTTTTTTCATGCCTTGGAGTTCGTCACCCGCTCCGGCGATCATGATGAGCAGGAAGAAATCGACCATCGAGCGCACGGTGACTTCGTTTTGGCCGACGCCGACGGTTTCCACCAGGATGACGTCGAATCCGGCGGCTTCACAGAGCAGCATCGTCTCGCGGCTCTTGCGGCCGACACCTCCGAGTGATCCGCCGGAGGGCGATGGGCGGATGTAGGCGTTGGCTTGGCGGACGAGGTTCTGCATGCGGGTTTTGTCGCCGAGGATGCTGCCGCCGGTGACGCTGCTGCTCGGGTCCACGGCGAGCACGGCGACGCGTTTTCCCTGTTCGCAGAGTTGGCAGCCGAGTGCCTCGATGAGCGTGCTTTTCCCGGCCCCGGGGACTCCCGTGATGCCGACGCGGATCGAATTTCCGGTTTCCGGCAGCAGGCGGGTGAGCAATTCCTGAGCGAGCGCCTCGTGCTCGGGAAGGTTGCTTTCCACCAGCGTGATGGCGCGGGAGAGGATGCCGACGTCGCCGGTGAGGATCCCTTGTTCGTAGTCGTCGAGCGTGAGTTTGCGGCGTTTGGCGGGCTTGTGGTTTACGCCCGATGAACCGGGAGTAATGCCGGACATGACACGGCAGGCGAAACGGGGGTCTTCCTGCGAACCCTCGGGCACCCAGGCGGGATGGGATGGGTGGGAGGCGGCTTCAGTCGGGCAAGTCATGGCGCGGCCGGATTGTTTCGCGTTTTTCCACCTGAGACAAGCCCGCACGATGCGAGTGATGTGATGCCTGATGGCTCAAAAGTTTTGACACGAGGGTGAGTGGGCTGGGGGCGATGGAGAAAACCGGGACAGGGATCGGCCGGAGCGGTGCGGTGGAAACGAAGCGGACCCGCAAGGGCACCAGCGCGGCGAGAATTAAGGGACAGGCCTTTAATCAGAATTGGCGCTTGCTGCTTCTGGCTCTTCTTGATAGTTTTTGCCGATGAGAAAAGCGCGCTGGTTGGCGGAGTGGCGGAGTTCGGAGAACAAGCCGGTGTTTTACCACTGCATCTCACGGGTGGTGGACCGGCGCTTCGTGTTGGGGCGGGAGGAGAAGGAGAGATTCCGGACCTTGATGCGCATGCAGGAAAACTTCACGGGCTGTCGGGTGGTTTCCTACTGCCTGATGGACAATCATTTCCATATTCTGCTGGAGGTGCCGCCGATGGCGGTGGAAGGGCTTTCGGATCAGGTGCTGTTGAGGCGCTTGTCGGCGCTCTACGGCGAGGCGTTCGTGGCGGGGGTGGCGGCTGAGTTGGAGGAGGCGCGGCAACAAGTGAATGACGGCCGGGGCGAGGAAGCAGTGCTGGTGAGCCGGATCCACCAGCGATTCAGCTACCGGATGCAGAATCTCGGCGAGTTCATGAAGGGCCTGCTGCAACGCTACACGCAATGGCACAACCGGACGCATTCGCGGACCGGACGGCTATGGGAGGACCGGTTTAAAAGCGTGATTGTCGAGGACGGCGTGGCGGCGAAAACGATGGCGGCCTACATCGACCTGAACCCGGTGCGTGCCGGGATGGTGAAGGATCCGGCGGAGTATCGTTGGAGCAGCTATGGCGAGGCGATTGGCGGAGGGGCGAAGGGGAATGGGAAGAAGGCGCGGGCCGGCTTAGTGCGGGCGCTCCGCGCCCACAAGGGCAGCGGAGCGGACGATGCGTTGTGGGCGAACAATGTCTCCCGGGAATACCGCAAGTTGTTGATGGCGGGGGCAATGGAGAAAACCGGGACACGGATCGGCCGGAGGGGTGCGGTGGAAACGAAGCGGATCCGCAAGGGGATTAGCGCGGCGGATGCGGAGCGCGAGGAGGAACGGGCGGGAGAGTTTTCAACGGGGCGGATGCTGCGCTGCCGGGTGCGGTATTTCACGGACGGCGCGGTAATCGGCAGCAAGAGGTTTGTGAACGAGGCGTTTGCGAACGCGCGGGAACGCTTCGGGCCGAAGCGCAAGGATGGCGCGAGGAAGATGAGGGGGGGAGCCGCTGCTGCGGCGGGAGTGTTGTGGAGTCTGCGGGATTTGAAGAGGGGCGTGACGTAGTTGCGGTCTGCGGAGAGTGGTGGAATGGCGGTTGGATGGTGATTGGATCTGATGAGCGGAGGAGTAAACCAGGGGGCTGCGGTGACCTCCGGGCCATTGGTGAAACCCGCTCGCGTTCGCAGCTCCGCTGGCTTCACACCCGATGGCCAGCCGGGAGGTGGTTTCCTGCCCTTGCGTCGGGCGCGGCGACCGTTTAGGGATTCCGAAACGATTATTCCCCATGGCCGCTGACTACACCGAAGACGACATCAAATCACTCGACTGGCGCGAACACATCCGCATGCGCCCGGGTATGTACATCGGCAAACTCGGCGACGGAGCTTCGCCTGATGACGGTCTCTACATCCTGCTCAAGGAAGCCATCGACAACTCGATCGACGAGCACATCATGGGCTATGGCAAGGAGATCCGGGTGGAGATCGATGACCAGAGCCGCGTGGAAGTCCGTGATTTCGGTCGCGGGATTCCGCTCGGGAAACTCTTCGACTGCGCGGCCCAGATCAACACCGGCGCGAAGTATGACAGCGAGGCGTTCAAGAAATCCGTGGGTCTCAACGGCGTGGGCATCAAAGCGGTGAACGCGCTCTCGGATTTCTTCGAGATCCAGGCATGGCGTGATGGAGAAACCAAGGCTCTGGAGTTTTCCAAAGGACAGCTCACGGTGGATATGAAAAACCCGCGCCGCGACGAGGGCGCGAACGGCACGCGGCTCGCCTTTGAACTGGATCGCAAGATTTTCCCTGCCAAGGCGAAATTCAAGGAGCCCTTCGTCGAGAAGATGTGCCGGTATTATTCCTACCTGAATCCGGCGCTCACCGTCGTGTTCAATGGAAGGAAATTCCGCTCGAAGGACGGACTGTTGGACCTCTTGCGCGAGGAAATGGAAAACGAGGCGCTGTATCCGCCGATCCATCTGGTGGGCAAGGATATCGAGATCGCGTTCACCCACACCGCCGACAGCAGCGAGGAATATTACACCTTCGTCAACGGCCAGAACACGTCGCAGGGTGGCACCCACCTCGCCGCGTTTCGCGAGGCGCTCGTCCAGGTGGTCCGCGGGTTTTACAAGAAACAATACGAGCCCTCCGACATCCGCGCCGGCATTGAGGCGGCGATTTGCGTGCGGATCGTCGAGCCGGTGTTTGAGTCGCAGACCAAGACGAAACTCGGTTCCACCACCATCGTGCCGGAAGGGGAATCGCTGCGCACGTTCATCGGGAATTTCCTCAAGACCAATCTCGACAACTACCTGCACAAGAATCCGCAGGTCGCCGAGGTGATTCAGAAGCGCATCCTCTCCGCCGAGCGCGAACGCAAGGATCTCAAGGGGATCCAGAAACTCGCCCGCGAGCGCTCGAAGCAGGCCAAGGTCCATAACAAGAAACTTCGCGACTGCCGGGTGCGATTCGACAGCAAACACAAACGGCGCGAAGAATCCACGCTCTTCATCACCGAGGGCGATTCAGCCTCCGGCTCGATCACCAAGAGCCGCGACGTGGAAACGCAGGCCGTGTTTTCCCTTCGTGGTAAGCCGCTCAACACCTTCAGTCTGCCGCGCAAGATCGTGTATGAAAACGAGGAGTTCGCCTTGCTCCAGGCCGCGCTCAATATCGAGGACGGCATCGACAGCCTGCGCTACAACCGGGTCGTGATCGCCACTGATGCCGACGTGGATGGCATGCACATCCGTTTGTTGCTGCTCACGTTTTTCCTCCAGTTCTTTCCGGAGCTCATCCGCGACGGGCATTTGCACATCCTCCAGACACCGCTGTTCCGGGTCCGCAACAAGAAGGAAACCCTCTATTGCTATGACGACGACGAGCGCCGCAAGGCGATCGCCAAACTCGGTAAAAACGCCGAAATCACCCGCTTCAAGGGCCTCGGGGAAATCTCACCCGACGAGTTCGGTTTCATGATCGGGCCGGACATGCGGCTCGATCCGGTGGAATATGAAGAAGGCAAGGGCGTGAAAGAGTTGCTTGCGTTTTACATGGGCAAGAACACTCCGAACCGTCAGGACTTCATTATTGAGAATCTCCGCGAGGACGTCGATAAGCAGGTGCAGGTGGCGTGACTGCGTTCCGCAGGAGCTATTTTCACGGCAAGTGACAAGTAATGAATAATTCCGGTCAAGAGTCGTCCAAAAACGTGCGGGAACCTGTCGGCCCCGTCGATCCGGATGCTGGGACTGATGATCCGGACGATGATCTCCGGCTGGTTGTGCTCGCGCAGCAAGGGGACCTCCGTTCCTACGATGTGCTGGTGACCCGTCATCGAGGAAGAATTTTCGCCATGATCCGTAACATGATCCATCAGGAAGCCGACGCGTGGGATCTCTCCCAAGAGGTCTTCATCAAGGCATGGAACGCGCTGCCCCGCTTCGAGGCAAGGGCGCGGTTCTCCACGTGGCTCTACCGGATCGCCCACAATGCGGTCTACGATTGGGCGCGGAAGCGCAAAATCGAGAGCGCAGGCGAGCTCAACGATGAGATTTTCGAACGGGAGCGCATTGATTCCGCCTCGTTCACCACGCCGTCGGGGGGGGGATCTCCGGACGACACGATGGCCCAAGGGGAATTGCGCGGTAAAATCGAGGAGGCTCTCGGAAAACTGTCCACCGAACACCGGGAAGTCGTCGTTTTGAAAGATGTCCAAGGGCTTTCCTACAAGGAAATCGCCGAGGTGATGGAATGCTCGCTCGGCACCGTGATGAGCCGCTTGTATTACGCCCGCCAGAAACTCCAAACCATGCTGAAACATGAATACGAAACCCGATGAAACCACGCTGGCCCTGTGGCTGGACGATGAATTGCAGGGTGAAGAACTTGCCGTCGTGAACGCATGGGCGGCACAGTATCCCGAACAACTCAAGGCCCGTGAGGAAATCCGGCGTTGGCGCCGGATGGTCGCGTCCGCGGTCCCGGAATCGGAAGAACCGCCCGCCGCCGAGTTCTTCAACGGTCGCATCGCCCATGCGATCGCCACGCCGAGGGAGGAATCCGCTGTGGTGGTGGATCGGAGGATTTTCCGGCGTTCCGCACTGATGCCGCTGGCCGCCTGTGCAGGCATGGCCCTCACATTCTGGCTGGGAGTGAAAACGAATTCCGGGCCGCCTGAGATCGATGTTACGGGAGCGCCAAAGGCGATTCCGGTCGAGCCGATCGTTTACACTCCGGAGCGCGGAGTGAGAGCCGAGTGGTTCGCGAGTTTGGAAGCCTCCGCCACGGTCATCGTTTTGGATGGCGTGGCTGCCATCCCGGATTCGATGGATTTCTCAGCCACCGCCTCCACGCAACGCTGGCGTGAAATCGATTCCACTGCAGGTGTCGAAACCGAGGATCCGCCGAGCTTATGAACCGCCGAAATTGGATCATCTTGGGTTGCATGCTCGTGCTTTCCTTCGCTGCACGGGGGCAGGAAGACCCGGGAAAAGCGGAAATCGGCTGGGTCTGTGTGACAGTCTACCATGCCACCAACGGTGACCCGCAGGCGGCGGGCGGCAAGACCGTGGTGGTCCCGCAGGAAACCGCGGACCGCTTGCGCAAAGAGGAACGGCTTCGTTTCAAGAGCTACCGGATGCTGGGCCAAGACACTCAGGCCTTGCTTCGCAGTTATGAAAGCTGGGCGCAGCCGTTGAAGCCCTCCGACGAGGTCATGGTCAGGTTTGAGGCGCAGGGGCGCCCCACGAAACATACGGCGATTCTGGATCTCGAGCTCTGGCTCGGCCGGGAAAAAACCGTGAAGACCGATGCGCGGCTCGAAGGCAACCGGCCTCTTTTCGTCCTCGGTCCCGAGTGGCGAGGCGGTCGGTTGATTATTGTGGTCGCACTTGCGCCGAAGCCAAAACCGAGCTCATAGTCGTCCCATGACGAAATGCGCGTGCGGTATCTGGTTGGCCCTGATGGCCATGGTGCAGGCCGGATTGGATTTTCCGTCAACCCTCAGGGAGGTCCATGCCCCAGCGAACGCCAAGGTGGTGACCGCGGATTTCGAGTTCACCAACCGATCCGGAGAATCCGTGACCGTCGCCAAGGTGAATCCCACGTGCTCGTGCATCGCGGTGAAGATCAAGGATGGCAAGTTGCGCTACGCGCCGGGCGAGTCCGGCTTGATCCGCGCGGAATTCGACATGGGGAACTTTTCGGGCGTCGTGGACAAGGTGGTGGCCGTGTGGCTCGACGGAGATCCCACCGACCAGCCGTCGGTGGCTCTCACCGTGCGCGTCCATATTCCGGTGCTCGTTTCCTTGGAACCGAAGACCCTGAAATGGGATCTCGGCGGAAAGGGTGAGCCGCAGACCGTCAGGATCGCCATGCACCACACGCAGCCGATTCATGTCACCGGCGTGAATTCTACGTCGGAGGCCTTCGCTTTTGAGCTCAAAACCCTTGAGGACGGGAAAAGCTATGAATTGATCGTCACCCCCGAGGATATCATGACCCCGGGGCTTGCCGTGTTACGAATCGAGACGGATTGCGATATTCCGAAACACCGGACTCTGCAGGCGTTCGCGGTCATCAGGAAATCCGCCCCTGCCAAGCCATGAAAACCTTCGGGCAGCTGGCACTGATCGCCGCCATCGCGCTCGCCGCAGCGGGTGGCACCTGGCTGCTCAAAGGCCCGCCGGAACGTTTGCTTCGCTGCGATCCGGCGACTTTGAAACCGGACGAGGTCTGTCTGGAATCGCTTCCCGCGGGAAGCGACTTTGTGTGGGTGGACGCCCGTTCGCGCAAGGATTGGGAGCGAAACGGCATGCCCGGTTCGGTGCTGTGGAATCTGGATCCGACTGAAGACATGCAGGCCTTCGAGGCGCAGATCGCCATGAAGGTGGCCATGAATCCACATGTGATCGTTTACTGCGGCGACGAGAACTGCGGCGTCAGCCGTCAGATCGCGGAACGCATCCGAGCATTGGATCTGGGAGCGGAGGTTTTCGTGCTCCGCGGCGGATGGCGTGCCTTGAGCGAGGCTGGCCGGGTCAGGGGTTCCAGTCCAGAGTCTTGATGGCGATCGCTTCCAGATAAGGGTGTTGCGCGTCGTCCTCGGTGTTCCACCGCAGCATCACCGTGCAGGCCTTGGCCTTGCCATAGCTGAGGCTGTAAGTGCCGTCTTCCAGCATTTCGCCGATTTTCGAGAGCTTGCCAAAATAGGCCTCGGCGACTTCCTTGGTGTTGTCCCGCGCCAATAGCTTGAGCGTCAGTTTTTTCTCACGGTTCGGCACGTTCGGGTTCGTGCAGGTGGCCAATGCGGAGGCGACCACCTGAAAAACGCCCGCCTTGTCGCTGGGCTTGGAAGCATAGCTGGCGAGACGTCCGCCGAACAGGTCGAGAAACGGGTCCACCACCACTTTCGGATCACTTTTGGAGCGGATGCGAACAAGAAGGGTTTGGGGGTTCGCACGGCGGTCCGCGTCCTTGAAGTCCACACTGTAGTAAAAATCCACCACATCCTCCACCGGGTTGGACTCCTGGAATTCCAGTAATATTTTCGGTGCCGGAGGCAGCGGACCGGCAAGGCAACTCGCCGCCAGTTCGGTTTCCGGAGTTTTGGTTTCGATGATGGGCAACCGTTCGGCCAGCGATTTCGCCGTGAGGAATTTTTCAAGGACTTCAAGAGCCTGCATCCCCGGTGCCTTTGGCCCAAGGCCTTCGGGAGCGGGCTCGATCAGAGAGGGCTGTTCGGATGGCGGAGTGGGCAGTGATGGGGTTCCCGGTTCCCCGTCGGATTTTCCAAGGGTCGGCTCCGGGGGGGACTTCACAGCTTCCGGAGCTTTCGATGGTGGCACGCTCGCAGTCGTTACGGACTCTTTTTCCGTCTGCATTTTCAGGATCGTGAGGATTCCAAAAACGAGAGCTCCCGATGCGATCAGAAACAAGATCAACATCAGGAACCGGGCGAATAGGCCCGGGCTGTGTGGATGCCGTGGCAGAGGAGCGGCTTTCGGGATTTGCGAGTCGCCGGAACGGATTGGTTCGGGCATCTGTTTGGCGACAACCTCCGCGGGATGAGCGCGGTTAGGCAGCTTGCGGGGTTCAGGTTTAAGCGCAGTCGGCTTCGCCGCCGCAGGAACCGGCGGCGGCTGGGGGGGTGGCGCGCTCGCCGGGGCCTCAGGCACGGCTGGCGGTGCAGGAACTGAAGCGGGTGGCGCTGGATTTGTGGCCAAGGCTGGTGCCGCGGCTGGGTTCGGGGCTTGAATCCGTGCGGCACAGGAAGGGCAGGGGCCGGAGATTCCCGCGAGGTTGCTGGGAACGGTCAACTGGATCCCGCAGGCCGGACAGGAAAAGGAGATTGTTTCGTTCGCCATGCTCTGAGGGCGACCGTAAGCAATCCGACCCGGCGACGTCAAACCTTCTGACTCCGTGGCGCAGATCGTTTCTGTGGGAGGAAACAGCCTCCCCGTTCTTTGGTTTTTCCGGAGGACGCGCCGGAGGAGTAGCGGTGGCAGCGTCACGCCGCATGCCGGAGCAATGCGACGAGAACCCCCTGAATGATCAGCTCCCGTGCGGGAATCAGGTCCGGGTATTCCTCATTCTCGGCGCGGAGGAAGGGCTGTCCCTTCTCGACGAGATAACGTTTGAGGGTGGTTTCTCCATCGATCAGCGCCGCGACAATGTCGCCTTTGCGTGGTTCCCGGAATTCGAGAATCACGGTGTCACCGTTGCAGATGTGGGCGTCGATCATCGAATCCCCACGAACTTTGAGGGCGAAAGTTTTGGCATGGCGGGGGATGCCGAGCGCCGAGATATCCACGGCTACGCAGCCTTCCCGCTCCGGTTCGGCATCTTGGGACATGCCGGCCGCGATGCTTCCGTAGACCGGAATGTCGATAATCTCGCCCCGGTCCAAATCCTCCGGGAAAATCACGGCGCGCGCCTTTCCCGGCAGACGCTGGATGACGCCCTTGCGTTCCAGCGCGCGCAGGTGGCTCATGGCGGCGGTTTGACTGGCAAATCCGAAGTAGTGCTGGATCTCGCGCGTGGACGGCATGATCCCCGTTTGGCGTTGTGACATCCGCAGATATTCAACGATCTCCTTTTGGCGGCGTGTGAGTTCGGGTTGCATCTTGTTTGAACAGTGTTCTTGGGAACAAACAAGATCAGGGCGCTCCCAGCAAGCAGGAATTCCATTTATTTGAGTGGGCGAGGGAGGGCTGTCGATTCCCGGTTCCCACCACTGATGCCCGTGGACAAAAGCCACTCCGATGGGAGTAGAACGATCCGGTCAGATCTTGAGGCCGGTGGTATCGAACTCAAAGGCCTTCTTGGAGGCGACCACTTCGTCCCAAGTGACGGTTTCGCCACCGCGATAGCAGGCCTCACGGGCGAGCAGTGCGAGGTAGTGGCTCTGCGCGCTGGGGGCCACGGTTTCTTGGGCGTAGTTGCCCTTCATGACGTTGTCGTAAAAGGTATTCCAGTTGTTGGATATCCCGATGTTGTAGATGCCGCGGATCTTCTCCTTCATGAAATGGTCGCCACTGAAGACGTTCTTACCCCGTATCAAAACCTCGCCTTTATAGTCTGCGGCGAGGCTGCTGAGGCTGCCGTAAAGATTCGCATAGATTCCGCCGAAGTTTGCCGTCCCATGGCCGTTGAAGCGCTTGCTGCGCAACAGGACCTTGAATCCATCGCCATAGTCATAGGTGGCGATGAAGTGGTCGCGGACGTCGCCGGGGGTGGGATCGGGCATGAGATCGATGAGTTTGCGGCCACAGAAGCCGGTGGCGGACACTGGGTTGCGGCCGATCATCAGGCTGGCAAGGTCGATGGCGTGGATGCTGAACTCGATGATCGCCTCGCCGCAGAGATCGCGCCACTGGAGCCAGTTCTTGAGTTTGCTTTCCTGACCGGCATCCGGAGTCCTGAGCCCGAAGGCGAGGCTGGTGCCTTCAATCTCACCGTAACCCAGAGTGCCGAGATCACCGGCGGCGACGCGCCGGGCGGCTTCGTTGTAATGGGCGAGTGAGCGGGTTTGGAAATCCACGAGGAGGCAGCGCTTGTTGGCGGTGGCTTTGCGCGCGGCGGCCTCGATGCGTGCGACTCCCGGGGAGTCCACTGCGATCGGCTTGGCCAGCCAGACATGCAGTCCGGCCTCGACGGCGGCCTCCACCTGCTCGGGGTGGAAATACGGCGGCGAGAGCACGGCGACGATGTCGATGCCGCCCGCATCGATCATTTTCTTGAAGCAGTTGAGACCGGTGAAACGGCGGTTTGCGGGCACCTGGTATTTCTCGCCCTGTCGGTCCACCGCGTCCTGGAAGTAATCCGCGAGCGCGACGATTTCGTAGCGTCCGTCCTTGAGGGCCATCTCGCCGACATTATCGGAACGTCCGCCGCAGCCGATGATGCCGATGCGGAGCTTGGGGCCGCCTGCGTTCTCCGCACGGGCGATGTGGGGCATGGAAACCGCTGCAGCGGCGAGGCCGGCCTTGGCGAGGAAGTTGCGGCGATTGGTGTTGTTAGTGATTTTGATCATGGTTCTGTGGGTGTGTGATTGACGGGATTCTCAGAGTTTCCTGATGAAGATGTTGCGGAATTGGACGAGGCTCGAGGCGTTGTTGTAGCTGCCATCCTCTTCCTTGCCGCCATGGTGCTGGAGGCCGATGGGTCCGGCTTCGGCGACTCCGGGAAGCCTGGCGTTTTCGATCACGATATGCCCGTTGAGGTTCACCGTGAGGAGCTCGCCCTGCATGCGGATAATGAAGCGGTTCCACTCGCCGACGGGACGGTCGGCACGGAGCTTGGGCGTCACGCCGGCCCGGACCTCGGGTGGCATGGACATGTCCCTGCGGTAGCCGTAAACCTCGCCGGAGCCGATCGGCCAGCACCAGATGTTGCACTGCGATTTCAACTGCCCGCGCAGCAGGATGCCGGAGTCAGCGTTGGGAGTGGGGGTGGTGATCACCTTGCCAGCGGCATCCTTCTTGTGGGAGCCGTCCGGCAGGATGGTGGGAACGGGATAGAGGCCGTGGGTTTCCTTGATGCGCCAATCGACGTGGAGTTCGAAGTCGCCGAAGGATTCCTTCGTCCACAGCTGCTTTTCCTCCACGCTCGGCGCTTCGCTGAGGGCGTCGCAGTCGATCACGCCGTCGATCACCTTCCAGTGCCCCACGCTCTTCGGGTGCAGTTTCCAGCCGTCCAGGGTCTTGCCGTCGAAGAGCGGGCGCATGCCGTTAGGCACGCATTGGTTGCCGGGGAGAGGGAGGAGTTCGATTTTTCGGAACTCGGTCGGATGCGTTTCGGCCTGAATGGCGATGTAGCCGCTCGTGAGCGGAGTGCCGTCATTGAGCTGTGGCGCTTGGTAGCGCAGGACTTCCTTGCCGTTGACGAAATGGATGATTTGCTCGCCGCCATGGACTTCGGCCTCGACGGTCGTCCACTCGAGGCCGGAGAACAACGGGGATGATGAGTCCGTGTTTTCGACCACCTTGCCATCGATGAGGACCTTGGTGCCGGGGGTGTAAAGATTGCCCATATGGCGGCTGGAAAACCTGGCGCCTTTCTCCGGATTGTTGCCCCAGAACTGGGTTTCGATCGAGTTCGGGAATTTCTGCTCGAGGGGGATGGTTTCGGGTGCCTGGGAGTGCAGCATCAGGCCGTTGTTGCGGTAGGCCCATGGCGGACCGCCGGCAAGCTGATCACCGGTGAAGCGGAACTCCGCGCGAATGCGGTAGTGGCTGTAGGGCGTCTTGTAGAACAGGTGCCCGAAGCTGCCGTCGAACGTCTCCGTATCCGCGTAGCTGACCTTGAGCAGTCCGTCCTCGACGCGGAAGATGCGGTTGAAATTCTCGCCCGCAGGGTGATCTGCGAACTTGGGCGTCCAGTCCTTGAGATCCTTGCCGTTGAACAGAGGGATCCATTGTTGTGCATGCACGCAGCCGAGACTCATGCAGGCGATGAGTGTGAAAGGGATGATGGGGGTGGTCTTCATGATGATTCGGTTTAGCGGTTGAGAGAGCGCTTCGCTTCGTCCGGGCGATGGAGACATAACTACGGTGCAATGCGTCGGAATCATTCGGTGACATCGAGGACATCTCCGGGTTTGACTGGCTGGCCGCGATCGGCGCTGGCGATGGCGGCGAAACAAAGTTCCAGGCTGCGCAGGTTTTCCCGGGCGGAGTTTGCCGGCTCCCGGTTTTCCTCGATGGCACAGAGAAGTTCGCCCATGGCTCCGGCGAAGCCGTCATTGAACCAAGCACCGTTTAGCGGAACCTCGGCCTGACCGTCCGCCGTGGTAAGGGTCACGCGGTCGTTGGCGCAGACCGGACCGGTGCTGCGGAAGGTGCCCTTGGTTCCGGTCACCACCGTGGTTTCCGCAGGCGAAAACTTGGTGGCGGCATGAAAAACCAGCGAAGCCTGACCGCCGTCGAAACCGACAAGCGCGCCCGCGCTCAGCGGCGGATCAAGCTCCTGTCCCAGCGCGTGTCCCACTCTGGCAAACACCTGCGTCGGCCGGCGTTCTCCGAAGACACAGCTCACGATGTCGAACCAATGGATGGCGAAATCGTAAAGCACGATGTGATGGATCTGCTCGAAGCGGGTTCCCTTGATCCACGTGTGGTCCCAAGCGATGTGGATGTCACACGAGACGATCTCTCCCAGCAGTCCCTGTTTCACAGCCTGGCGCAGATAGCTGAAATACGGTGCCCACCGGCCGTTCTGGTTCACCGCGAGCTTGAGTCCGCGTTGCTCCGCGAGTTCGACCAGTTTGTGGCCCTCGCGGATGTCCGTCACGAAGGGTTTCTGGCTCAAGACGTGTTTGCCCGCCTCCAGGGCACGCCGGATCATCGGAAGTCGCGGTTCCGGATGCAGGACAAGGTCCACGACTTCGATATCCCCACGCGCGAAAACATCCTCCGAATCCTCAGTCACGGTCGCCTCGGGGAAAAATTCGTCCCGCAGGGCTTTCGCGGCTTCCAGATTCCGGTCACACAGGGTCACGACCTGATAGCCCTTGGCGCGGTATGCCTCCAGATGGTTGCGGGTGATTCCTCCGCAGCCAATCAGACCGATCGGCGGGCGATAGGTGTCAGGCACCGGCGGTTGATAGGGAAGTTCCGGGGCCGCCATGGTTGGCGCCGCCGCCGCTTTCAGTTCCCGGGCGTCATCCTTGTCGGCACTCATGATTGACCTCCGATCAGTGTCTGGGTTTTTCCGGTCTCCGAACTGAGGATCGCGGTGTCCACAATCTGCTGGCCGATCCTCGCCAACGCAGGGTTGAGCGGACCCTCGATGGGGAGCCCCGCTTCGATCCGGCTCAAGCTGTAGGCGATGCCGTTTTTTTCGCCCTCAGGCAGCGGATCGACCGGCTGGTCATAGCCTTCGGGCCGGGCGCGCGTCTGGATGCGGATGGTTGGTTCGTAATCGTAACTGCTGATCGTGCCGTCGGTTCCCCGGATGACAAATCCGCACTTCGGTTGCGGTTGATGAGTCCATGGATCGGTGAAGGTGCCCCAGCGGGTTTCAAACTTGGACAAGCCGGTGGCATAGCGGACCACGGTCACGCTGTGTTCATCCACTTCGAGGCTTTCGCTCCCCGCCACGATCGAAGTGACCTCCAGCGGGAGCTTGCCGCCGTTGAACCAGGTCCCGAGCGTGACGCCGTATCCCAGATAATCGCGCAGGGATCCGCCGGCGAATTCCTTTTGATACCACCAGCTGTTGGCCTTGGCCTCGGCGGTCGGTTCCAGCTCGATTTTATCGGCCCCATGATAAAGCGGTCCGCGGTTGCCATCGTAATAGTGGACTTCCATGACATCGCCGATCAGGCCTTCGCGGATCAGCCGGTGCGTGGTGACATGGCTTTCCACCCAGCGCAGCGGCCAGTTGATGATGAGTTCCTTTCCGGTGCCCTCCATGGCGGCGATCATGCGGTCGGCATCGGCGAGCGAGGCGGCGAAGGGTTTTTCCACCAAGACATGGGCACCATAGGGCGCGATGCGCTCCACCCACAGCGCGTGTTCCGCGGTCGCCGGGCAGAGGATCACGAAATCGGGCCGGGCATTCTCCATGCAGGCTTTGTAGTCGGTGAAGACCTTGTCATCGGTCAGTGAGAAATTCCGTTTCGCCTCGTTCATCCGATCCGGAAGCGGATCACAGATGCCAACGATCTCCGCGCCGGGATGGCTCTCCACACAGCGCAGCAGGTCCCCCATGTGCATGTGGGAAAACTCGATTCCGGCGATTCTCCAGGGCTTCTTCATGATCGTTGTTTGAAGTGATAGGCTGAGGCGGGGTTGGAGATGAAGATTCGCTTCCATGCTTCCTCGCTGATGCCTCGGGCGGACATCGCCCGGGTGAATTCGTTGAGCAGGAAACCATGCCCGGGAGAGCCCCCGTAGCTCTTCCAGTAAGACGGCCGCGCCGCATCCATGCCAAGCATGATCTGGCTGGGGAACTCCTCGATCAAGGCGACTAACAAATCCAGGGTGGGGTTGTCCTTCGTCTTCCATCGGAAAGCGCTGTCGTATTCGAGACACACGCCGCTTTGCAGGATCTCGCGATGATAGGCGGTGTTCGGATTCCGGTCGGTGTGCGACAGCACCACCTTGGAGAGATCCACGCCGTGCGCGGACAGGAGCGCCACCTGCTCCATCGCGCCTCGACCCGCCTCCACATGGGTGAGAACCGGTGCGCCAGTCTCCGAGTGGGCGATGGCCGCCGCTTCGAAGACCCTTCGTTCCCGATCACTGATTTCATCGCCGTCGGTGGCGATCTTGATTAAGCCGGCCCGGTGAGTGGTCCGCTCGACGCAGGGCCCGGAGTAATCATAGCGGTCAATCCCCTCCTCAATATCCGCGATAAAAAGCCCGGCCATTGTTTCCACCCCGTAATGATGGCTCCAGTGGCCGTCATCATAGTATTTCGCAAGGTGAAGCCCGGTCGGGCACAGGATATGGACATGGGACGCCCGGGAAATCTCCGCCAGCTTCAGCACGTTGCGGCCTGCATCGCAGGGCATGGAATCGACCATGGCGCGCCCGCCGGCGGTGTGAAACATAGTCAACTCGGCGATGCCATTCTCCACCGATGGCAGGCACAAACCGGGGAACCGGAGAGTCACCACATTGTCGTCGATGATGATGTGCTCGTGCGCGTAGCAAACGCCGAGTCGATCTGGCGGGATATCTCCCAGGACGGTTCTGACGAAGCTCATAAGTCATGTCCTTCCCCGTTTTCCAGCACCCGGAACGGCTGCTCGAGCCGCCCGCATTCGGCCGCGAAGAGGTCCGGAGATGCGGTGTTGAACGCGAATAGGTCGAAGTGGTGCGGAATGGCGACCCCGGCATGGATGGTCTTGGCAAGTTCCGCAGCCTCGCGGCCGTCGAGGTTGCCCGCCACGCGGCGCTCCGGCTTGTTGCCATTGATGGGCAAAAAGGCAACATCCGGACGGAAAGGCAGGAGTGCCGGAATCAACCCGTCGTGCAAGAGGGTGTCGCCGCTGTGATAGAAGGTCCGCCCGTCGGTTTGTGCGACGAAGCCGAGGAAACGGCAATGTCCGCTCTCGTCGCGCTCGACGGCATTGTGGGCAGCCGGGATGCCATGGAGGCTGACCTTGCCGACTGAAATGCTCTCACCCGCATCGATCTCGACGAGTGAGGACTCGACACGTCCGAGCCGGTCGAGCACGAATGCCCGGTTGGCGCGCGGGATCACCAGCCGGGCTTGGGGGTTCGCCTCTAGCAAGGGAAGCAGGGTTTCCGCGTCGAGGTGATCGGTGTGGTTGTGAGAACTGGTGATGAGGTCGATGCCGCTCAGCCGTTCCGGTGCGATGACCCGCTCGGTGACCCTCGTGTGTGGCTTGTCGGTGTCCGCGTATTTGCGCGTCAGCGAATCGGAGAGATAGGGATCAAACAGGATGGTGGCGGCGGGCGTGTGGACGAGGAATCCACTCTGGCCGAGCCACCAGACGCGGGAGCGCCCCTCGGCCCTGGCGCGGGCGATGTCTTCGAGAAGCGCGTCGTCTTTCTGATAGGCCTGCTGCATGTCAGGCTTCGAGCTTGAGTTCGCGTTTCACGATCCGCACGCCTTCCACCATGTTGGCGAGTTTCTTCCTAGCGGCCCAGCGGGCGGTCTGGCTGAGTCCGCAGTCGGGCGCGAAGACGAGCCGGTCCGCCGGTGCGTGTTTGAGGCACAGGCGCACGCGGTTGGCGATGTCCTCCGGCGTCTCGATGTAATAACTCTTCACATCCACGATGCCCACCGCGGCGTCCATGCGGGCGGCGATCTGTGAAATCAATTCGATCTCGGCGAACTCGCGGCTGGCCATTTCCACGTGCATTTCATCGCACTTGAAATCGAGGAAGTCGGGAAACATCGGCGCGATCCGGCGGAAGCCGACGGCGTGCCCCTTGAAGTTTCCGAAGCAAAGGTGGGTGCAGAGCCGCGTGCGGCCGACGACGGATTCCACCGTGCGGTTGAAAATGTCGACGAAGCGTTTGGTGTCCTCCCGGTAGGCATAACAACTCATCGACGGCTCATCCACGCTGATCTCGGTGCAACCGGCCTCCACCAGAGCCTCGAGCTCGCTTCTAACGAACGGCAGCAGTGCCTCGGTGAGCGCCCAGCGGTCCGGGTATTGCGCATTGGGAAGGAGCCGTCCGCTCATGGTGTAGGGACCCGGCACGCTGGCCTTGAGCGTGACGGGAGGGGAGTCCGGAAACGGCCGCTGGAGACGGACGAGGCGCTCGTATTCCTCGACCACACCGAGGCCGCGTGGCGCGGTGATTTCCCCGGTGACCTGGTGCTTGCCGCGCTGGTCGTGAGCGGGCGGACCGAAGCGGCGGGGCGAGGCGGATTCCAGTTCAATGCCGTCCAGGTAGCCATAGAACGAGAGGTTGAAATCGAGACGCGTCTGTTCGCCATCGGTGATGACATCGAGGCCTGCGGAGATTTGGTCGTGCAGCGCCGCGATCACGGCGTCGTCCTGGACTTCGGCGAGGTCCTGCGGCCCGAAAGAACTGAGATTGGCGGACGCGAATTCGAGCCAACCCGGGAACGAGTAGCTACCGATGACGGAGGTGCGGAGAGGGCAGGTTTTCATGGGAGGGTTCTGATGGGTATGGTTTTGTTAGCGGTTGAGATTCCAGTCTGCGGGCCCGGTGGCGGCGCGTTGGGCCGGGGTTTCCAGCAAGGTGCCGGCCACTCTGAGTCGATCACGCAGCGCTGGCACGGAGAGTTCCTGGGCACCGGATGCGGTTTCCAATGAGAGCGCGGCGGCGGTTCCGGCGGCCTGCCCCATGGCCATCGTCTGGGCCATCGAGCGGCAGGATGCGTGGGCGTCGTGCGTGGCGCTGAAGCAGCGGCCCGCCACCCAGAGTTCGTCGCGCCCGCGGGGGACGAGCGTGCGGTAGGGAACGTCGTAGGCCGTACCGTCCGGCACATAGGCCCATGCGGTTTCACCGGGGGAATCGTCCGTGGCCGGGCGGTGATCTTCGATGGGGGCGCCGCAGAGAAGCACGGCGTCGTCAAAGCGGGCGACGTTCAGGCAGTCGTCCCGGGTCAGGCGGTATTCGCCATACACGCGCCGTGTTTCGCGCACGCCGATGTGGTGGGAGAGGCCGATGATGTTGGAGCTTTCGAAGCCGGGAACGCATTCACGGAAAAAGCGCTCGTAGATGAAGGCCTGACGGCGGCCTTCCTGCTCGGCGGCGGTGAGTTGCTCGAAGTCGGTGGGGTCAAGGCCGGCCACGCGCACGGCGACGGTCGAAATGCAACCGCCGGCGTTCATGCGGTGCAGGCTGCCGCTTTTGCGAGGCAGCGGGTGATGGCCCTTCTCCACGGCGGCGGCCATGCGTTCCGCCAGCATTTTCTTGCCGCCCGCGGCTTCGTAGGCGGCGAGATCCACATGGCTCATGCGGAAGGTGGTGGTCAGCGTCTGCGCGGGATCGATGTCGCCCGCCTTCTCATACGGGATGCCTGCGTGGTGGCAGAGATCCGCGTCTCCGGAAGCATCGATGAAACGCTTTGCGCGGATGCGGAAAAACCCCTGCCGGGTGCTGACGACCACACCGGTGAGCGCGCCGCCCGAGTCGGATTCCGCAGCCACCAGGGTGGCGTGAAGCAGCACGCGCACGCCCGCCGCATCGAGTAGTTCGTCCCAAACGAGTTTGAGGCGCTCCGGGTTGTAATTCACTCCGGTGCCCCCGCCGTAGGTGTTCGGCCGGAGGAAAACCGCGCCAGCAGTGTCGAGCGCGTCCACCACCTGGTCCGGGATGCCACCTACGACCTTGCGGGGATCCTCGCCGGGCGTGAAGAAACCGTAGAAGGTATCCAGCATCTGCGTGCTGGTGCCGCCGGGAAAGCCGTATCTCTCCAGCAGGATCACGCGCTGGCGGCCCTGCCCGCGCGCAGCAAGCGCGGCACAGCAACCGGCGGAGCCCGCACCCACGACGAGGATGTCGGTTTCAGCGAGGACCGGGATCCGGTCCAGAATCAGCGGTGCGGTGGTGTTAGGCATGAGGGTGGATGAAAGTGTGGGTCACGGTTGCGTCCCGGTGCTGCCGACGTTGGCATAGAGTCGGGCGAGACGGTGGGCGTGTTCGTCATACGCACTTTCAAAAAGCGTGACCGCCCGTTCCGCTCCAACCACCACAGCGGCGCTGAGCACTTTTGGCGGTTCGCCGGCTTCGGTGAGCAGTCTTGCCACCTCGGCCTTGATGCAGTTGACGATCAAGCAACCGCCGACCGTGGACCCCGGTGCCACCGGCGTGTCGAGTCCTTCGATTTTTACCATCGCATCGCCGATCGGCGCACCGGTATCGAGCACGATATCGGCGAAATCCTGCAGTTTTTTTCCGTCCTCGCGTTTGCTGGTGCTGGCATCGGAGTGCTCTTTACTGATGATCGCCACCACCTTGATCCCGCGCTGTTGGAATCCTTCCGCCATTTCGATCGGCACCACGTTACAGCCCGAGGAGGAGATGATCAGCGCGCTGTCCTCAGTGGACAGGTCATAATTGCGCAAAATGCGCCCGGCAAAACCGCTGACGTTTTCCAGAAACATCGCCTGACGCTGGCCGTTGGCTCCGACCACCAGATTGTGGAACGACAGTGAGAGCTCCACGATGGGATTCCAGCCGGGAAACGAACCATAACGCGGCCACATTTCCTCGGTCATGATGCGCGAGTGGCCGGAACCGAAGACATGGACCATGCGGCCGGTTAGAATGGTGTCGGCGAAAAGACCGGCAGCCTGGCTCACGAGTGGCAGTTGGGCTTCAACGGCGTCGATCAGGCCACGGGATTGTTGTAAGAACGAGAGAGCTGGTGTCATGGGGTGAAATAGCGGTGTGGATTCATGAATAAGCGTCGGGCAGAAAATCTAAGATCTCATGGATGGACGGGCTGCGGCCGGTCCGGACGTAGTAGCCGGAAAACAACACCCCGAGGCGCAGACAATGGCGCAGCGGCAGTTCGAGCTGCAGGCCCAGGCAGAACCCGGCGTTCAAGTGGTCGCCGGCACCCGTGGTGATGACCGGGTCCGCGCAAACCGGCCCCGGAACATGGGCCACTTCGTCAGACGATGCCGCAACCGCCAGCTCGCGCGGATGAATCATGACCAGCGATATGCCGAGGCGCTCGCGCAGTCCGGCGGCACATTCGGTTAGGGGTTTCACCCCGGCGGAAGGTTCCGCCAGGCCTAAGGCGCGGGCGGCCTGACATGCTTCGCTGTGGTTGAGTCCGAGCACCACTTGGCCGAATCGCTCGAAACCCGCGATCCGGGTGAGCACGCCGGCAACCGCTAAAGCGCTGTGTTTCGCCGGATCGGCAAGATCGAAAAAGAAACGCCGCGTGCGGTCCTCGCCCAAGGCTGGCAGCAGATCTTTGGAAAACAGATCGAGAATCCCATCCATGTAGGGCAGACAGGTCCAGTTCAGCAGCGCGACCAACCGCGCTTTCTCCAGCAGGCGCAGCAACTCGTTCCGACCGGGACTCTCTAACAACCGCTCCGCGCTCACCTCGTCGTAGCTCTGGAGCACGGGCAGCATGATCTTGCCATCCCCAAACTCCAAGGCATGGGTCACCGCCGGTTCGCCGATGGAGTGAACCCGCACCTGGGTGGAAAAAGCAGCGAAAGCGGGATCGATTTCAGGCGATCCCAGAGGGCCGAGATAATCCACCGGTGCGCCGCAGGCAGCCAAGGCGGCAGCCATGATAGGGCCATTGCCTCCGATCTTGCGCGTTTTGGGAACCATCTCCAGGTTCGCGCTGCGCCCGGCGGCGGCGGTGATGCGCTGGCCAAATCCAGCGATGTCGGGAAGTGGCGTCCAGAGGTCGCCCGGCCCATCGCGCCGGTCGATCACGGCGTAAAGGTGATCCACAGTCCCGTCGAAGCCGAGCAACGCCGGAAGCTCGGCGCAGCGGTTGCCGCGCTCGTGCAGAAGCCTTGCCAGTTCTTGTAGGTCGGGGTTCATGGGGTGGGATATTGGCCTTCGCTCACGGTCCAGCCGCCGTCCACGGCAAGCACCTGGCCGGTCACAAAGCGAGCCGCGGGGGAAAGCAGATAGATGGTCGCTCCATCCAGATCGGTCGGCTGCCCGATGCGGCCGCCGTCGAGCGGTTGCTTGCTCGCCACGAAGTCGAGAATGGCTTGGTCCTGTGCGGCACGCTGCGCCATGGGGGTTTCCACCAGCGCGGGCGCGATCACGTTGGCTCGGATGCCCTGCGGAGCATAATACGCGGCAATCGAACGGGTGAAACCCACGATCGCTGACTTGGCCGCCGCGTAAACGTGCGTCCCGAAAAAACGCGGCGAGGGCGACCAACCGAGCACGGAGCCCATGTTGAGAATCGCACCGCCGTGTCCATCCTGCAAAAAGCGGCGCACTGCGGCGCGATTGGAGCGGATCATCGAGCTGAGGTTGAGGCTAAGCGTCGCATCGATCCCCTCGTCGGTGACCTCATGGAGCGGGCCATCGCCCATTTTCCGGCCGCTGCCACCGGCGACATGGTAGAGCGCGTCAAACCGGCCGAAACGCTCGATGGCCAGGGCGATTGCGTTTTCCGCGTGCGCACCGTCGATGGCGTTTCCAACCAAGATCTCCGCGTTTGTTCCGAGCTCTGCCCGGGCGGCTTCGGCGCTAACGGGATTGCGCCCGGTCACCACCACGCCGGACGCGCCTGAGGCCAAGCAGGCATGCGCGGCGGAAAGGCCGAGCCCGGTGGTCCCGCCGATGATGACGATCACTTGAGAATCGAGGGGGTAAGGGCTGGCCATGCTTCCAGCCAACCCGCCAACGGCAGCTCATTCAAAATAAAAGTATTGCCCCAGGAAAAAACCGATATGATAACCGAACCGCCATGCCTCGTCCGCGCAGCGCCGCCGTCACCCTTCTCAAGGCCAAGCTCATCACCCGCCTTCGGGATGGGTTTCACCGTCCTGGACAGCCTTTCTTCTCGACCCGCGCGTTAGCGGATCGTTTCGGGGTGAGCTACCAAACGGCCCATCGTTTGCTGGCCGAGTTGGAAAACGAAGGTTGGTTGGAGCGCCGGCCTTCGGCGGGCACTTTTGTCGCGGGTCGCCGGGAGGTTTGGCACGGCGTGGACCTGTGCTTCGCTGAGAGGGCGCAGCGGACGGACAGTTTCGGAGAGCGCCTGTTGCTGGTGATGCGCGACGCACTGAGCCGCCAGGGTATTCCATATCGTGTGCGTTGGGGAGGCGAAACCCTGCAGGCGGCAGCCCTCGACGCAGGATGGTATCCGGTTCTCTGGGAACTGCCCCGACTGGCGGCCGGCCTCGCGGCGTGTCATCGGTATGTGCTCATTCTCGAGGATCGTCTGGGCTACGGACTTGCGGCGAGCTACGCGGACAGCGTTTCGGTGGATGACTACTCGGGCGGCGTGGCGGCGGGCGAGTGGCTGGCGTCACGGTTGCCGGAGAGCCGCTGCGCCGTTTTGGCAGGTCCCGACGCCGACGCACGGAACCGCTTGCGGGTCGCCGGTTTTTTGGCGGTGCATCCCGAGGCGTCCGTGGTTAAGGCGGGCAGCTGGTTCTCTGATGATGCGGCGCGAGTCGTTCCTGAGGTTCTAGGCTTTGCGGGGGTTTTCTGCGCCAACGACCGGCTCGCGTCGGCAGTGGTCGGAGCGGTGAGGAGGCAGGGCTTGAGTGGTCCGCTGGTTGTGGGATTTGACGACGCTCCGATCGCGGAACGGCTGAATTTCACGACCATTGCGATTCCGTGGGAAGACGTCGCGGCCGCCGCTGCGGATGTGGCGCGGCGACGTATGGCAGGCGATGTCCGCACGGCGGCCGCCTTGGCCTTCGCTCCGCGGCCGGTGATCCGGACAGACACCACCGGTCTCGTCCCCGATCCCCGGGATGTCCGTCCCGGGTGATGGGGCGCACAAAAATCTCCGTGTGAACGACGGCTTGCGGTCCCGAAAATATCCGGTTAGCGTCCCATTGAATCGAGTCCCCATGAAAGCCATTTCTCTTCTCACCCTGCTCATCCTTGTCACGCCGCTCGCCGCCCAGAACAGCGGTTCTCCGGCAGACAACAAGCCTGCAACCGGAGTGGACGCCTTGCTTCCGAACCAGCAGGCCTTCCTTAATTTGCCTGAAGAATCCCGAAAGGAGTTCATCAAGCATTTCAGCGAGGCGAACCGGGTATTCCAACAAAAGCGGATTTTTGAAGCTCTTGATAATATCGAGAAGGCAGCCGCGATTTTTGCAGACAGTCCGGAACTCCATAACCTGCGGGGTAGTTGCTATGTGGAGATGCGCGCCTTTGACAAGGCCCTCGCGGAGTTCGAAAAGGCGAAAGCGCTCTCGAAGGACAACCCGAGCATCGATTTCAACGTGGGTGAAGTTTATTTCGTCACCAAGCAATGGAAGAAGGCCGTGGAAGTCTTCGAGAAGGTGCTGAAGTCACTCCCTCCCGAAAATATCGCCCTCGGGCGCCTCACGGAGTTCAAGATCCTGCTCTGCAAAAAGAAGCTCGGCCTTCAGGACGAGGTGACGGTGCTCTCGGAGAAATACGATTTCCTCGATGACTCGCCTTATTATTACTACGCTAAGGCCGCGCTCGCCTATGATGACCAGAACCTGGTGAAGGCCGAGGAGTGGCTCGCTATCGCGTCCCGCATCTTCCGCGATCCGAACATGCTCGCCCCGTGGCAGGATACGCTCGTCGAATACGGCTACATCAAGAGCTTCTACGGCGATGACGCCGCGCCTGAGGAGTGACGGGTGGATGCCACCATGGACCGGAGGATTCCAATCCAGAGTCGAACTCCCTCAGGAGTGGTGACGTCCCCGTCGGCATACGAATGAGAAGGCCAATGAGGACGTTGGCGCTCCCAAGCCGGTATATTCACTTCTTCTTCGCGTGGTTCATCGCTTGGGAGAACCAGTCGTTGTTAGGTGCCGCGGCGGGGCGTGAGCCGCCGGACGGGCGTTGATTGCGGTTTTGGGATTGCGATGTATTGCGGTCGCCGGATGACGAACGGCGGGTTCCATCCATGTCCGGCTTGGCTTTCATCGAGAGCGCGATGCGGTTTCGCTTGAGGTCCACCTCCATCACAGTGACGTGGACTTTTTGGCCGACTTTCACGACCTCCGAGGCATCCCTCACGAAGTGGTCGGCGAGTTGGCTGACATGCACCAGACCGTCCTGGTGCACGCCCACATCGACGAAGGCGCCGAAGGCGGTCACGTTGGTGACGATGCCCGGGAGTTTCATGCCGACTTGGAGATCGGATGGTTTCTCCACGCCATCTTGGAAGGAAAACAGCTCGAACTTCTTGCGCGGATCGCGACCGGGTTTGGAGAGCTCGCCGAGGATATCCTGCAAGGTCGGCAGGCCGACTTCCTCGCTGACATATTTTTTCAGGTCGATCCTTTTGCGGGCCGCTTCGTTGGTGAGCAGTTCCCCGACCTTGCAGCCGACATCGCCCGCCATCTGCTCGACGAGCGCGTAGCGTTCCGGATGAACGGCGGAAGAGTCCAGCGGGTGGGCGCCGCCCCGCACACGGAGGAAACCAGCGGCCTGCTCGAAGGCCTTGTCACCGAGGCGCGGGACCTTTTTGAGCTGTTCGCGGGATTGGAACGCTCCGTTTTCATTGCGCCAGGAAACGATGTTCTCGGCCAGCGACGAGTTGAGCCCGGAGACGTAGGAGAGCAGTTGTTTCGAGGCGGTGTTGAGTTCCACGCCGACGGCGTTCACGCAGGAAACGACGGTGTCATCCAGGTTGTGCTTCAGTGCGCGTTGTTCGACGTCGTGCTGGTATTGACCGACGCCGATGGACTTGGGGTCGATCTTCACGAGTTCGGCGAGCGGGTCCATCAGCCGGCGGCCGATGGAAACCGCGCCGCGCACGGTGACGTCCTCGTTGGGGAATTCCTCGCGCGCCACATCCGAGGCGGAGTAGATCGAGGCACCGCTTTCGTTGACCATGACCACCGGGATGGAAGACGGGAGTTTGAGCTTTTTGATGAAGGCCTCGGTTTCCCGGCTGGCGGTGCCGTTGCCGATTGCGATGGCCTCGATGTCGTGTTTCTTGACGAGCGTGGTGACTTCCACCGCGGCCTCGTAGAGTTGGTTGTTAGAACCAGCGGTGCAATGGAGCACGGTGTGGTGGAGCAGCTTGCCGGAGCGGTCGAGCACGACGGTCTTGCAGCCGGTGCGGAATCCCGGATCGATAGCGAGCAGGCGCTTTTCGCCCAGCGGCGAGGCGAGTAGGAGTTCGCGCAGGTTTTCGCCGAACACGCTGATGGCGGTTTCGTCGGCGCGTTTTTTCGCCATCAGCCGGGCTTCGGTTTCCATCGATGGCATGAGCAGGCGCTTGCAGCCGTCCTCGGTGGCTTGGGCGACGTGTTGGCCGGCGGGGCCGGTGGATTTCACCCAGTCCGGAAGCGCTTGTTGCGTCACGCGATCGAGCGGCACTTCGACGCGCATGAGCAGGAATCCGTCTTTCTCGCCGCGGCGGATGGCGAGCATGCGGTGGGACGGGATGGACTTGAACGGCTCGCTCCATTCGAAGTAGTCGCGGAATTTCTGCGCGTCGGCCTCCTCTTCCTTGCCATACATGATCTTCGACGAAACGGTGGCCTCCTCCTCATAGATTTTCCGAACGCGACCGCGCAACGTCGCGTCGTCGGCCACGCGTTCGGCGATGATGTCGCGGGCTCCGGCGAGAGCATCCTCGGCGGCGGGTACTTCCTTTTCGGCGTCCACAAACTTGGCGGCCTCGTCCGCGGGGTCAGCGCTTTGGTTTTCCAAGAGCCATTCGGCGAGCGGAGTCAGGCCGCGTTCGATCGCCTTGGTGGCGCGCGTCTGCCGCTTCGGACGGAAGGGTGCGAAGATGTCCTCAAGAGCGGTGATGGTGAGCGCCGCCTCGATTTTCTTCTTCAGCTCGGGAGTGAGCAGCGAGCGCTCTTCAAGCGATTTGAGGATGGCCGAGCGGCGGGAGTCGAGTTCGGCGAGCTGGAGCATGCGGTCGCGGATCGTGGCGATCTGGACCTCGTCGAGCGAACCGGTCTGTTCCTTACGGTAGCGGGAAATGAAAGGGACCGTGCCTCCCTCGGCGAGCAGCTTGGCGGTGGCGGAAACGGAGGAAAGTGAGATGCCGGTTTCCCGGGCAATGGTGTCGAGATGATGCGTCATGGCTGCGTGAAGAGCGGCGATGAAAGCAGGTTCCCGGCGATCGGCAAGAGGCGAGCGCAAGGAATCAGCCGAACGCAGTGAGAGCCGCTGCCAGCGCTGAAACGGCGTCCGCCGGGTGGGCGGCGGAGAGGCTGACGCGCAGGCGTGCGGTGCCGCGGGGGACGGTGGGAAAACGGATGGCGGGGACGAGGAAACCGGCTTCTGCCAGAGCGGCAGAGGCGGCGAGGGCGGTTTCGTTGGTGCCGAGAACGACGGGCAGGATCGGGGTGGGGGACTCGCGGATCAATGCGATGTTCTGCTGGAGATTGCGCCTGAGTTTCCGCCCCTCTTCCGAGCGGATCAGAGCCAGCGAAGCGAGTGCCGCGTGGGCTAGGCCGGGCGGCGGGGCGGTCGAGTAAATGAAGGCGCGCGCGCGGTTGGTGAGCAGGTCGATCCATTCGCGCGAGGCGGCAACGTATCCGCCGGAGAGCCCGGCGGCCTTGCTGAGGGTGCCCATCTGGAAGGTGACGCGCTTTTGCAGGTCTTCGCGCTCAGCCAGGCCCATGCCGTTTTCACCGAGCACGCCGAAGCCGTGGGCTTCGTCTAACAAAACAAGCGCGCCGTGTTGTTCGGTGAGTTCCACGATTTCACGCAGCGGGCAGAGATCGCCGTCCATGCTGAAGACGGACTCAGTGGCGACGAGGATGCGGGCGTGCGGTGACTTGGCGCGGATGCTGGCTAACAGTTTCTCCAGTTTCACGATGTCGTTGTGCGGAAAGACCCGGAGGGTGGCACCGGACAGGCGTGCGGCATCGACGAGGCAAGCATGGGAAAGTTTGTCCAGCAGGACGAAATCCGCTTTTCCGACCACGGCGGGGATGACACCCAGCGAGGTGGCGAAGCCGGAGGAAAAGGTGAGCGCGGCTTCGGTTTGTTTGGCGGCGGCAAGCGCGTCTTCTAACAAACGGTGCGGCGGCAGCGTGCCGCATACGAGGCGCGAGGCGGCGGAACCGGCACCGTATTTCCGCACGCCTTCCACGAGTGCGGCCTCGATTTCCGGATGGCGGGCGAGGCCGAGGTAATCGTTGGACGCGAAGTTCCAGAGCTCGCGTCCGCCTCGGTTCACCCGTGGCCCGGTGGGTGAGTCCAAGGGTTTCAGATCACGCAGCAATCCATCGGCGCGCAGCTTTTGGAGTTCCTCGGCGGGGCTGGCCATGGTTCAGGCTCCGGCGACCGGGCGCTCAAGCGCCCAGCGGAGGAGTTTGGTGGAGTCCGACCAGATGTTGGGCGTGTTGGATTTGAGGACGACGACGATGACGGAGCGTCCGTTGAGCGAGCCGCTGGAGACGAGGCAGCGGCCGGAGGCTCTGGTGGTGCCGGTTTTCAGGCCGTTGCAGTAGGGCAGAGTCTTGAGGACCTTGTTGGTGTTTGTGAGATAGCGGGTGCGGCCATTGTTGAAGGTGAAGGTGAAGCCCTTGGTGGAAGAGTAGGAGCGGAGCAGCGGGCTGCGGTAGGCTGCGCGGGCGGCAATGGCCATGTCACGGGCGGTCGAATATTGACCGGGTTCGGTGAGACCGTGCGGATTCTTGAAATGGGATTTGCGCATGCCGAGGGCGGCGCATTTGCGGTTCATGCGGGCTGCGAACCCGGCCTGATTGCCGCCGACGTCGCGGGCAAGGGTGCGCGCCACGTCGTTGGCGCTTTTGACCATCAGGACTTTGAGTAATTCCCGGCGACTGTAAACCTCGCCGGATCTGAGGCCGAGCTTGGTGGGTTCGCAGGCGCCGTCGGTGGTGGCGATGGTCACGGGTTTGTCGATGTTTCCGGCATCAAGGACGCAGAGGGCGGTGATGAGTTTCTGAGTGCTGGCGACAGCGCGGGTTTGGTCCGCGTTTTTCGCATAGAGGACGCGGCCGCTGGCGATGTCCACGACGATGGCGCTCTCACCGGCGATTTTCGGCGGAGGGGTGGCCGGGATGGTGCTCACCCGCACGGGTTCCGGGATGCGGCTCACGGGTTGCCGATAGGCTTCCCCTCGTGATAACCGCGGCGGTGGGTTTCCGCCGCATGAAGTGATCAGGGCGGAGGTGACAAGGACGGCGGCGAGGCGTGTGCAGAGAAGTCTGAACATGGGCGGAATGAATGGCATGCACACCCCGGGATCAAGCCGGGAATGGATGGTTAGAGTGTCAGGGCAAGCGCGGAGGCAGCAGGCCGCCGTCCGGGGTGGATCCTGGCTCGGGCAAGGTGGGTTCCTCGAAATCGACCGGACCGCTGAAGATCCAGAATCCGCTTCGGCGTTTTTCGTGGGCTTGCGCCAGTTCGTGCCCGGTCGGCATATCCTTCAGGTCCTTTTCGCGGACTTCCACCACTCTGGGCCCTTGGCCGGGAAGCAGGTGAACAAGCGGCAGATCGGACATTTTGGACATCGCCGCGGTAGCCGAACCTTTCACGGCGGCCACAGAGTTCCCTCCGGCGTCTCGAAGCGTGGCGCATGAGGCCAGCCCGAGACATGCGGCAATCAGGAATCCAATAGGTGCCTGTGACATGCGATCCATTTGAAAAAATGGGGATCACCAAAATACCACGTTTGGATTTTCTGTCCATCGTTCGTTTTCAAACGATTCCGCCATCGCGATACGCCATGTTTCCTCTCATCTGGGCTTGAGGACGAGGAAGTTCCGGACCGGGCGGTTCCATGGAGCACGCCGCAAAACGGGGCCGCCTTTGACGGTTCCGGAGATCCATAGATCGGACGAGCGGCCGCCATCGAGATTGAGTCCATGGTGGACCGGCCACCCGGCGGGCTGGTGTTGGGAAAGCGTGGCGGAGAGTTCCGCGAGCGAGCAGGCGGACGCGAGGCCGAGCCACCAGCGGGTGCCGCCATCCCACAGGAGGAAGGTGCGGACCCGGTGCTTGGTGGAATCGAGGCCGGCTACGGCGCGGCCGTTTGCGATGAGCATCGGGCCTGCCTGAATGAGCTCGCGCATGGTGAAAGCGGCGGACCGCCCGAGATTTTCACGACGGCTGATGGCGGAGCTGCCGGATGCGTCCTCATGCCAGATGCCGCTGCCCAGCGATGATGCGGCATTCCACGCGCCGGATCGCTTTCCCCCGGCAACTACCAGTCCGAGCGGGTCGCCGGTGGGGGTGAAAAACCCGGCGTTGACCGCGGCCAGACCACCCATGGCGCGGGCGGCCGCCGAGGCATTCGCAACCCGGGAACCCGGTCCGTCCGCCTGATCCACCACGACAAGGCGTTCGCTTCGCGAATCGAAGGCCACCCCCTCGATCGTGATGCCGGAGTAGGTCCCGTTCGTGGCGTGCACGGGTTCCCGGGTTGCGGAAGGAGCGGCAGCCGGTGCGGCGGTGGGCCGCAGTGGGGCGATGCGCGGCTCATTAGGCGGTGGCGGGATCGTCGCAGGTGGCAGCCGGACGCAGTGGCAAAGCAGGAAGAGAGGGCAAAGGATCACCACGAACCGCATGCACGGAAATCTCACGTTGTGGTCCGGCTTGCAAGCCGGGGCGCCAGATTGCCGCCGCACTTCGTTCTTGGTAGTTGGCTGGGCACTCTCTAATTCTCCTTGGCTATGTCCCGATTGGTCCGTTTTCTCGTTTGGTCCGCCGTCTCACTTTTGGGTGTTGTCGCGGTGGGGGTGGCCGCATTTCAGCGCAACGAACCGGTGAATGCGCTCTGGCTGGTGGTGGCGGGTATTTGTACCTTTGCGATCGGTTACCGGTTTTACAGCGCGTGGCTGGTGGCGAAGGTGCTCACGATCGATACGACCCGGGCTCCCGCCGCCGTGACCAAGGCGGATGGCAAGGATTTCGTGCCGACGCCGCGGTGGGTGGTGTTCGGACATCACTTTGCGGCCATCGCGGGGCCGGGACCGCTGGTGGGGCCGGTGCTGGCGGCACAGTTCGGCTACCTGCCGGGAACATTGTGGATTTTGATCGGCGCCACGCTCGGCGGCGGTGTGCATGATGCGGTGGTGCTGTTCGCCAGCATGCGGCGGGATGGGAAATCCCTCGGGCGGATGCTCAAGGAGGAAATCAATCCGTTCATCGGTTTCGTGGCGATGGTTTCCCTGCTGGCAATCATGACGATCCTTCTGGCGGTGCTCGGGTTGGTGGTGGTCAAGGCCTTGGCGGAGAGTCCCTGGGGCTTGTTTACGATCGCGGCCACCATCCCGCTGGCGATGGGGATGGGGGTCCTGCTGAAATCCGGGCTCATGCGGGTGACCGGCGTTTCCATCCTCGGCGTGATCGGATTGATGCTCGCGGTGGTGGGCGGGAAATACCTGCCGGACAGTTGGAACCAGGCGCTGCGTCTGGATGCGCCGACGCTGGCGTGGGTGATCATGATTTACGGCTTCGCCGCATCCGTCCTGCCGGTGTGGCTGCTGTTAGCCCCGCGCGATTACCTGAGCACCTTCATGAAGCTCGGGACCGTGGCGGTGCTCGGGGTTTTCATCGTCATCGCCATGCCGCCACTGCACATGCCGGCCATTACGCAGTTCACAGATGGCAGCGGTTTCGTGGTGCCGGGGCCGGTGTTTCCCTTCGTCTGCATCACCATTGCCTGCGGGGCGGTGAGCGGCTTCCACGCGCTGATTTCATCGGGCACCACGCCTAAGTTGTTAGGAAGGGAGTCGGACATCCGGATGATCGGCTATGGCGCGATGGTCACCGAAATGCTGGTGGCGCTCATGGCCATCATCGCCGCCTGCGCCCTGCCGCCGGGCCAGTATTTCGCCATCAATTCGCCGATCAATCCGCAGGATCCGGTGGCAGTGGAGCGGCAGATCGAGAAAATCAACTCCTACGGCCCCGCCTATCAGGTGACACTCGCAGAAATGGAAAAACTCGCGGATGATTTGCAGGAGCCCACCATTATCGGCCGCACCGGCGGCGCGCCGACCTTCGCGGTGGGCATGGCCGCGATGTTTTCCAAAGTGATCCCCGGCAAGGCCACCCTTTCGCTCTGGTATCACTTCGCCATCATGTTCGAGGCCCTGTTCATCCTGACCACCCTTGACGCCGGCACCCGCGTCGGGCGTTTCATTCTCCAGGATTTGTTAGGAAATGTCTGGAAGCCACTCGGCGATACCCAAAACTGGCTGGGCAACGTCACCGCCACCGGCCTGCTTGTCGCCGCCTGGGGATTCTTCCTCTATCAGGGGGCGATCGATCCCGCCGGCATCGCCAAGAGCCTATGGCCGATCTTCGGCATCTCGAACCAGCTCCTCGCGGTGATCGCCTTCTGTCTCGGCACCACCATTCTCATTAAGTCCGGCAAGGCACGCTATTGCTGGGTCACGGTCGTTCCGCTCGTCTTTCTCGCCTCCGTGACCTTCGCCGCCGGGTGGATGAAGATATTCTCCCCGCAGGCCGCCGGTTTCCTGCCCGCCGCGCGGAAACTCGAGGCCCAACTCGCCGCCGGCGTCCCTGCCGGCCAGCTCAAAGCCGTGGAAACCGCGCTCTTCAACGCCCGTCTCGATATCGTGGTGGTCACCGTGTTGCTTGGATTCGTCGCGGTCATCACCCTCGGCTGCGCTTGGGAATGGTGGCGCATTTTGAGCGGAAGAAAGGTGGCGGAACTCCATGAATCGCCATACGTGGCGCTGCCGGAGGACGCTTGATTCTGCCGCCCCGGAAAAATTCGGATCGACCTTGCCGCCCGGATTTCAAGAATCCCGTCATGGCCGAACGCGAGGACCTCAAGAATCTTTCCCTACTTGGAAAACCCGACACCCGTCTGCCTTCGTGTCCCGAAGAGGCGCAGCTCGAGGTTTTTCCGAACCAGCGCCCCGGGCGGAAATACTGGATCACGCTCAATTGCCCGGAGTTTTCCTCGCTCTGCCCGGTCACCGGCCAGCCGGATGCCGCCCGCGTCGTGATCCGCTACATCCCCGGTGATACCATTGTGGAAACCAAGAGCCTCAAGTTCTACCTCGCCTCATTCCGCAACCAGCCGGCCTTCAACGAAGAAATCGTCAACCGCATCCTCGACGACCTCGTCGCCGCCCTCAAGCCGCAGGAGCTCATCGTCCGCGGCGAGTTCGCCCCGCGCGGTGGCATCCAGCTCACTACCGAGGCCACCTATCCCGAGTCTTCATGAAGGTCTGCGTGCTCCTCAGCGGCGGCATGGACTCGGTGACCGTCCTCTACGAAGCGCTGCGCACGCATGATGTCGCCGCCTGCCTGTCGTTCGGTTACGGCTCCAAGCACAACGCCCGCGAGATCCCCTTCGCGGAACTCCACGCCGGGCGAAACGGCATCCCCCACCATACGGTGACGCTGGATTTCATGGATCGGCTCTTTAAATCCGACCTCCTCCGCTCCGGCGGCGAGATCCCGGAGGGCCACTACGCTGAGGAGTCGATGAAGCAAACCGTCGTTCCCTTCCGCAATGGCATCATGCTCGCCATTGCCGCCGGCTACGCCGAAAGCATCGAGGCCGGGGGCGTGGTCATCGCCGCCCACTCCGGAGACCACGCGATTTATCCAGACTGCCGTGAACCCTTCATGCAGGCCATGGGCGAGGCGATGGGGCAGGGGACTTACGCGAACATCCAGCTGCTGCGCCCCTTCATCAGCATGGACAAGGCCGCCATCGCCCGCCGCGGTGCCGAGCTCGGCATCGATTTCGCCGAAACCTGGTCCTGCTACAAGGGAGGCGGGATCCATTGCGGCGTCTGCGGCACCTGCGTCGAACGCCGCGAGGCCTTCCTTTTGGCTGGCTTGCCCGATCCCACCGTCTATGAGCAGACTCCGCCGCTGCCGAAGCTGGGTGAATAGAAGAGATTGTGAACCGCAGATGGACACAGATGGACACGGATTTTTTACATAAGGAGGAGACGGACCTGATCATCGGATCGGCGTTTGCCGTGTTGAATGAGATTGGGCACGGCTATCATGAAAAGCCCTACGAGAATGGATTGGCTGTGGAATTTGAATTCAGAAAAATCCCTTTTCTCCAGCAGCCCCGGTACCCCATCTTCTATCGGGAAGTTCAAATCTCCGAGTTTGTTCCGGATTTAATCGCTTTTGGAAAAATCGTCGTGGATGCCAAGGTGATCGAGCGCATCACAGACCACGAAATGGGGCAAATGCTCAATTACTTGAAGGTGACAGGCCTTCCGGTCGGTCTCATCCTCAATTTCAAAAACCCCAAGCTCGAAGTCCGCCGCGTCGTCGCCTCCACCCAGAATTCCATCCGCAGGAAGACCCCATAATCCACCTTTCCCATCCTCTTCTCTTATCCCCGTTCATCTGCGTCCATCTGCGGTTAAAAATTCTTCATCTCCATGCCCTATCGAATCTGCAAATCCCTTGAGGTCGAGAACGGCCACATGCTCACCAAGCACCCGGACAAGTGCCGGTTTCCGCACGGCCACACCCGCAAGGTCGAGTTCGTCATTGAGGCAGACGAACTCGATGAAAACCAGATGGTCTGCGATTTCAAGATCGTCAAGGAAGCCGTCGGCGACTGGCTTGACACCTTCGATCACGCGCTCTGCATGAACACCGCGGATCCCGCCTATCAGGAATTCAAGTCCCGCTACGGTGACCGCGTCATCGGCTTTGAAAACCAGGACCCGACCACCGAGCTCATGGCCCGCACCATTTTCGATCACGCCTCCGAGGCCCTGGGGAACTACGCCGCCCGCACCGACACCCGCTACCGCCTCGCACCCGGCGTGCGCCTCGTCCGCGTCCGCGTTTGGGAAACCACCTCGTCCTGGGCCGAATACGAAAACACTCCCTGAATCATGCCTAACACACAGCTCCCCGATATCCAGGCCACGCCGGACACCCGCGGCATCGCCATCGACCAGGTCGGCGTTTCGGACCTCCGTTACCCGATCCAAGTGACCGATCACCTCGGTAATCCGTTTCCCACCGTCGCCACCATTTCGATGTCGGTGCATCTGCCGCATCACTTCAAGGGCACCCACATGAGCCGTTTCCTCGAGGTCCTCAGCAAGCACGAGGGTGAGGTCACCTCCCGCACCTTGCCCGAGATCCTGCATGACCTCAAAGAGCGCCTGCACGCCGAGGAGGCGCACATCGAGGTGGCCTTCACCTACTTCGTCACCAAGAAGGCCCCGGTTTCCGGCGCGCCCGCCAAGGTCGGCTGCGACTGTGTCTTCAAGAGCACTTCCAATGGCGGCGGGGATGACCTCGTGCTGTGCGTCACCGTGCCAGTCACCACGCTCTGCCCGTGCAGCAAGGAGATCAGCGACTACGGTGCGCACAACCAGCGAGGATACGTCACCCTCGAAGTCCGCCCGAAACGCAAGGCCGGCGGCTGCGAGCTCATCCTCATCGAGGACCTCATCGAGGTCGCCGAGAAATCCGGTTCCGCGCCGGTCTATGCGTTGCTCAAGCGCACCGACGAGCGCCACGTCACGATGCAGGCCTATGACAATCCGGTGTTCGTCGAGGATGTTGTTAGAAACGCCGCCGCGCTTCTGCGCGCCGACAAGCGGGTCGCCTCGTTCACCGTCAAGGCCGTCAACCAGGAAAGCATCCACGATCACAACGCCTTCGCCGTCATCTCCGGCAAGTCCAACGAAGAATAAGCCGCAAAGGCGCAAAGGCCATGAAGGAACGCGGAGGCGGCATTTTGAATTTTCGATTTCGGATTTTGAATGGCTTTGCGGCGCTTTGTGATCTTTGCGCCAAACTCTTCGTTGCATCATGATCATCCCGCCGGAAATCCTGCTAGACGCCTACTCGCGCGGTGTCTTTCCCATGGCGGACGAGGGTGAAATCCTGTGGTTTTCCCCTGATAAGCGCGACCTGATCCCCCTCGACGAGCGCTTCCACATTCCGCACGGACTCAAGCGGGCCTTGAAACGGAGCCGCTTCGACCTGCGCTGGGACACCGCGTTTCGCGAAGTCATGCTCGCCTGCGCCGCCCGCGAGGAAACCTGGATCGATGAGGTGATCCTCGAGAGTTACTGCGAACTCCACCGCCTCGGCTTCGCCCACTCCGTCGAGTGTTGGGATGACGAAGGTCTGCAGGGCGGACTTTACGGCGTGGAGCTTCCCGGCGTGTTTTTCGGAGAGAGCATGTTTTCCCGCAGGACCGACTCCTCCAAAATCGCGCTTGTCGCCCTCGTCGAACGCTTGCGCGAACGGGATTTCAAATTACTCGACACCCAGTGGATGACCGGCCACCTGCGCCAGTTCGGCGGCTACGAACTCACCCGGGATCAATATCACACTGCCCTTGTAGAGGCCCTGCGTCACGGCAACATGGGGAATCACAAATCCTGAAAATCGCTGAAATTTGCGCTTTCCGCCGCGGCAGGAATGGAAATACTACCGCTCCTGCGACTCACGGGTCGCCAGGCCGGCTTAGCTCAGTTGGTAGAGCAGCTGATTTGTAATCAGCAGGTCGTCGGTTCGAGTCCGACAGCCGGCTCCATTTGCCCACCCCCGCCAAGGTGCGACAGAAGGCGTCTAATCAACTCATTCAGAGTCTCTTGTGGCGGTGTTTCCGAAGGCGCTGACGCGACAGCTTGCGCCACGAAATGACCCGAAAAGCCTGATTCGGGTGACGAATCCGGTGACCACTGGTTTCCGTTAGGCATACCCGGAAGTTTGGCGATATGATCCGCCAGGGCGAACGCATCCTGATCGCCATAGACCGATGCCAGCAATTTTGGATCGCTGTGCCGCATCAAGCGCATTGCGGCGGCGAACGGCGTGCCGCTTTCCTTGAGGCGCTGTGCGAAGGAATGGCGGAAACTGTAGAAATCCACGATTTTGCCACGCCCGTCCTTTTTTGAAATCCCAGCCGCTTTCAGATCACGGTTAAAAGCCATCAGACGGTAGGGAAGTTTCAACGCCTTCGCCGCGTCGTTCGGTTGGCCGCATGCATTGCGATGCTGAATCAACATCTCAAGCAGATCGGAGGACAGGGGAAGGGGTTGGCTTTTCCGGTTCTTGGCGTGCTCGTCGGGACAGGTGACCCAACCGTTTTCGAGATCGAAATCCCCCCAGCACAAGTCCTCGATCTCCCCGCGACGCAGCCCCGTGTAATAGGCGAACGCATACACGATCCGGCGTTCCGGGGGAGCCACCTCGAACAGTTTTTCGAATTCGGCATGGGTCAAAGGCCTCCGGTCCCTTTCCTTGCGCCCTCTCGTTTCCACTTTCTCGACCGAAAGCAGGGGATTGGAAGGAAGGCGACCGGCCTTGATGAGCCAGTTGAGAAACGCCCTGACGCATGCGAAATACTCATTGAGGGTTTTCGCCGCCTTCGAGGACTGATTTTTGCTGCGCCACCGGATGAAGGATTCCGGGGTGATGTCCGAAACCTTCCCCCAGCCGCATTCGTGCATCAGCACCGCCATGGATTTCTCCTGAACGTAGCAATAGTGCGGCTTGCGACCTTTCGCCGTGAGATCCTCCACCCATTCGCGAACCACCAATTTCAACGGCATCGAAACCGTTTCGACCTGCCGCAGAGGAGCCGCCAATCCCTGCCGCTCTCGCTCGGCTTGCTTCACGATGGCGGCAAGCTTGGACTCCGCAACCTGCTTGTCAGTCACGCCAAGGGCAACCTCGGTGTCTTTCACTTCACCATCCAGCCGATACCGGCCCGAATAGGACTTGGCCTTGATGCGCTGGCCCTTGATCGTCCGACCTCGCTTGAAAACGTGCTGTTTCATGGGTGGGGGGGGATCATTTCGTTTTCAATTCCCGAGAGCTTAAGGACCTGTGATAGGCGCAAACGCACGCATCCGCCAATCTTTTGCTTCTGAAGTATTCCAGCCGCAATCAGCCTTTCGACTGACCGGACGTTCACGCCCAGCCTCTCGGCTGCCTCCCGCTTGTTGATCAATCTGTCTATACCTGGAGCGATCAAAGACGCTCCCCGACTACTTTGTTTATTTTTAATCATACCACGAATCGGTTAAGATTCCTAACCTCAGCTGCGACACCATTGCCGCCAGCGAATGAAAACCAACTCTCACAGGTTCCGGCTCGCGTCAAACAGGAATTTTCTCTGAGCAGCGTTTTTCCCTCGCTTCGCTCGAACCGGCCACCATCCCGAATTCTAGCGGCGGGTGGAAAATTTGCTCCGACGAGCTGGGCAGCGCCATTCTCGCAAATTGACCCGCCGGGCTTTTCAAGCGCTCCGCAGGCAAGGGGATGATCCCCTTGACCCCAACTTGAGAATTTCTGACCACACAAATTCCTGACTGGTATGCGCGCGGTGATGGCGGGCCAAGGGCTGAATT
>JBFEQB010000027.1:0-39809 GCA_041549835.1 Luteolibacter sp. | reverse complement strand
CACAACTTGGGTGAGTTCATGAAGGGTCTGCTGCAACGCTACACGCAATGGCACAACCGGGCGCATTCGCGGACGGTAAGATAAAGGGACAGGCCTTTTATTAGAGAAGAAGCCGGTGTTTTACCACTGCATTTCAAGGGTGGTTGACCGGCGCTTCGTTCTCGCACGGCGAATTGGGACAGACCTTTAATCGCGGATTCATGCTTGCCCTCGAATGGCCATCGTGGGTCCATTGAGGAGAGGTTGGAAAGAACGTGGGTGAAACCTTGACAAAACAACACTTCTGCAACATTGTCCCAACATGAAGATGATCGCGACGCGAGAGTTGGCAGCAAATTCTGGCAGGGTGATGAAGGAGTTGGATCAGGAGGGAGTGTTGGTCATCACCAAGGATGGCAAGCCTCGTTCGATTCTTCTCACCACCTCGGATGAGACCTTGATGGAAGACTTGAGGGATTGCCTCTACACCCGAGCCCGCCGGGACTTGATGAAAGCCCAGATGGCCGCCAAGGAGGCGGGCTCCTCAGATTTGTCAATGGACGAGATCGACGCTGAAATCCGTGCCGCCCGGACCGCCCGGAAGTGATGAAAAGCTGGGTTTTCGACACCAACGTGATTGTGGCGGCCCACCTCTCGGCCTTCGGGCCTCCAGGGCGTTTGTTGGGCGAGGTGTATGCCCGCCGCCTGCGGCTGGCATACGACGCCCGGATGGCTGAGGAATACCGGGAGGTCCTGCTCCGGCCCAAGTTCGCGCTGCCGCCGGAGAGCGTGAGAACCTTCCTGATGGTGCTGGAGGACCAGAACCTGCTCATTGCTCCACCCTTGAGTCTGAAAATTCCGGATCCCGATGATCTGATGTTTCTCGAAGTGGCGGCACATAGCGGGGATGGAGTGCTTGTCACTGGGAACCTCCGGCATTTTCCCGAAGCGTCACGCGGATCCGTCCGGGTGTTGACCCCGGCGGAGGCATGGGCCGAGTATGTCATGACCGGGGCTCTGTAGGATCAGGGAAATCTCGGTAGTGTCCCCTGAATCGTTAGGTAGTGTCCCCTGAATCGTTAAAATCGGTTGGTGGCTGGTTGGCCGAAGATAAAGGGACAGGCCTTTTATTAGGAAGTGGCTTGCCCTTGTTGGGCATTCGGGTAGAACGAGGGCATGAGAAGGGCGCGTTGGCTGGCCGAGTGGCGGGATTCCGAGAAGAAGCCGGTGTTTTACCACTGCATTTCAAGGGTGGTTGACCGGCGCTTCGTTCTCGGATCTGAGGAGAAAGAGAAATTCCGGACGTTGATGCGGATTTACGAACGGTTCACCGGTTGCCGGGTGACGTCCTATTGCCTGATGGACAACCACTTCCATATTCTGCTGGAGGTTCCGCCAATGGCAGGGGAAGGGCTTTCGGACGAGGTGCTGCTGAAGCGTTTGTCGGCGATCTACAGCGAGGCGTTTGTAGCGGTGGTGGCGGCGGAGCTGACGGATGCGAGAAACACCGGAGCGGAGGCCAGGGTGGCGGAGATTCATGAGCGGTTCAGCTACCGGATGCACAACTTGGGCGAGTTCATGAAGGGTCTGCTGCAACGCTACACGCAATGGCACAACCGGGCGCATTCGCGGACGGGACGGCTGTGGGAAGATCGATTCAAGAGCGTGATCGTGGAGGATGGGGTGGCGGCCAAAACGATGGCGGCCTACATCGATTTGAATCCGGTGCGTGCCGGGATGGTGAAAGATCCGGCGGAGTATCGCTGGAGCAGCTATGGCGAAGCCATTGGAGGTGGTGCGAAAGGAACTGGCAAAACCGCGCGGGCCGGGTTGGTGCGGGCCTTGCGCGCCCACAAGGGCGTGGCGGCAGATGCCTCCCTTTGGACAAACGATGTTTCGCGGGAATATCGGCAACTGCTGATGGCGGGGGCAGGGGAGAAGCTGGAAACGCGAGTGGGCCGGAATGGTTCCCAGGAAACGAAACGGAAGCGAAAGGGGATGAGCACTGCGGAGGTGGAGCGGGAGGAAGAACGGGCGGGAGAAATTTCGACCGGACGGATGCTGCGCTTCCGGGTGAGGTATTTCACGGATGGAGCGGTGATTGGCAGCCGGGCCTTCGTCGACGACGCGTTCGCAAATGCCCGTGACAGATTCGGTCCGAAGCGCAAGGACGGGGCCAGGAAAATGCGCGGATCGGCTGGGAATGCCTTATGGAGTCTGAGGGATTTGAAAACCGGAGTGGGTTGATCTCCTGATCCAAGGATTGGGCACGGATGAGTCCGGGCTTTCCTCTTGCGTGACCCCTTTGCGGAAGCCTCCATTGCCGCAGGGGCTCAGGGAGCGGCCTGTGTTTCGTGGGGCCGCTTCAAATCGCCGCCACGGCCTTGCGGATGCCGGCGGCTTTGTGGAGGGTTTCCTCGTATTCCTTTTCCGGATCGGAATCCGCGACGATGCCGGCGCCGACTTGATAGATGAGCTTGCCGCCATCACGGACGAGGGTGCGGATGGCGATGTTGAACGAGCTTTCGCCGTTGTATCCGAGCCAACCGATGGCACCGCAATAGATGCCGCGGGGCTTGGCTTCGAGCTCCCGGATGATCTCCATGGCGCGTTTTTTCGGCGCGCCGGTGATGCTGCCACCCGGGAAACAGGCGGCGAGCGCGTCGATGGCGCCGGTGTCCGGACGCAGCGTCCCGGTGACGGTGGAAACGAGGTGGTGGACCTGGGCCAGCGACTCGAGTTGGAGCATTTCGGAAACCTCGATGCTGCCGAACTCACAGACCTGGCCGAGATCGTTGCGCAGGAGGTCGGTGATCATGACGAGCTCGGCGATTTCCTTGGGCGAGGTTTGGAGTTCGTAGGCGGAGCGGCGGTCTTCGTCCGGATCGTGGAACCGCGGGCGGGTGCCTTTGATCGGGCGGGTTTCGATGCCGCGGCCGGAGATTTTGAGAAACGTTTCGGGCGAGGAGCTGAGCACTTCTTTGCCATCGAGCGAGAGCCAGGCGGCCATCGGCGCGGGCGAGGCGTCGCGCAGCGCTTCGTAGAGCCGGAAGAGCGAAGCCCCGGAAACCTCCGCCTCGAAGGCTTGCGAGAGATTCACCTGATAGATATCGCCAGCGGCGATCCATTCCTTGATGCGGCCGACACCGCGGAGGAAGGCCCCGCGGGTGCTGGTGGCATGGAACGCGCCGATGCTGACGGGTTGTTCCGGGGTTTCCCGCAGACAGCTGGACAAGCCGCCGGTTTCCCACCAGGTGTGGTTCGAGTGGTCGAAGACGAGCATTTCAGGATAATCGCCGAAGACGAATCCTCCCTCGTAGTCCACCCAACCACACAGGCCGCCGAGGGGAAACCCGAAGTCGCCGGAGCTCTCCGGTCCTGCGGCCAAGGCCCCGCGCAGAAGCTCCCGATCACCCCCCTCATGGATCGATCCGCGCAGGATGCGGGTCGGGCGCGCGGCAATCACTGAAACCGGCTGCCGTGCCGAGGATGGCAGGTTGCCAACGGTGTCGAAAAGCACCAGGCCCGGAAGGTGGCGCAGGCCGGCCGCGACTTCTGCGGGCGTCATGCCATCGAGCCCCGCGGGCCGCCTTCGGAATCGTGTTTTCGCCTCCGCCACTGACGCAAAGGCAAGGGTCACTGGCGGCCTGACGCAAGCCAGAACCCGCCAAAATTCCTGCAATTCGGAATTTTGGCGTAAATTCCAGACTCTAGGATTGCCAAATCCGTATCTCTGACTAGCAATTCGCCCCCGGCGCAATCGAGTCGCCCGTAATACAGAAGCATACCACTGGCATGAAGGATCTCTCAAAGTACCGCAATATCGGCATTTTCGCGCACGTTGATGCGGGCAAAACCACCACGACCGAGCGTATTCTCAAACTCACCGGCAAGATCCACAAGATCGGTGAAGTGCACGACGGCGCGTCCACCATGGACTTCATGGACCAAGAGGCCGAGCGCGGCATCACCATCCAGTCCGCCGCCACCACCTGCTTCTGGAGAGATCACCAGTTCAACGTCATCGATACTCCCGGCCACGTGGACTTCACCATCGAGGTCTACCGCTCGCTGAAAGTGCTCGACGGCGGCGTGGGCGTGTTCTGCGGCTCCGGCGGTGTGGAGCCCCAGTCCGAGACCAACTGGCGCTACGCCAACGATTCCAAGGTTTCCCGCATCATTTACGTCAACAAGCTCGACCGCATCGGCGCGGATTTCTACCGCGTTGTCAATCAGGTCAAAACCGTGCTTGGTGCGCATCCGCTCGTCATGGTCCTGCCGATCGGCACCGAGAGTGATTTCGTCGGCGTCGTCGATCTCCTCACCCGCAAGGCTCACATCTGGGACGAGTCCGGCCAGCCGGAAAACTTCACCATCACCGACATCCCCGCCGACATGGTGGACAAGGCGGAGGAATACCGCGCGGCCCTCGTCGAGTCCGCCGTCGAGCAGGACGATGAAGTGATGGAGAAATTCCTCGAAGGCGAGGAGCCGGACATCGAGACCCTCAAGAAGTGCATCCGCAAGGGCACCATTGATCTCGCCTTCTTCCCGACCTATTGCGGCTCCAGTTTCAAAAACAAGGGCCTCCAGCTCATCCTCGACGCCGTGGTCGACTACCTGCCGTCCCCGATCGAAGTCAAACCGCTTCCTGAAGTGGATGCGGAAGGCAATGAAACGGGTCTTTTCGCCGAAAGCGATTCCTCGGCCCCTTTCCGCGGTCTCGCCTTCAAGATCATGGATGACAAGTTCGGCGCGCTCACCTTCACCCGCATTTACTCGGGCACCATCAAGAAGGGCGACACCGTGCTCAACTCCTTCACCGGCAAGACCGAGCGCATCAGCCGCATGGTGGAAATGCACGCCGATGACCGCAACGAGATCGACTCCGCCCAAGCGGGCGACATCGTCGCCATCGTCGGCCTCAAGAACGTCCAGACCGGCCACACCTTGTGTGACGAGAAGAACCCGGCCACCCTTGAGCCGATGGTTTTCCCCGACCCCGTCATCTCCATCGCCGTTGCCGCCAAGGACAAGGCCAACGCCGAGAAACTCGCCAACGCCATCGGCAAGATGGTCGCCGAGGACCCGTCCTTCCGCGTCGAGACCGACGAGGAAACCAACGAGACGATCCTCAAGGGCATGGGCGAGCTTCACCTCGACATCAAGATCGACATCCTCAAGCGCACCCACAAGGTGGAGGTCGAGGTGGGCGCGCCGCAGGTGGCTTACCGTGAAACCATCACCAAGCCCGTCAACGACAGCTACACTCATAAGAAGCAGTCCGGTGGTTCCGGCCAGTTCGCGAAGATCGACTACTCCATTGAACCCGGTGAAGCCGGTTCCGGCTTTGTTTTCGAATCCAAAGTCGTGGGCGGCAATGTTCCCAAGGAATACATCCCGGCGGTGGAAAAAGGCTTCAGGACTTCCGTGGACAAGGGCCCGCTCGCCGGATACCCCTGCTTGGACTTCAAGGTCACCCTCAACGACGGTGGTTTCCACGCCGTGGACTCCTCGGCCATCGCCTTCGAAATCGCCTCCAAGGCGGCTTATCGCCAGTCGATGCCGAAAGCCGGCCCGCAGATCCTCGAGCCCATGATGAAGCTCGACGTCTTCGCTCCCGAGGAAAAAGTCGGTGACGTCATCGGCGACCTCAACCGCCGCCGCGGCATGATCCAAGGCCAGGAGCCGACTCCAGGTGAGGTGCGCGTCAAGGCCGAGGCCCCGCTGTCCGCCATGTTCGGCTACATCGGCGACCTCCGCACCATGACTTCCGGCCGTGGCCAGTTCTCGATGGAGTTCAGCCACTACGCCGCGTGCCCGCGCAACATCGCCGAGGATGTCATTGCCAAGGCCAAGGAGCGCGAGGAAGCGCTGCGCAAGTAACTCGTGGCGGCCAACCGACAGGAACGTTAGCGACTCGATCAAACGCGAAGCGCGTTCTAGTTGGCCGAAGGCGATTTACAGCCGCGATGCCTCTTAACCGAAAACCCCGCCGTCCCCACAGGGCGTCGGGGTTTTTCCGTTTCGGGGGGGCTCCCAGCGAGCCTAACCCGCATCTCTCACACCGCGATTTAAAGTGGGCGGAAATGCGTGCGTTTCCGGTTTCTGAGGGGTGGCGGTCCGGATTCCGAGGGCGGTTTTTTGGCGAATTTAGGCTCCTTTGGACCCCGCACAATCTGGCAGGCGGCATTTTCCCGTTTCACGGGCGTGGACTTCCCTCGCGGCAGGGCGGTGCGGTCGGTCACGGGGTTCTTCGAATTGCTTGGCCGCTAGGTCACGAGCCGGGACCGGACGGAGGCGAAGACTTCTTGCAGCGGAAAGGCACCAGCCATCCGGACATGGACCCTGCGCACACTCACCGTGATCGATGCGGCGACTTTCAACAGCCGCAGCCGGATGGTGCCAACCGCCGCCTTTGCCAGAATGGCGCCTTGCAGGCGCGGTGGCGAGCAGCCGTGCTGGCGGGCTTTGCAAACGCCATTGATGCGGTTCGCCAACGGTGTGGGCGCGGAAATCCGCCAATCTGGCCGTGACTCCGGGAAATTCCGGGCACATGGTCCGCGCGTGCCGGATTCCATTCCCCATCGTTTCGGAGGCATCGCGCGGCTTTACGGCCAAGCGGCGCTGGCGCGTTTTCTCACGGCACGTGTCGCCGTGATCGGCGTGGGCGGAGTGGGGTCGTGGGCGGTCGAATCACTGGCCCGCTCCGGCGTGGGCAACCTGACGCTGGTGGATCTGGATGAAATCTGCATGACCAACGTGAACCGCCAGTTGCACGCGATGGACGGGCAGATCGGCCGCCAGAAAACCGAGGCCATGGCCGAACGCGCGCGCGCCATCCACCCCACCGGCGAAATCCGGATCGTCCCGAAGTTTTTCAATGAAACCACTGCGGCGGAGATTCTCGACGCGGGGTTTGATGCGGTGATCGATGCCATTGACAGCACCCGGCACAAGGCCTTGCTGCTCGCCGAATGCCGACGCCGCGGCATTGACACCGTCACCTGTGGCGGCGCGGGTGGGCGGCGCGATCCCACGCGCATCCGGGTGGCGGATCTGGCCTACAGCGGGAAAGATCCGCTGCTGCACCAACTCCGCCGCACGTTGCGCGGTGATTTCGGGTTCCCCAAAACCCCGCTCGGCACGAAACCCGATCCGCTGGGGATCGAGGCGGTGTTTTCAGACGAACCACCGGTGTTTTCCCAGTGTGACGGCTCCGTCTCGCATGACCGGCCGGAGTTGGCCGGCCAGCGCCTTGGATGCACCACCGGCCTCGGGGCGGTGACTCACGTCACGGCGGCGTTTGGCATGATCTCCGCCGGCCGTGTGTTGGAAAAGCTCGCCGCCCGGGCATGAAAAAAGCGGCCGTGAAGCCGCTTTTTCAAAAAGTCGTGAATGACCGGGATGCGCTTACAGGCCCTTCTTCGAGAGGCGGGTGCCGGCGGTCGCTCCTTGGCGGGCCTTGAACTTCGGGTTCGATTTGCAGATCACATACACCGTGCCCTTGCGTTTCACGATCTGGCAATCGGCATGGCGGCGCTTGGCGGAGGCAAGTGAGGAAAGAACTTTCATGGCGTAAAATGATTTGGGGTTGGACCGATCAGGCGATCGCCCACCGGGGCGCGAAAACTAGCTAGCCGCTCATCCATGTAAAGCCATTTCTCATGCCGATCCGCATTTTTCGGCCGCAAATGGCTCACAAATCCTGACATTTCACCTTTCCAATCCATGCAAGTGGCTTAATTTCGCGCCATGAAATTTTTCACTTTGTTCGCCGTCGTGGTCGCCCTGAATTCCTGCAACACCAGTGTTGGGATTTACCGGGACACCAAGGCCGCGTGTGTCTGGACCAAGGAAAAAATCCAAGGGACCGGCGGCGGAGGCGGCGGGTATGCCTATGACGAGCCGGTTTATTGATGCCGGAAATGTCCGCCGGAAGGGTGAAGTTTCGGGTTTCTTCGGATGCCCCGGTCTGCTTGGATTCCAGCGTGACCTTCGCCAGCAAAATCACCATTACCCGGATCGTGATGGTGCCGGTATTCGCCGTGCTGGCACTCGCCTACGGGCACTCGGTCAAGATGGGCCAACCGGATGAGGCCCTTCGCTGGTGGGCGCTCGGCGTCTTCATCACCGCCGCCGCCAGTGACGGCATCGATGGCTGGGTGGCCCGGCGTTTCAACCAAATGTCGAAATTCGGTGCGTTCATCGATCCCATCGCGGACAAGGCCTTGCTGCTGACCGGCGTGATCACGCTTTCGCTCGTTGACTGGGGCCTGGGTGGCTGGCGGCTCCCCGCATGGTTTGCCGTGATCGTGGTGTTGCGGGATTGCATCATCATCGGCGGGATCCGGATCCTCTGGAACCATCATTGCAAGGTGAACTTCGCTCCGCATTGGTCCGGCAAGGTGTGCACGGTCACCCAGATGTTCGCGCTCGGCTGGGTGATGCTCAAGTGGGTGGATTATCCGCCCACCTGGCCGTGCGTGGTGGCGGCGGCTTTCACGGTGTGGTCCACCGTGGCTTACATCCGCCAGGGATTGGCGATTCTTCGCAGTCCGGCGAAGGTGTGACGTTTTAAAAACAAGGGAGGACTTTAGTCCGTTTTCCGCATCCGCTTGCCTGCTCCGCCCGCCGATGCCCCCGGGTCCTTGCGCACTCCAAATTCGAGGGGGGTGAGCTCTCCGCTTCCGGGCTTGAGCTGGCCGGGCGCGAGGCGATCGACGTCCTTCGCGATGCGGAACCACTCCGTGATCATCCGCCGGACGCGTTGCGGGTGGACGGCGGCGAGGTCATGCAGCTCGCTGCGATCCTCGGCCATGTTGTAGAGTTCCCAGCGCCCACCCTTGGCGGCGACCACTTTCCAGTCGCCCTGGCGCAGGGCGCGGTCCATGCCGTAGTGCTGATAGAGGGTCTGGTGGCCTTCGCGTTTCCTGCTCTGGAAGATGGGCGCGAGCGAGACCCCTTGGAGTGGGTCGATGATCCGCTTTCCGACCGCCTTCGGGTAGTTCGCCCTTCCGAGGTCAAGGAAGGTCGCCATGAAGTCGATCAGGTGGCCGGGCTGATCGGTGACCGGACCGAGCGGAGTGGGCCGGAGGCTCTGGTCGTGGTCGTCCGCCGAGCCGCCGAATTCGATTTTCAGTCCCTGTGGCCAGTGCGCGATGAGGGGCGAGGAGATTCCGCCTTCATGCTGGTTCTGCTTGTAGAGGCGGAAGGGGGTATTGCCCACATGCGCCCAGCCGACGTCGTAGCACCAGTAGCTCTTCGGGTCCCATGGCTCGAGCTGTTTGCCGCGGGTGCGGTCGAAAGGACAAGCTCCATTGTCCGAGCAGAATAAGAAAAGGGTGTTCTCCCAGGCGCCTTTTTCCTTCAGGTGCGTGACGAGGCGACCGATGTTCTGATCGACCACATCCACCATCGCGGCAAAGACTTCCATGCGGCGCGCTTCCCAGGCCTTGTCTTGCGCGGAGAGCGAATCCCAGGCCGGGACGTGGGCGGGCCGGGGGCAAAGCTCCCACTTCTCGGCAAGCAAGCCGGTTGCGATCTGTTTTTTGTGGCGGGCGGCCCGTAGGACATCCCAGCCGGCATCGTAGGCTCCCTTGTATTTCTCGATCTGCTCTTTGGGGGCCTGCAACGGGTAGTGTGGGGCATTGTAAGCAATGTAGAGGAGAAAGGGGTCGTCCTTGGCGGCCATTTCATCGACGAACCGGATCGCGAAGTCAGTGATGGCGGTCGTGGTGTAGAATGGCTTCCCGTTGAGCTCCTTCGGGACCTCCCAGCTCTTCCCGTTCAGGCGGAAAGTGCCGTCGCCGGTGAAAAAGTTGGTGGCACCGGAGAGGTGGCCCCAATAGCGTTCGAAACCGAAGTCGGTGGGCTGCTTGGTGAGATGCCACTTGCCGGTCATCGCGGTCGAGTAACCGGCACTTTTCATGACCTCCGCAATGGTGGCACCGCGCGCGAGGGTCTCGCTCCCGGCCTGGTTGCAGTAGAGACCGGTGAGCAACGAGACCCGCGAACTGTGACACTTGGCGGTGTTGTAGAACTGCGAGAAGCGCAGCCCGCCCTTCGCGAGGGCATCGAGGTTCGGGGTCCGGATTTCACTCCCGTAACAACCGAGGTCGGCGAAGCCAAGATCGTCCGCCATGATGAGGACGATGTTGGGGCGGCTCTCCGCAGCCGGGGCGGGATGCAGGAGACCGATGGCGAGGGTCAGGATGATGAGCAGGCGTTTCATGGCAAATGGGGCGGGCACGACCATCGGATGAAAGGGGTGACCGGGGAAGCGGACTTCAGCGGCCAATGACTTTCCCCTCCCTCATCAAGCCGGCGCGGTGGAGGCGTTCGATGGCGGCCTCCTCGATGGGGCTTTCCGGACCGATGGCGAGCCGGATGAACTTGAGGAAATTCACCGTCACGGGCCGCAGGACCCTGAGCGACGGGTGGCCGAGGCCAATCATGTCCTGATAGTCGCGTGGCAGGGCGGCGAGCGCCGCTTTGAACAGGAGCCGGTATGCGGGGATGGCCGTGGCGGGGAGCGGTGGGTTCTTGATCCAGCGGATGACTTCGCGGGTTTCGTCGGTGACGATGAGCTCGGGGCGGTAGCGTTCGAGATCCGCCAGCAGTTCCGCCTCGGACATGGGGACTTCATTCAACCCAAGGGGGATGACGGATTTCGACCACAGGCGGATGTAAGCGTCAGCCCCGCCGGGGAGTGGCCGGGTGGAATACGCCTGATGGCAGCGGAGGAAGGAATCCATGAAGGCAATGTGAACCCAGCGCAAGAGATGCGGATCGGCGGCGGTGTAGTCGACCGTTTTGCCCGATGAGGTTGTGTATTTCCCCTTCACATGGCTGTGCATGCGGTTCACCCGGTCGGCTTCAGTGGAAACGGAAGCGGTGGAAGCGAAGGTCGTGACGGTGAGCCAGCGGATGGTTCCTGACAACCTGCCGAGAGGATCGCTCTCGTAGCGCGAATGACTGCGGACACCGGTCAGACTGCCCGGGTGCAGGGCTTGCATCAGCAACGCGCGGATCCCTCCGACCAAGGTGGCCATGTCGGCATGAGCGATCCATGGGGCCTCATCCGGAAAATAGAGTCCCGGCTCGTCACTTGCCGCGACGGCTCCCAGCCATGGCGGAACGCCACCGGGATCGCCGGTGAGAAGGATTCGGAACCGTTTCGAGAGGTGTTTCTGGAGGATGTTGTTCTGCAAGCCGGACAAGACTATCAGGGCTTCGCAAAAATGCACCCGGAACTCTTGCGGGTGGAAGAGCAGGACCAGCGGGGCCGCGTGTCCTTTTGCCTCCACTTGTTGGAAGGACTCATGTCGGTTGCTCGCCGCGGGCCATCACCACCTTGCCGGTGCGGACGGTCTCGATGATTTTGAACTGTGAGAACATGGTGATCGCCGCATCCACCTTCGGGCTGTCGCCCTGGATCATGACGATCATCGAGGTCGGCGTGAGATCGACGGTTTTCCCGGTAAAATGCTCGGCGATTTGCAGCGCCATCGACCGCTCGGCGGGCGAACACTGGATTTTGACGAGCACCATTTCCTTGGTCACCGAATTGTCCGAGGTGTGCTCGAAGCAATGGATCACGTCGATGAGCTTGCTGACCTGCATGATGATCTGGCTGAGGCCTTGCGGGTCGCCGGAAATGCCGATGGTCATCCGCGAGAAATTCGCGTTGCGGCCTTCGGAAACGACGAGCGAGTCGATGTTGAAACCGCGGCGGGAGAAGACCTGGCAGATCCGCATCAGCACGCCGGGCTGGTTGCTGACGAGAACCGAGAGCGTGTGGGTGGCTCCGCGCGCAAGGATCGGCGCTTCGACGGAAGTTTCGGAAGTCACGATGGTGTGGGGTGTGGGACGGAAATTTTGAATGTTGAATTCGTGAGATGCGCCGCAGCATCACGTGGACCCGACGGGTTTGGCCATTTTCTGTTTGGGGGCCTCGGTGATCATGTCCTCCAGCGCGGCGCCGGCGGGAATCATCGGGAAGACGTTGTCGGTTTTCACGCACTCGGCGTGGATCAGGATCGGGCCGTCGTTGTAATCGAGGGCTTTCCTCAACATGCGGGTCACATCCGCCGGCCGCTTGATGTGGACGGAGGGGATGCCGTAGGCCTCGGCAAGTTTGCAGAAGTCCGGGTTGCCGATGAGGTCCACGCCGGAAGTCCGGTCATCGTAGAACAACTCCTGCCACTGGCGGACCATGCCGAGATAGTGGTTGTTGAGCACCACGATCTTGACCGGCAGCTTGTGGAGCGCCGCGGTCGCCAGCTCAAACAGGGTCATCTGGAAGCCGCCGTCGCCGGAGATCGAGATGACCATCTTGTCCGGGCAGGCGAACTGGGCGCCGATGGCCGCGGGAAACCCGAAGCCCATGGTGCCCGCGCCGCCGGACGAGAGCCAATGGTAGGAGGCGTCGTTCTTGTAAAACTGCGCCGCCCACATCTGGTGCTGGCCAACGTCGGTGGCGACGATCGCCTTGCCTTCGGTGAGTTGATAGAGTTCGTCGATCACCTGCTGCATGCGGAGGCCGCCCTGTTTCTTGTAGGCGAGCGGGAACTTCTTCTTGTAGCTATCAAGCTTGCTCAGCCACTCGGTGGTTTCGAGTTTCCCGACATGTGGCAGAATGGCATTGAGCGCGGCTTTCGCATCGCCGACGATTTGCACGTCCGGCACGATCATCTTGCCCATCTCGGCGGGATCGATGTCGATGTGGATGATCGGCGCGTCTTGGCAGAATTTGGTGGGTTGACCGATGATGCGGTCGTCGAAACGCGAGCCGATATTGATCAGCAGATCGCACTCGACCATCGCCTTGTTCGCATAAGCCGTGCCGTGCATGCCGAGCATGCCGAGCGAGAGCGGATGGGTCTCGGGAAACACGCCCTTGCCCAGCAGGGTGCTGACCACCGGGGCATCGAGCTTTTCCGCGAGTTCGCGGAGTTCCTTGTCCGCCCGCGAAATCATGCAGCCCTGACCGGCTAGAATCACCGGGCGTTTGGCTTTGGAAATCAAATCGGCCGCTTGCTTGGCGGCTGTTTCACTGATTTCCATCGCGGTCTCCGGTTGGTAACCCGGAATCTCGAAAGTCGGGTCCAAGTCCCCCGTGAAAGGCCCTTGGGAAATATCTTTCGGCACATCGATGAGCACCGGGCCGGGGCGGCCTGTGGTGGCGATGTGATAGGCCTCGCGGGCGACGCGCGGCAGCGCGTTGGTGTCCTTGACGAGGTAGTTGTGCTTCACCACCGGAATGGTGATGCCGAAAATATCGGCTTCTTGGAACGCATCCTTGCCGAGCATCCAAGTGACCGTCTGGCCGCAGATGACGAGCATCGGCACGGAGTCCATCATCGCAGTCATCAAACCGGTCACCGTATTGCCGGCACCGGGACCGGAGGTTACGAGCACCGCGGCGGGTTTGCCGGTGGCGCGGGCATAACCGTCCGCCATGTGAACGGCACCTTGCTCGTGCCGCACCAGAATAAACTTCATCTTGGTCTTGACCGTCTCCAGCGCGTCGAAAATTGGGATGGCCGCACCTCCGGAATATCCGAAGATGTATTCGATGCCCAACTCGTCAAGCGTCTTGATAAGCGCCTGCGCTCCATCCAATTGATCCATATTCATAAAAAATGACCTCTGCGGCCAAAAAATGGCGAATTCCTCCATCGGAAGCAACCAAAAATTGCCCATATGGGTGCAAGTTCGCAATTCCCCACGGCGATCCCGTGTCGAAAATTGCGGATTCTTTGGCAAGTTGGGCATATTGGTTTTCATTCCCACGAAAAACGCGTCGCCCACTGCTTCGCGATTTCCCGGATTGCGCCCACCTGTTTTCCCGGCAAGGTTGGCGGTGTTGACAATGCAATCGTTGGCATCATTCCCGCGGCGCGGCGACGGTCACCTGTGGATGATCGCCCTCGGTTTGTCGTTGCTGCTCAATCTGGCCTTGGTGGCGACCGTTGGACTGGCGGCTTTGAAATCGGCGGAATTCCGCAAAAAATCCACCCCCGCCCCACCGTCGCCATCAGAGGCGGTGGCGACGATCTACGCGGTGCCCGCGGAAACCGCCCCGGTACCTGAGAAACGCTTCGCCAGAACCACCGAAGACCAAGCCGCGCCACCGGAGGAGCCTCCGGCGTTCATCGGCGAGCGGGACACCCGCGCTGCCAGTGACCGCGCGCCGGTGGCTTCCGCCCCGCCACTGCCCTCACAGGCAGGCATCGAGTCCCGGGACGAGCTCGAGATAGAGACCACAGAGAGCGACTATCAAGATGGCGGTTTGTCCGGAAAATCCCCTGCGGTCCCGGTTTTCGAAACCCATCCCTCCCTTCTCGTGCCGCCGGCGCCACCGCTGGAATCCGCCACCGAACCCACCGCCGCACCCGGCCCGGACGCCGTCCGCAGTTTGCCATCGCCACGTGAAACCCTGCTGGAAGGCCCGAATCCGGTTGAGGTGCAGGTGCCGCGCGAAACCGGAGCAGACTCGCAAATCAAGCCGACGCCCGAGCAACGCAGCGCCGATCTCCCGCCCGCGCCCAAGGTCCCCGAGCTCGAAATCCCCGCCCACGCCGTGCGTCCGAACCCCTCCAGCGGTCCCGCGTTCCGGGGCTTTCAGCGCAAGACCGCCGTTATGGGCTCCATCTCGCGCAACGGCCGCAGCGCGCTGGATGTCGAGAACACCGCGCTCGGCCGCTATCAGGCGGTGATCAGCCGCGCTGTCGAGCAGGAGTGGCAGCGCAACTGTGTGCGCCACCGGGATTTCATCACTCCGGGGTTTCTAACCGTCCGGTTCTTTGTCGAAACCAGCGGCAAGGTCCGCTCCGTGCTCTTCGTGGAGGACATGGGCGAGAAGGGCGGCCAGATCCAGAAAGGCTTCACGCTTAAATCCATCCGCAACGCCGAAATCCCCGCCATGCCCCGCGACCTACGCAAGGAATATGACGAGGAACCCCTCGAACTCATCTTCAGATTCTACTTCTAACCAAACCGCCATGACTGAACCCCTCAGCCTCATCTCCTCCTACTCCGCAACCGACGCACTCCAGACCTCATGGGATTTCCTGCTCAAGGGCGGGGTTTTCATGATCCCGCTCGCCGCCACCTCGATCGTCGGCATGACCGCCATCCTCTATAAGTTCCTCTCACTGTCCCGAGGCCGTGTCATTCCGGACGGGCTCGCCGGCAAGGTCGCGCGGTTTCAGGACATCGTCACCGCGGACAAGATCGAACCGGTGCTCAAGGAGTTCGCGAAAGGCGAGAGTACGCTCGCCCGCCTGGCCAATGTGGCGGTCCGCCACCGTGGCAAACCCCAGCGCGACATCATCCTCGCCGTGGAGGCCTCCGCCCGCGAGGAAAGCTCACGCCTGCACGCCGGCATCGGCGTGCTCGACATCGTCATCACCGTCGCGCCATTGCTAGGACTACTCGGCACCGCCTCCGGCCTCGTCACCATCTTTCAGGGCCTCAGCGATTCCGCCGACCATCTCGCCATCGCCCGCGGCATCGCCAAGGCACTCAACACCACCATCTTCGGCCTCGCCATCGCCGTGCCCTGCGTGGTCGCCCACGGTTATTTCACCCGCCGCATCGAGGTGCTCACCGCCCGGCTGGAGTCGCTGCTCGCGGATCTCGCCCACGTTTGCCAGAGAGCATCTAATAAAAACTAACCCGGACCATGCATTTCCACCGGATATCCCGCAAGCGCGCCGAGGTGCCGATCGTTCCGATGATCGACATTCTTTTCATCCTGCTCGTGTTCTTCATCGTTTCCACTACCTTCAAGAAACGCCGGGACATCCTGCGCATCGAACTACCTACCGTGCGCGAAGTGCCGTCCGACCAGATCGCTGACGCCCGCTCGACCATCGCCGTGGACGCACTCGGAAACATCACGCTCGACTCGCTCGCGGTGCCGGAGGGCCTGCTACAGTCCTACCTCACCGCCTACCAGAAACAGAACCCCGGCCGCAAACTCGAGCTCGAGGCCGACAAGCAGCTTCCGCTCGAGCGCCTGCTCATGGTTTGGGACGCCCTTACCAAAGCCGGTATCCCGATCAAGGACGTCCCCGCCCGCATCAAGCTGCCGCAGCAACCCGAGTAAGGCGATGACTGGGGTGGCACGATGGCGAGTGGTAATTCAACAGTTTGGCGGCACGGGAAGCTACGCTCGCGGCGAAGTATCTTCGCACCGAAATCCTCCGCTTCCGCCAAAAGCAGATTTCTGCAATCATGAACCGCCGCCGGGGCTTGAACCGTGACATGCCGTCGGAGACGGCCGTTACCGGCCCGATCATGCCCCACAAAGCCGAGTCCCCAGTCCAAACCACCAACAAAACCAACCATGCAAACTCCCACGATTTGGTTCGCCATCGCCGCAAGCGCTTTTCTAACATCCTGCTCGAAGAAGACCGGAAAACCGGTGGAAACCGGCAGCGAAGCCGTTTCCGGAGCACTTCTCGATGCCTGGTCCCACGTTCTCGTGGGTGACGATGTGAAGATGGAAGATGTCTGGAGCGTACAGGACGGAGTCATCGTCTGCAAAGGCAAGCCCTTGGGGTATTTGTTCACCAAGGAGTCCTATCAGGATTTCAAACTGGAATTTGACTGGCGTTGGGCTCCGGGGACGGAACCCGGTAACAGTGGCGTGCTGCTGCGGATCGCCGGGCAACCGGCCACCTTCATGCCGAGGTGTGTGGAGGCTCAGCTCAAAAACGGCAAAGCCGGCGACATCTGGGCATTCTACGGTGCCAGCGTGGAAGGGGATCCCGCCCGGTTCCGGGAAATCAAGAACCACAAGGATCTGGGTGATTTCAAGGGGGTCGTGAAAATCAAGGCTGCCGAGAAAGCTCCCGGCGAATGGAATCATTACGAAATCACCCTTTCCGGTGGGAACATGGAACTCAAGGTGAACGGTGAAATCGTCAATCAAGCGAGCGGTCTGGACGTGCTTTCGGGGCCGATCGGCCTGCAGTCCGAAGGTGGGGAAATCCACTTCCGCAACATCCAGGTGACGCCTCAATAGGCGACTCAACCGCCCCGCCTTCCATCTCCGCCGCGCGTTCCGCGTCCACCGTCGAAAACAACGTCTCCAGATCCCCGGCGACCGCAACGGAAGGCACCGTTGGTAAACCCGTCGCCCGTCGCAAGGCGACCCGGCCGTGATGGTCGCCTCCGATACTCCAGGCTCTTCTGACTTGGCGAGCCCGGTCAGCCCGCTAGAGTCACGGCATGAGTTCAGACGGCAAACAATTGTGGTTTCAGCGGACGGGAAAACCCGGCGAGGTTCTTGAAATAAACACATTTCGCCCGCAGCACCCGGGACCCGGCGAGGTCTGCGTCCGCATCTCCGCCGCGCCCATCAATCCGGCGGATCTCAACACGGTTGAAGGCACTTATGGCGTGAAACCCGAGCTGCCCGCCGTGCCTGGCATCGAGGGCTGCGGCGTCGTGGAGGCGAGTGAAACGGACGATTTCCAAGTCGGAGATCCCGTCATGTTTCTCCGCCGCGCCGCGACATGGTCCACCCACACGACCGTTCCTGCCGAATCCCTGTTCAAGCTCCCAGCGCGCATCGATCTCGTCCAAGCCGCAATGCTCAAGGTGAACCCGGCGACTGCCTGGCAGCTCCTGCACGGTTTCGAATCGCTTCATCGCGGGGACTGGATCGTCCAGAATCTCGGGAATTCCGCCGTCGGCCGCTGCGTGATCCAGCTCGCCCGTGACCTCGGCATCCGCACGATTTCCTTTCTCCGTCGCGGTGAGGCCGCGCCTGAACTCCGTGATCTCGGGGCGGATCACGTGTTTCTCGATGACGAAGTCGGCATGGCCGCCGCCAAGGATGTGCTCGGTGGATCGAATGCCGCGTTGGCCTTCAATGCGGTGGGCGGCGAGAGCGCGTTGCGGGTGATGAAACTCCTGCGTGAAGGCGGCACCCACATCACCTACGGAGCCATGGGCCGCAAGCCGCTCACCATGCCCAACGGCCTGCTCATTTTCCGCGATATCCGGGTGCGCGGCCTGTGGGTCACCCGCTGGGTGGAACACGCCCCCGCGGAGGAAGTAGACGCAGTCTATCAGGAACTCGCGCGCCGCGTGGCCGAGGGCAGGCTCGTCCAGCCGGTGGACGGCACGTTTCCACTGGAGTCCTATCAGGAAGCCCTGCTCCGGTTGGAGGCGCCCGGGCGCAATGGCAAGGTGCTCTTCAAACCCTAGCCCCACCCGGCTTTCCGCCTGCGCCAAAGCACTCGACTCCCGCAGCCTTCCTGTTTCACATTTCCGCACATGAAACCCCGGTTCACAGGGCCCCGCGGCTCCCAAGACAGACAGGCCAGACAGGCGCGCGAAAACCGCCACGTCCAAGCGGTGGAGAAAACCGTGCCCGCACTTGATGAAGACGAACTCATGGCCGTCATTGCGCAACACGAGGTGCCCTTCGTGCTGATTCTTGATTGCGTGCAGGACCCGCACAATCTCGGGGCCATCCTCCGCACGGCGGATGCCGCGGGCGTGCATGCCGTGGTCGCTCCCAAGGACAAGGCGGTGGGCATCACCGAAACCGTGCGCCGGATCTCCGTGGGCGGGGCGGACCATGTGCCCTTCGCCCAAGTCACCAATCTCGCGAGGACGATGGAAAAGCTCAAGGCCGCCGGCCTGTGGCTCGTCGGCACCTCGGACCATGCGAAATCCAAGTCGATCTACGAACTCGATCTCAAGGGACCGCTCGCCCTCGTGATGGGAGCGGAGGAAAAAGGCATGCGCCGCCTCACCGAGGAAAACTGTGACTTCCTCGCCTCCATTCCGATGTTCGGCAAGGTCGGGTGCCTGAATGTCTCGGTAGCCACCGGCGTTTGTGTTTTCGAGGCGGTGCGCCAGCGCCGACCCGAGCCATGAAGGAACCGGTCCGCGTTCTATCAGACCTACATCTCGGCCACAAGATCTCGCGCATCGATCGGGTGTCCGCCCTGCGCCCGCTCATCGCGGGCGCGGCGACCGTCATCTTCAATGGCGACACTTGGCAGGAACTGGCGGAGCCCTTCCGCGAGCAGTCCGCCGCCATGCTGCAAGAGCTCAAACAACTCTGCGCGGACGAGGGGGCGGAGGCGGTCTTCCTGCCGGGCAACCACGACCCCGGCTGGCCCGGCCCCGGCTGGGTGGAGCTGGCGGGCGGCCGGATCATCATCACCCATGGCGACGCCTTGCTGCACGCCGGCTCCCCGTGGAAACGCGAAATCATGATGGCTGGCGATCGCGTTGAGGAGTTATGGCGGGAATTCCCCGCCGCCCACAGTGACGCCGCGGAACGCCTGCGCCTCGCGCGGGTGATCGCACGGGAACTCGGCTCGGTGGAGTATCCGTTCGGCCGGAGGTTCATCCAACGCGCGTGGGATGCGGCGGTCCCGCCGCGCCGCGCCTTCGAGATGCTGAAAGCCTGGTTCAGCCAAGGCTCCGTCGGAGCCCGGTTTTGTGAGCGGTATTTCCCCATGGCCGAGGTGCTGGTGACCGGCCATTTCCATTGGCAGGGATGCTGGAAGCACGGCCGCAGGCTGATGATCAACACCGGCTCGTTCACCAACCCCGGCCGCGCCCATTGGGTGGAGTGGAACAACGGTTGGCTCACGCGCGGCGAAATCGAGGAGACTCCGGAGCTCTGCCGCATCGGCCGGACCCTGGACGTCTGGCGGATCTAACCGCGAGGCCTCAGGGGACCCGGAAAATCTTCTGGTTGGACGGATCGCGGGCGAGTTGGCCGGAGCTGAAGCCTTCGACGTCGATGATGTTGAAGGGCTCGTACGGGCTGATCACCTCGTTGGGATTCGCGGTGCGACGGGCGGTTGGAAACTCTGCGGGACGCGCGGGTTGTTCCAGCGGCGGGGCGGGATCGGTGTTTTGCCCGTAGGGATCATAGGACTGCTCGTAAGGGTCCACCGGTCGCGGCGGATAGGGCGGGTTCGGCTTGAAGCGCGGCGGAGGAAAGTCCGGCGGCGGCACGCAGGATGCGAGAACAAGGGCGGCGGCCGCAGCGGTTGTTAGGATCGGGTTGGACATACGCTTGGGACTGGATTTTCGGGGACCGTATTCGAATCACCGTGATCCGGCAATCAGATGCTTTGAGAGAATGGCCAACTTGCGGGCGCGAGACACTCGGTAGCGGCGGTCGAACACGCGGAACTCATCCCGCCGCATGAGGTCCAGCAGGTGGTGATAGATCCCGCCCATGATCCGGGCCGGCGCCAAGGCGCGGCGGTCGCCGGCGGGCAAGGCGGCCGCGGCTTCCCGGAAGAAACCCTCGGCGCGCTCCGCTTCGAAGGCCATAAGCTTGAGGAAGCGCTCGTCGTGGACGCGTTCCATCAGGTCCGCCTCGGAGTATCCGAAGCGGGCGAGGTCCTCCAGGGGCAGATAGACGCGGCCGCCGTTGTCGAGGTCCTCGCCGACATCGCGTAGGATGTTGGTGAGTTGCAGGGCGCGGCCGAGCGCCACGGCATAGCGCTCGGCGGCGGGGTCCTCACAGCCGAAAAGCCGGATGGAAACGAGGCCCACCGCACACGCGACTTTCCAGATGTATTCGGTTAGAGCCTCCCAGGTTTGGAAGCGTTGCGGTTGCAGGTCCATTTGGCAGCCATCGATGATGGCGGCGAGCAGGTCGTTGGGAATGGCGCGGCGGTCCCGCATTTCGACCACTTCACGCTGGAGGGTGGTGGGGGTTTCAAACCCGGATTGAAGGCCCCGTTTCCATGCGCCCAGCGAAGCGGAACGTTGTTCGAATGGAAGCTGCGGATCGTCCGCGAGGTCGTCCATTGTGCGGCAGAAGGCGTAGAACACCACCATGTCCGCCCGCCGTTCCTTCGGCAGGATCCGGAGAGCGAACGCCAGATTCGATTTCGCGCGACGGGTGATTTCCGAGGCGTCCGGCACGGGGTCAGTGGATGAATCCCCAGTGGCCGGTGGTGACGGGCCAGAGGGCGAAGAGCGCGGGGCCCACGAGGTTGAACTCCTTGACGGGGCCCCAGTAACGGGAGTCCAGCGAGTTGCCGCTGTTGTCTCCCAGAGCGGCGTATTCGCGCAGTCCGGGCGGGGCCTGAGCTCTCAGGCTCAGGGAGTCGGTGGGTTTCACGAGGTATTGGTGGATCATTTTCCCGTTGTGACCCGCTTCGCGCGAGTCGGCGAGTTGATAGCCGTTGGGATTGATCGAATAGGGTCCTTTGCCGGCGATGACCCGCTGGTTGCCGGGTTCCCGGGTGATTTTGCCATTCACCAGGAGATTGGGCGGCTGGATCGCCAAGGTGTCGCCCGGCACGCCGCTGAGGCGCTTGATGTAGTGGGAGCCCTTGGCTTGGTCACCGCTGCGCTCGTCGATGCCGCGGATGCCCAGAGTGTCGAAAACGAAGACCTCGCCGCGCTTCGGTTTGCGGAAGTGATAGGAGAACTTGTCCACCAGCACGAGGTCGCCGGAGTCGATGGTGCCTTCACAGAGGATCGTACCCTTCGGCAGCAGGCCGCCATTGCGGCTGGCTTCCTGTAAGGCGGCCTTCAATCCTGCTTGGTAACACGGCCCTTTCGGTGCGGGAAGGCGCAGCGGTTTGGAATCAGTGAAGAAAATCTCCGCGCGGCTGAAAAAATGCAGCATCTGGGAGTCGCGGATGTCGAAATCCGCCCGCCCGTTCGATGTTCTGACGATCCTGATGCGCCGGTCGCGGTCATTGACGATTTTGACGTAGGATCGGCCACGCACGACCTTTTCGAACATGCGCTGGGGAAACGTCGGCCAGTCTTTTTCAGCCAGCGGTGTGCCGATGATGCCGTTGAGCGTGGGCTGCATGGAGCCGGTGGGAATACGGAACGGCTGCAGGTAGTAGGCGCGCAGTCCCAGAGCGATGACGATGGCGACAAACATGACCTCGACGTTTTCCTCAAGCCAGCCAACGGGTTTTTCGCGGGGCAAGGCGTTTTCACAGACGGCGCGGATCTGTTTGGAGGCCTCGTCCACCTTGGCGCGGTCGCCGGACTTGATGGCCGCGAGTAGGTCCGTGCGGCGGGACTCGATTTCCACCACGCGGTCCGGAGGCAGGAGGTCGCGTTTGTAGTGCACGAACTTCCGGGCCCCCTTGGCCAGGTGCTTCGCTTCGTCTTTCCACTTCGGCGTGAACATGGCGCGCAGTCTCGCGGCACATCCGGCGGACTGCAAGCGCGGAGACGGCCGGACGGGGGCACCGCACTTTGGCTTGTTTGGAGGGAGCTCGGTGTTAGGTTTCGGGCATGTTTTTCCACGGCTTCGAGGTGGATACCTGGCTCGGTCTGGTGGCGGTGGCGGGGCTCTATGCCGTGGGCATCCTTCACGTGCTGCATGCGCTGATGCACGTGCGGACGTCCCAAGGAACCATCGCATGGGTGATTTTCCTGACGACCATTCCCTTTCTGGCGATCCCGCTCTATTGGTTGCTGGGGCGGACGCGGTTTTCACGCAATGTCGGCGGGCGGAGGGAAAATGACGAACGCCTCGGCCGGTTGGCGCAATCGATGTACGAACGCTTGCGGGAACTCGAGGTGGATATCCCGCAGGATAATGCCTTTGAACGCGCGGCCCGCATTCTCGGCGGGCTGCCGTTCACGCGAGGAAACCGTCTGGAGCCTCTGATCGATGGAGATGAGACTTTCGAGCGGATTTTCAGCGCGATTTCCGGGGCGGAAAACTACCTTTGCGTGAATTTCTTCATCGTGAAAAACGACACGCTCGGCACGCGGTTCCAGCAGGCGCTCAGCGAGCGGGCGCAGGCCGGAGTGAGGGTGTATTTCCTGTTTGACGAAGTCGGTTCGCACAAGCTGCCGCGGCGTTACCTGAACGAACTGAAGGCTGCGGGCGTCGAATGTCATTCGTTCGGGATCAACCGCTTCTGGTGGTCGAGGTTTCAGCTGAACTTCCGTAACCACCGGAAAATCGTGGTGAGTGACGGCAAGGTGGCGTTCATCGGGGGCTTGAATGTGGGGGATGAATACCTCGGGCGCGACCAGCGATTTGGCGCATGGCGGGACACCCATTTGGAAATGTGCGGGCCGGTGGTGCAGGCGGTGCAGTTGGTGTTTCTGGAAGACTGGTTTTGGGCGGCCAACCAAGTGCCCGAGTTGGCGTGGGACACTCGACCGGAATCGGCGGACCAAGTGGCCGCGATCATCCCCACCGGACCGGCCGATCCTCTGGATTCATGGCAACTTGTGGTGGCGGAGGCCGCGAATTCCGCCCGCCGGAAACTCTGGATCGCCTCGCCGTATTTCGTGCCGGACGAAGGTGTGCTCACCGCCCTGCAAGCCGCCGCCATCCGCGGCGTGGACGTGCGCATCCTTATTCCCGAGCGCGCCGATCATCTGCTGGTCTGGCTTTCCGCGTTTTCCTATTACGAGCAATCGATCCCCTTCGGGGTGAAACTTTTCCGCTATCAGCGGGGGTTTCTGCATCAGAAAGTCATGTTGATCGATGAACGTCTGGCCTCGGTGGGTACGGCGAACCTCGACAACCGTTCGTTCCGGTTGAATTTCGAAATCACGGCCTTCTCACCGGACCCGGTCTTCGTGAGCGAGGTGGAGCGGATGCTGGCAGCGGATTTTCAGGAAGCGCGCGAGGCCAAGCTGGAGGATTTCACGGGCAAGCCATTCCTGTTCCGAGCGGCCTGCCGGGCGGCGCGCCTGTTTTCGCCGATTCAGTGAAGAACATGGCTCAGCGCCTCGCGATGCGACCGAGGTCCGGGCGCTGGCGCACGATGTTGGCGAGCATCCGGCGGCAGTGGCTGAACTTGGTGCGCTTGCTGAGCAGTTCGGCGCTGCGGGTGAAGGAACCCCATTGGACGATGGTCAACTCGACATTGCGTTTGCCCCACAAGCCCATGATTTCCTTGGTCGGCTTGTAAAGATCAATGGTGCCGGTGCCGGTGAGCGCGGAGCCGTAATCATCCACCACATAGAGATAGGGCAGGCCCTTGATACGGAAGGTGGTGCCCACCGGATAGAACGACCAGTCGGCGGCGGCGCTGCGCACGCGGTTGGTGTAGCGGAGTGGCGTTCCGGTGGCGTTCTTGTTGCCGTAGATCAGGTGGTCGCTCTCGGTGCAGGTGTAAGCGGTCGTGCGGACAATGCGGTTGCGCTCACGGAAGGAATAGACCGGCATCGAGTGCTTGTCCTTCGGCTTGGAGGAGGCGAGCGTCACGGCCGTGGACGATGGACCGGGAATCGAAAACCGGTCGTTGGCCGCGTAATAGCCGCCGATTCTGGATTTTGGAATGACGGCGATTCCGGAATTTCCGCAACTCGTGAAGAGGACTGCGGTGAATGCGAGAGAAACGGGGAAGGCGAAGCGGAAAATCATGCGCAATGGCGTAGGAAGGAATAGGGGAAATCGCAAATGACATCCTGCTTGAGGTTCCTCATTCACAATAAGCAACTGTCGCTTAGGTGATTATCGGTGCCGCGGCAATCTGAAAATCCTCAAGTTAGAAGGCCTCGAGCCATTGATCGCTGGCTGTGAGTGACTTGCAGAAATGGTTTGGCGGTTTAAACTTCGGCGGAAATTCCCCAGATGGTTACCGGGTTGCCGCCGGCAGCCACACCTTGGCTCCCGCGCTACGCCCGGATGCGGCCCGGAAGAATCCCTGTAATCCGCGTCTCGCCTGCAGATCCGCCACCGCATCCACCGCCCGGCCCCAGCGCCAGCGGAAGCCGGCGTCATGCAGGCGCAGTGGTTCCGCCCAACGGCTTTTCATCACCAGTTCGGTCTCGGTTTGCATCACCCGGGCACCGATTTCCAGCATCCAGCGCTTTGCGGGCAAACCCACCGGCATGCCCACCGATTCCCGGAAAATTTTCATCCATTCCCGGTTGGTGGGAAAGTCCGGCGCGGTGACGTTGACCGCGCCTGATAGAAACGGATCGTTCACAATGAACTCCACCGCCCGCAGCAAATCCTCCATATGGATCCAGCTGACCCGTTGGGCACCACCGCCCATCGCCCCGCCGAGCCCGCAGGCGGTGAGTTTGCGGAGCACATCAAACACAGTCTCCTGCTCATTGGCCAGAACCATGCCGGTTCGCAGCGCCACTTTGCGGGTTTCCGCTGACACCATGGCCCCGAAAAACGCTTCTTCCCACGCCCGCGCCACCTCGCATGAAAAACCTTCGCCCGGTTCTCCCAGCCAATCATCCTGCGGCTGGTCCTCCGCGTGGCGATACCACGTCGCCGTGCTTGCGTTCAGCCAAGCCTTCGGCGGGGTCTTGCAACCGGCGACCGCCTGGCCGATCGCCCGCGTCGCGGCCACCCGGGACTCAAGGATCTCCCGGCGGTTTTGCGCGGTGTAGCGGCAGTTCACACTGCGTCCCGCCAGATTGATCACTGCCTCCGCGCCCTCCAACGCCAGCGTCCACGGGCCGGGGTTTTTGCCATCCCACTCCAAAAACATCCCATCACCACTCCAGCCTTTCCTGCTGCGGGCCACCGCCACCACTTCCCGCCCCTGTCGCGCGAAATGGCGGGTCAGATAGCGCCCCAGAAATCCATTGGCTCCGAAGATGACGACGATGGGGTTCATGTGGATGGAATGGAGTGCGGTGGATTTCTTGTGATCCGGCTTCTGCGGAATTTTTGGGAAATCAAGGCGGTTTCAGTGGTCGTTCGTGATGAGGAAGGCGTATCAGCCGAGCAACTTGGCGGCCATCTGCACGGCGAGGCCATGCTTCATCGAGGCGATTCGGTCCGACATGTTCGAAGCAAATTCGACAAACTCCTCCAGCTGGCGCATTTGTTCGTAAAACGCACGACCTTCCGGAGTGTCGATGTCCTCGCTTTCTGCGGCACAGCGGCGGAGCACGCCCAGCGCCGGATCGATCTCCCGTCGTTTTCGCTCGCGAGCCACGGTGGTGAATATCTTCCAAACGTCCTTCTCCGCCTCGAAATACTCACGCCGATCCCCTTTCCGGACCACAATCCGCACCAGCGCCCAAGCGACCAGCTCCTTCAAGTTCGTGTGTGCGTTGCCGCGGCTGATCTGCAGCTCCTCCATCACTTCATCCGTCGAGAGTGGCTCGGGCGCGGTCATCAGCAAGGCATGGATTTGAGCCATCGTCCGGTTGATCCCCCACTGGGAGCCCAAGGCCCCCCACTGGCTTACGAATTCCTCCCGCGCTTGCTTCAATTGATCCGTTTCAGTATTCACTCCTTTCAGTATTTATTGAAAATCCGAAAACCGCAAGGCGAATCTTTGGGGCAATTTCGCCGCGGGCGGAAAGAGGAAAAACCTGAGAAATGGGTTGCCCTAGGCGTTTCCGGGGCAATAAGCAAAGGCGCGGTTGGAATTTACTCCTCCCCACCCCATTCACACCGACTCTGGAAATCATTGGAACCGAATTTGAACGACCTCCGCAAAGCGAGCGGATTGGAAACGCTATCCGCTACGGGATGCTGGACGAAGCGATTCTGGCTGTTGTTTGTCGGTGTGCTGGCGCTGCGGGTGGTGTTTGTGGCATTGATGCCGGCGGACCTTGCGGGTGATGAGTCGTATTACTGGGACTGGGGGCGGCAGCTTTCCTGGGGCTATTTCAGCAAACCGCCGTTCATTGCGTGGCTGATGGCATGGGCGGGATGGGCTGGCGGAGACACGGTGTTCGGGGTGCGGGTGTGGGCGGCCATTCTGGGCAGCGGCAGCATGGTGGCGGTGTTTCTGTTGGGGCGGAGGATGTATGGGGAGAAGAGTGGTTTTCTGGCGGCGGCGCTGTTTGCAGCGATGCCGGGAGCGGCAATGTTCAGCCTGCTGATGACGGTGGACTCGCCGTTGATGTTTTTCTGGTGCACGGCCTTGTGCGCGTTTCACGGGAGCCTGCATGCCCGCAGCAATAGCGGGCGGACGGTTTCCCTGCTGGTGCTGCTGGTGGCGCTGGGCACCGGTCATCTGACGAAGCAGATGATGTGGACCTTCCCGCTGCTGGCGGTGATCTATCTGGTGTTCGACGGGAAAGAAGGCCGGGCGAAACTCCGATCGCCAGCCTTGTTGGCGGTATTGGGGGGATCGTATCTCTCGCTGGTGCCGACGCTTTTGTGGAACTCCGCCAACGGTTGGATCACCTACAAGCACACCGAGCATCATTTTCAAGGCAACGGGCTGGCGGAATTTCCGGGAAATCTCGCCGAGTTCCTTGTCATGCAACTGGGGGCGATCTCGCCGGTGACGGTGACTTTGCTGTTCGGGCTGGTGCTGCCAGGCGTGTGGTGCTGGCGGCGACTGGCCTCGCGGGAGAGGTTGCTGGTGACGTTTTCCGGGATTCCGCTGACCGTGATGTTGCTGATGCTCCTCCGCCAAGGCCTGAACGGAAACTGGGGCGCGGCGTTTTATCCGGCGGGCCTCGTGCTGGTGGCGGGCTGGGCGAATCCGGCCTCAGACATCCGCGGGATGTGGCTGCGTGAGAAGACGCGCAGCTGGGTGGTCCCCGGATTGTGGGTGGGCGTGGCATTGAGCGCGGTGGTGTATGCGTTGCCCTTCGCGATCGAGGCGACCGGGAAAACCGGGGCCAAGATCGACCTGCTGGCCCGCCTGCGAGGCTGGGCGGAGTATGCAAAGCGGGTCGACGAAGTCCGCCAGACACTGCCGGAAAAGAACTTGCCGATCCTTGTCGTCGGGCATCGCTACAATGTGAGTGCGCTCGCGTTTTACCTGCCGGACCGCCCGCGCGTGTATCACTGGGCGCCGCCGGGGAAAATCAAGAGCCAATATCAACTGTGGGGTGGGCTGGATGAACTCAAGGGCCGCCAGATGCTTGTGGTTTTTTGCGCTGAAAACGAAAAGCCGCTGCCCCAGAAGGTGGACGGGCTGTTTTCAGGGTCACACCAAGTGGGAACGGTGGAGGTGCTGGTGGGCAACGGGCGGAAGATGAATTTTCAACTCCACCAAGGACGCTTTGAAGGCTTGCCTGAAACGGCCGACAAGAAGGGAGGCGACCAATGAATGCGCCCCGTCACCGATACGCTCTGATGATTCCGCTGGTGGTGCTGGCAGTGGGCACGCTGATTTCATGGCTGACGGATGTGGACCTGCGGGTGGCCCGGTGGTTTTTCGATCCGGAGTCGCAGCGCTGGCCGATTAGCAAGGCGACCCCCTTCTGGCTGGCCAACCGCTACGGTCAGCTAGTGGGTTGGATTCCCGTATTGTCGGCAATCACGGTGCTGTGTGCGTCCATCTGGGTACGGAAGGTCAGGCATCTGCGGAAACCGTCGCTGTTTCTCATCCTGCTGCTGGCATTGGGACCGGGGGTGCTGGTGAACACGATCCTCAAGGACCAGTGGGGCCGTCCGCGACCGAGCCAAGTGGAGGAGTTTGGCGGGAAATTTCAATATCGGCCGGCGTGGTTGAAGGGGCCGAAGGGCCACAAGCGCACGTCGTTTCCGTCAGGCCATGCGGCGATGGGGTTCTTCTTCACCGCGCCGTATTTCATGCTGTTGGCCCGCCGCCGCCGTGCGGCGCTCGCATGGTTGGCAGGGGGCGTGTGTTTCGGCCTGTTCGTCGGCCTGGCCCGCATCTCAAAAGGCGCGCACTGGACGAGCGACATTCTTTGGTCGTTCGGCACCGTCTATCTCGTGGCCTACGCATTGGCGCGATGGCTGAAGCTGGATCGCGCGGAGGATGAGGGAGCAGGCGCTGATTAGACCACTTGCCAAAATTTCTGACCGAAAGGGTGGATTGAGATGGTGGGTGATTTTTGCCGCTTCGCGGTGTGAGAAATGCGGGCTAACCGTTAGCCGCGCCGCGCGTACCGGAACCCCGGGAACGCCCTGACCAACCGCCGCATCTCCAGTTTCATCAGCGTCCCGCTCACCACATGGGCGGGCAGCCCGCAGCGCTCGATGATCCGGTCCACCGGGGATTCGTCGTCCGTGACGGCGGCGAAGACTGCGGCCTCCTCTTCCGGCAGTTCGGGAATCTCCGCCGCGGGTTCCACCGCGCTGGCTTTGCGGGCGAACGGCAACTCCCCGAGATCGTCGAGAACGTGGCTGGCGTCGGCGACGAGCGTGGCACCGTCACGAATGAGCTGGTTGCAACCCGCGGAGCTCGGCTTGTCGATCGGGCCGGGAACCGCGAAGATCGGCTTGCCGTATTCGGCCGCCAGATTCGCCGTGATCAGCGAGCCGGACCACGCCGGGCACTCCACCACCAACAGCGCGCGCGACCACGCCGCGACAATCCGGTTGCGCATCGGAAACGTCTGCTTGTCCGGCGCGGTGTGCAGCGGGAATTCGGAAACCACCGCGCCGAAGCCTGCGGCGATTTTCTCGGCGAGCGCAAGGTTTTCCGGCGGATAGAGTTTTGCGAGGCCGGAGCCGATCACCGCGATGGTGCGGCCGTTCGCGGCCACCGCCGCCTCATGGGACGCGGTGTCGATGCCGCGAGCCAGGCCCGAGACAATGGTGAACCCGGATTGCGCGAGTTGATAGGAAAGCTTCTTGGTGGCTTGGGTGCCGTAATGCGTCGCCCGCCGCGAGCCGACCACGCCGATGGCATGTTTGTCACGCGGCTCGATGTGGCCCCACACGTAGAGCAACAGCGGCGGATCATAGGCGTCGCGCAATGGCGATGGGTAGCCCTCGTCCTCCTGCGTCACGATGGCGATGCCGCGCTCCTTGGCCTCGCCAATCTCCGCCACCGGGTCAGCGTGATCCTGCCAGCTATGGAGGATTCCTGCGGTTTCCTCGCCAATGCCGTCCACCCGCATCAGCCGGTCTTTCGGCGCGCCCAGCACGGCCGCCGGATCGCCAAAGCCTTCCAACAATCTCCGCACCCGCACCGGGCCGATCTTCGGCAGCATGTTGAGTGCGACGAGGGCTTCAAGTGGGGACATCGGCAGGGAGATTGCAGCTCCTTGTTCAGGACGTCAAAGTCTGATGCGTGCCCGACGCATCAAAATTTCCTTTGAATGACAGGATCGGACCGCGGAGACGCGAAGATCGCGTGGGGATGAAGGTAGTATTCTCACGAATGCGTCTGTGTTTTCTGGTTCGAGCTTTGCGGCGGCTCTTGGTTGGTGAATGTGTGGAACCCGATCCAGCGATGAATGGAGCCATGCCGAACTACGTGTCATTCGAGGCCGGGCTCATTTCCCGCCTAGCCGCTCTCTAATAACGAAGTCTCCGAGGGGGGCGGGGGCGACTCAGAAATCTGGGGATTCGGCGATTTCCGGGGTGAATCCCCGTGCTTTCACCGTTCACGCCGACGCGTCAGGCTTCTTCGGCACCAACGGTGGCAGTGAGGGCTTTGGCGCGGGAGCACCAGCGGGGGGCTTGGTTGGTGCCTCAGCGGCGGCGGATTCGAGTGCCTCACCCGCTTCGGATGCTCTCTGTTCCGGGGGTTCCGGCCCGCTTGCCGCGCCGAGTTCGGAGTCGAAGAGACGGTGTTTTGGGTCGACCCGATCCAACGGGATCGTGACCGCGGGCGGCGGGCCGGGGGGGGCTGCCTTCTCCGGCTTTTGCTGATAGAGATCATTGTTCAGTTCCTCGCCCGGCGCGGGTTTGAGATTGGGAACTTTGATCGGTGAGGTGTGGGTGCTGATCCTGCCGGTCAGTTTCATGGCCTCCTTGGGATCGCGTTTCATCCATGGCAGTTCGCCGAGTTTCGGCCGGCGCTCCTTGAAGTCGCCCCAAAGCGTTTCCTCGTCGTCGGTCCAGAGGATGAAGTGTTCAAGGTCCGGGTTGCCGAGCGAGGGGTCGGCCTCCAGCGCGGCACCGTAAAAGCGCGCGGCCTGCAGCACCATGCCGTGGTGGAGCAGGGCGTTGGCCAGTCCGAGATTCTGCACCGCCTTGCCGTGGTTGTGCTCGAGCAGGGCGGTGAGCAGGCGGATGGCCTTTCTGGGAGCGGCTTTGGCTAGCACCCGTGCGGCGAATGCCAGCTCGAGGTCGATGCTCGGAATCTCATCGGCCGCCCAAACGACGTCTGCGGCTTCCAGGAACGAGCCCTGATCGTAAAGGAGACGGGCGAGCTGCTTGCGGGTTTCCCAGTCGGTGGGGGCTTTCTCCAGGGTTTCGCGCAGCGTCTTCTCGTCGCAGGGGCTGGGGGCGTCACTCATGGTTTTTTGGGTATTTACGCTGAAATATCGCCCCACTGCTAGGGTCCGGCAAGTTCGAATGTCATCCTCCAGCCGGGAGGGCGACGTGCCGTTCCCGGACCTGCCTGCTTTCAAGCCTCCGCCAGCAGCGCCTCGTCCCAGTCCTTCCAGACGGGGTCGAGGTTTCTGGCGCGGAGCATGGCGGCAATTTCCACGGCGCTGCGGGTGTCGCTGATCTGGAACTGCTCGGTGGCTTTCTCACAGCCGGATTTCCGTTCGAGTTCGACGCGGCGGCCTTTGACTGTCAGGTGGAGGTCGTCGGAGCCGGCGCCGGTGTAGCCGCCGGGCTCGGTGCGGACGCCGGCGGACATGTGGGTGACTCCGAGTGTGCAGATGGCATCGCGCAGGGGTGCCGGTTCGCGGGTGGAGACGACGATGCCGACTTGCGGGAAAAGAAGGCGGAAGACGGCGATCAGTCTGACGAAGGCCTTGTCCGGTAGAAAGAGCGCGGGATCGGGCGCATACTCGTAGTTTCCGGCATAGGGCCGCATGCGTGGGAAGGCGACGGTGAGCTGCGCTTTCCAGCAGTGCTTGTAGAGGTATTCGAGGTGGGCGCAGAGGGCGAGTGCCTCGCGTTTCCAGTCGGCCAGACCGAACAACGCGCCGATGCCGATGCGGCGGAACCCGCCGGCGTAGGCGCGCTCCGGGCAGTCGAGCCGCCAGTCGAAGTTCTTCTTCGGGCCAGCGGTGTGGAGTGTCTGATAGACGGCGCGGTCGTAGGTTTCCTGATAGACGACGAGGCCCTCGGCACCATGGTGGACGATCTCGGTGTATTGGGGGTCCTCCATCGGACCGACCTCGATGGCGAGGGTGGGGATGAAGGGTTTGAGGGCGTCGAGGCAATCCTGAAGGTAGCCGTCGGAGACAAACTTCGGGTGTTCGCCGGCGACCAGCAGGAGGTTGCGGAAACCGAGGCCGTGCAGGTGTTTCGCCTCGCGCACGACCTGATCGATGGTGAGGGTGCTGCGGAGAATTCCGGAGTCGCGGGAAAATCCGCAATACGAGCAGTTGTTGACGCACTCGTTGGAGACGTAGAGCGGTGCGAAGAGGCGCATGGTGCGGCCGAAATGGCGGCGGGTGGTCTGCTGGCTGAGGCGGGCGAGGGATTCGAGCGGGCCACCGGTCTCCTCGTCGAGCATGCGCGCGAAGCGCCTCATCAGCGGAGTCGGGCGCTGGAGGAGATCGGGAAAAACATCGGCGAAGGCCATGGCGGGCGGAACATGCCGCGTCCGGGGCCGGACGTCAAAGGTGGAGACGAGCGCGCGCGGTTTGTCGTGGTTTTTACGGAAGAGATTCGAGGCCCCCCTCACCGGCGTCGAGTCCGCCAAGGTGGAGGTTCCGGAATCACAGGTGATCTGGAATTTTCCCATCATCATATCGTGATATGACGATTTGATGCTTGAGATGGCTCGGGAAACCGCCTAATATCCCGCCATGGCGCAGCCTGAAAGCACCTTGGAACTCAAAAGATCCCTCGCCGAGCGCATCTTCGTGCTCGATGGCGCGATGGGAACGACCATCCGCACCTACGGCTTGAACGAGGCGGATGCCCGCGGCACCCGGTTCGCGGACAGCGAGAAGGACCTGCTCAACAACGGGGACATCCTCAGCCTCACCTGTCCGGAGGTCATCGCAGACATCCACAAGCGCTTCTATGAGGCGGGCTCCGACATTTGTGAAACGAACACGTTTTCCGCCACCAGCATTGCGCAGAGCGAGTTCTTCGTGGACGACCCGCGGGAGACGGGCGGCCGCAAGGACCCGGAGTTTTTCCAGAAAATCATCGAAGACCCGTTCCTCAACCAGCTCGCGTGGGACATGAACGTCGAGTCCGCCAAGCTCTGCCGCAAGTGGGCGGACGACATCGGCACCGACACCGGGAGGAAACGCTACGTCGCCGGGGCGATCGGGCCGCTCACGGTTTCCCTCACCAATTCGCCGGATGCCAACGATCCGGGTTTCCGGGTGGTCACTTTCGATCAGGTCCTCGAGGCTTACAAACACCAGGTCCACGGGCTTATCGAGGGCGGTTGCGACATCCTGATGATCGAGACCATCTTCGATTCCCTCAACGCCAAGGCCGCAGCCGTCGCCGTGCAGGAGGTCTATCAGGAACAGAACATCCACCTTCCGGTCATCATTTCCGCCGCCGTCGGTCTTGGTGGTGAAACGATGATCTCCGCCCAAAAGGTCGAGGCGTTCTGGAATGCCTTCGCCCATGTCCATCCGCTGGCGATCGGCCTGAATTGCTCGCTCGGTCCGGATCTGATGCGTCCGCATCTGGAGGAGCTTTCCGCGTGTGCCACCACCCACGTTTCCTGCTACCCGAATGCCGGTCTGCCGAACCCGCTGGCGCCCACCGGCTTCGATCTCGAACCGCCGCACATGGAAAAATTCATGGCCGACTTCGCCGATGCCGGTTTGCTCAACCTCGCCGGTGGTTGCTGTGGCAACACGCCCGAGCACATTGCCGCCATCGCCAGAGGCGTGGCCAACAAGAAGCCGCGCGTTGTGCCTGTGGTTCGGTGATTTTGAAACGCCAAGACGCCAAGTTAAGAAAGGAAGACGACATGAATGAGATGGATCGGATTGCGAGGGAAATTGTGCATGCCGCATTCAGGGTTCACCGCAAATTGGGACCAGGGCTGCTGGAGAGTGCCTACGAGGTATGCGTGGCTCACGAGTTGACGAAAAGAGGATTCAAGGTGGAGCGCCAAAAGCAGCACCCGGTGATCCACGACGATCTTGAAATCGAAGCGGGCTACCGTCTGGGCATCCTTGTGAACGACTTGGTGATTATCGAACTGAAGGCCGTCGAGCAACTCGCCTCAATCCATCAGGCTCAACTGATGACGTATCTCAAGATTTCCGACAAGACGCTCGGGTTTCTCATCAATTTCAACGTCCCACTTATCAAACAAGGAATCCGCCGCATCGCGAACAACTTCAAGGAATCCTGAAATCCTCTTCAACTTGGCGCTCTTGGTGCCTTGGCGTTTAAAAATCTTCCCATCTCCATGCCCACCATTCCCCACGCCCTCCGCCTATCCGGCACCGAGGCCTACAACCTCACCTCGGAAAAACGCTTCCTCATGATCGGGGAGCGTACGAACGTCGCCGGATCCCCGCGTTTCGCAAAACTCGTGCGCGCCGGCGACCTCGAAGCCGCCGTGGAGGTGGCCCGCCAGCAGGTCGAGAATGGTGCCGACGTGATTGATGTCTGTTTCGACGACGGCCTCATCGACGGCAAGGCGATGATGACTCGCTACCTCCAGTTGCTCCAGGGCGAGCCGGACGTCGCCAAGGTGCCGATCATGGTGGATTCGTCGAAGTGGGAGATCCTCGAGGCCGGCCTGAAGTGCCTGCAGGGAAAGGGAATCGTGAACTCGATCTCGCTCAAGGAGGGTGAGGACGCTTTCAGGGAACACGCCCGGCACATCATGCGCTATGGCGCGGCGGTGGTGGTGATGGCCTTCGATGAAAACGGCCAGGCCGCGAGTTATGAGGAAAAGATCCGCATCTGCGAGCGCGCCTACCGCATCCTTGTCGATGAGGTGGGCTTCAATCCGGATGACATCATCTTCGATCCGAACATTCTAACCGTCGCTACCGGCATCGAGGAGCACAACAACTACGCGCTGGACTTCATCAACGCCACCCGCTGGATCAAGGAGAACCTGCCCGGTGCCAAGGTCTCCGGCGGTGTGTCCAACATCTCGTTCTCGTTCCGCGGCAACAACGTGGTGCGCGAGGCGATGCACTCGGCGTTTCTCTATCATGCGGGCAAGGCCGGCATGGACATGGGCATCGTCAATGCCGGCATGCTCGAGGTTTACGACGAGATTCCCAAGGACCTTCTGGAACGCGTCGAGGATGTGCTGCTCAACCGCCGGCCGGATTCCACCGAGCGCCTGTTGGAACTCGCCGAGCGCTTCAAGGGCCAGGACGGCAAGAAGATCGAGGAAGACTTGTCATGGCGCGACGAACCGGTCGAAAAACGCCTCGAACACGCGTTGCTCAAGGGCATCGACAAATACATCGACGAGGACACCGAGGCGGCGTTCGCGAAATACGGCCGTCCGCTCAAGGTGATCGAAGGTCCGCTGATGGATGGCATGGGCGTCGTTGGTGACCTCTTCGGTGCGGGAAAGATGTTCCTGCCGCAGGTGGTGAAATCCGCGCGTGTGATGAAGAAGGCGGTGGCCTGGCTCACGCCGTTCATGGAGGCGGAAAAAGCCGAACACCTGGCCGGAGATATCGCAGCCGCCAAGGTCGCCGATCCTTCGCTTTCCGACGACGAGGCGTTGAAAATCGCCGAACGCCGCCGATCCGCAGGACGTTTCCTCATCGCCACGGTGAAGGGCGACGTTCATGACATCGGCAAGAACATCGTCGGCGTCGTGCTCTCCTGCAACGGCTTCGAAGTCACCGATATGGGCGTCATGGTTTCCTGCGACAAGATCCTCGACAAGGCGATCGAGATCGGCGCGGACGTGATCGGCCTGTCAGGATTGATCACACCCTCGCTCGACGAAATGGTGCACGTCGCCAAGGAGATGGAACGCCGTGAATTCAAGGTGCCTCTGTTAGTCGGCGGGGCCACCACCTCCGCCGCGCACACCGCCATCAAGATCGCGGAGCATTACTCCGGACCGGTGGTGCATGTGCTGGACGCCTCGCGCTCGGTGCCGGTCACCACGTCGTTGCTGTCCGAGGACCAGCGGGACGCGTTCGCGGCGGAAAACCGCACGAAACAACAGGTCTTGCGCGACAATTTCATCGGGGGGCCGAAGAAGGAAACGCTCACGCTCGAAGAAGCCCGCGCCGCCGCGCCGAGGATCGATTGGGAGAACTACGCGCCGCCGGTTCCCTCGTTCACCGGCACAAGGGCGCTCAGCAGCGATAGTGATGCGGGCGTCCCGCCCGCCGCCAAACAAACCACATTCATTTCCAACAACCGGGAGATTACAAAGTCCCGCCGGGATCTTCCTCATTGGATCCAGGATCAGGCGACCTATGCCGTGACCTTCCGGTTGGCGGACACCATCCCGCAAGAAACCATTCGTGAATACCTGGCGCAGAAAAAGCACTGGACGGATCTCGAAACCCAAGCGCTCGCCAAGGGAGATGAGGCCCTTGCGCGTGACGCGAGAACAAGGATGGCCGAAGCCTATCAGCAAACGATGGAGGAAGCGCTCGAACGCGGTCACGGTCCCGCATGGCTTGGTGAACCGGACGTCGCCGGTGTGGTCGCCGACGCGTTGCAGCATTTTGACGGTGAACGGTATGACCTCCTGACTTGGTGCGTGATGCCGAACCATGTGCATGCCATCATCCGCCCATTGGGGGAACATCATTTGGCGGAGATCCTGAGTTCGTTGAAATCGTTTACAGCGAAGGAAGCCAACAAGATCCTTGGCCGGACGGGAGGATTCTGGCAGCAGGAAAGTTATGACCATATGATCCGTGGGGCTGATGATTTCCACAACCAACGGTCTTACATCCTGCGGCACAAGACCCAATGGAAGGGAGATTGCAAGGATGAGGATGGCGGCGGGCGAGACACCCGCGCCACGATTCATGTCAGCCTCCGTGAACTGGTGGAATACATCGACTGGACCCCGTTTTTCCACGCGTGGGAACTGCGCGGCGTCTGGGACCGCGAGAAAAAAATCCTCAAGACCAAAAACAAAGCTGGAGCCGCCGAGGCCGCGAAACTCCATCAGGACGCGCTCGCATGGATCGAGCGCATCATCGCGGAAGACCGGTTCCATGCCCACGGGACCTTCGGGTTCTTCCCAGCCAACGCCAAGGGCGACGACATCATCGTCTGGGCGGACGAATCCCGTGGCACCGAGCGCTGCCGTTTCCACACCCTGCGCCAGCAAATCAAAAAGGACTCCGGCAAGCCCAACGTCGCGCTAGCAGACTGGGTGGCAGGAGATAAAAAAACGGACTACATCGGCGGTTTCGTCGTTGGCATCCACGGTGCGGACGAATTCGCCGCGGAACTTGATGCGGCGCACGATCCGTATGGCTCGATCATGGTCAAAGCCATCGCCGATCGGTTCGCCGAGGCGTTTGCCGAGCTGCTTCACCACCGCGCCCGCGTCGAGTGGGGCTATGAGACGGAAACTGAACTCTCCACCGACCAGTTGATCCACGAAAACTACCGCGGCATCCGCCCGGCGCCCGGCTATCCGGCACAGCCGGATCACACGGAGAAGCCGATTCTCTTCGATCTGCTCGGAGCCGCGGACCAGACCGGGGTCACCCTCACCGAGAGTTGCGCCATGCACCCGGGGGCTGCGGTTTGCGGACTGTATTTCTCCCATCCGGACAGCCATTATTTCATGATCTCCGAGCTGCAGAAAGACCAGGTGGAGGACTATGCGAAACGGAAGGGCATGACTCTGAAGGAGGCGGAAAAATGGCTTGGCCCATGGCTCGGCTATGTGCCTTGACGCATGATGGTTTCCGCTCGACGGCTGGGGGGCGTGGGTCCACGTTTCCCGAATGATGAACACCATCAAACTGACATCCGCCTTTTTTGTCGCACTTGTGGCTCTCCACGGTGCCGCCTTTGCCGGTGGCGAAGGCTGGTCCTCCGATTTCGAGGCCGCGAAAAAGGAGGCCGCCGAATCCCAAAAAGACCTGCTCATCGACTTCACCGGCTCCGACTGGTGCAGCTGGTGCATCAAGCTCAACAAGGAGGTTTTCAAGCACGAGCCGTTCAAGGCGGGAGTGAAGGACACCTTTGTCCTCGTCGAACTCGATTTCCCCCGCGACAAGTCCAAGCTTTCCGAGGCAACCCAAGCCCAGAACAAGGCGCTCGGTGAGAAATACGCGGTCCAAGGCTATCCGACCATTCTCCTGACCGATGCCGAAGGCCTTCCGTATGCCGCCACCGGCTATCAGCAAGGCGGTCCGGAAAAATACGTCAAACATCTCAACGAATTGCGTGGGAAAAAGGCCAAGCGCGACGAGGCGTTTGCCGTCGCGGAAAAAGCCGAAGGTGTGGAGAAAGCGAAAGCCCTGATCAACGCGCTCAAGGCGATGAGCCTCTCGGACGAGATGGTTGCGAATTCTTACGGTGACATCGCCGAGCAGATCAAAGCCGCCGACCCGAACGACGAAACCGGCTTCAGCAAGAAGGCCGAAACCAAGAAGCGCCTGGCGGATTTTCAGAAGTCCCTGCAGGAACTCGCCGGCAAACAGGACATGGACGGAGCGCTTGCGCTGGTGGACCAGACGATCAAGGAAGGTGGATTCGGCAAAGACGAAACCCTGCAGATGATGATGACCCGCGCGGTGATTTTAGCGCAGCAGGCGAAGTTCGACGAGGCGCTCAAGGCGGTGGACGAGGGGATTGCGTTCGCCCCGGATAGCCCGATGATCCCAGGCATTCAGGGATTCCGCAAACGCATCGAGGACGGCATGAAAAAAGCGAACGAAGCGCCTTCCGGGGAGGAAGCCAAGCCTGCCGTGGAAGAGTGAGCCCGGAGACACGGGAATTCCATGCGCATCGAGATCCTCAACACCGGCACCGAGCTCCTGCTCGGGAACACCATCAACACCCATGCCGGCTGGTTCGGGCGCGAGTTGTTCCTGTTGGGCCTGCGCATCGCCCGCCAGACCACCGTGCCGGATGGAGAGGCGATCCGCGATGCTGTCACAGAGTCCGTGGGGCGCTCGGACGTCCTGATCGTGACCGGGGGGCTCGGCCCCACCAGCGACGATCTCACCCGTGAAATCACCGCTGATGTCCTTGGCTTGGAGTTGATCACCGACGAAGCGGCTCTCAGGTCTCTCGAAGCATTTTTCGCCCTGCGTGGGAAGCCGATGGCTCCCGCAAACTTGAAGCAGGCGCTCATGCCCGTGGGCGCGGACGTGCTTCCGAACCCGAACGGCACCGCTCCCGGAGTCTACATTCCACCGCGCCTGAACGGCCGCTCACCATGCGCGGTCTTCCTGTTGCCAGGGCCGCCGCGCGAACTCTATCCGATGGCTCACGCCGAGGTCTTTCCCCGGTTGCGGGCGCTCGCCGGAGTGGAAACCGTGCACGAAGCCCACGAACTCAAGTTCACCGGCATCGGCGAGAGCGATTTCCATCAGGGCATCGATGCCGCGCTTGCGGAAATCCCGGATCTGGAATTCGGCTACTGCGCCCACATCGGCGAGGTGGATCTGCGTCTCATCGGCCCGCCCGCTGCGCTCGAAGCCGGCCGCGCGATTGCGCTCGGGCATTTCGGGGAATTTCTCATCAGTGACGATGGTTCATCCCTGGAAGCCACGGTCGTCCGGCTGCTCAAGGAAAATCACATGACGCTCGCCACGGCGGAAAGCTGCACCGGCGGTCTCATTTCCAACCGCATCACCGATGTCCCCGGGGCGAGCGCGGTTTTCACTCACGGCTTCATCAGCTATGCGAACGCCGCGAAAATCTCGCTTCTCGGAGTTTCCTCTACGGATCTTGAAACCCACGGTGCCGTCAGCGAAACGGTCGCCTGTCAGATGGCTGCGGGTGCCCTGCAAGCCAGTGGTGCGGACATTGCCGTGGCCGTCACCGGCATCGCCGGCCCGGATGGCGGTACGCCGGAAAAGCCGGTGGGCACCGCATGGGTCGGTCTTGCCGCCAAAGATGCGCCCGCCACCGCCTTCAAGGTCTTCCACCCGCGCAACCGCCACGATTT
>JBFEQB010000026.1:0-40309 GCA_041549835.1 Luteolibacter sp. | reverse complement strand
GCCTGGATGCAAGGGGAAGCGGGAACCGCCGATCCGGGGTTGACGGGCGACAGAGGTGTCCGTGATGGTGGGTGCCACCAACATGAACGCCTCATCCCACGATTGGCTTGCCCCGCTGGTTTCGCTGCTGGGCGCGGAGAAAGTGACCACCACGGCGGAGGTCATCGCCGCGCATTCGGGGGACAAGTGGTCGGCGAGCCATCCGCCGGATGCGGTGGTTTTCGCGGAATCCACGGCGGATGTTTCCAAGGTGCTCGCCTTTGCGCACACGCATGAGATCCCCGTGACCACGCGCGGCGCGGGAGTCGGCTATGTCGGCGGTTGCGTGCCGGTGCTCGGAGGGATCGTGCTGTCCGTGATGCGGATGAACCGCATCCTCGGCATGCACCCGGAGGACGGCGTGGCGATCGTGCAGCCGGGCGTGATCACGAGGGATCTTCAGGATGCCGCTCGCGCGGTGGGCTGGGAATACCCGCCGGATCCGGCGTCGCTCAAGGAGTGCTCGATCGGCGGAAACATCGCCACCAACGCCGGCGGTCCGCGTTGTCTGAAGTACGGTGTGACTCGTAGTTACGTGCTCGGCCTGGAGGTCGTGCTCGCGGACGGCCGCATCCTGCGCTGTGGCGGGCGTTTGCACAAGAACAAGACCGGCTTCGATCTCGTGGGAATGTTCACCGGATCGGAGGGCCTGTTGGGCGTCGTCACCGAGGCGACGCTGCGCTTGATCCCGAAACCCGCGAGCCGCGCGATGCTGGCGGCGATTTTCCCCGAGTTCCCGATGGCCGCCGCCGCCGTGCAGGCGATCCTCAACGCAGGCCACCTGCCGTCCGCGCTGGAAATCACTGACTCCTTCACGCTCGCTGCCGCCCGCAAGCGGCTTGGGGCCGAGACCTTTCCGCCCGGAAACGCCCACCTCATTGTGGAAATCGACGGCCGCCCGGCGGCGGTTTCCTCCGAGCTGGAAGAACTCCATCAGCTTCTAACAGCCCTAGGTGCCAGCTTCATCGAACGCGCGCCGGACGAGGTGTCGTGCGAGCGCATCTGGCAGCTCCGGCGCGAGTTCTCGTATTCGCTGCGCGACACCGGACTGACAAAGCTCAACGAAGACATCGTGGTGCCGCGTTCCAAGTTGGTCGAGCTCGTGACCTTCGCGCGCAGGTTGCAGGAGGAGACGGGGATCGACGTCGCGTGTTTCGGCCACGCCGGAGACGGCAACATCCACACCAACCTGATGGTCGGCGACTATCAGGACCCGGTGATCCGCAAGCGTGCCGACCACGCGCTCGATCTGCTCTTCAACTGGGTGCTGGAAAACGGCGGGGCGATCACCGGCGAACATGGCGTGGGCCTGGCGAAGAAGCGCTGGATCCGCCAGGCACTTGGCGAGGTTTCCTATGACGTGCATCAGGCGCTCAAGTGCGCGCTGGATCCCGATGGTTTGTTGAATCCGGGAAAATTCCTGTAAGAGTAAGGCCCTTGCTCATGTGAATGGATTCACGGCACGGACCCCGCCGTATTCTTGGCCGTGGTTGAGATCCTCGGTGAGGAGTTCGCGAGCGCCGCTCGCTTGGGCAGCGGCGAGGATCATGGCGTCCCACAATGAAAGTTGCCAACGAGTCTGGAGTGCAAGCCCAAGGCGGAAGAGGGCGAGGGTATTGTCGATAACCGGCCATTGGGAAAAGTCACCGATGAGAGCGGAGGCTTCCTCGGTGGAATGCCCTTTGCGCATGAAATTGACGTGGAATTCCTGTAGGACCTGCACGCTGATGGCGGTTTGTCCGGGTTGGCGCCAGCCCTGCTCAATCAGGGCTTGGGCGACGAGGCGCTTTTTTGGGGCATCGAGGTCGTATCCGTAGAGCAGGATATTCGTATCTAGAAAACGTTCAGCGGGCATGGACTTGATCGCGGGCCAGGGGCTGGCCGCCGAGGTGGTAGCCTTTGTGCAGCCGGGCAAGAGCATCAGCTGGAGGAGGCGCTGGAATTTCCTCCCGCAGCACGGTTTCAAGTCCCTCGATGATGAGATTCTTGATCGTGGTGCGGCGGCGCGCGGCGGCGATTTTTGTGCGCTCCAAGAGGTTTTCAGGCAAATCCACCGTGGTTTTCATAAAGCAATAAATAAGTGGATATGGTTTTATGTCAAGGGGGCAAAGGCCGACTCTGGAAAGTTCCTGGATTAGATTCCGAGAGCGGTTTTCAGGAACGGCGCGGTGCGGGAGGTTTTGGATCTGGCGACTTTCTCCGGGGGGCCTTGAGCAATGATTTTTCCTCCGCCGTCGCCGGCTTCGGGGCCGAGGTCGAGGATCCAGTCGGCCTCGGCGGCGATAGCCATGTGGTGCTCGATGACGACGACCGTGTGGCCTTCGTCGACGAGACGGTGGAGGATGTCGATGAGGCGGCGGATGTCTTCGTGGTGGAGGCCGACGGTGGGTTCTTCGATGAGGTAGAGGTTTCGGGCGGCGAGGGCGGCGTTGTTGAGGGACGCTTTGGCACCGCGGCCTTTGATGAGTTCGGAGACGAGTTTGATGCGCTGGGCCTCACCGCCTGACAGGGTGGGCGAGGGTTGACCGAGTTGGAGGTAGCCGAGGCCGGTGGCGGCCATGAGCTGGAGGGGAGTGGCGATGCGCGGCTGGGATTCGAAGAAGGCGGCGGCTTCATCGATGGTCATGGCGAGGACCTGGCCGATGTTCTTGTCGCGGAAGGTGACTTCAAGGGTCGCGGGATTATAGCGTTCGCCGTTGCAGGACTCGCAGTGGATCCAGGTGGAGGGCAGGAAGTCCATTTCGAGTTTCACGCGGCCGTTGCCTTTGCATTCGGGGCAGCGTCCGCCTTCGGTGTTGAAGGAGAAACGGGAGTTGTCGAACCCGCGCATGCGGGACTCGGGGAGTTGGGCGAAGAGGGCGCGGATGTGATCGAAGACTTTCACGTAGGTGGCCGGGCAGGAGCGGGAGGTCTTGCCGATGGGCGATTGATCGACTTCGTAGCAGGACTTGACGGGCTTGTGGCCGGTGACTTTGGAATACGCGGTTTTGTTTTTGGCCTGGCGGTGGAAAACCCCGGCCACGCACTGGTGCATGAGGGTGGACTTTCCGGAGCCGGAGATGCCGGTTAGAACGTTGAGGCGGGCGAGCGGAATGGCGGCGGTGATGTTCTTGAGGTTGTTGGCGGTGCAGCCGGTGAGGGTGAGGAAGGGGTGGGATTTCGGGACGGGCCGGCGGGTTCCGCGGGTGGGATGGGTGAGCGGGTGAAGAAGCGCGCGGAGGGTCGGTGATTGAGTGATCAGTGAAGAGGTCCTGCGATTTCCTTTGCGATTTCTCCCACTGCTCACTGATGACTGCTCACTGCTCACTTGGGGCGGAGCCCCTTGATAGACCACTTCGCCGCCGAGGCGGCCGGCGCCGGGGCCGAGGTCGATGAGGTGGTCGGCGGCGGCGATCGTGTCCTCGTCGTGCTCGACGATGATGAGGGAGTTGCCGTGGTCGCGCAGGTTGATGAGGGTCTTGAGGAGGGCGGCGTTGTCGCGCGGATGGAGGCCGATGGTGGGCTCGTCGAGCACGTAGAGGACGCCGCGGAGGTTGGATCCGAGTTGGGCGGCGAGGCGGATGCGCTGTGACTCACCGCCTGACAGGGTGTTGCCGGAGCGGTCGAGCTGGAGGTAGCCGAGGCCGACTTCCTGAAGGAAGGAAAGACGCTGGCGGATCTCGGGAAGGATGTCGCGGGCGATGAGGGTGTCGCGTTTCCCGGTGAACTTGAGTTTGGAGAAATGCTCCGTTGCACTCGCGATGGAGAAGGATGAGAGCTCGGCGATGGATAGGTCGAGCTTGCGTCGGCGGCACGCCGACGCCACGGCCTGCGGCGAGACGCCGCAGCCACTGTGGAGGCGGACGGCGGCGGCGATGGGGTTGATGCGGGATCCCTGGCACGACGGACACTCGACGAGTTCGGTGTCTTCCATGCGCTCGATGGAACGGTCGGCGTCGATTTCGGCTGCGAGCACGGAGTCGAAGCGGGAGGTGTCGAGATGGCGGCGGCGTTTCGGGACACGTCCGTGGCCGCGGCACTCGGGGCACCAGCCGTGGGGCGAGTTGAAGGAGAAGAGGCGGGGGTCGAGCTCCTCGAAGGATTGGTTGCAGGACGGGCAGCTCGATTGGGTGGAGAGGAGGATGAACTTGTTGTCGGAGGTGAGGAGTTTGATCAGGCCCTTGCCGATTTCGAGGGCACGGGAGATTTGAGTGCCGAGTGAGCAGTGATTTGAGTCAGATATTGAGGAATCAGTCAGGGACTCCATGTCGCTTCGCTCCATTGTGATCAGAGAAGACTTGGTGGGGCTCTTTCTTTTTCTGCCACTGACCACTGATGACTGATCACCTGGCACTTCTGCGACAACGACGTCGATGTCGTGTTCCTTGAAGCGTTCGAGCCGGGTGAAGGATTCGGCCTCCTTGAACTGCCTGTCGACTAACAGGCGGGTGAATCCCTGTTTGAGGGCCCATTGAGCGATCTCGGTGTGGTAGCCCTTCTTGCCGCGGATGATGGGGGCGAGCAGGGTGACCGGGCCCTTTTTCAAGTGACCCCGGATGGAGTTTTCGATCGCGGAGAGGGATTGTTTTTCGACGGGCACGAGGCAGTCCGGGCAGTGGAGGGTGCCGAGTTTGGAATAGAGCAGGCGGATGAAGTTCCAGAGTTCGGTGACGGTGGCGACGGTGGATTTGCCGCCGCCCTGGGAGACGCGTTGTTCGATGGCGACGGTGGGCGGCAGGCCTTGGAGTTGGTCGATCTCGGGTTTTTCCAGTTGCTCGGCGAACTGGCGGGCGTAGGCGGACATCGAGTCGAGGAAACGGCGCTGGCCTTCGGCGAAGAGGATGTCGAAGGCGAGGGTGGACTTGCCGGATCCTGACAGGCCGGAGATGACCACGAACTGGTCGCGCGGGATGTCGACGGAGAGGTTCTTGAGGTTGTGGTGGCGGGCACCGCGGAGGGAGATTGAAGAAGTGATCAGTGCCGAGTGATCAGTGATCAGTGGCCTCTTAGTAGTCTTGACCGGAGAGTAGGTCTTTTTCGCGAGGGCTTGTTTGAGGAATCGGGCGGTGGGGGTTTTTTGTTTGGCGATGTGTTCAGGCGGGCCTTGGGCGACGAGTTGGCCGCCGTGTTTGCCGGCCTCCGGGCCGAGGTCGAGGATCCAGTCGGCGGATTTGATGACCTCGAAGTTGTGCTCGATGACGAGCAGGGTGTGGCCGGAATCGACGAGTTTTTGGAAGACTGTTAGAAGGCGTTCGATGTCGGAGAAGTGGAGGCCGGTGGTGGGCTCGTCCAGAATCAGTAATTTGGGATGTTGGGTTTTGGATTCAAGGGAGGAGGCGAGGAGTTGGCAGAGTTTGAGGCGCTGGGACTCGCCGCCGGAGAGGGTGTTGAGGGGTTGGCCGAGCTTGAGGTAACCGAGGCCGACTTCGATGAGGGGGGCGAGAGCCTTGTGGATCTCCGCGATGAGGCGGAGTTCCTTTTTTGAATGATGGGCCTGGCGGTTGAAAACCGCCGCCACGTCGTCGGCGGTGAGGTCAAGGATGTCGGCGATGGATTTTCCATTGAACTTGTATTCGAGCGTGGAGGACTTGTAGCGCTTTCCATCGCAGTCCGGGCAGGTGACGTAGAGGTCGGAGAGGAACTGCATCTCGACTTTTTCAAAGCCGTTGCCGGCGCAGCGGTCGCAGCGGCCGTCGCCGGAGTTGAAGGAGAAGAAGCCGGGTTTGAGGGCGGCGGATTTGGCGGCGTCGGTCTCGCAGAAGAGTTGGCGGATGGGATCGAAGGCGCCGAGAAAGACGGCGGGCGTGGAGCGCGGGGTGCGGGCGACGGCGGATTGATCGACGAGCTCGACGCCTGAGAGATGCTGGCTGCCTTTGAGCTCCTTGATGGGGGCGGCGTCGCCGTCGGGTTGCTGGCCGAGCCTGCGGGCGAGGTTTTGATAGACGACGTCGTGGGCGAAGGTGGACTTGCCGGAACCGGAGACGCCGGTGAGGCAGAGGAAGAGGCCGAGCGGGAGGTCGGCGTCGAGTTTGCGGAGGTTGTGGCGGGTGGCGCCGCGGATGGTGAGAAGCTTTTTAGTGGGTTTGCGGCGGGTTTTCGGGACGTGAATGGATTTTTTGCCGGTGAGCCAGGGGAGGGTGCCGGGGGGGCAGTGATCAGTGAACAGTGCCGAGTGAGCAGTGGTCAGAGAAGAGAATTCGCTCTGATTCTTTGGTCTTTTTCTTCCACTGATCACTGATGACTGATCACTCGGCACTCCCTGATAGATGATGTGGCCGCCGTGCTGGCCGGCGCCGGGGCCGAGGTCGACGAGGTGGTCGGCGGCCTGCATGACAGCTTGTTCGTGCTCGACGACGACGAGGGTGTTGCCCTTGTCGCGGAGGCGGTGCATGACACCGACGAGGCGCTGGATGTCGCGGGCGTGGAGTCCGACGGTGGGTTCGTCGAGGACGAACAGGGTGCCGGTGAGGGAGGCTCCGAGGCAGGTGGTGAGGTTGACGCGTTCGACCTCGCCGCCGGAGAGGGTGCGGGTGGGGCGATCGAGGGTGAGGTAGCCGAGACCGACTTGATCGAGGTAGGAGAGGCGGGAGGAGATTTCGGTGAGGACGAGGGCGAGGGTGGGGTCGGAATGAGTGCCGAGTGAGCAGTGATCAGTGAGCAGTGAGGAGAAGAAGGGGAGGAGTTCGTTGATGGGTTGGGACCAGAGGTCGGGGAGGGTTTTGCCGTTGATTTTGAAGCAGAGGGCTTCGGGTTGGAGGCGGCGGCCGCGGCAGGCGGAGCAGGTGGTGTAGGAGCGGTAACGCGAGAGGAAGATGCGGACGTGCATCTTGTAGGCTTTGGTTTCCAACCAGTCGAAGAAGCCTTTGACGCCATACCAGTCACCGGCCAGCCAGAGTGCTTCAAGGGCCTCCGGATCGGTGGATGCGGCCGAGACGCCCGCGCTCCCTTGATCGCCGTAGTAGATCCATTCGTGTTCGTCTTCAGTCAGGTCCTCCCACGGGGTTTTGGGGTCGATGCCGCGTTCCTTGCAGCAGCGGATGAGGTCGCGCTGGCATTCGTCGCCGCGTTCGCCTTGGAAAGGTTTGATGGCACCTTGGGCGATGGAGAGTGAGGGGTCGGGGACGGCTTTTTCGAGATCGAGGCCGATGATGCGTCCGAAGCCGCGGCACTTGGGGCAGGCCCCGAGGGGGGAGTTGAAGGAGAAGAGTCCGGGGGTGGGCGCGCGGAGGGTGAAGCCGGTGGCGGGGTTGGTCCAGGTGGTGGAGAAGGAGCGCTGAACATCGAACATCGAACGCCCAACATCGAAGGAAGAGGGATCGAAGATGGAGGCGTGGCCCTTGCCGAGGTGAAAGGCGGCTTCGAGGGCTTCGAGGAGGCGGCTTTTGTTGCGGGGTGTCAGGGTGATGCGGTCCTGAAGAACGTAAATTTGGGATTTGAAACTGGAGATCGGAGCTTTGGCGGGTTCGTCGGTGCGGAGGATCTGGCCGTCGTGGAGGATGCGGAGATAGCCTTGTTGGTTGAGGAACGGAAAGAGCTCGTCGGCTTTGGTGCCCGGAGGGATGGGAATGGGAAAGGTGACAAGGATGGGCTGGCCGGCGAGGTTTTCGATGGCCCAGGCGGCGGCGGATTCAGGGGAATCGGGTTGGATGGATTCGCCGGTGTGGGGGTCAAAGGCGGTGGCGAGACGCGGGTAGAGGAGTTTGAGGTAATCGTTGATCTCGGTGAGGGTGCCGACGGTGGAGCGGGTGGTGCGGACGTGGTTTTTCTGCTCAATGGCGATGGCGGGCGGAATGCCATCGATGGCATCCACGTCCGGCTTGTCCATGCGGTCGAAGAACTGCCGGACATAGGGCGAGAAGGTCTCGACGTAGCGGCGCTGGCCTTCGGCGTAGAGCGTGTGGAAGGCGAGCGATGATTTGCCGGAGCCTGACGGACCGGTGACGACGGTGAGTTTCCCGAGTGGGATTTCGAGATCGAGGTTCCGTAGGTTGTGCTGGCGGCAACCGTGGAGGCGAATGGCTGGGGAATCTTCGGCGTGGGGAGGCACGCGGGGATTCTAGATTGGAAACGCGGGCCCGCCAGTGGAAGTGTGCCCCGAGAGGGAAGATTTCAGGGCTCGACGGGCGAGTCGCTGCCGAGCACCAGATTCGGCAGATGCTGGTTGTCCGAGCGGGTTTTCCCGATTTCCGCTTGGATCAGGGCGATGGCGGCGGGGTCGTTTTCGGATTTGAGGCGTTCGATTTGTTTCTCAAGTCCAAGGATATAGAGGCTGGAGAGCTGGGTGAGTTCTTGGGAAAGCGAAGCGCCGATGTCTTCCTGTCGCTTGAGGTATTGCTGATGGATTGTCCCGACGCCGGCGATCCCGGCGAGACCGTCGGGGAGTTGTTTGGGGATCCGGTTTCCGTTCTCCTTGTCTTTGGCGAGGAATGATTCGAGCTGTTCGACGGCCATGGAGCGTTCCCTTGTTGGGCCGATGTTCCGAACGATCCGTTGGAGGTCGATGCCGAAGTTGAACAGGTTGGTGGTGAGGGCACGGTCGCGCTTGTCGATCAGGGGGGCGGCCCGTTCCTTCATGATCGCCCGGGCCCGTTCGTAGAACCCGGGCACGTCGAATTTGGGCTGCGCGGGAACTGCGGGCGCGGTTTCGGGTGTGGGAGCGGTTTCGGGTGTGGGCGCGGTTTCGGGAGTGGGAGCGGTTTCGGGAGTGGGAGCGGTTTCGGGAGTGGGAGCGGGATCGAGGTGAACGGGTTCCGGGGTGACGCGAACGACGGGGGCGGGCTTCGGAGGGGCGGGCGGGATCGGCTGAGTTTGTTCTGGAACCGCAGACGTTCCTGCGGCGGGTTGCGGGACATCGCCTTCCTTCCCGGGTGTTTTTTTGCCAAAGACGCTGAAGACGACGATTCCGATCGCGATGACAAGCAGAGCGCTGAAGATTCCCGGCGCGCTGGACGACTGTTTCGTGGTTTGGATGCGGCGGCCCGTGAGCCCTCGGGTCGACCGTTGGGGGGCGTTGACCTGCAACGCCTTGGGTCCGGGATTGCTGGCGATGGCAAGCAGAGCGTCGGCGATTTCCGCAGCACTCGAGTAACGTGCTCCAGGGCGAGGGTTGGTGGCGCGGCGGATGACGGCGTCAAACCGTGGGTCGCAGTGAACGATGGCGGATGCCGGTCTGGGGTCGTTCGCGGGCAAGGTCCCGGTGAGTAACTCGTGAAGCATCACGCCGACGGAGAAGAGATCCGCGCGGTAGTCCACCGATTGAGGGGCCTCGACGACCTCAGGAGCGGTGTAGTGCGGGGTGCCGAAGATTTCCTCGCCGGCCTCCACCTTGTGCTCCACGGGGCGGGCGAGACCAAAGTCGCCGATTTTCGGCAGGGCGTTCAGGTCGAGCAGGATGTTGGAGGGTTTGATGTCCCGATGGATGATTCCATGTTCATGGGCATGGGCGAGTCCGTTGCAGATTCCGGTGACGAGGCGGATGACCTCGGAGGGATCGATGGAAATGCCATTTGAGGAATGGAAAAGCGACTTTCCCGGCACGTATTCCATGACGATGAAGAGCATTCCATTGATCTCACCGAAGTCGTATACGCCGACGAGATTGGGGTGATTGAGGCGGGCCATGGCTTTGGCCTCGGCCTCGAATCCGGCGCAAAAAGCGGCGTCCTTGCTGAACTCATCCGGCAGGATTTTGATCGCGACGGGCCGGCCGAGTGATTTTTGGATGGCGTGATAGACCGCGCCCATTCCACCGGTGGCGATCAGGCTCTCGAATGTATATCCCGGAAAAGCCGGCGCGAGTTGTGCGATTTCAGGGGCCTGGAAGGTGAGATGGGTTTCGGAATCGCTCATTAAGGATGGGGTGACGAACTCAATCGGGAATTGGTTCGGGAAATCCTAGTGTGAGGATTTCTAAAGTTTCAAGGGGGAATGGCGGGAAAGAGATCCGTAGGAACATGGCTTGCGCGATGGCAGGGAAACGTGGGATGGATCCGGCGCATGAATGAATCCGAAGTGTTGTTGGAATGTGGAGAGGAGGGAATCCGGCGGATGGTGGCGGCATTCTACCGTCAGGTGCGGGAGGACGAGCTGATCGGGCCGATGTATCCGGAGGGGGATTGGGATGCGGCGGAGGAGAGGTTGGCGGAGTTCCTGATGTTTCGATTGGGGGGCGGGACCCGCTATTTGGAAATGAGGGGACACCCAAGATTGAGGATGAGGCACGCGCCGTTCCGGATCGGTGTGGCTGAGCGTGACCGCTGGCTGGAGTTGATGTCTTTGGCGATGGATGAAACCGGGGTCTCGCCGGTCGCGCGCGGGTTTCTCGATCCGTTTTTCGCGCAAGTGGCGGATTTCATGAGAAATCAGGCGCAAGGGTGAGGATCCACCGGATTGAGTCATCCGGATCAGGCTCTCTTTAAACCGCCATTTCCGGCAGGCGGATAGCCGATGCCGGGCGGATTCGGCCTTGGTGCCTCGATCTACTCGGGTGAAGCTGTGAGCACCGGGTTCTTCGGTTGGACCTCAACTCCGAATGGGCGGACCCAACGTTCCAAGTTGCTGGCATCGTTCAGGAGTTTGCTGATGGACTGCGCGAGTTTCGGCTGTCCGGAGGCCGTGGCCTGAGATTGAGCCTCTTTCAGTTTCTCGATGAAGGCGATGCGGATGTTTTCGGCAGTGGCCACGAATTCCGCGTCATACTGGGCTTGTTTCTTGGCGTGGTATTGGGAGATTTTCGCCATTTCATCACTCATGCTGATGCCGCTGTCTTTGGGGATGGCGGAGGGCACGCGGTTGTCCTCGATGAAGCTTTTGAGGCGTGCGACATGGGGCGACCAGGTGGCTTTGCCTCCCTTGGTGAGACTGCGGATGAACTGATCGAGGTCCCATGTGCATTTGTTGACGTTTCCGACGAGCTTTTTCCGACGGGTTTCATCGGCGGCGATGATGAGGCCCTTGGCTTTGGCGACCAGCGCGGATGGATCCCCTTCGCGGGCTGGGGCTTGGATTTCAGGCGCGGTTGCGGATTTGGCGTCCTTGCTCCACTCGATGATGAAGCCGGATGCGGGCTTCGAGAGGTCTCGGGCATCCCATCCTTGTCCCGGGCGGATGATCAGGGCGGAGTTCGGGGCGGTGGTAATGGTGCCATCGATCCATTTGGCGGTTTTCCAAGGCTCGCCGGTGACCCAGAGCCAGTGATCCCCCTTGAGGAATCCGCCCAGCCAAATGCCGTTTTCGGAGACCATATTGCGGGTCATTTCCTCAAGGTTGATGATTTCCGCGATGCGTGAGGGAACGGCGAGATGGCCGCCGGCTTTTGCCGCAAGATCGACAGCATCCTTCCAATCCACGGGGCGGGATACGAACAGGTAGTGGCGGACGCCGTAGGCTCGGGTTCCGGGTGGGAACACCGGATTCGGGCGGGTGAGGCTGTTTCGTGTCGAGTCCAGCAGCGCGGAGAGGGTGCCGGGATTCGTCCCGTCACGGTGCCATTGGATGATGAACGGGCGGAGCGTCACGGCCTTTTCCGCATGCAGGAAACCGTGTTTGTCACAGGCCAGATATTGGCCAATGCCGGTAGGTTCTTTGGCGGGTTTCCAGACCGAGCCATCGGCGAGCGCCCATGTGTTTCGCCCGCTTCGGGCAGCGCCGATCCAAGTAGGCCGACCGCCGGCGACATCGCCGGCCAGCCAAGTGAGGTTTGCCGTGGTATTGGGAATGGCGAGGTGACCGCCGTGTTGTTCCGCGAACCAGGCGGCGTCCGGCCAGGACATGGGCTTCGAGACGAAGAAGTAATGGTTTTCACCTTTCTGAAGACTGCCGACGGGCATTTCGATGCGGGAACCGGATGCCAGATCCTCACGGAGGCGCTTGAGGGACTCCGCGGGAGTCTCGACGACGATATCAGGGACCACCCGCCCGGAGCTTGCGGGGTTCTCAGTGGGAGTTTTCGGCGGGGTCTGCTTGGCTTGCTTGCGGGCTTCATCGCGGGCCTTTTGCTCTTGAGCGAGGGTTTCGCGGTTTTCCCGCTCTCTCTGGATTTTAGCTTTATCGAGGTTCTTCCAGGTGATGGAAATGGCCAACAGGAGTCCCGCGATGATGAACAGGTTCCGGATCAGTTTCCAGTTGGGGCCCATGGCGTGGCCGGTTGTCCGCGCGCGGGTGGTTGGTGGGGACGGGGGGGCTCCACTTTCAGCGGATGAGGGTGGGACCGCGAGCCGATTGGACGCCGGAGTGGCGGATGGGATCGAAACCCGGGTGGCTGCCGGTACGTCCTTGAGGGCCGCCGCGAGGGAACGCATGTCCGGGAAACGCAGATCGGGATTCACGTGGGTGGCCTGTCGCCAGATCTCGTCCAACTTGGGGCCGCACCGTAAAAATGCCGATGGTGGTGCCGCGTCCGGGTTGTGAGGTTGACCGGTGAGAAGTTCGTAAAGGATGGCACCGACTGCATGGATATCGGCTCGTGGGTCGACTCGCTCGGGGTTTGTGAGGACTTCCGGGGCGATGAAGCGAGATGAGGATTTGTCTGCGGCACCGGGATCTGCCGGGCGGGAGAGCCCGAAGTTGCCGATCTTGGGTTCGGCTTTCTGATTGAGCAGGATGTTCGAGGGGTTGAGATCCCCATGAATGATCTGGTGGTCGTGGGCATGGGCGAGTCCCTCGCAGATTCCCGCGATGAGAAGCATGGCCTGATGGATCTCCACGCTCTGGCCCTTCGTGGATTTTTCGAGGGATTTTCCGGGGACGAATTCCATCACCACGTAGAGGATCCGCTCGACGCAGCCCGAATCGTAAACGCGGATGAGGTTCGGATGATTGAGTTTCGCCATGGAGCGGGCGGTGTGATCAAATGCCTTCTGGAACGCCGGGTTGTCGCTGAATTGTGGGGCGAGGATCTTGATCGCGACATTGCGTTCAAGTGACCGTTGTTTGGCCAGATAGACCGCCCCGTAATCATCGGATGAGATGAGCGAGGTGAAGTCGAAGGCAGGCAGGAGAGTGCTCATGATCTCCAGCGAGGGGGTGTCGAAATGCGGGTGGTTCATGCCAATGGATGGGAGGTGAGAGAGGTTGTGATCGCGGCTCCAGGGGTCCTCGGGCCAGCTGTTTCCGATGGCGGATCAACCCAGAGGGCCGTGGTAGATCAGCCACTCGGGAATCTTGATCGCCGAGTTGTAGAGGACGTGGAGAGTGATGGCGGCCCCTAGGGAGCCGGTGGCTGCATACAGCAGCGCGGAGGATATCCCGAAAATTCCGACGCTTGCCAAGCCATAGCCGTCGTAAAAATGCAGGAGGGAGAAGACCATGGCGGACAAGATGGCCGCAGGCATGACCCCGAGCCGGTTCCAGCAGGACCGGAACAGCACTCCCCGATACAGCAGTTCCTCTGCCAGTGGGGCCAGCATGCAGGCGGAAACGATGGCGAACGCCAGTCCCCAGATTCCGGCTTCGCCAGCGCTCAGACCTCCTCCCGGTTCGGTGGAACTTTCGCCGATGAAGGACCAGCGGAGCACTTGATCGATGATCATCAGCAGGGAAAACACTCCCAGAATGGTTTTTGTGTGGAAGGGACGGTTCAGCCCGAGGACGCGGGTTGCATGCGATGGGCGGCGGAAGAGTAGGCCGATGGCAATCAGCGGCGGGAGCAGGCGGGCTGCGGAATCGAGCAAAATCGCGCCGAGCGGGTGAAGGCCCGGCAGGCTGCTGATCCCGATTTCCAGGGTCATGGCGAAGCCGATCCAAGCCAATGTGGCGACGAGAAATACGACCAGGCCGAGCGGAAGCGGCCAAGCGCCGCCGTAGCCGTGGGGCTTGGCACGGAGGCCGCGTTTCATCGTCGCCAGCGTGCTAGGGATGAAAATCAGCCCCACCAGGCCGACCAGCCACACGGATGAACGCAGCAAGATCGCGCGAGCCCGGAGTTTTTGGGAATCTTGTCCAAATGATTCGTGCCAGAGGGATTCCGGGCGCATGGTGTTTTCCCAAGCCTCGATGAGTTTTGCGCTCCACCAAGTGCCCTGATGGTTGGCGAGCTTCCTCGAGGTGCTGCTGAAATCCGAGATTGCCTGGCCTTGCAATACTTCCGCGATCTCCTCGCGGACCGGCTGGCCCTCATGGGCGGCCTTGATGATGGCGAATGCTTCGAGTCCGGACAGGCTGATCGCGTTTTCCGCCGCCAGCTTGTGGAACACCTTGAGGGCGTTTTCACGCGCGTTTTTCGGATCATCCACTCCGACGAGCCGCTTCAGCCAAGCGGGATCATCTGCCATGGCGTCGGCCAGTCGCAGGTCCCGGTCTATTTTTACCAAGGCGATTTCCTCGGTGCCCGGCGCATAGCCTGCGGACTTGCCGAAATAGTGATCCCAAAGCCAGATGCCCAGAATGAACGCCAGCAGGGCGATCAAAGGCTCGGGATACTCCCGCCGTAGGATCGTCCGGTAGGGATTCCCGTGGAATATGACAGATGACGGCGTGTTTTGGATGGCGTGGCGGAGTCTCTTGATTTCAAGGGATATTGCAAGCTTGGGTTGATTTTCATCCTTCCGAAACCAAATGGGCTGCCATCGGCGGAAATTTTTCCATTGGCGCGTTCGCGTTCGCCGTCGCAGTTTCGTGGCCGAAGCGATTTCTCATGACTGACCCCACCGCATTGGTTCTCACCGGCAGCTTTGCCGTGGCTCTGGGTATTTTTGTGATCTCCGCGGTGATCCGTGCCGTTCCCGCGGGAAACCAGCGGCAGGTCGCGCCAGAAGATCCCGGTGTGGCGGACGGGAGAGTGCCGCCACCGCTGCCGGGGGGCGGGGGACTGCCGCCCAGACTGCCGGTTGGCAGGGTGCCCGTGTGGTTTTACCGGCCCTCGGATCTGGCGGGCGCGGGCTTCGTGTTTCTGATATTCGCCGGGCTGTTTCTCGGGTCTCTGGGGGTTGCGCCGAAAGAAGCGGTCGTGCTGGATCCGCAAGTCCTGCTGGTGAACATCGGCTTCCAGTTCGGCATCGCGGGTATCGTCGCGATTCTGGCGCTCAGAAGAGCGGGGTGGGAGGCATGGCTCGGCCTGAGATGGCCGGCCTGGCAATGGGTTTTTCTGCTCGCTCCCGCCGCAGTGGTTTTCATGTGGCTGGTGTTCGGGGGGCTTCAGGTTTCCGGCTACGTGGAATGGATGGAATCCCTCGGCGTGAAAACCGTGCAGGATACCGTCAAGCTGCTGCAGGAATCCAAAGACCCGCTCGTTCTCGGGTTGATGGCTGCCGCCGCGGTCATCGTCGCGCCCTTGTGCGAGGAAGTCGTCTTCCGCGGGTATTTCTATCCGGTGCTGAAGAAATTCGCCGGAGTGTGGCCGGCGGCCATTTGCTCGGCGTTGGTGTTTGCGGCTGCGCACGGGAATCTGACGGCCCTCCTGCCACTCTTCATCTTCGGCGGCCTGCTGGTCTTCATCTACGAGAAAACCGGATCCATCTGGGCTCCCATCGCCGTGCACTTCTGCTTCAATAGCGCCACGGTGATCGTGCAAATGGTGGCCCGCCACTGCGACCTCCCGCTTCAGCCCGCGCCATGACCACCCTGCGCGACATCGGCGAGGATGCCTTGATCGCCCGGCTCATCGGTCTGGTGCCGCGCGATCCCGATCCTGCGGCCGGCCCCGGCGACGACTGCGCCGTGATCGACCCCGGCCCGTCCCACCCGTCACTCCAACTCCTCAAAACCGACGCGCTTGTCGGCCATGTGCACTTCCTGCCGGGCGCTCCCGCTCTGGCGGTCGGGTGGAAGGCCGCCGCACGCGTGGTCTCGGATTTCGCCGCCATGGGCGGAAAACCCGAACGCTTTCTCGTGACCGTGGCCTTGCCTGCGGAAACCGAAGTCGCGTGGGTCGAGGACCTCTATCGCGGCCTCGGCAGGTGCTTGGAAACCTTCGGCGCGGTTCTTGCGGGCGGGGAAACTTCCAGCGTGCCGCCGGGTTCCTCGCCGGTGATTTCGATCGCCGCGACCGGCAGCGTCCTGCGCGGGCACCTCGTCTTGCGCTCCACCGCCAAGCCCGGCCAAACCTTGCTCGTCACCGGAACGCTGGGCGGATCGTGGCACGGAAAACACCTCGATTTCACCCCGCGGCTACGAGAAACAAACTGGTTGGTATCCAAATGGAGGCCGGCGGCGATGATGGACCTGTCGGATGGCTTGGCGAAGGATCTGCCGCGTTTGGCGCTGGCCTCCGGCTGTGGGTTTGAGCTGGATGAGGCGGCCTTGCCGCTTGCGCCGGGGTGTTCCGTCTTGCAGGCGCTGGGTGACGGTGAGGATTTTGAAATGCTGATGGCCATTGAGCCCGAGCGGGTGGCGGGCCTTCTGGCGGCGTGGTCGGAGGCGTTTCCCAAGTTGCCGCTGACGGTGATCGGGCGCTTGGTGGAGCCGGGGAAGGGCGGGACTTTAGCCGGTGGCTGGGACCATTTCACCGCCGATCGATGACTTCAGCGGGGCTTTGGACTGCGGCGAAGCGCGCTTCGCCGCTGTGAGTGTGCATGCCGATTTCCCGAACATGCCGGAATTCTCGCCTCAAAATGCACGCGTTCAGGCATGCTTCGGGGAGGGATGTCGCCGTGTGTGCAAGCGGAGTCCCACCCCAAAGCGGTGATGCGCTGCGCTTTCTCCGCAGTCCAAAGAAACATGATGTTCCCTACGAATCCTTAAAGGCATCGGGCTGAAGGCGGAATTCTATTCAAGCACTGCTCAGGCGCTTCTTTTCCTCGCCTGCCAACATGGCGTGCGCCTCCGCGAGCGCTGCGATGATCCGTTCCCGGAACGGGCTGGCGGCAAGGCAGGGGAGCAGGTCGTGATCCGCGAGTTTCGCCGCGTTGGAGCCCGGAAACCAGTGGCCGGCGTTGCCCAGCAGGTTGTAGCGCATGTTCCCGAACTCGACCATGTCGAGCGACTTGGCGAGGTTCCACAGGCGGAGGATTTCCCACACGTTGATGTGTCCGGGCACCTGCTCCCATTCGGGCACGCCTTTTTCCCAATCCGCCAGCCAGGCGGCTCCCAACACATCGGTCATGGCTTCGCGTAGCCGCCGGTCGATCGGTGGCACGAGGGTGTCCGCCTGATCGAGCAATCCGAGGGCCTTGATGTGCTCGTCGAAATCCGATGGTCGCGCGGCGCCGAGGCTGAGCGTGTGGACTTCCGGGCGGCGGAGGCAATACAGGTCGTTGAAGACCATCGGTGAGAGCGGATCGCACAAGCGCGTGAGTTTTTCCGGCGGCTCGTAGAGTTTGCCGCCCTTGTCGTTGGGGCTGATGATGAACACGCCCATGTCGTGGCGGGTGGCGTCGAGCACGGCGGGCCAATTGCGGTCGTTCACCCAATACCAATGGAGGTTCACGTAGTCGAACTCACCGCTGTGGATCGCCTCCTGGATCACATCCACCGCGGCGTGGGTGGAAAACCCGAGGTGCTTGGCGCGGCCGTCTTTCTGGAGTTGGCGGGCGGCTTCGAGGCAGCCGCCGGGGCGCAGGGTCTGGTCGAGCAGCTCGCGCTGGTTGATGCCGTGGATCGAGAGCAGATCCACATGATCGAGTTGCAGGTAATCCATCGATTTTTCGAAGTTTGCGAGAAACTCCTTGGGATCGGCGGTGGGGGCCACCTTGGTCTGGACGATCAGTTGCTCGCGCGGAATTTTCGGCAAGACCCAGCCGAGCTGCATCTCCGAGGTGCCATAGCCGCGGGCGGTTTCGATGTGGTTGATGCCGAGTTCCAGCGCGCGGCGGATCGTGCGTTCGAGGTTTTCCTGGTTTGCCTTCGGGATGTCCTCCGGCGGCACATCGTCCCACTGGTGCTGGTAGCGCATGCCGCCACAGGTCAGGACGGGCATGGAGATTTCAGTGCGGCCGAATCGACGGTAGATCATGGAGGAAAAACTAACATTCATCTCCGCCCGCGCAAGTGACCACAGCGGGGATCGCGCTTGGCATGCGACGTGGAGACTCATACAAACTCCCCATGGAGGTGCGATCCGGTAGTCTTTTGCTTGGCGCAGTTGTGGTGTGGTTGTGCGCCTCTCACTGGGCGTCCGGTGAAATATTGCGCTTCAGCAAGGTCGTGGCCGAAGGGACGGCGGACGCGACACGTTTCGAATATCAAGATGGAGAAAATGCGGAAACCCTCTTCATCGCGAATCAGGCGATCGTCACCCGCGCGGATGTGGAGTTGGTGGTGAGGAGTCCGCAGCAGATCGATGCTCTGGCGATGCGTCTAACGAAAGAAGGCGGAGAGAAGCTCGGAGCAGCGACCAAGGGCGCGCGCGGCGACATGCGGATCGCTGTATTGATCGATGAGAAGGTGGTGCTTGCCCCGATCGTGAATCAGCAACTCGGCAACCAGTTTGTGATCGATGGGCTCAAGGAGTATCCGGACGAAGAACTGGACCTGCTCGGCTGGCGGATCGAAGGAAAGAGTGACGACGAGATAGCCAGGCTTCTTCGGGACAAAGAGATATTCGGCTTAACACCTCCGCCTCCCAGACCGGAGCCGGAATATTACAGCGACGATGAGTATGCAGTGTTGAAAAAAGAGCGTGAGAAGATGGGCGTGTTCTACCTCAACGAGCTCCCCTCGGAAGCGGAACTGGAAAAGCGTCTGAAGGTGGGAATCGGACGGGCCGCCGTCATCGCCGAGTTTGGCAAAGCAAGCCACACATCATGGGACGACGAAGGGCGGCTGATTGCGCTGGAATACGATCTGGCACCCGAAAAGCGGAGTCTTTCCAATGAGATGCGCCCCGATAGTTTTAGGGTTCAATTCAACGGGGGGAAAGTGACGCGTTGGGGATTTCATCGTTGGAGCAGTTCTTCCCGGCAGCCAAAACCACCCAAGGGTGGGCCGCGCGCATTAAGGGCGGTGATGCCGAAAGCCGACTTTGCCCGGAGTGACTTCGACATGGTTCGCTGGGTTGAGGAAATCGAACTTTTCCTGAAAGAGGGAGAGCAGGCCACGACTCCTCAAGACCATATGGACCTGCTTTCCATCATTTTCAACACTGCGATGGCGGCGGAAGAATCGGCCCTGATCGAGCCCAACTGCTCGGTGGTCAAGGCGTTGGCGGAGGGGTTTCCCGAAGTGGAGGCATTGAGAAAGACTGCGGCTGAAGGTAAGATCAGCTTGATCCAACTCAATGATCTCCTGAAACCTTACATCCTCGGAGAAAAGTCGTTCCCTGAAACCATGGTCGATCCCGAGTGAGCGGAAAATTCCGCCACTTTCGACGTGGCGGGCGGAGCGTAGTCTCCAAAATTCCCGAGCGGTTCGTCAAACGACGGGCCCATTTCCACCACCAGCGATTTGAGGCCACCGAAGCGCCGTTGTGGCAAGGATTTCCGAACGACCTCCAAGCGGACCATCGGCTCGTTGCGGTTGGCGATGATGATTTCCTCGCCGTCGAGGGCCTGCCGGATCAACCGCGACAAGTGGGTCTTGGGCTCACGGATGGACACCATTTTCACAAGATAAACCTGGTCATGGCGCTTAGTCATGTCAAGCGGGTTGATGGCGGGGCCGGCCCAGAGTCCCTACACTAGGGAGAGCCGATTCTGAAATCGGCGAGAGAAACCACGGATTTCACGGATTGAGATGTGGAAAAGAGTCTGGAAATACGCACCGGACAGGCCTTGGTGAGGTCTTCAGCGTGATTCGCATTATCATTTTATTCTGAAAATCCGCGTAATCCGTGTAATCCGTGGTCAAAATTCGTTCCTATGATCCCTAGTGTAGGCGCCCTGGGGGCCGGCCGCCGTTTCAGGAACGATCCAACAGCAGCGCGTCTCCCAACACCACCAGATCCACGCTGCCCGTCAGCGTCTTGTCGAGGAACGGCGTGTTCTGCGACTTCGATTTCATGAAGTCCCTGGTGAAGGTCGTTTCCTTTTCGGGATCGAAGAGGATGAGGTCCACCGGCTGGCCTTCCTCGATGGAAACGGCGGGCAGCCCCATGAAGCGGCGGGGCTCGGCGGAGAAGCGTTTCACGATCAGATCCCAGCCGAATTTTCCTGTAACCACAAAATGGTGGTGCAGCGAGACCAGCGCGGTATCGAGGCCGGTGATGCCGTTGGGCGCGCTGACGAAGTCCTGCGACTTCTCGAACGGCGTGTGCGGCGCGTGGTCGGTGGCGATGAGGTCGAAGGTGCCGTCGATCAGGCCTTGGAGCAGCGCCTCGTTGTCCGCCTTGGTGCGCAGCGGCGGGTTCATCTTGTAGTGGGTGTCGTAGTCGTCGATGTGCTCGTCGGTGAAGAGCAGGTGGTGGGGGGAAACCTCGGCGGTCACGCGCACGTCGCCGCGGGATTTCCACCAGGCGATGGTTTCCATGCCGACTTTGCTGGAGACGTGCTGGATGTGGATGTGCGCGCCGGTGGCGTGGGCGAGGCGGATGTCGCGGTCGATGATGATTTCCTCGGCGCAGGCGGGCGAGCCCTTGATGCCGAGGCGGTAGCTCATGGCGCCCTCGTTGAGCGCGCGCGGCCCGGCGAGCTCGGGAACTTCGCAATGGCTGGCGAAGAACATGCCGAACTCGGTGGCGTATTGCATGGCGCGGTAAAGCACGGCCGGGTCGCCGGTGGTGTCGCCGTCATCGGTGAGCATTTTCACTCCTTGGGCGCGCATGCCGTCGATGCCCGCGAGTTCCTTGCCTTGGCGGCCTTTGGTCACGCAGCCGGAGGTGTGAACCGGGATGCGGGCCGTGCGTTTCGCGATCTCGAGCACTTGGCCCACGACCGTGGCGGAGTCGATCGCCGGGCTGGTGTTAGGCATCATGACCACGCCGGTGATGCCGCCGTTGATCGCGGCCTCAGACCCGCTGGCGATGGTTTCCTTGGCTTCCTGGCCGGGTTCGCGGAAATGCACGTGGGCATCGAACATGCCGGGCATCAGGATGCGGCCGCGGGCGTCGAGGGTTTTCGCCCCTTCAGGGGCGCTGAGGCCGTTGCCGATCTGTTGGATGGTTCCGTCGGCGAGAAGGACGTCCGCCTCGGTGAGTTCGGGCGAGTGTTCGGAAGCGATGCGGGCGTTTTGGATGAGGAGAATCATGGGAGAGGAGAGGTATACCGCCGAGGGGCGCGGGGCGGATCTTGGCGGGATGCGAGGGAAATACAAGGACGCGGGTGGGGGGCGGCCACGTCCGTGACACATTTGCCAGCGGCACCGCGCGGATCCCCTCGGCCAGGGCGTTTTCCCGCATTGCCGGGGCCGGATCAACGCCCCCACGAGTTCGCGGGCCCAACCGGTTTCCACTTCATCCAGAGACCCCAAGCGCTCGATCATCATTGAAATCATCCATGATGACCGGAGGGTTTTAAGTTTGATTGGGATCCGCCCCAAAGGCCGCAGCCATTTCCGGTCCGCGTGAATGCGTGCGGATTCACCAGTTGGCGTTTTTGCCGCGGGTGTCGATGTGGGTGAAGCCGCGGTATCCGCCGACGCCCCCGGTGAAGAGCCCGCGGTTGCGGAGGTCGCGGGCGGTGGCGGTGACCTTTGAGGCGCGCACCGGGAAGACCACGTCCGCCGCCACATTCGCTTGGTGGAACGAGCCGGACTTGGCACCGGGGCAGCGTGCGTTGTAGGCCGGGTTCCGGTAGGCCGAGACGACCTCCACTTCGGCCACGTTCATTTCCATGGCGATCCGGTCCACCACCCGCAGCGTGTAGCCCATGCGCTTCCACCACGTCTGCGGTGGCAGGCTGTTCCACACCCGGCCTTTGGCGCGCGCGTGATTCTCGACGACTTGTTTCGGGCAAATCCGCTTCAGGTTCAGGCTGCGCAGGTAGCGCAGGTAGCGGGAGGCGAGGGCTCCATGGTGCTGATGCCATTCTTCGGGCAGGTCCAGGTGGCAGCCGCTGTCTGGCTTGAGCGTTGAGGAAGTGGGGGCTCCTCCACCCGCCGGCGTGCCACGGTTGGGCTTGGAGGGCAGTGCGTTCGCGGTGGTGGAGGACGCCAGCATTCCGAGCCCGGCCAGGCCGAGGATTCCCAGAACTCCACGTCGGTGGATCGATTGCGGTGAGTGTGAGTGGGGGGAATTCGGGCCGTAAGATGGGATCATGGAGTCTTTGGAAGGTCGCCGGTTCCGCAGGGGCTGCACTGAACTGCGCGTCGGGCGGAGCTGGCTTCGGATTGGGGTTGGGGTTCGGGTGGAACCAAGCGAGAAATTCGGTTCCGGCAAGCGTAAAAAACCAACAAGCCATTAACAGTTAGTGGCTTGCGGGATATGTGGGTTGCCGGATTCCCGCCGAAATCACGCATGCGCAAGGCCTCGAGCCCATGTCTTTCGGGAAAGTAGGAAATTCATGATTTCTGACAATCAATCCGCCGCCGCCAGCTTCCGCTGTCCGGTGGGGGGCGGCTCAAAATCGCCCATGCCCGCTCACCCGGCGCATCCAAAGAAAGGATTTCAGCGAAACGCGGAGGCCCAGAGTTCGCAGAAAAAAGCACTGAGTTTCTGGAACCAGGGATCGGATTGGCATGCAAATCGTCACCTGTTCCTCTGCAATCCATCCGCTTGTCTCCGCGAAGTCCTCTGCGATCTCGGCGTTCGACTCCGTCCACGCATCCAGGCTTCGCGATTTCAACTGGCTCGCCATAGCTCGCTTTGCTTTCCGCGTTTCGATCCTGTGATCCAAAGGGAATTTGGATGCCTCCGCCCCGGACAAGGGCCACTTGCCCCCTCCCGTTTCATATGGGAGAGTGAATCAGGGTCCTCGGTGCCGACCGGCCCCCCGCTGCGGGATCACCGCGGCCTTGAAAAGTCCGCCGCCTTTTGGAAACCCCCTAACCCATCAACGGATATGGATTTGAATCTCCCATGGCCGTGGAACCTGAATGCTCCGGGCCGGATCCTCCGCTCGATCACGGCTGGCATGCTCGTCCTTGCCGCCGGCCCCGCCCCGGCGGAATCGATCGAGGCGATCACCTTCGCGACCTTCCCCGGGAAAATCTATCTGCCGGTCCCGGAGGTGGGCAAGGAACTGAAGTGGCGGTTCCGGCAGGACCGGCAGAACGTCACCTTGAATCGCAAAACACTCGATCCCGCCGGATTGCGATGGCTGCCGGACGGCACGCCGCTGGTGTCTGCCGACGAGTTGAAGCATGCGGGGGCCGCGGTGGAAACCAACGCTCAGGGCCACACCCGGATTCTCGCCGGGCGGGGCGACTTCACCATTGCCACCGGCAGGAAGCGGGTGCGGGTGAGTCTGGCCCGGCAACAACTCTCCGCATGGCAGGGAAGCCGGCTGGTCATGAGCAGCCGCATCAGTTCCGGCCGCCATGGCAGCACCCCGGCCGGGGACTTCACCGCAGGCCCCTACAAGGCGCGGATGCATTACTCGAGCCTCTATCAGAACGCGCCAATGCCGTGGAGTGTGCAGATCCACCGCAATGTCTTCATCCACGGCTTCACCTCGGTGCCGCCCTACCCCGCATCGCACGGCTGCATCCGGCTTCCCCTCACCGGCGGCAACCCCGCCCGATTCTTCTACCAGTGGATCGACTGCGGCACGCCGGTGAAGGTGACACGGCAATGACGACCTGCGGGACGTAGATGGAATCCTCCAGCACGATCCGGGAAATTCTTTCGGTGTCCGCTTCAGTCAGGCATATAGATGACGTCTTTGTGTCAATGCGGAGGCTCGCATAACGTTCTTCGTGGCTCGCTGTGGATCAAAGCCCGCCGCGCACTGTCGTCGGGCAGCGTCGGGCGTGCGGGTTTTTCATCTCCTCATCAACGTTCATTGCAGGCCACCCGGCTTGAGCCAGTAGAGCACGGCCATGCGGACGGCGATGCCGTTTTCGACCTGGTCGTTGATGAGCGAACGTTCGTAATCCATGACCGCATCGCAGAGCTCGACGCCGCGGTTCACCGGGCCGGGGTGCATGAGGTAAAGGCCGCGTTTACGGATCTCCTCAAGGCGGGCTTCGGTGACGCCGTAGAGTTTGTGGTATTCGCGGATGCTGGGGAAAAACTGGACGTCCTGGCGCTCCATCTGGACGCGCAGGAGATAGACGATGTCCGGGCCCCAGGCCATGGCTTCGGTGTAATCGGTGAAGCGGCGGACGTTTTCCGGACCGCTGCGCGGGACGAGCGAGCCGGGGCCGAGGTAGGCGACTTGGAGGCCGAGCTTCTTGAGAATCGTGCTGGTGGAGCGGGCGACGCGGGAGTGCAGGATGTCGCCGACGATGAGGACCTTCCTGCCCGTGGGATCGGGGAAGTTCTCCTTGATGGTGAAGGCGTCCAACAAGGCTTGGGTGGGGTGGGCGTGGGCGCCATCGCCGGCATTGACGACCGAGGCGCGGGTGAGGCGGGCGATGGTGCCGGGGAGTCCGGACGCCTTGTGGCGGACGATGACGAAATCCGTGCGCATCGCCTGAAGGGTCTCGACGGTCTCGCGGACGGACTCGCCTTTGGTGATGGAGGATTGGCCGACGTCGAAGTTGGTGACGTCTGCGGAGAGGCGTTTGGCGGCGACCTCGAAGGACGAGTGGGTGCGGGTGCTGGGCTCGTAGAAGAGCATGAGCACGGATTTGCCCTTTAGGGCCGGGACTTTTTTCACCGAGCGGGTGAAGAGCTCCTTGAAGGGTGCGGATTGATCGAGCAGGTGTTCGATGTCCTCGCGGGAGAGGGATTCGATGTCGAGCAGGTCTTTACGTGGCATGCCGGAGTTGGGGAAAGAAGTGGAGTGTGCCGAACACGAGGACGAACAGGGCGATCATGGCGATGAAGGCCGCGTGGTGGCGGGAGAGCGGGCGGCGAACAAAGACGAAGGCGGAGATCAGCAATGCGACGGCGGCACAGGCGGCGGTGGCGGCCATGGGGAACCGGTAGGAAAGGAAACAGGTGGCTCCGGCGATTGCGCAGAGGTAGCCGGGGATGAGCAGGGCGACGTGGGCGGCGGCAAGTTTGGGGTTTGGCGGCGAAGGGTTCATCATCGCGAGGGCTTCGCGGCGGCGGATTTCCGCGATTTCCTCATCGCTGTGGCGGTGGAGCGGGAGTTTGGAGTCGGCGGTGGGTTCTGGCGGAGCGGGGACGAGGACGGGAACTTGCTCGGATTTCCGCAGCGAGCGGACGGGCTTGGCAAGGTGGGGGACGTCGATGTGGACGGCTTTGGAGGTGTGCGGCTCGGGCGGGGGAATGCGCTCGGCTCGTTTGAGCGAGCGGACGGGCTTGGGATCGTGACGGGCGGGTGGGGCCTCAGGCTCCGGGGGCGCCGGATGATGTTCCACGATGGCCTCGTGGTGGGTGGGGACGATCGTTTCGAATCCGGCGGCGACAGGCGTTTCGGTCTCCTTTTCGGGCGGCGCGGGGACGCCGAGTGTCTCGCGGAGTTTGGCGATCTCCTCGGCGGATTTCTTGCGCTGCGGCAGGAGGCTCATGGGGTTTCCTTTTCGACGATCCGGACCTGGTCAAGGCCGTCCGTCCCTTCTAGCGAGACCAATACATGATCCAGGCGGCGGGTGTCGAGAGTGATGCCAACGTAATCGGGCTGGACGGGCATTTCGCGGTGGCCGCGGTCGATGAGCACGGCGAGTTCGACCTTGCCGGGGCGGCCGTAGTCCGAGAGCGCGTCCAAGGCGGCGCGGATGGTGCGGCCGGTGAACAGCACATCATCCACCAGGATGATGTGGGCGCCATCGACAGGGAAGCCGATGTCGCTTTCCTGGAGTGCGGGGTTTTCGTGGAGGTGTTCGAAATCATCGCGGTAGAGCGAGATGTCGAGCACGCCGAAGGCGAGTTCGCGGTCGTCCTCGGAGAGGAGGGTGAGCAGGCGCTCGGCCACTTCATCGCCGCGGCTGCGGATGCCGACGAGGGCGATGGGCTGGTCATCGGTTTTCTCACGGATGGCGGCGGCGAGGCGTTCGACTCCAGCTTGGATGTCGGCGGCGGTGAGGGTGCGGGGTTCCATGAGAAGGTTCAGTCGAAATTGAGGATGCCGATGTCGCGGCGGCGTTGCAAGCCGGGGAAATGGATGAGATCGGCGGCGGCGTGAGCTTTGGTGACGGCTTCCTTGCGGGTGGCACCGCCGGAGACGACGGCGAGCACGCGGCCGCCGTTGGTGACCCAGTCGTCATCGGAGTTTTTGCAGGTGCCGGCGTGGTAAACGCGGAAGTCGCCGGTGTTTCCGAGGCCGGTGATGAGGTCGCCGTTGCGGGAGGATTCGGGATATCCGGCGGAGGCGAGGATGACGCAGACGCTCCAGCCGTCATCGAAGGAGATCCGCTCGGGGCGGAGTTCGCCTTTCGCGCCAGCGAGGCAGAAGCCCGCGAGGTCGCCTTTGACGAGTGGCATGACGGCCTGGCATTCGGGGTCTCCGAAGCGGCAGTTGTATTCGATGACCTGCGGGCCGGTGGGGGTGAGCATCAGGCCGAAGTAGAGGAACCCGCGATACGGCAGGCCTTCCTTGCGCAGTCCGGCGACGGTGGGCCGGACGATTTCGGATTCGATCTGAGCGAGGATTTCCGGGGAAACGAGTTGGCGGCTGGCGACGGCGCCCATGCCGCCGGTGTTCGGGCCGCGGTCACCGTCCTGGGCGCGCTTGTAATCGCGGGCGGGGGTGAAGATGAGATATTGGTCATCGACGATCGCGGCGAAGACCGAGACTTCCGGGCCGGTGAGGCATTGCTCGACGAGCACGCGGCCGGGGCCGAAGCGGCGCTGGGTGAACACCTCGCCGAGGAAGTCCATGGCGGACGCTTCATCCGGGCAAACCGCGACACCCTTGCCGGCGGCGAGGCCATCGAACTTGAGCACGGTGGGATATTCGCCAGCGATGGCGGCGACGGCTTCCTCGAGCGTGGCGGTGGCGGTGGCGCGGGCGGTGGGGATGTGGTTTCTAACGAGGAACTGCTTGGCAAACTCCTTGCTGGCCTCGAGTTGGGCGGATTCTTTCGGCGGACCCCAGCAGGGGATGCCGTGTTTCGCGCAGAGGTTGGCGAGGCCCTCGCCCTTGACGAGGTAGCTTTCCTCGCCGGCCACGCAGAGGTCGATGGCGTTGGCTTTCATCCAGGCGACCAGCGATTCCAGACCGTCGGCGTCGATCGGTCGGGCGATCTCGAAAATCGCATCGCTTCCGGGAAAGCAGAACAATTCGGGTTTCCCGGGCGATTCCGCCAGAGCTCTCACCAACGCGTGTTCACGCCCACCTTTGCCAACGACCAGAATTCTCATCCGCAGGGGTTTTCGCGGAATCTTGAAAAAGACTCAACCCTGAATCGCAAATGCAGCGGACTTCGGCGTGCCTGCCGATGGCGCCGATCAGGAAATCTCAAAAACCACCCGCGGCGGGGTGTCCCTGCCGCCGGGCAGTTCGCAGCGGACCAAGCGGCGGCCGAGCAATTGCTCGAGCATCCGGAGCTCCATCGCCGTTGCTCGCGGGTAGTGTTCGAAAACGCGTTGCAGTGGATTGTGGAGTTCCATGATCCGGAGGGGTTCTCCGGGCGTGGATTCGCAATGGCTCGCGCAGCCGTCTTTTTCCCGCAGTTTCGCGAGTTTTTCAGCCTTCGCCGCGATGTCCGGGAGTTTTTCGAGCGGTTTCGACCATTGCTCCTGGCGCTTTTGAAAATACTGGAACAGCAGTTTTTCCGGTCCGCTCTCCCCATACATCTGTTTCACCTCGTCCAGCAGCTCGAGGGTGAAATCCAGCCCCGCCTGAGGAAACAAGGCGTCCGCTTTCTGCGAGAGGCTGTAGAAGATCTCCGGTCGGCCGACTTCCGTTCTGGGGAGACGGGTGCGAATCACGTAGCCGGCTTTCGTGAGTTCCTCGCAGTGGGTTTTCACCGCCATGTAGCTCACGCCGGTGGCGCGCGAAAGGTCGCTGGCGGGCAGGCCGCCCGAGCGTTTCAGCTCCTCAAGCACCGTGCGCCATTGGGGTTTGACCAGATCTCTGAATACCGGAAGCAGCATGTTGGCGGCTGAAACCGTCGGTCGATCCGCCGTTGGGTGCAATCCGCAATTTCCGGCTCACCGGAAAAGATCCGGGCGTTCACGAACCTTCCGCGAAGGCGTTTACGCGATCAGGTAGCTACCCAACGGCCGGAAATGGGATAGGGTTCTCCTGTCGCCGCGAGTTCCCCCCCCGATCTTACGGAGACAATCCCCCCACCAAAAAATCCCCCCGGAATTGAAAAGCCGGCGGAATCCGAAGCCCGTCCCCCCTGCGCTCCGAGTTCCGCCGGTTTTTGCGTTTCCAGAATCCGGCGATTGCGCGTTCCGCAAGAATTGCCTCGATTCCGAGACTGGCTTGACGCGATGCCCCTGCGTTGTGGAAAGTTCTGGCCATGGCATGGAGGATTGACGAAGCGGTGACCCGCGGCGAGATCGACAATACCGTCGAAGGCCGGACCACGGGCCGGATCTGGCTGGCGGGTCGGGGCGAGCCGCTGGTGCTCAATCTGGATGGCGACTGCTGGCGGGATCTCGCGGGAACCCGGCTGCGGTTTGAAAACCCGTCAGCCGTGGCCGTGCCGGACTCGGAGGCCCTGCATGCGGACCAAACCGGAATCGTCGGTGACATGACCGCCTCGCGGAAAAACAAGGTGCCGGCGGTGGGTGAGGAGGAATTCCGAAGGCTATACGAGAACAAGGCGGAGATTCCCTTCGAATGGAGGAACACGCTTTACCTCGAGTGGTTCAGCGAAGTCAACGGCCGGGTGGTGATCGAATCCGCCTCATACACGCTGGAAATCTCCCCGCACGAGTGGCAGATGGATGAGGACGCTGAAGAAGCCCAGAAACTGGCGAACTTGAATGCGATGCGGGATTTCATGGCCCAGGTGATCCGCAGGCGCGACTCGGATTCCCCGGAAATCGAGGTGGCCGACGAGTTCGCCTGGGAGGAGCGACTGAAGGAATCCGATCGGCTGACGGACGCCTATCAGGAGGTGCTGGAGAAATACATGGAGGACGGCGACAGCGAGCGCAAGGAAGCGTTCGTGATGGGCTGGGACGGTCTGCTCGACGCGCTGGCGGAGAGGGACGAGGCCGGCCCCGGAGAATGTGTGGAAGACGAGGCCGAGGCGTTTGATCCGGATGAGGACGCCGAGGGTGATTTCCTCGACCTCGATGACGACGGCATTCTGGGTGAGGAGGACGATCATCCGCTGCAAATTAAGGCGCAGGAACTCGCGATGCGGGCGATGGATATGGTCCAGCGGGACGCCGGGCAGGGCACGCCCGCCTATCAACTGGTCTCCGGCCTCCTGCAGGTGAGCGGGAAGCTCGCCGGAGCGCTCAACGGCCGGGGCAGTGGATACGAACCGGAGACCGGCTATGTGCTGGCGGTGCTGAAGCGCTGCCTGAACTGGCTCAACGAAGCGGTCGGGGCGTGCCAGGAACTGATGTCCTCCGAGGAGGATGCGGACCAACTCGCCGCGCTCGCCCACTTGCGGAGTTCTGCTTTTGAAATCCGTGACAGCATCACCGAGCTCCGCCGGGAGCTCAAGTGAGGGGGAGTCTAACGAAGTCCCACCGGCGGGCCGAGAATCTCGCGCAGGACGATGGCGCGGCGTGTTTGGCCCGGGTTGCGCAAAGTGCCGCGCAGGCCGGTGGTTGCGGGCATGAGGGATTTTTGCGGTTTGCCGGCAGCGGCGATGCGGGCGCGGGTTTCGGCGGCGTTGCCGGTGGTGGTGGCTTTGGTGTGCTGGATGCGCTGCAGCCGTTCCTCGATATCCCGCTGGTGCTGGAGAATCGCCTCGATCCCGGACATCTCCGCGTGCAGCGGCGGGGGCGTGGCTTCGCTCATCAGCGGCGGCGGGACCGCTCGCCGCACCAGTGGCTCAGGTGCTGGCTCAAGCGGCGGAACCTGCCAGTCTTCCTCCGGCCCGAAGCCCGTCTCGTCGCCCGTCTCGTCGCCCGCCATTTCCTCGCGGGCGCGACGTTCCTCCTGTTCGGCATTTCGGCTGTCCGCGCGGTGTTTCACCCATGAGGCGAAGGCCAAGGCGACGATGATGACGAATTGGAAATGATCGAAAAGCCAGTTCATGGGGTGAAAGCCGTGGGGGTGAAATTCCGGGAGCGGGATGTTACTGGTCGCCCTTGGCGATGTTGCCGCGCATGTCGGTGTCGGATTTGATGTTCTCCATCTTGTAGTAATCCATCACGCCGAGGTTGCCGCTGCGGAAGGCTTCGGCAAGGGCGAGCGGGACCTGGGCCTCGGCCTCCACGACCTTGGCTTTCATTTCCGCGACGCGGGCGATCATTTCCTGTTCGAGCGCGACGGCGGCGGCGCGGCGGATTTCCGCCTCGGCCTGGGCCATGTTCTTGTTCGCCTCGGCCTGGGCTTCCTGAAGCTGGGCGCCGACGTTCTGGCCGACATCGACGTCGGCGATGTCGATGGAAAGGATTTCGAAGGCGGTGCCGACGTCGAGGCCGCGTTGAAGCACGACTTTGGAAATGCTGTCCGGGGATTCAAGCACGACCTTGTAGGTTTCCGCGGAACCGATGGTGGTGACGATGCCTTCACCGACGCGGGCGATGATGGTTTCCTCCTTCGCACCGCCGACGAAGCGGTCGAGGTTGGTGCGGACGGTGACGCGGGCGCGGACCTTCACCTGGATGCCGTCCTTGGCGACGCCGTCGATGGTGTTGCGGCCGGAGGAGGATGCCGGGCAGTCGATGACCTTGGGATCGACGGATGTTCTAACGGCTTCGACCACGCTCTTGCCGGAGCCCTTGGTGGCGAGGTCGATGGCACAGGCGCGGTTCCAGTCCAGCGTGATGCCGGCTTTCTGTGCGGCGATGAGCGCCTGGATGGTGGGGATGACGTTTCCGCCGGCGAGGAAGTGGGCCTCGATGTCGTCGATGGCAATGTCGATGCCGGCTTTTTTCGCGGTGATGCGGGCGTCCACCACCATGCCGAAGGGCACCTGGCGCAGGCGCATGGCGATGAGGTCGGTGAAGCCGACGTAGGCACCCGCCAGCCAAGCGCGGAGCCAGACGCTGAAGAATGAGATGATGATTCCGAAGAGCAGCAATCCGAGGATGGCGACGACAATCAGGATGATGGTGGGTAGGTTGATCATGGCTTTGTTAGTTTGGTTTGGACGGAGAAACGATGAGGCGGAAATTGTCTGCGCCGATGACTTCGAGCGGGGTTCCGGCGGGTGCCTGGCCGGATTGGCAGAAGGCTTCGTAGCGTTTGCCGTCCACCCGGATGTAGCCGCTGGGCGAGAGCATGGTGAGGGCCTCGGCGGGCCTGCCTATCAGGTCCTGCGCCTCCTTGCCGAAGGCCGCGCTGACTCCGGTGACTTCCTTGGTGAGGAAGGCGCGCCTGCCGATTGCGGTTTTCGGCAGGATCCGGAACTCGATGAAAAGCGCGAGCAGGGCGAGTGCGACGGCGGTGACCGAAGCAATCAGGCCTCCCGCGGTGCCGTATTCAACGAACGACAGGATGCAACCGCCGAACATCATCAGGGCTCCGATGGCACCGAGGATGCCTCCGGGCACGATCACCTCCACGGCGACGAGCACGATTCCAAGAGCGAAGAGCAGGATGATGAGGGTCATGACAAGGTTTCCACGATGAGGCCGAATTCCGAGACGCCGGTGACGGTGACCGGCGTGCCGGCCTCGGCGAAGCCCATGGCGAGTTTCGCCTCGTAGCGCTGGCCGGAAACATCCACCTGCCCGCTGGGAAACAGCGCGGTGGCGGCAACGCCGGATTGACCGATGAGTTCGGAAGCCGGCGGTGCGTCGGGAGAGAACGTGTTGAGTGCGTGGATGGCGCCGGGTTCTCCGGCCACGGCGGCTTCGAGGATCATGCGGCCCCACGGGCCGCCCTTGGGCAGAAACTTCAGCAGTGCGAGGAACAGGATCACGGCGATGATCACTCCTGCCATGACGTTGACCAGCGGCCGCAGCAGGATGTCCCCCGAGAAGGAAACCGGTTCGCCCGGCCAGAGGTCGAGCATCGCCCAGACCAGCGAGCCTAACATCAGTGCGGCTCCGACCAGGGCGGGAATCACCGTGCCGGGGAAAAAGAACACCTCGAGGGCAATTAGCACGACTCCCAGCAGGAAGAACAGCAGCGGCTCGTAGCCGGAAAGCCCGGCCACGTGATGACCGAGGAAGACGATGCCTAACAACAGCATTCCCGAGACGCCGAAGATGCCGAAGCCCGGCGTCTTGAACTCGATGAACAGGCAGAGCAGCCCGCCCGCCAGCAGCAGCGGCGTGAGCGCGGTGAGGTATTGGGCGAGTTGTTCGGACCAAGTGACCTCCAGTTGCTCGAACGTGTAGTTGCCCCTGCCGTGGAGCTTGTCTAACAATTCGCCCGTGTTTTCCGCGATGCCCGCGCCCAGCAGCGGATGGGGGGGATCGCCATAGGTCTTGACGGCTTCCCGGGCGGTGAGGGAGAGCAGTTCGCCTTTTTCCTTGATGACCACGCCGTCGATTTTGAGCTCCGAATCCATGTCGATCATCGCGGAGATGACCTCGCCGCGATAGCCCTTGTCCTGCGAGATCGAGCGGACGCGCGCCTTGAGGTAACTGACGATTTTTTCGCGCATGGTTTCATCGATCTCGCCGCCGGTGGCAAGCACGGGGGCCGCCGCACCGATGACGCCGGCGGGCGCGAACCAGATCTCGTCGGTGCCGGCGGAAATGAGCGCGCCCGCGGAGATGGCTTCGCGGTTGACATAGGTGACGGTTTTGCCGGGAAATTTTTCGAGCGCCTTGAGCATGTCGAAGGTGACATCGAGCGCGCCGCCGGGCGTTTCCATATCGAGCACGATGGTGTCCACGTTTTGTGCGATGGCTTGCTTGAGGCCGCGGCGCAGGACGTAGAGCGCGGGTTTTGCGATCTCCGAGCGGATCGGGATGAGCACGACTTTAGCGGGAGCGTTTTTCCGGGCGACCGGCTCCGTGCCATGGAGCGGTTCGGCGGGCAGAAGCGCCATCGCCGCGGCGAACATGCCGGATAAATACAGTCTCACGCGGTCTACTATGCCCGGGGACCCGCGACTGGCAAGCTTGCGGGCGTTGGAAGATTGCGCAAATTTTCCATCGGACGTGGAATTCGGCCGACCGCGGGATTTTACGGATTGAAAACCGGGAGGGCGCGCCGGATGCTCCGGCCATGATCCACTTGGACGCGAACGGGAGCACGGCGATGCTGCCCGAGGTGCTGGAGGCGATGTTGCCATGGCTGCGCGACGGTCATGCGAACCCTTCGGGGGCCTATGCCAGTGCGCGCCGCGCACGGCAGGCGATCGACGAAGCGCGCGGCCAGGTGGCGGATTGGATCGGCGCGGAGCCGGATGAGATTGTGTTCACGGGCGGCGGCACGGAGAGTGTGAATACGGCGCTGCACTCGATGGATCGCTTGGTGGGGGATGGTGCGGCGGTGGTTTCCTCGATCGAGCACTCGGCGGTGCTGCGCGGCGCGGAGGACCTCCCGCGGCCGGTGAAATACGCGCCGGTGCATGCGGACGGGCGTTTGGATCTGGAGAAATTCGCCGCCCTGCTGCCGGGCGCGGCGATGATTTCCGTGATGGCCGCCAACAATGAAACCGGGGTGCTGCAACCCGTGCATGAAGTGAGCCGGATGGCCCGCGAGCGCGGACTGCCGGTGCATACGGATGCGGTGCAACTCGCTGGCAAGGGGGACATGGACGTGCGCCAACTCGGCGTGGATTTCCTTTCCCTGTCCGCCCACAAGTTTCACGGCCCGAAGGGGGTGGGCGCGCTCTACGTGCGGCGTGGCATCCGGTTTTTCCCGTATCTGAAAGGCGGCACGCAGGAAAACGGCCGCCGCGCGGGGACCGAGAATCTCGCCGGGATCATCGGAATGGGAGCTGCGGCGGCGGCTTTGCGGAAACCCGGCGGGGATCACACGGCGCTGCATTTGATGCGGGATTCGTTTGAGAGTAAACTGCTGGGTGAACTTCCGGGCGTAGCGGTCAACGGCGATCCGGTCCATCGTTTGCCGAATACCAGCCACTTGTCCTTCGAGGGTTGCGAGGCGGTGGATCTGATCCATCTGTTAGACGAGGCGGGTATCGAGTGTTCCGCCGGCTCGGCCTGCATGGCGGGCAAGATCCGCCCGTCGCACGTGCAGCTCGCGATGGGCCTCGGCGACGCGCGCGGGCGCAGCAGCCTGCGTTTCAGCTTTTCCATCCTCAACCAACCGGCCGAAGCATGGCAGGCGGCGGAACTGGTGAAGCAGGCCGTCGAGCGCCTGCGCCAGGCGAAGCTCCGCGGAAATGACCTGGGAATCGCCCGCCCGGCCTGCGGGCTGACGTTTTCGTGAGCTGGCGCGGCTGCGGGGAGGGTGCCTCCATGAGGGATGTCCTATGTGGAAACCCTCGATACAGATCTGTTTTCACCGCCAAGACGCCAAGTGCGCCAAGCCGAACAGATGGGAAATCGCGATGCTGGGGCATGCAAACTGATTTCAGGGGCTCCATTTTGAGATTCATTGGGAACTTGGCGTATTGGCGGTTCGTGTTCTTCCCATTCGTATCGACTTTCTCATGCAGTGATCCCTAGTGGGGGGGCTGCGGCTGCGGTTAAATCGGCTTGCTTGACCTTTTGGGTTCCTTGGTACAGCTTGCGCGGCATATGACGTTTTTCCAATCGCCTGTCATCCGGCTGCTTACGCTCCTTTGCGGAGCTTTCGCCATGAATGCCTGCGGCCCGGCCGGCCCCGAGAGCTCGGGTTACATGGCCGGGGTTGGCGGTCCGATCCACCAGCAGGTTTCGAATGGTCCGCACCATCCGGCACCAGCGATTCCGGATGACATTTCCTACTGGGATGGCGACGGGGTCACCGGCAGTCCGCTCATCCGGATCAACCGCCAGCAACAAAAGGCGTCGTTTTATAAGGGCGGCGTGCTGGTGGGGGTGTCGAAGATTTCCAGCGGCAAGGAAGACCACGCGACGCCTCCGGGCCGTTACAAAATCACCCAGAAGAGCAAGGACCACAAATCCTCGATCTACGGCGTGTTCAAGGACAGGGCCACCGGCATGGTGACCAACGACAACGTGGACATCCGGGTGGACAAACCGAAACCCAGCGAAATCTATTATGCCGCCCCAATGCCGAATTTCATGCGCTTCACCGGAGGCATCGGCATGCATACCGGCTACCTGCCCGGCTACGCGGCGTCACACGGCTGCATCCGCATGCCGCATCACATGTCCGAGAAGTTTTTCGAGAACGTCGAGCTAGGCACCCCGGTGATCGTCGAATGAGCGGTCGGTTTCCATCGCTGCCGGATGCGGAGATCACGCTGGAAATTTCGCCCGCAGCTGTGGCGGAGTGGGCGCACCTGCCGGCGGAAACGAGGCCGCGCCTGATCGATTGCCGCGAGGCGGACGAGTTGGCGATCTGTCGGATCGAGGGTTGCGAATGGGTTCCGCTGGGGACCTTTCCTCAAGCGCTGGAGAAGCTCACGGCGGACACCGAGCGGGGAATCGTGGTTTATTGCCATCACGGCATGCGCTCGCTGCGGGCGGCTTCGTTCTTGCGCGCCCACGGCGTAGGACACGCCTTCTCGATGAGCGGCGGGATCGATGGGTGGTCGGCCTTCATCGATCCTGACGTGCCGCGTTATTGAGCAACCATGTGGCGTAGGGTTTCGCGACGGCGGCGGGCTCAATGGCGACGATCTCTGGGACGTCATACGGATGGAGCGCGGTGAGTTCGCGTTCGAAATCCGGAAAAACCGCGGCGCTGGTCTTGAAAATCGCGAGCGCCTCCGCCGCGGATTCCACCCGCCCCTGCCAGCGGTAAACCGCCTCCACGCCCGGGATGAGATTCACGCAGGCTGCGAGTTGCCTTTCCACCAGCACTGTGCCAATCTGTCGCGCCGATTCGGTGTTAGGAAAAGTGCAGAGGACGATTCTGATGCCGCTCATGCCCGGACTGATAACCGATAACCACCAACCTGTCACTCCCCCGTGAAATCCGGATTTCTCGAAAAACTCGTCGCTCGGCTGGATCGTGTCGAACACGGCGAGGTCCAGCAGATCGTCACCCGCCTGATCCGCGAGAAGGGGTTTCTCGAAAAAGTCTTCGAGGCGCTCCAAGAGGGCGTGATTCTGATCGATCCGAACGGCGTGATCGATTTCGTCAACCAGGCGGCCTGCGGGTTTTTCGGGTTGGATCCGGACAAGGCCGCCGGCGAACCGCTGTCCTCGCAGATCCGCGGGCTGGATTGGAACACTCTGGGCAAACCCGGCCGCGCCCTGAGTCGCGATCTGGAGGTGTTTTACCCCGAAAACCGCTTCCTGAACTTCTACCTCTCGCCGATTGATGACGGTGAGGACTCCGGGGAAACGCTCGGTTACGTCATGCTGGTGCGCGATCTCACCCGCACCCGCGCCGAAGCCGAGGAAACGCTCGAATCCGAGCGTCTCAACGCGCTCACCCTGCTTGCCGCCGGAGTCGCCCATGAGATCGGCAACCCGCTCAACTCGCTCGACATCCACCTCCAGTTGCTCGGCCGCAAGCTCCGCAAGCTCCCACCCGGCGACCGCAAACCGCTCGAAGAACACCTCGCCACCGCCCGCGGCGAAATCCAGCGGCTCGACTCGATCCTCAAGCAGTTCCTCCACGCCGTCCGGCCGACCGCGCCCCGCCGCGAACGGCGTGACCTGAACGCGCTGCTCCACGAAACGCTGCGCCTGCTGGAGCCCGAGCTCGAGTCCCGCAAAATCACCGTCGATCTCGACCTTCCGCCCTCGTTTCCCACGATGTCTGTGGACCCCGGCCAATTCCAGCAGGTGTTCTACAACCTGATCCGCAACGCCTATCAGGCGCTGCCCGCGGAAAACGGCCGCATCGTCATCCGCACGCGTTTCAACGACTATGAAACGGTGATCTCCATCGAGGATAACGGCACCGGCATTTCCCCGGACCACATGGGCGCGATCTTCGAGCCCTACCGCACGACCAAGTCCTCCGGCTCCGGCCTCGGCCTGCTCATCGTGCGCCGGATCGTCCGTGAACATGGCGGCGAGATTTCCATCGAGAGTCAGGAAACCCAAGGCACCCGCGTCATCATCCATCTCCCGCGCACCGAGCGGACGGTCAGGCTGTTAGGGGCGCCCGAGCCGGTGATCGATCTCGGCTGATTGAATTTCAGAATTTCAGATTTCACCCGAACATGCAGCCGACCCTCCTCATTGTTGACGACGAACGTTCCACCCGCGAAGGCCTCCGCAGCGGGCTGGAGGAGGAGTTCGACGTTTACACCGCGTCCGGAACCCGCGAGGCGCTTGCCATCTTGAAATCCGAGCCCATCCAGTTGCTGCTCACCGATTTGCGGCTTGGTGGTGAATCGGGCATGGACCTGCTGGACGCCGCGCTCACCCTGCCGGAGCCGCCCGTCGCCATCATGATGACGGCCTACGGCTCGGTGGATACCGCGGTGGAAGCGATGCGCCGCGGGGCTTGGCATTTCGTTACCAAGCCGCTGAATCTGGATGAGGTGGAAATGTTGCTCAAGCGCGCGCTGCGCAACCGGACGCTGGAAACCGAAAACCAACAACTCACCCAGCAGGTCAAAAAATCCCACAAGCTCGATCGGCTCATCGGCAAGTCCCCGGAGATCCAGCGGGTTTCCGAGCTCATCCAACAGGTCGCGCCCACTCGCGCGACCATCCTGATCGAGGGTGAATCCGGCACCGGCAAGGAGGTCGTCGCCAACCTGTTGCACCACCTTTCGGGCCGGCCGGCGGCCAAGATGGTGACGGTCCATTGCGCCGCGCTCTCCCCGCAACTTCTGGAAAGCGAACTCTTCGGTCACGAAAAAGGCGCTTTCACCGGGGCCGCCCAGCGCCGTATCGGCCGCTTCGAGCAAGCGGATGGCGGCACGCTTTTCCTCGATGAGATCGGCGAAATCGACGCCGCCACCCAGATCAAGTTGCTGCGCATCCTGTCCGAGCGGACTTTGGAGCGGGTCGGTTCAAACACGCCGGTCAAGGTGGACGTGCGCGTGATCGCCGCCACCAACAAGAACCTCCGGGAAATGGTGGACCGCGGGGATTTCCGGGAAGATCTTTATTTCCGCCTGAATGTGGTGAGTCTCGAGATGCCGCCGTTGCGCACACGGCGGGAGGATATTGTATTGCTTGCCAACGCCTTTCTCCGGGAGTTCGCCAAGGAGAACGACCGACCGGTGAAACCGCTCACCGATGCCGCCCTCCAACTCCTGCTCACCTACGCATGGCCCGGCAACGTCCGTGAGCTTCGTACTGCCATCGAACACGGCGTGGTGATGAGCAACGATGCGGTTATCGACGTCGGGCATTTGCCGCGATTCCTGTTTTCCCAGCCGGTTTCAGCGGGTCAATCGGTCGCCTTGCCCAAAAACTCCCTTGATGCCATGCCCGAATTCAACTTGCATGCGCTCGAAACCAATACGATCCGCGCCGCGCTCTCCAGCGCCAATGGAAACCGCACCCGTGCGGCGGACTTGCTTGGCGTCAGCCGCAGAACCCTCCAACGCAAACTCAAGGATCTCGGCCTGTGATTCATACGCTTCCTTTTCCCTACCTTCCATGACCAACGCCTCCTCCCAACTCGACGCCGGCATCCTGATCCGCCGGAGTCTGTTTTTCCTGATTCTGATCATCCTCACGCTCGGCAACCTCTTCGTTCTCTTCCGCGGGCTCAATTCCCCGCAAGCCATGGATCAGGCACAGATCGCCCGTGAGATCGCCCGCGGCAATGGATTCACCACGAAGATGATCCGTCCCGTTGCCTACTATCAGGCGGAAAAGGCGGAGAGTCGCTCGGTTTCCTTGCTTGGCTTCCAGGACACCTATCACTCGCCGCTCAATCCGCTATTGAACGCCGCTGTGCTCAAGCTCATCGGTGCGGACGACTCGGACGCCTGGCAAATGCGCGAAAATGAAATGGTTTTTCCGCTGGACCGGGTCATCGCCACGGTTTCCACCCTGTTCTTCCTGATGGCTATCGGGGTGAACTATCTGCTGATCTCACGAATATTCGACGCCAAGATCGCCGGGGTTTGCGCCATCCTGATGCTGTTTTGTGAGACGTTCTGGAACTATTCGCTGAGCGGACTGCCGCAGATGTTGATGTTGCTGCTGTTTTCCTGCGGCATGTATTTTGTCTATCGCGCCGTGGAAGCCGCCACCGAGGGCCGCATCGCCATGACTCCGGCGGTCATCGCGGGAGTGTTCTTCACTTTGCTCGCCCTCACCCACTGGGTGACCGTCTGGATCGCGCTCGGCTACATCATCTTCGCGGCGGTCACCTTCCGCCCGCGCGGCATCGTCGGCATTTCCGTGCTGGCCCTGTTGATCATTCCCGGGGCCTTCGTCATGTTGCGCAACCAAGGCATCACGGGCACACCGTTTGGAACCGCCTTCCTCACCCTCTACAACGGCCTTGGCAGTGGCTCGGAAGTCGCCGTCATGCGCAACATCGACCTCGCAGCGGAACCGCTCGTGCTCGACGGAATGATCTCGAAAATCCTCCGCACCACGCTGCTTCAGGCCACCGACATCATTCCATTCCTGGGAGGCATCATCGTCGCGCCTCTGTTTTTCCTCTCGCTGCTCCACCCGTTCAAACGCAAGTCGATCGCGATGTTCCGCTGGGCCATCCTCCTGATGTGGGTCTCGGGTGCCTTCGGCTTGGCCTTCTTCGGTATCTCGACCGACAAGCTCGACCCGAATCAAATCCACCTGCTGTTCGCCCCCATCATGACGGCCTATGGTCTGGCTTTCGTCTCCATTCTCTGGAGCCGTTTGGATTTCGTCGCCTCCACGCCGATGCTGCGGAACGTCCACCACATGGTGGTCATTGTGATTTGCGCCCTGCCGCTAGTTCTCTCGCTGCCCCAGAAAGTGCGTGTCGGCATGACGCTTCGTGATCGCGGTGGGGTCCCGAACTGGCCGCCCTATTACGCTCCCGCCTTGAATAGCAAGGTCTCGGGGCTCAAAGGATGGGTCACCGAAAAACAGGTCGTTTTCTCCGACCAGCCGTGGGCCGTCGCTTGGTATGCCGACCGCGTGAGCATCTGGCTGCCGCCCACCAAGGAGGGGTTTTCGAAACTTGAAGCCATCGCCGCCGACCTCCAGACCCCGGTGGCAGGCATTCTGATTTCTCCGTCCTCGCATGGCTCCGGCCCGGTTTCCGAAGTGGCGAACCGATACCGGGATTTCACGGCTCTGGTGCTTGACGGTCGGGTTCTCCTGGCCACCTACCCGCCGGGGTTCTCGATTTTCGACAAGAGCCAGAAAATCCAGGATGTCGCCAAGCGCTACCCGTTCCGGCAGCCACTCGTGGGCATGGACATGGTGTATTAT
>JBFEQB010000025.1:0-40831 GCA_041549835.1 Luteolibacter sp. | reverse complement strand
TCCGGAAGGTGAGGAACGAGCGGATGCCGGAATCGGTGAGTGAATCCTGCTCGATCTGGAAGGCCTCCATCAGCGAGGTGGTGTGCTGATAGATATGTCGTGTGTGGCGATAGTAATCGCGCATGAAAGCCTCGGTGCTGCGCAGGATGTTGCGCTGCGGGTAGGCAAAGGCGGTGGCGACCACGCCCTGGAGCTGGAGGGTGAGCTGGTCGGTGGCCTTGCCGGTGTGGTAGTGGAGTTCGTTGCGGACCCGGTGGATGAAATCATAAGCCTCCTCGATCTCGCGGCAGGCGGAGGCGGTGAGCAGTTTTTTGGCGACGAGGTCTTCGAGCTTGGCGCTGCCGGTTTTCACGCGGGCGACCCACTGGATGCAGTGGTAGTCACGCATGCCGCCGCAGCTTTCCTTGACGTTGGGTTCCTGGAGGAAAACCGTGTGGGAATACTTCTCGTGGCGGCTTCGCAAATCCTGGCGGCGGAGATCGAAAAACGCCTGCTGGCCCTTATCGATGCACTCCTTGGAGAACCTCGTTTGGAATTGCCCGAAGAGATCGGCGTCTCCTGCGATCATGCGGGCGTCCATCAGCGCGGTTTTGTTTTCCTGATCGAGCTTGGCCTGCTGGATGCACTCGACGATGGAGCGGCAGACGTGTCCCACCTTGAACCCGACGTCCCAGAGCGGATAGAGCACGTCCTGGACGAGTTCCTGGAGTGGTTTCGGCAACCTGGTGGATGCGCGTGGGAGCAGGAACAGAAGATCGATGTCGGAGCGGGGGTTCAGCAGGCCGCGGCCGTATCCGCCGATGGCGACCAAGGTGATGGGAATGGCGGAGCGTTCCTTGCGGGCGCTGAACGAGGCCTTGAGAATCAAGGACAGCAGGGTGTCGATAAGCGCAGCGCGGTCGCGGGCGATTTCAAGGCCGCTGGCACCGGAGCGGTGGTGGTCCTGGATGCGTTGCTCCTCGATTTTGAGGAACTGTTTGTAGAGGGCGATTCGCTCTGCCGGTGAAAGCTGGCCATCGATTGCGGGCTTGAGTGCTTCGCGGGCGTGTTGTTCGAGCGTCTTGGTATAATTGAGCATGCGGAAAATCGGTGGCAAAGGGTGTCGCTTCCGGAGTGAAGGTCAAGCGGAGTGCGCCATGCGGGTGCCGACGCGGGCGTATAGCTCCGTTTGGCGTGAGGAAAAACCGGCCAGATCGGTTTCGAGGTTCACCGCTCCGGGTTCGAAGATTGTGATCGTGGAGGAACCTCCGAAAGCGAAGTAGCCCTTCTCCGAGCCTTTCGCAACGGCTTGGCCCGGCGTGAAGGTCTGGCGGATGGTGCCCACACAGGTGGCACCGATTTCGAGCAGCAGCACCGTGCCGAGGGAGCGGGTCTCCAGCCGTGTGATGGTCCGCTTGTTCTGCCAGAGGTAGGAAAGATGTTTGCGCAAGGCGATCGGGGAAACCGAAAACAAGGGGCCGTTGATCAGTCGGGTTTCGCCCGGCACGCCCGCCACCGGGAAGTGAAACCGGTGGTAGTCCACCGGGCACAGCCGCGAGAGGACCAGCGCGCCGTCCGCGTATTTCGCGGCGAGGGCCGCATCGCCGAGCAACGTGGGAAGATCGAATTTCTGGCCTTTGACAAACACGCCTTCGATGGCCGAGGCGCGCTCGAATCCCAGATGGCGGCCGTCCGCAGGAAAGACCACGCTGTTTTCATCCGTGTCCACCGGGCGGGCGGCAGGGGTGAGTTTCCGGTAAAAGAACTCGTTGAAGCTGCGGTAGGATTCCGCGTCCTCGGCGAAATCGCCGGCATCCAGTCCGTAGCGCACGATGAACGGAGCCACCCGCGCGGCGGATTCCGGTGTGCTCATCCGGCGGCCATACCATGCCGAGAAAAACGGGCGTTTCACCAGTGCGGCGAGCGCCAGCGCGCCGAGCGGATGTCCATAGGTCCAGCGCAGGAATCCCTCGCCGTAAACCTGTTCGGTTTCGAGTTCCCCTGTGTGGCGGTTGAAATAGCGGATCGGTTCCACGCCGGACTTCTAAGGGCGGTTGGGAGGGACTGCAAGAGTCGCGTCATCACGGGGTGGTTCCGGACCGATGTGGCTCAGCGTCTCAAGGGGATTGCGCGCCTGCTCGAGCAGCGCCCTCGTCATTGGGCAGGGCGAGCAGGTGTCCGCACAGTTCCTTCCATGCCGCCCAGGAATCGCTCAAACGACAGGCCTGCGAGAGGATGCTTGCGAGTTTCGCCATTCATATTTCGGGGCGAGGAGTTGTCCGCCACTCATGCGAAAGTGGCATCGTGAGGCTCTTGCGACAGTTCCAAGGCCATCAAGGCCCACATCCGGTCACCGTGAAGAGGGTTCACCCGGCTGGGGCGAAACCAATGATCCGCGTTGTCAACGGCATGGAGTGACCGCCAGCATGAACGCGAGCCAAATCAGGGCGAATCAAACCGTCGTGATCCTCACCAGCAAATCGTCGCTGTCGACGCGGTCACCTTTGGCGGCGAGGACTTCGGAGACCACGCCGTCGGCGCTGGCGCTGACGGTGGTGAGCATTTTCATGGCTTCGAGCACGATGAGCTTGTCTCCGGCCTTGACCTCCTGGCCGGGAGAGACGGCGACTTCGGTGACCATGCCGGGCATCGGGGCGCAGGCGTGGGCGGGGTTGTCGGGCTCGCCCTTGATGCGGGCGGCGGTGGCGGTGGATTTGAGCGAGTTGTCAAACACCGACGACTCGCGCGGCATGCCGTTGAGTTCATAGAACAAGGTGCGCCGTCCGGCGTCATCCGCCTCGCCGATGGAGATGAGCTTGATGATGAGGATCTTGCCGGGATCGATCTCGATCTCGATTTCCTCGCCGATGTGCAGGCCATAGAAAAACGCGGTGGTCGGCAGGCCGCTGAGGTCGTCGTAATTCGCGCGGAACGCGGTGAAGTCCGCGAAGACCTGTGGATACATCAGGTGTGAGTAAAGGTCATCGTCGGTGGCGGGGCGGCCGAGCTTTTCGGAAACCTCCGCGCGGGTGGCGTCGAGATCCACCGGTTCGGCGAGTTCGCCGGGGCGCTTGGTGGTGGCCTTCTTGTTGCCGAGCACGACTTTCTGGACGTCGGTGGGCCAGCCGCCGTCGGGTTGGCCGAGGCCGCCGGAGAGCATGTCGATGACAGACTCCGGGAAATCGATGGAGCCGGGTTTGAGCTTCGGCACGTCGGCCGCCTTGATCCCACGGGTGACGAGGAACATGCACATGTCGCCGACCACTTTTGACGAGGGCGTAACCTTGACGATGTCGCCGAAGAGTTGGTTCACCTCGGCATAGGTGCGGGCGATTTCGCGCCAGCGGTGGCCGAGACCCATGGCGTTCGCCTGCTCGCGGAGGTTGGTGTATTGGCCGCCGGGCATTTCGTGTTCGTAAACCTCGGCGCTGCCGGAACGCGGGGCGGAGTCGAAGGGCTTGTAGAACCCCAGCACCTCCTCCCAGTAATCCGAGAGTTCGTTGAGCGAGTCGAAATCGAGGCCGGGATCGCGTTCGGTTTTGGCGAGGGCCGCGGAGACTGAGTTGAGGTTCGGCTGCGAGGTGGAGCCGGACATCGAGGCGATGGCGAGGTCCACGATGTCGACGCCAGCGTTGCAGGCGGCGAGTACGGACGCGGCGTTGAGGCCGGAGGTGTCGTGGGTGTGGAAATGGATCGGAATACCGATCTCCTGCTTGAGGGCCGTGAAGAGCTTGCGGGCGGCGAGCGGTTTGCAAAGGCCTGCCATGTCCTTGATGGCTAGGATGTGCGCACCCATTTTTTCGACTTCCTTGGCTTTCTCGACGTAGTATTTCAGCGAATACTTGTCGCGCTTCTCGTCGTTGATGTCGCCGGTATAACAGATGGCGGCCTCGCAAAGGACCTTGCCGTGGTCGCGCGCGGCTTCCATGGCGACCTGCATGTTGGGCAGGTAGTTGAGCGAGTCGAAGATGCGGAAGATGTCCATGCCGGAGTCCGCGGCGTGCTTGACGAACCCGGCGACGACGTTGTCCGGGTAGTTCGAGTAACCGACGGCATTGGAGCCGCGGAAGAGCATCTGGAAGCAGATGTTAGGAACCTTTTCGCGCAGGCGGCGGAGGCGCTCCCACGGGCACTCGCTGAGGAACCGCATCGCGGTGTCAAAGGTGGCTCCACCCCACATTTCAAGCGAGAAAAGTTCGGGGACGCGGTGGGAGACGGCCTCGGCGACGCGCAGCATGTCGTGCGAACGCATGCGGGTGGCGATGAGCGATTGGTGGGCGTCGCGCAGAGTGGTGTCTGTGATGAGCAGGCGCTGTTCGCCGAGAATCCAGTGGGCGAATTTCTCCGGGCCGAGTTCGAGCAGGATGTCGCGGCTGCCTTTGGGGATCTCCGCCTGGTGCTCGATGACGAGCGAGTCCGGCACGTGCGCCTTGGGAATGGCGGCGGCGGGTTTCCATCCCTTGGCGGTTGGGTTGCCGTTGAGCGTGATGTCCGAGAGATAGGCCAGCGTGCGGGTGGCGCGGTCGCGGCGGAGCTTGAACTGGAACAGCTCGGTTTTGGTGTCGATGAGTTTGGTGTGGGCCTGGCCGGCGCGGAAGGTCTCGTCCGCGATGACGTTTTCAATGAACGGGATATTGGTCTTCACGCCGCGGATGCGGAACTCGCGCAGCGCGCGGTCCATGCGCTGGCAGGCGGTGTTGAAGTCGCGGCCCATGGCGGTGATTTTCACCAGCATCGAGTCATAGTAGGGCGTGACGACCGAACCGGCATCGCCGGAGGCGGCGTCCAGCCGGATGCCGAAACCGGCGGCCGAGCGGTAGTTGAGAATGCGGCCGTAGTCGGGCGAGAAGTTCTTGGCGGGGTCCTCGGTGGTCACGCGGGCCTGGATAGCGAAACCGTTGCAAGGCATCTGCTCCTGCGGAGGAACTCCGACCTCCTCGTCGAACATCGGGTTTCCCGCGGCGATAAGGATCTGCGAGCGCACGAGGTCCACGCCGGTGACGCACTCGGTCACGGTGTGCTCGACCTGGATGCGTGGGTTCATCTCGATGAAGAACCAGTCGTTCTGGTCCATGTCATAGAGGAACTCGACGGTGCCGGCGTTGTTGTAGCCGATGCCTTTGGCGAGCTTCACGGCGGCCTCGCACAGGTTCTTGCGGACCTTCGGGTCGAGATGCATCGCGGGCGCGACTTCGACGACTTTCTGATAGCGGCGTTGCACCGAGCAATCGCGCTCGTAGAGGTGGACGACGTTGCCGTGCTGGTCGCCGAGGATCTGGACCTCGATGTGCTTGGCGCGGGAAATGTAGCGTTCGAGGAAGACCGCCGGGTTTCCGAAGGCGTTGAGTGCTTCGTTCTGGGCCTCGGCTAACAGAGCGGGAAGTTGCGACGGTTTCTCCACCACGCGCATGCCGCGGCCGCCACCGCCGAAGGCCGCCTTGATGATGAGCGGAAATCCGATCTCGTGGGCCACAGTGAGCGCTTGGTCCGGATCGGTGATGGGGTCCTCGGTGCCGGGCAGGGTGGGGACCTTGAACTTGTGGGCGAGTGTGCGGGCGGCGGTCTTGTCTCCCATGTTCTCCAGGAGTTCGGGCGAGGGTCCGATGAAAATGATGCCCTCACGGGCGCAGGCGCGGGCAAACGCGGCGTTTTCCGAGAGGAAACCGTAGCCCGGATGGATCATGGTGACGCCCTTTTGCTTGGCGAGCGCGACGATGCCCTCGACGTCCAGATAGGCACCGACCGGACCTTTCGAGGAATCGAGTTGATAGGCCTCGTCCGCCTTGAAGCGGTGGATCGAAAACCGGTCCTCCTCAGCGTAGATTGAAACCGTACGGATGCGCAGTTCGTTGGCGGCGCGGAAAATACGAATCGCGATTTCGCCGCGATTGGCGGCCATAAGTTTTCCGGGGCGGATGGGAAGGGCTGACATGTTGAAGTGAGGTTCTAGGGCTGCGGGTGCCGGGAGTGAAGAGAAAATGACAGGCGCACGGATTCGTTCATTTTCCCGTCCACGCGTGCGGAGTGTCCGGGGAATGGCTCGAATGTGGGCCAAACGCTTGAAAAGCCGCACAAACGTGCTCAGGTAGCGCCATGTCCGACCCACTGTTCGAGCCGCTTCAGGCCGGAGCCCTGTATCTTCCCAACCGCGTCGTGATGGCACCGCTCACCCGCTGCAGGGCCTCTGCAGGGCGTGTGCCGAACGCGCTGATGGCGGAATACTACGCCCAGCGCGCCGGGTTCGGCATGATTTTATCGGAAGCCACCGCGGTCAGCCCGATGGGTGTCGGCTATCCGGACACGCCGGGGATTTGGTCGGCCGAGCAGGTGGAAGGCTGGAAACTCGTGACCCGCGCCGTGCATGAGGCGGGCGGCCAGATCCTGCTCCAACTCTGGCACGTCGGGCGCATTTCCGACCCGTTCTATCTGAATGGTGAACTCCCGGTTTCCGCCAGCGCGTTGCGCCCCGCCGGGCACGTCAGCCTGATGCGCCCGCTGAAGGAATTCGTCACGCCGCGTGCTCTCGGGACCGATGAGATCCTGACGGTCGTCGAGGATTATCGTAAGGGCGCGGAAAACGCTAAGGCCGCGGGTTTCGACGGAGTCGAGATCCACGGCGCGAATGGCTATCTGATCGACCAGTTTCTCCAGAAATCCACCAATCAACGGACGGATCACTACGGTGGTTCCATTGAGAACCGGGCGCGCTTCATGATGGAAGTCACCGATGCCGTGGTCTCTGTCTGGGGTGCGGACCGGGTGGGCATGCATATCGCTCCGCGCGGTGATGCACACGACATGGGGGACTCGGATCCCGCGGCACTTTTCGGTCATGTGGCGGGCGAACTCGGGAAACGCAAACTCGCGTTTCTTTGCGCCCGCGAATCACACGACAAGCCGGCGCTCGGCCCCGCGCTAAGGGAGGCTTTCGGCGGCGCCTTCATCGCCAACGAAGGTTTCACCGCCGAGAGCGCCCGCGAGGCCATCGCGTCCGGACAAGCCGATGCGGTTGCATTCGGCAAAGCCGCCATCGCCAATCCGGATCTTGTCGAGCGCATTCGCTTGAATGCCCCTTTGAACCCGCCCAACCCGGAAACCTTCTACGGCCATGGGTCGAAGGGATACACTGACTATCCGACTCTCGAAACCGCCGACTCCTGACATCATCATGAAAAACCCCCGCATCCTCGCCTTTGGCGGCAGCCTTCGCGCCGCATCGTACAACCAGAAAATCGCCACCATCGCCGCTCGTGGAGCGCGCGGTGCCGGCGTGCAGGTTACGCTCATCCGCCTGAGTGATTTTCCCATGCCTTTCTTCGATCAGGACCTCGAGGAGGCGCACGGGATGCCGGAAAACGCCGCCAAGCTCAAAGCGCTCTTCGCCGAACACGACGGCCTGCTCATTGCCTCTCCGGAATATAACAGTGGTATCACCGCGGCCTTGAAAAATGCCATCGACTGGGTCTCGCGCGCCACTTCGGACGGCGAGCCCCCGCTTTCGGTGCTGCGCGGGAAAACCGCCGCTATTCTCGCCGCATCGCCCGGTGGTTATGGTGGTAGCCGCAGCCTCGCGCAGCTCCGACCCTTCCTCGAGAACATCGGTGTCACCGTGCTGGAGGAGCAGGTCACGGTTCCAAAGGTCCATGAAGTGATGGACGACGAGGGCGGGCTCACGGATTCGGCGCTTCAGGCCGCGGTGCTTGAACTCGGGGCCAAGCTCGCCAAGGCGCTGGGTTGATTCAGGCTTCTCCGTTCCAAACGACTTTCGAGATTCCCATCGCACGGAGCGTTTATTGGTGGCAGCTTGCCGCCATGCAAACTCTCCTCGGCGACACGCACAGCAAGACGATCGGTTATCTGCTATGGATCTTCGGTTTTACCGGATCGCATCGTTTTTATTACGGCAAGCCCGTCTCCGGGACGATTTGGTTCCTCACGTTGGGTTTGTTAGGTGTTGGTTGGCTGGTGGATTTGTTCCTGATTCCCGGGATGGACCGGCGTGCGGATTTCCGCTTCACCTTCGGCCGTTATGATTACTCGGTGGCATGGATTCTCCTGACCTTCCTTGGCTTGCTCGGTATCCACCGGTTTTATCTCGGGAAGATCGGCACGGGGATCATTTGGCTGGTCACCGGCGGGCTGTTCGGCCTCGGTTGGCTCTATGACTTCTGCACGCTGAACTCCCAGGTGGACGAGCGGAACAGGGTTTCAGTCCTTTGACCGGGATTGCAACGGCAGGGCTAACAGGAAAAAGATGACGATGGCGATGGCTTGCATCGAGACGAGGTACCATGGCCACGGACCGAGATGGTCGATCAGGCTCGGGTTGTCCGGCGGGTGCATCGAGAAACCGAAGTTGGTGTCGAGCGAGCGGTTCACCACCAGCGAGGAGGCGAGATAGGCGACGGACCAGCCATAGACTTCCACCGGGCCTTTCCACAGCGGTTGCTTCGGCCGCCAACCTTCCACGATGGGAAGATAGAGCGCCGCGCCGACGATGGCGAAATGCTGGATGAAAAACATGATGTAGGTCCATGCTGGAAAACCGACGCCGATGGCGGGTGTGAGCAGCGCCTGAAGGGTGGCGGCGAGTCCCCAGAAGTAGGTGAGGGCACAAAGGATCGGTCGGCGGGTGAGCAGTGCGAAACCTGCGGTGAAGGCCGCGATGTCACAGAGGTGGAATGGCAGGATGTTGTCCAGCGGGACCGGTTTTCCGAGAGCCATCCACGCGGCGAGGCTGAAGGGGTAGGCGCTCAGATTGAGGAAGGCCAGAAGGCCGGTGGCAATTGTCCGGCTCCGGCCGCCGCGCCGTCCGGCGATCACCAGCCATGTGATTGCCACAGCTCCGATGATGACGGTGACCAGATGTTCGCGGCTGAAGGGGTGGAAGGGCACTGGGTGAACGTCGAACGTTGAACGTTGAACGTTGAAGTTAAGAAAGAGGGCCGATCTCGGCGATGGCGGGTTTCTGGTTGATGAAGATCTTGTGGGCGATGTTCTGGATGTTGGCGTCGGTGACGGCGAGCACGTTGGTGCGCCATTGGTCGGGAGAGGGGATGCGGCCGAAGTCGAGCACGCCCTCGCCGGCCCAAGCGGCATGGGCGGAGGTGGTTTCGAAAGCGAGCTTGCTTTGGGAAATGGCGAGGCGTTTGGCGCGGTCGAGTTCGCCGGGACGAGGGCCGTGGGTGGCGAGATCGCGGATTTCGCGGTGGATGCAGTCGAGCGCTTCGGAGCGGCCCTCGGGATCGAGGCCGGCGTTGATTTCGAAGGCACCAGTTTCGTGGAAGAACGAGACGTCGCTGCTGATCTGATAGCAAAGGCCGCGTTCCTCGCGGAGTTCGAGGAAGAGCCGTGAGCTGGCGGTTTCCCCGAGCATCAGGCTGAGGAGGCGCAGCGCGTGGCGGTTCTCCGAATGGCGGCCCGGTGTGTGCCAGGCGAGCGAGAGTTGGAGTTGGTCGGTATCGCGGCGGTCGGTGACGTTTCCGGGATTGGACCGGCTTGGATCGAAGGCAATGCTGGCTTCTCCATCGTGAAATACGGGTGGCAGATGGGGAACGATGACCTCCATCACCTCGTCTGCGGTGAAAGGGCCTGCTGCGGCGATGACCAGGTCGTTGCGGAAATGATGGCGGTCGCGGAAATCCATCAAGGCCGGGCGGTCGATCAGCGCGATGGATTCCAGCGAGCCCGAGATCGCATTGCCGAGCGGATGATCGCCCCACAGAGCGTTGGAAATCAGATCTCCGATGTGGTCGGCGGGCGATTCCCGATACATCGTGATTTCCTCGCCGATGACTTCGCGTTCGAGCTGGATTTCCGACTCGGGAAACGTGGCGTGCCAGACCATGTCGCAAAGAATGTCGGCAAGTAACGGCAGGAGCTCCGCCTCGCCGCGGCCTTCGTAAACCGTCTGGTCCTCGGAAGTGCAGGCGTTGATCTGTCCGCCCGCGTTTTCAATTTCGAAGCTCAGCTCGCGCGCGCTGCGGCGGGCGGTGCCTTTGAAAACCATGTGCTCCACGAAGTGCGCGAGTCCGGTCGGTAGATCCGTTTCATCGCGGCTGCCGGCAGGGACGTGGATGGTGAGCGCCGCGCATTCGGAATCCGCCACGGTGGCCACCGCCAGTCGCGGGCCGTTAGGAATTTGTCGCCACTCGTAGATCGCCCTGCTCATGATCTGTTATCTCAGCAAGGCCTCGGCCAGCGCGAGGTCGGCGGGGGTGGTGATTTTGAGGTTCGGGTGCCGGGATTGGATGAATTTCACGCGTGTGCCGACGGCCTGCACGGCGGAAACCTCATCCGTCACGGACAAGCCGCGAGTCGTCACGGCGGCATAGGCGTCCCGCAGCAGCGGAGCTTCAAACGCCTGCGGGGTTTCCATGCACCACAGGTTTTCCCGGCTCACGGCCTCCGCGCTGAAGTCTTCCGCGTCCGAGCGTTTCATTGTTTCCGTAGCGCGTCGGGCGAGCGCTGCCGCGCGGTGCTTGATGGCTGCGGAAACGCAGCGGTCGATGTCTTCGGGCGAGACCAAGGGCCGGGCACCGTCATGCACGGCGACGTATCCGGCGTTCGGATCGGCGGCTGCGAGACCTCTGGCCACCGAGTCCTGCCGGTTTGCGCCGCCGTCGGTGTGGGTTACCGGTTTCGTGAAATCCATGCCTTGGAGCAACCCCCAGCGATTTTCCGGACAAACGATCACCACTGAGGAAATTGAATCCGCCGCGAGAAAGGCTTCCAGCGTTCGCCGCAACACCGGTTTCCCGTTGAGCGAGGATGCCAGTTTGTCAAATCCCATGCGATGGCTCGAGCCCGCCGCGACGAGGATCGCGGTGCATGACGGGGCGGACGGGGCGGCGGACATCGGGAAAAGCTGAGAGGTGCGCCGGAGTTCTTAACAGGTCGAATCGATTCCCGGGAAGCGGCAAGTTAGGAGCGGTTGTCCCGTCTTCAGCGGCTCAGATCATCCTGGTACATCAGCTTGAATCCGCTCTGGTGCAGGATGGCGACGGCGAATTCGTAATCCTCGACATGCATGGCGAGCATCGCCTGGCGGTCCGGGCAGGGGAGCAGGGCGTAGGCGAAGTCGATGTTGGTTTCCGCGATCATCAGGGTGTCGAGGCATTGGAGCAGGCCCGGGCCGGATTCGCGCAGGGCCACCACGACGAGTTCGCATGAGGCGTGCGGAATGCCTTTTTCCATGAAGATCTGTTCGGTGGCGTCGGGGTCCGAAACGACCAGCCGCGCCACTGTGGCATCGCGCGAGTCCTGCACGCTCAGGCCGATGACCTCGATGGCCGAAGCGCGGAGCATTTTCACGAGTGCGGCGAGCGCGCCAACGCGGTTCGGCAGCAAGACGGAGAATTGGCGGACGGGGGTGCCGTGGTCGACGAGGATGTCGGTTTCGAGTTCGGTTTCAGATTCCATGGTGAGGCGGGTTGGATTCTAACCGCGCGGGCCGCGCAGCGGGAGGGTTTGGGCGGCGCCGGTGCCGGCGTCTTCGATGACGAGTTGATTGGGGCGCACATCGGAAATGATGAATTCCGAGCCGTCGGCACTGGTGAAACGTTGGCCGGGGGTGGCCGTGTAGCGTTGGCCGGTGGCGATGTCCTCGATGAGGGCCACGGGATCGTGGGCATTGGCAGGCACCCCGGAGATCCATTGACGGGTGGTGCCGGTGGCGATGTCACGGACTTCGACCACGGAGACTTCCGCCGCGTGTTGCTGGGTGAGTTTGCTGTTTTCCAGGCGCCGCTGGACGCGCAGGACGATGAGGCGCGAACCTGGAACGGTTTCGCCGGGGCGGACTTTGATTTCGCGATTGGACGCGCCTTCGATCGCGAGCGTCGCGGTTTGGCCTTCGACGCTGCGGACCTGGACGGGCACCTCGCGTTCCCGGTAATGGCGCATGACGATGGGCGGCAGCGGAATCGCCTGTTTGCCAACCGATGCGCCGGGCCTCCCGGCGGCCGGGTTTTGCTGACTGGAAACCTCGTTGGCGACCACTGCGCTCAACACCTCTCCTTGAATCGGACGGGAAGGCGGTTTGGCGATGGCGGGGGCGCTCTGAGCCGAGGGCACGCCCGGCTCGGTAGGAGGTGTCCCAAGGACGCCGGTTGCCGCGGCATCGACGTAGGCATCCATCGAGCGGGCGATTTCCGCCGGGGATTCCAAGGCGATTTCACCGGGCAGGGGATCGCGGGCGATGAGGGCGACGATTTCAGGATGGCCGGCCGTGGTCGCGAGATCGGTGGCGCTGCGGCCTTGGTTATCGGTTGAAAAACGGCTGGCTCCGATATCGAGCAACAGTTTCACCGATTCGGTATGGCCGTTTTCCGCGGCGATCATGAGCGGCGTGCGACCGTCCTCCATCCGGGCGTAAACGGACGCCCCGTAGTTCGTGAGGGTGTCGATGACCTCGGCCTGTCCGACGAGCGCGGCGAGCAGCAGGGCGGAATCAAGACTTTCCCGGTGGTAGGGAGCGAGTTCGGCGAGCGGTCCGGATTTCCCTTCGCGCACGGCGAGCATCAGCGGGGAAAAGCCATCCTTGTCCTTCAAGCGCGGGTCCGCGCCCTGGCGGAGTAGCCAGCGCACCATGTCCGCCTGATCGGCGAGCACGGCAGTCATCAGTGGAGTGCGTTCCAAGGCCCCGCGGAGATCGACGGACATTCCGCGGTCCATCAGGAAATCCGCGGAGTTTTCGGTGCCGGCGGCAGCGGCGGCGTGGAGTGCGGAGTCGCCTGCCTCATCCCGGGTGTCGGTGGGGAACCCGCCAGCGATGAATTTCTTCAGCACCAAGACATCATTGGCACGGGTCGCCCGGAACCAATCCTTCGTCGTCAGTTGATAGCCCGCTTCGGCGAGATCGGAATTCACGGTCTCTGCGGGCCTCCGGCAGGAGGTGGGAGCGCTCATCGAAACGGCAAGAGCCACGGTAGCGCCCACGAGTCGTCGATATCCGCACATGTCGGGATGCTAGCCGGATCCTCATGAGGATTCAATCCCGAATCAGGGAGGGCTTCCCTGCGCGGATTTGCCGTGGACCCCGGCATCTTTCAATTTGCCTTCCGCGCACACCGAGCGATTTTCAAAATGGTGTGAAAGGCTTTCACGTCGCATCCGGAGCATGATCCGGAATCAACCCCCGCAATGCCCCTGGCCTTGCCCATCCGACTCGAATCCATGAATCCAACTCCCATCCAAGGCTTGAAGAAAATCGAGAATGCGGGCCGCGTTCCGGCACCAACCGTTCGCCCACAAGGTGAGGAGCGGGAGACGGGTCCGGCATTCATTTCCAGTAGGAGCATTCTCGAAAAAGTCCGCCAACATGCGCATCCCATCACCAGTGCCGCCACGGATTTTGACGGCCTGCTCGACATGATTGGTGATGCGGGTGTCGTGCTGTTGGGCGAATCCTCCCATGGCACTCATGAGTTCTACCGCCTGCGGGCGGAAATCACCAAGCGCCTCATCCTCGAAAAAGACTTCATCGCTGTGGCGGTCGAAGCCGATTGGCCGGATGCCTACCGCGTCAATCGCTTCCTTCGCGGAGAATCGACGGATATCGACACCGTGGACGCCCTCTCCGGCTTCGAGCGGTTCCCGTCGTGGATGTGGCGCAATGCCGATATGCTTGATTTTCTCGGCTGGCTGAAGGATCACAACGAAAACGTCTATTCGTCCGACCATCAGGTCGGGTTCTATGGGTTGGATCTCTACAGCCTCCATAAATCGATGAATGAAGTCATCGCCTATCTCGACGACCGGGACCCGGCGGAAGCGGCGAAAGCGCGGTTGCTCTACAGTTGCATCGACCGTTTCGGGCGCGATCCGCAGAATTACGGACTGCTGGCCAGTTCGGGTGTTGGCGAGACCTGCCGTGCGGAAGTGATCCAGCAACTGGCCGACCTCCGCGCCAAGGAGGTGAGTTATCTTTCCAAAAACGGTGCCGCCGCCGCGGACGAGTTTTTCTTTGCGGAGCAGAACGCCCTGCTCGTGAAAAACGCCGAGCAATACTACCGGAAAATGTTCCGCTCCTACATATCCTCATGGAACCATCGGGATGAACACATGATGGAAATGCTCGTGGATCTCATGGCGCACCTTCAGTCACAAACCGGCGGTGCCAAGGTGGTCGTTTGGGCGCACAACTCGCACATCGGCGACGCCCGGGCTACGGAAATGTCATGGCGCGGGGAGCTTAATATAGGCCAACTCGCACGCGAGGCGTTCCGTGACCAATGCCGGCTCATCGGGTTCACCACCTACACGGGGACTGTCACCGCGGCCTCCGGTTGGCACCTTCCCGCGGAGCGGAAACTCGTCGTTCCCGGACTTGAGGGAAGTTTTGAGAAGCTTTTCCACCAAGTTGGCATTACGGATTTTTGGCTCGATCTCACCGCCGACGAATCCTTGGCGGAGGTCATGCGGAAACCGCATCTGGAGCGGGCGATCGGAGTCGTCTATGCGCCCGAGAGCGAACGCGAAAGCCATTACTTCGAGGCCAACCTCGCCAATCAGTTCGATGCCGTGATCCACTGCGATCTCACCCGCGCGGTGGAACCGCTGGAACGCAGCACCGCGTGGCAACTCGATGAAGCCCCCGAAACCTATCCAGCCGGTTTGTAGCGGGGGAGGCGTGAGGGATCACGGCCGTGGGAATGGTTCCCCTCCAGCCATGATCAATCTTCGGCCTGTTCGATGAGAAGTTGCAGGATCTTCCTCGCTGAGTCCGGAATCACGGTGCCGGGGCCGAAGATGGCGGCGGCACCGTTCTGATAGAGGTAGTCGTAGTCCTGGGCGGGGATGACGCCGCCGCAGACGACCATGATGTCTTCGCGGCCGAGTTTCTTGAGTTCGGCGATGAGGGTGGGCAACAGGGTCTTGTGGCCGGCGGCGAGGGAACTCATGGCGACGACGTGCACGTCGTTTTCAACGGCTTGTTTCGCGGTTTCCTCGGGAGTTTGGAAGAGCGGTCCGATATCGACGTCGAAGCCGATGTCGGCATAGGCGGTGGAAACGACCTTGGCGCCGCGGTCGTGTCCGTCCTGGCCCATTTTGGCGACCATGATGCGCGGGCGGCGGCCCTCGGCGGCTTCGAACTGAGTGATGAGATCGGGGATGTCTTTCATGTCGCCTTGGTTGCTGAATTCCTTGCCATAGACGCCGGAGATCGAGCGAATGACGGCGGTGTAGCGGCCGAAGTGTTTCTCCATGGCGTCGGAGATCTCACCGAGCGAGGCGCGGGCCTGGGCACACTCGATGGCGAGGGCGAGCAGGTTGCCTTCGCCGCCGCCGGCGCAATCGGTGAGGGCTTTGAGGGTGGCCTGGCAGGCTGCTTCGTCACGCTCGGCGCGGAGTTTCTTGAGGCGCTCGATCTGGGAGAGTCTAACGGCGGTGTTGTCCACATCGAGGATGTCGAGCGGGTCCTCCTTGGCGAGGCGGTATTTGTTGACGCCGACGATGGTTTCCTCCCCGGAGTCGATGCGGGCTTGGCGGCGTGCGGCGGCTTCCTCGATGCGCATTTTCGGGATGCCTGCTTCGACGGCCTTGGACATGCCGCCGTGTTCCTGGGCTTCCATGATGTGGGCCCATGCGCGGTGCATGAGTTCGTGGGTGAGGGACTCGAGGTAGTAGGAGCCGCCCCAAGGGTCGATGACGCGGCAGATGGCGGTCTCGTCTTGGAGAAAGAGTTGGGTGTTGCGGGCGATGCGGGCGGAGAAGTCGGTCGGCAGGGCGATGGCTTCGTCCAGCGCGTTGGTGTGCAGCGACTGGGTGTGGCCGAGCGTGGCGGCCATGGCCTCGATGCAAGTGCGGGCGACGTTGTTGAAGGGGTCTTGCTCCGTGAGCGACCAACCGGAGGTCTGCGAGTGGGTGCGAAGGGCGAGCGACTTCGGGTTCTTCGGGTTGAAGGTCTTGACGATCTTCGCCCACAGCATGCGGGCGGCGCGCATTTTGGCGACTTCCATGAAGTGGTTTTTTCCCTGCGCCCAGAAGAACGAGAGGCGGGGTGCGAAGGCGTCGATGTCGATGCCCGCGGCGATGCCGGTGCGGAGGTATTCCCAGCCGTCGGCGAGGGTGTAGGCCATTTCGAGGTCGGCGGTGGCACCGGCTTCCTGCATGTGATAGCCGGAAATCGAGATCGAGTTGAACTTCGGCATCTTCTGGGATGTGAACTCGAAGATGTCGGCGATGATCTTCATCGATGGCGTGGGCGGATAGATATAGGTGTTCCGCACCATATATTCCTTGAGGATGTCGTTCTGGATGGTGCCAGCGAGTTGATCAAGGGTGGCGCCCTGTTCGAGGGCGGTGACGATGTAGAAGGCAAGCACCGGAAGCACCGCGCCGTTCATGGTCATGGAGACCGAGACCTTGTCGAGCGGGATCTTGTCGAACAGGATCTTCATATCGAGGATCGAATCGATGGCGACACCGGCCTTGCCGACATCCCCGACGACGCGCTCGTGGTCTGAGTCATAACCGCGGTGGGTGGCCAGGTCGAAGGCGACGGAGAGTCCCTTTTGACCGGCTGCCAGATTCCGGCGGTAGAAGGCGTTGGATTCCTCGGCGGTGGAGAACCCGGCGTATTGGCGGATGGTCCAGGGCTGGAAGCAATACATCGTGGCGTAGGGGCCGCGGAGATTCGGAGCGATGCCGGCCTGATAGTTCAGGTGCTCCATGCCCTTGAGGTCGGCCTCGGTATAGAGTGGTTTGACCGGGATTTTCTCCATGGTGTCCCAGACGATTTCGCCGACGGGCTTGCCATGTTCTTTTTCAAGGGATGCACACCACTGGTCGTAGCCGGTTTTGGAAGGCGTGGCGGTGTAGGGAATGTCTGCGAATGCGGGGCGGGACATGATGGGAAGAGGTGTAGTGGCGAGTGATCAGTGATCAGTGATCAGTGGAAGAGGAGAGTTGAGTTAGAGAACGCCGGCTTTCTTGAGAAGTTGTTCGTTGAGTTCGTAGTTGTTGCTGCGGACGTTTACAAAGTCATCGACTCCGGCGACGCGCCACGCGGCTTCGTTGTCGCCGGGAGCTCCGGCGACCAGCAATGTGAGTTCCGGTTTGGCTGCTTTTACGGCGGTGGCGAGTGGGGCGACGGTCTCAAGGTAGGTGGCGTCGTCGGAGGTGATGACGGCGATGGCGGTCCTGCTTTCGGCGAGTGCCTTGAGGGCTTCTTCCTGGGTGAGGAAATCGCGTGCGCCGTCGACGGTAAAACCGGCGGCTTCAAAAAACGCGGCGGTCCAGTCCGCGCGGAGGCGGTATTTGCGGGACGGCCCCATGTTGAGTTGCAGGATGGCCGGGGCATTGCCGGTTTTGGCGGCGAAAGCGGCGGAGGCATCGCGCAGGGCTTCGTATTCTTCTGACGCGCGGTGAGTGGGGAGAGAGGTGACGGTGGGGGTGTCTTCGCCGTTGGGAAGGCCGATGGCCATGGCGATGGAGGCCTTTGACGCGCCGCTTTTCGCAGCGGCGACGGCCTGTTCGACCATTGAGGCGTCGGCGGTTGGAGTGACGTCCACGGGTTGGGGTGGCTCTGCTCCGGGGATCGGTTGGCCGGCCTTGCATTCCGGGGCGAGAACTTCGAGTTTCCTGCCTTTGAGATCGGGATACATGTTGGAGCCGACGATCTTGTCCTTACGGATGCGGATACTCTTGAACTTCGCCTTGCAGACCGCCTCGACAGCTTGCTGGACGGATCCGCTTTCAAGGGCGGCGATCATGCCGCCCTGTTTTTCGATGTCCTGGATGATCGCCCAGCTCTTCGCGGCGATTTGGTCGGTGAGCCACTCGATGTAGGTCGAACCGCCGGCGGGGTCGATGACGCGGTCGAGTCCGCATTCCTCACGAAGGATGGTGTGGAGGTTGCGAGCGATGCGGCGTGAGAACTCGTCGGTGTGGCCCGCGATTTCGTCGTAGGGGCCGATGTGGAGGCTGTCCACGCCGGCGACGACGGCGGCGAAGGCTTCGGAAGTGACGCGCAGCATGTTGGTGTGGGCGTCGTAGGTGGTTTTGTTCCAGCGCGAGGTGTTGGCGTGGATGTGGACGGGGGCGTTTTCCACACCGTAGGCAGCGGCGACCTTGCTCCAGAGCCAGCGGGCGGCCCGGATTTTGGCGATCTCCATGAAATAATCCGAGCCCACGGCGAGACTGATGCGGATGTGGGGAAGAACAGTTTCCGGGGAAAGCCCGCGGGCCTTCATTTCCTCGATATAAGAAACAAGGGTGGCGACGATGTAACCGAGTTCCTGGGTGGCGGTGGCTCCGGCGTTGTGATAGACGTCCCCCTTGACCGTGATGGTGCGGAGTTGCGGCGCGTGTTTCGCGGCGTAGTCGGTGAGGGCGGCCATGTGGTCGAAGCGTGCCTTCAGCGACTGGCGGAGGGCGCCATGGGATACAAGCTGTCCGAGCGGGTCGTTTTCGAAGCCGCCGCGGAGTTTCTCCGCAGGAACGCCGAGTTGCTCGGCGGCGGCGATGAAGAGGGCTGCGACCGGGACGCAGGAGGGTCCGCATTGCCAATAGGTCGAGACGGCATCGACGGCGACTCCGGAAAGGGCGGTTTTCACATCCTCTGCGGTGTGGATGGCGACTCCACCATGGCAGCAAACGGGCTGGCCGCAACCGACGACGACATTCAGCTCGCTTTGTCCTCCATTGAGTCCTTCGTGGATGATTCCATTGAGCACGTCAGGAGTAGGGGCTTTGAGTTCCTGGGAGACTTCCCAACCGGATTTGAGAAAACCTTCGGCATGGCTGCCACGGACGAGCGAGGCCGTGCCGGGGAGGTGTTTCAGGTGTTCCAGGCCGGTGATGTCCTCACGCCGATAGATCGGTTGGACGGTGATGTCTTCGTAGGTCTGGCTGACGAGGCGTTTTTCGAAAGGAGCGCCCTTGAGGAGGGCTTCCGCGGCGGCGTGCCACTGCTCGTAGGTGTGCTCGGGGAATTCGGAGAGGAGGCGTTCCGCCTGCGCTTGAGTGCTCATGGTTGCGATGAAAGGAAAAGGATGAATCGCGGCGACCGGTGATCGCCGCCATGGTTAGAACTTCGTGTTCCGCATGTCTCCGCTTTCGAGGAATGTCTCGTGGAAGGCGAAGGCGGAGCGGAACGATTGCGGCGTGTGGCCGTTTTCGGTGAGTTTGAAATACTTCCAAAGGAGGTCCTGATAAGAGGGATCGACACAGTTGCGGATGATGGTTTCCGCGCGTTCCCGTGGATCCTTGCCGCGGAGGTCGGCGACGCCGTGTTCGGTAACGAGGACCTGGACCGAGTGTTCGCTGTGGTCCATGTGGGAACACATCGGCACGATGGCGGAGATGTTGCCGTCCTTGGCAGTGGACGGGCAGGTGAAGATGGAGATGTAGGCGTTGCGTGTGAAGTCTCCGGAACCGCCGATGCCGTTCATCATCTTCTGGCCGAGCACGTGGGTGGAGTTGATGTTTCCGAAGATGTCGGCCTCGAGCGCGGTGTTGATGGAGACGATGCCGATGCGCCGGACGATTTCCGGGTTGTTGGCGATTTCCTGGGGGCGCAGCAGAAGGCGGCCGTGGAAGTCCCCGATGTTGTCATAGATGTGCTGTAAAACGGGATCGGTGACGGTGAGGGAGACGCCGCTGACGAAGCTGCAGCGGTCCTGTTTGACGAGCTCGATGACGGAGTCCTGGATGACTTCCGAATACATCTGGAAGCGTGGGATTTCGGGGTGTTCGCCCATGGCTCCGAGCACGGCGTTGGCGACGTTTCCGACGCCGGACTGGATGGGCAGGAATTCCTTCGGGATTTGGCCGTTGCGGAGCTCGGCTGCGAGGAACTCGGCGACGTTGACGCCGATTTTGGTGGTGACGTCGGTGACGGGGCTGAAATCCTTGACCTCGTCGGGGCGGTTGGAGTGGACGATGCCGGCGATCTTTTTGGGGTCGACCCAGACGCGCTGGGTGCCGATCCGGTCATCGGCGCTGCAGATGGGGATGGGCCGGCGGTGGGGTGGTGACTCCGGTTCGTAGATGTCATGGAAGCCGAGCAGCTCCTTGGGGTGGTGGCTGTTGACCTCGACGAGCACGCGTTTCGCCTGGGAGAGGAAGGTTGGAGAGGCGCCGACACTGGTGGTGAGCAGGATTTTCCCATCGACTGAGACATCCGCTGCTTCGACCACCGCCCAGTCGAGTTGGCCAAGGAATCCGTAGCGGACGTATTGGGGGAGAAGGGAAAGGTGCATGTCGAAGAAATGCGTCTTTCCGGCGTTGATGCTGGCGCGGAGGTCCTTGTCGGACTGATAGGGGGTGCGGAACTTGATGGCGTCGGCCCTGGCGAGTTCACCATCAAGGGAGGGGCCGGTGGAGGCGCCGGTGATGACGCCAATCTTGAATTCCCGCTCCGCGTCGTGTTCGATGCGGGCTTTGGCTGCGATGGCGGTGGGGATGACTTTGGCGGCTCCGGCCGGCGTGAATCCGCTGAAGCCGATGACTTCGTCGTGCTTGACGAGCTCGGCGGCTTCGTCGGGAGTGAGGTAGGGAAACGGGAACTTCATGGGTGGGTGATGTGAGAGTCGGGGGCGTGAGTTATTATTGGAGAGTTGCGAGGAAGTATCCGGCGGCGAGGGCACTGCCGATGACGCCGGCGACGTTGGGACCCATGGCATGCATCAACAGGTAGTTGGATTTGTCATAGGTCTGGCCGACATCCTGTGAGACGCGTGCGGCCATGGGGACGGCGGAGACTCCAGCGGAACCGATGAGTGGATTGATTTTGTTCTTGCTGAAGAGGTTCATGACTTTGGCCATCAGGACGCCACTGGCGGTGGCGACACCGAAGGCGACGATGCCGAGGGTGAGAATGCCGAGGGTTTTGGGATTGAGGAAGTGGTGGACGCCATGATCGAAGCCACCCATTTTGAGCCCGACACAGAGGCCGAGGAAGATGGTGACGATGTTGATGATTTCGTTTTGGGCGGCCTTGCTGAGTCGTTCGGCGGCCTTGCTTTCGCGGATGATGTTGCCAATGAAGAGCATTGAGAGTAAGGGGGCTGCATCCGGGATGACGAGGATACAGAAGAGCATGACGGCGACGGCAAAAACGATTTTCTCAAGTTTGCTGACCTTGCGGAGGGTCTTCATCTTGATCTTGCGTTCCTTGTCGGTGGTCAGCAATTTCATGATGGGTGGCTGGATCAGCGGGACCAGCGCCATGTAGCTGTATGCCGCGACGGCGATGGCACCGAGTAGGTGCGGGGCGAGCTTGCTGGCGGTGAAGATCGAGGTTGGTCCGTCGGCACCGCCAATCACGCCGATGGCGGCGGACTCCTGCAGGTTGAATCCCAGCATGGGGGCGCAGAGGAAGGTGGCGAAGATGCCAAACTGGGCGGCGCCACCTAACAGGAGTGTCCGGGGGTTGGCGATCAATGGGCCGAAGTCGGTCATGGCACCGACACCGAGGAAGATGAGCGGTGGATAGATCTGGAGGATGATGCCTTGGTTGAGATACCAGAAGAGGCCGCCGGCTTCCTTGAGCGAGCCGTCCAGATTGTGGACGGGGGCCTGCATGATGATGTCATGGATCGGCAGGTTGGAAACCAGTGCGCCGAGGGAGATGGGGATGAGGAGCAGGGGTTCGAACCCTTTGGCAATGGCCAGGTAGAGGAATAGTGCGACGACAAACCACATCATCACCATCTGCCACTGCAGGTTGGCGAATCCGGTGGTGGACCAGAGTTCTTGGAGATTCATAAGATTTGCGTGTCGGAATGGTGCGGTTATCCGATCGCGTAGAGCGGCTGTCCTTCTTCGACGGCGTCGCCAACCTTGACGTGGATGGCGGTGATGGTGCCGGCGCTCGTGGCGTTGATGGCGGTGTACATCTTCATCGCCTCGAGGGTGACGATGAGATCGCCTTCATTGACCTTGGCTCCGACAGCGACCTCCACGGCCTGGACGATCCCGGCGAGCGGGCTGACGCCGTCTCCGGCGGCGGCCGGGGTGAGGCTTGCCGCCGGGGGAGCAACCGGGGCGGCGGCGGCGCGGGCGGCCGGTGCTGCGGCGCGGGCGGCCGGAGCGGGAGCGCTGGATTTGGCGCTATCGACGTTTTCAACGATGACGTCGTAAGTCTTGCCTTCTACGGTGATGCGAAGATGTTCCATAATTGTATGTGATTGGCGGATTCGGTGTGACTAGCGGATTTTGTGTGAGGATAGAACGGATTGACGGCCGGCTTTGGACCAAGTCGAACTTTGAGGTTTGATGGCGACGATGCGGTGTGCGGAGTCGGTGACTGCAGCAACTGCGGCAGAAATGACCGCGACGAGTTCCGGTGACAGATCGTCCGTGACGCTGGCCGGTTTCGGGGCGGCTTGGGCGGGAGCGGGTGCCGCCGGTGCGGACGCAAAGGTTTTGGCCAGGGTTGAGGAAAGGACGATCAGGGTGGCGGAAAGGACGCAGACGCCCCAGAGAGCCGCCAGCGTCAGGACCACGAGCAGCATTCCCAATAGGTGGGGAACCGCGGCAGCAACCGAGTGGCTTTCCGCGGCGTTGGCCGCGGTTTCAGCGAGGATGAGTGGGATGTACATGGCGTGTTAGAGCGGGATGTTGCCGTGTTTCTTGGGCGGACGCGACTCGTGTTTGCCCATGATGCCGCGGAAGGCCAGGGCGAGGGTGCCGCGGGAGACCACAGGGTCGATGACGTCGGTGATCATGCCGTTGGAGGCGGCCTGATAGGGTGATGCGAATTTCTCCGAGTAGGCGGCACGGAGTTCCTTTTCAAGGGCTTCCGGGTCTTCGGCCTCCTCAAGTTCCTTTTTATACAGGACTTTCATCGCGCCCTGAGCGCCCATGACGGCGATTTCCGCAGTGGGCCAGGCGAAGACAAAGTCGGCACCGAGGTCGCTGGGACACATGGCGAGGTAGGCGCCGCCGTATGCCTTGCGGCAAATGAGGGTGATTTTGGGCACAGTGCCGGAGGCCCATGCGAAGAGCATTTTCGCGCCGTGGCGGATAATGCCGCCACGTTCCTGGGCGAGGCCGGGCATGAAGCCGGGAACATCGACGAGTGAGAGGATCGGAATCGAATAGATGTTGCAGACGCGGATGAAACGGGCGGCCTTGTCCGATGCGTCGATGTCGATGCAGCCGGCCTTGACGGTGGGCTGGTTGGCGATGATGCCGATGACGAGTCCTTCGAGTTTGGCGAAGCCGGTGAGGATGTTAGGAGCGAAATCGGGCATGATTTCGAACCAGCTGTCGTGATCGACGAGGCGGTCGATGACTTTTTGCATGTCGAGCGGCGACTTGGGGTCGGCGGGGATGATTTCGTTCATGCCCGGATCCGGATCGAGAACGATGTTGTCGTTCATCTTGTGGGGGGGGTCGCTGAGGTTGTTCGAAGGCAGGTAATCGAGCAGTCTCTTGGCGAGAGCGAGAGCGTGGTGGTCGTCCTCGGCGATGAGGTGGATGTTGCCGCTGACCTGGGCGTGGGCGTCTGCGCTGGCAAACTGGTCGAGCTTGGCGGACTGGCCGGTGGCGGCGCGGATGACATCGGGGCCGCAGATGAACATGTTGGCGTTCTTGCGGGTCATGATGATGAAGTCCGTGAGCGCGGGGGAGTAGGCCGCGCCACCGGCGCAGGGGCCGGAGATGATGGAAATCTGCGGGACGACACCGGACGCGAGCACGTTGCGGAAGAAGATCTGGCCGTAGCCGGAAAGCGCCTCGATGCCTTCCTGGATACGTGCGCCGCCGGAGTCATTGATGCCGATGACCGGGATGCCCGCCTTGATGGCGAAATCGAGGAGGTCGCAGATTTTCTTGGCGTGAATGGCGCCGACCGCGCCGCCACCGACGGTGAAGTCTTGGGCAAACGCGGCGACTTGGCGGCCATCGACGACGCCGGTGGCGCAAACGACGCCGTCCCCGGGCATTTTGCGTTTTTCCAAGCCGAAGTTGGTGCAGGAATGGTGGGCGTGCATTCCGAACTCGATAAAGTCTCCGCCGTCGAAGAATTCGGCGAGGCGCTCACGGGCGGTGAGCATGCCTTTTTCGTGGCGTTTTTCGATGCGGTCGATGCCGCCGCCGACGAGGGCTTCCTCGCGGCGCGCCTTGAGGCTTTCCAGTAGTGATTTGTCGATGGCCATAATGGGGTTCCGTAGGTGGGTCAGGAGAGGTGGAGGGGAAATCAGTGGGTGGGTTGGCAGAACTCGGTGAGCACGCCAAAGGTGGATTTTGGATGAAGGAATGCGACGAGCTTGTCACCAGCTCCCTCGAACGGGACTTCGTGGATGAGGCGCGCGCCCTGGTCCTTGGCCTGGGCGAGTTGGCCGGTGATGTTGTCGGTGGCGAAGGCGATGTGGTGGATGCCGGGGCCGTTCTTTTCGAGGAACTTGGCGATCGGGCTTTCCTCGGAAGTCGGTTCGAGGAGTTCGATGTGGACATCACCGGCGGCGAAAAACGCGGTGCGGACTTTCTGGGATTCAACCTCCTCGCGGCCTTCGCAAGTCAGGCCGAGGACGTTTTCGTAATAGGGAATGGATTCTTCGAGGGATTTGACGGCGATGCCCAAGTGGTCGATTTTCGTGATCATGATGTGGCTTGCGGAGGAGCGTTGACGCGGATGGTTGCAGGTCGAGCTTTTTTGGCACCGCAGGAAGTTGCTAAGGCTACGCGTATTTTACCCGTCGCTTTATCCGCTGACCCGGAGCTTCGAGACGGTCCCGCAGGGAGTCCAGAGCATAGCATTTTTCGCGCAATGATTCCCGTGAGTCACTAGGGGAAGTGCGTTTCCCGGGACGGCTCCGGGTCCTCGTGCCACGGGATGCCGGCGTTGGCATTGCGCTGCAGTTCGGCGATGACCTGGGCTCCGAGCAACAGGATCACCGCGACGGCCTCCATGGTGAGAAGGACAACGATGATGGTGGCCATGGAGCCATAGAGCACGTTCACAATCGAGATTCTCGTGTAGTAGGCGACCAGTAGATGGCGGGTGATCTCCCACAGAATGGCGGCAGTCAGTCCGCCGGCGAGGGCGCGGCGGAAAGAGACCTTCGCCACCGGCATGATCTTGTAGAAGAGCGAGAAGAGAAGAATGAGGCCGCACAGTCCGATCAGATAGATGATTCGTCCGGTGTTCGCCCGGATGAGGGCGTTGAGGGAAGCGAAGGGACCGCCGAACCCAGGCTGGGCGTCGATAATCGCGTTTGCGAATGTGATGAGTATCAGGCCTGCCGAGATAATGATGATGAAGAAATATGGCATGATGGCCGACACCCAGAAGCTGCGTTTCAGCGCGGGAAGCGGACGGTGGAAGACGATTGCGATGGCGTTCTCAAGAACCCGGAAGGCCATGGAGCTGAAGAACAACAGGCCTAACAGACCGATCCATCCGACGAACTGGCGGTTACGCAGAAAGCTGTCGACGGTTTCAGTGACGGTGGTTGCGAAACCCGGTGCGATGAGGGTCACCTCCGCGCTGAGGGATTCCATCAGCAGCTTCTCATCGAAAAAGTGGGATGTGACCACCATCAACACCGCCGAGAGCGGAATCAGCGAGAGGGTCATGTTGAAGGCCACGGCACCCGACAGGAGCAGGCCGTGATTCTTGTGGAAGAACTCACGGAGTGTCCGGGAGGCGAACCGAATCCATTTCGGCAGGCGCGTGTCCATCAGGGCGGAGTCTGCCATGGAGGGAGCGCGCGAGGCAAACCGAAACGCCGTTGGGATTCAGAGATCGAGCGAGCGGTCGATTAGATTGAGAAAGTCGAGACGATCGGCTGGGAGGTCTTTTGCCGCAGTCTCGCGAGCGAGGGCCGCCAGCAGGTAAGCATCGATCATGCCGGACGGTTCGCGGGCGAGCCATTGGGCGTAGGTGCAGACGAGGGCGGCGAAGCGCGCATCGTCGGAAGGGTCCGCATCATCGTGACGAGTGAGCGTGATGGGAGCCGCGCTCTTTCCGTTGACCGACCATTCGATGGAGCCGAGATCACCGGCGGCGGTGGAGGGCTCGATCTCGATGACCAGGGAGGTGATGGTTTTCGCCGGTAGGCGGGTGGGAAGGGGGGAGAGCTCCAGGCCGGTGACCGGAGCGAATCCTAACAAGCGATAGGCGCGGACGTTCGCGGGGTCCGCCTTGAAGGTGGCGGTGACGTCGCTGGCGGACCCGGAGGCACCGCGGAACGAGACGAGCAGCAAGGTGGCCGAGGGCTTCCAGGGGCAGGAAGCGGACTCGGTGGAAAGCGCGACTCCCTGCGAAATGGCGGCGGCACCGGCCGGGCGGAGGGCGAAATGGTTGAGGATTTCCTCAGGGCGGACGGCGGCGGCCGGCGGGCGCTTGCGCTCCTGCAGAATGGCGCGGGTGATCCAGCCGAGGCTGGCGCGGCCGGCGTGGACGGGAAGCGGAAGGTCGGGGGTTTCTGATGCGGAAACGGATCCTCGCGGGCGCAGCGGCGGGAGTTCGGCTTCCTGGGGAAGCGGGGAGGAGGAGAGGCGCTCGGCGACTTTGCGGAGGAAGAGGTCGCCGTTTTCCCGCATCGCGGTGGACCGGCCTTTGGCGGCCTTGATGAGACCGGAGGATGCCGTTGGGCGGGCTTCGGACTTGTCTGGTTGGCTGGCATCGGCAGGGCCGGGAGCGGGAAGCAGCGCGACTTGCAGAGGAAGTTTGCCGGCTTGACCGGAGACGGGCGGAGAGGGATTGGATACCTCGCGCTGAGGGCCGGAGGGAAGCTGGATGAGGAGGAAGGTGGAGATGGCAATGACCGCAGCTGCTGCGAGAGGGATGATCAGGGCCCCGAGCGGTTTGTGGGCCGAGGGCATACGGGTGACTTTCCCAACCTCGTCGGCGTGGCGCGCGGAGCGGAGGACGGCTTCTCGCTGTCTGGGAAGCAGAGTTGTCGAAACGGGAGAGAGGCTGTTGGTGAGGAGTCGTTGAACGTTTTCCAAGTCTCGAAGTGCCAGTCCAAGAGCCGGATCCGCGGCGATCGCGCGCTCGACGGCGGCAGCTTCGCCTGCGGAAAGCTCGCCCAATAAATAGGCGGAAAGGCGTGGATCTTCGGGAGTGAGTTTCATGGATGAGGGTATTTGAAATTTCAACTTTGAGATTTCAAATCCGCGGGGAGGAGTTCGCGGATGCGTTTGAGACCGGTGTGGATGAGGAATCCGATGTTACCGGAGGTGAGGCCGGTGATCTTCTCGATTTCCTGATAGCTGAGCCCTTGTTGGAACTTGAGGAGAATCACTTCGCGCTGGTTTTCAGAGAGACGTTCGAGGAGTTTCATCACGCGGGAGAGCCGCTCTTCGAGGTCCGCCCGTTCATCCGGCTGGAGGCCGGTGCCGGCGACTTTTTTCCATTGGATTTCACCGAGCGGCTGGGTGCGTTTGTCTTTCCGGAGGAGGTCGAGGGCGCGGTTCCGGCAGACGGTGAAAAGCCACGATTTGAGGCTGTCGCGGACTTTGGCGATATCCTGTTGGCAGAGGCGGACGAAGGTGTCCTGCACCACATCGCGGGCGCGGTCGGTGTCGTGGAGAATGGTGGCGGCATATCCGATGAGAGGCGATTCGAAGTCCGACATGGCCTGTTCGATGAATTGCTCCCGAGTGTCCGGCATGGTGGGTGGTTCTTCGGGGTTGGTGGGATGATTCACCGGTGAAACGCGGGGATGGTGGGAAATCTTTGGGGAAAAACCGGCTGTGGATCGATCACGACCCATGGATGCGGGACCCCGGGATTTTCCGGAGTGCTCAAAGCTCTTCCGGCCGTTGGAGAAGATCGGAAACCCGGTTGAGCAGGAGTCCGACATCTCCACCATCGACCACACGGTGGTCGAATGTGATGAAGACCTCCGCGACGGTGGCGGGAAGAAACGCTTCGACCTCCGCACTCCAAACCGGCTTTTTCACGCCGGCGCCAATTCCGAGGATGAGAGTTTCATTGGGCAATGGGATGGGAGTGCCGAGGGTCAGGCCGAAGGTGCCGAAGTTCGTGACGGTGGCGATTCCTCCGCTGCAATCGGCCTCACTGAGGCGGCGGCGGCGGCCGCGATCGACCAGATCGTCGTATTCTCCGATGAGGTCGCGGAGCGGTTTTTGATCCACTTTGCGCACGACTGGAACCAGCACGCCGTCTTCGACCTGCACGGCCACGCCGATGTCAAGCGAGCGTGGGTGGACGATCTTGTCACCGATCAGGTAACCAGCGGCGGATGGCTTTTCTGCGACCGCAAGGGCGAACGCGCGCAGCATGTAGAGGGTGAGTCCGGGTTTCGGCGAATGGTTGCGCCGGTGGTCGAGCACGCGGTCGAGCAGGACCGGCAATCCCACCGTGGCGAGCGGGCGGGTCCAACTGCGACGCATGGCATCCGCGACGGCGAGTCGCATGGGCGAGGCCAGAGTGCTGGGCCAGGCTTCTAGATAATCGAGGAAGCGTTCCAAGTCCTCCACGGTGACCCGGCCGCCAGCACCGGTTCCGGCCACGGCGGAAATGTCCGCCTCACGCAACCCGAGGTCATCCATGCGGGCGCGCATCCGGGGAGAGATGTAGTGGGCTCCCATGGTGCCGGTCGGCACGGGCAGTCCCTTGATGCTGGGGACTACGGCGGGGGCTTCTTCGTAAGCATCGCCGTCGGCGATGGAGAAATGCAGGTTGGCCTCGGCTTGGTCGTCGTCGCCGGATGGCTCGCTGCGTTTCCCTTCAAGCGCTTCAAGGGTGTCCACACCGGTCCGCGCGACTTCCTCCTCGGTCACTTCGAGCAGGCCGAGCAAGCTACCTACCGAGTAGGAAATCCCTTCCTGGGCTTTGATTTCGGAAACGGTGCCATTGCAGAGAGTGGTCACACTCATGACCGCCTTGTTGGTTTCCACCTCGATGATTTCCTGATCGGTGCGGACCGCATCACCCACCGCGATGCCAAGGCGGATGACGGTTGCCTCGGCGATGGATTCGCCGAGCTGGGGCATGAGGATGGGGACGGTGGGCATTTTGGTGGGAGCTGGGATGCTGAAACGCTGGGAATGTTAGAAAGCGAGCAGCTTGCGGAGGGACTCGCAGATGGATTCCGGTGTTGGCCTGTGGGCGGCCCAGAGTTTGGGGTGATAGGGGACCGGCGTGTCTCGTGCGTTGAGTCGTTGTGGCGGAGCGTCCAGAAGGTGGAAGCCCTCTTCGGTGACGCGCGAAACGACTTCCGCGGTGACGCCTCCCCATGGGAAGGCCTCGCCTACGGCAAGCAGCCGCCCGGTGCGCGCGACCGAAGCGAGCACGGTGTCGATGTCGAGGGGTTTTACCGAGCGGAGATCGACGACCTCGATTTCCCAGCCGTCCTGCTGCAGACGGTCTGAGGCGCGCACGGCCTCGTGGACCATCGCGCTGTAGGCGACGACAGTGGCGTGTTTGCCGGGGCGGACGATGCGGGCTTTTCCGATGGGCAGATGGTCGTCGTTGATGGATTTCGATTTGAGCCAGCGGTAGAGAAACTTGTGTTCACAGAAAATGACGGGATCCTCGAGGGCGACTGCGTCGATGAGCATGTGATAGGCGTCCGAAACCGAGGCGGGGGTCAGGACGACGAGGCCCGGATACTGGGCGTAGATGCCCTCCATGCTCTGGCTGTGGAAGGGGCCGGAACCTGCGGTGCCGCCCGAGGGGAGACGCACGGTGAGCGGGATCGGCATGCCGGTTCGATAGAAGTGTGTCGCCGCCTGATTGATGATCTGGTTGAAGGCGACGGACGAAAAGTCCGCGAACTGCATTTCCACGATCGGGCGCATGCCTTCGATGGCGGCGCCCACGGCGAGCCCGATCATCGCGTCTTCCGAGATCGGGCTGTCGAACACGCGGTTGGGAAACTTTTCGGCAAGGCCCTTGGTGGCCTTGAACGCACCGCCGAAGGTGGCGATGTCCTGACCGTAGAGGAAGACGCGCGGGTCTTCCCGCAGGAGGGTTTCCTGCGCCTCGCGGATGGCATCGATATAGGTCACGCTCACGGGAAAACGGGCTGGGTGGCGGGCTGGCTCATGGGCAGGGGGAACTTCGTGGCGAGGGCGGTCCAGTCCTCGTGATAGGGGTCCGGCGGGGCCTCCTGCTGGGCTTGGGCGACGGCGCGTTGCACCTCTTCGGCGACTTCCTCCTGCCAAGTGAGGATTTCGTCCACGGTGGCGGTTCCGCTCTCGACCAACTGCCGCATGGCGACCTCGATGCAGTCGCGGCCATAGTGGCCCTTGCGGATTTCCTCCGGGACGTAGGAGCCATCGTCATGTTCGCCGTGGCCGGAAAGTCTGAGCAAGCGGGCGACGACCATTTGCGGGCCCTGACCTTCGCGGGCGCGGCGAAGCGCCTCGGTGATGACCGACGCACATGCGAGCAAATCCGTACCGTCCACCGCGAATCCGCCGATGCCATAGCCGCGGGCTTTCTCGACGAGATCCGCGCAGGCGAACTGCCGGTGATTCGGCGTGGAGTAGGCGAACTGGTTGTTTCCGATGACGACAACCATGGGGAGTTTTTCGACGGCAGCTAGATTCAGCCCCTCATGAAACGCTCCGGTGGAGGAAGCGCCGTCACCGATGCAGGTGGCTCCCACACGGCCGTCGAGCGTGCCTTGCAGGCGCTTTGCAAACAGCATGCCCGCGACCACCGGGACTTGCGCGCCGAGGTGGGAAATCATCGCTGGCATACCCATTTCGGGGCGTCCGCGGTGAATGTTGCCGTCGCGCCCGCGCATTGGTCCCAAGGCGGATCCCAGATAAGTGCGGGTGCAATCCAACATCGACTCGCCAAAGGCCGTGCGCCCTGCCTGATCGCGGATCAATGGGGCAAAAAAGTCAGTGCCTTGGATGAGTGCGGTGCCGAGCGTGGCGCTGACCGCCTCCTGGCCGCGTCCCAAATAGACTCCGCCGACGATTTTTCCCGCCTTGTAGAGACTGGAGAGCTTGTTTTCCAAAATCCGGGCGCGGAGCATCGAATGAAACACTGACCGCAGAAATTCGCGGTTCGTTACCACTCCATCGGTGTAGGCTGGCGTCTCCAGTTCGGGCACGGGGATGGTTTTAAGATAGTGAGGGGCGAACCTGCAACCGCATTCCCTTCAAAGTCATCCGCAACGGTGGTTCCAAGCCACCAAGTCCTTGTAACAAAGTCCCTTGCCGCCGAAAAGATCCAGCGCGCTGCCCACCGTGATGTCCACCCGGCCCTGTCCGGCGGATTCGACGAGTCGCAGGTCGTCCATCGTCGCGGCGCCGCCGGCGTAGGTCACGGGGATTCCCCCCCAGCTGCCTAACAATGAAACGAGCTCCGCATCGATTCCGCCGCAGAGGCCCTCCACATCCGCGGCGTGGACGAGGAACTCGGCACAATGAGGCGCGAGGCGGTCGAGTGTGGCGCGAGTGATGTGGAGATCGGTGGGCGTCTGCCAGCGGTTCATCGCCACCGTCCAGCCGTCATCGGTGCGGCGGCATGATAGATCGATGACGAGTTTGTCCGCGCCGATGGCTTTCACCAACTCGTCCAGCGTCTCTGATAGAAATTGGCCGTCGGCATCGAACAGAACGGACGTCACGATCACATGGCTCGCTCCGGCATCGAGCCATTCCTTCGCATTGTCCGCGGAAATCCCACCGCCGATCTGGAGGCCGCCGGGCCAGGTGGCGAGCGCCTCGCGGGCGGCCTCGTCATTTCCCGGGCCGAGCTTGATGACGTGGCCGCCGGTGACCCGGTCGTCACGGAATCTCTCCGCGAACCATGCGGGGGATTTGTCGGAAACAAAGTTTTCCACCGGCCCCGCGCCCTCATCCCGCAAGCTGCCGCCGACGATTTGTTTCACCATTCCCTGATGGAGGTCGATGCACGGGCGGAAGCGGGTCATGGCGGAACCATGGAGGGCGGGAGCGGGGGAGCCAAGCGGAAGATTTTGCGCGTGACCCCATCGGGGCGTGGGTCCAGCGTGGCGCAGCAATTACCACGACTTATGGGAAACTTCGCCGCTTTCGAACAGAAAATGACCGCCGCGGGAATGGGAGATGCCGCCATCCGCGCCTTCCGCCGCAATTATGAATCCTTGCTGCGCAAGGAAACCGGGATGATCCGCGAGGAAAGCATCGAGCCCGCGGAAAACCTCGCATCGCTTGATGGTCTTTCATCCATCGCCCCGGCGGATGCCTCGCTGATTTCGCAAGCCGTCGTCATCAAGCTCAACGGCGGCCTCGGTACCGGCATGGGTTTGCGAGGGCCCAAAAGCCTGCTCTCCGTGCGCGAGGGCGTCAATTTCCTCGATTTGATGGTGCGCCAGATCCTCGACCTGCGGAAAACCAGCGGCGCGCCCGTCAGACTGCTACTCATGAACAGCTTCAGCACGAGCGAGGACACGCTCGGGTATCTGCAGCGCTACCGCGCGGAGGGGCTTGCCGAGGCGGCCGAAGTCGAGTTGATGCAGAATCAGATCCCGAAAATCGACGCCGCCACCTTGGAGCCCGTCACGTGGTCCGCCGATTCAGATCATGAATGGTGCCCGCCCGGCCACGGCGATCTCTACGCCGCGTTGGTTGGTAGTGGTTGGCTCGACCGCCTGCTCGGTGAGGGCGTGAAATATGCATTCGTCTCCAATTCCGACAATCTGGGAGCCATCCTTGAGCCCGTGATTCTGCGTCACTTTGCGGATTCGGGCGCGCCGTTTCTCATGGAGGTCACCCGCCGCACCGCAGCCGACCGCAAGGGAGGACACTTGGCGAAACGCATGTCTGACGGCCGCCTGTTGCTCCGCGAAATCGCCCAATGCCCGGACTCCGATCTGGAATCCTTCCAAAACATCGATCGTCACCAGCATTTCAATACTAACAGCTTGTGGCTGCGCCTCGATCTGTTGAAGGAGCAACTCGCCGCCGATTCCGGCGTTCTGCCGCTGCCGATGATCCGCAACAACAAGACCGCCGATCCACGTGACAGGAAATCCACTCCCGTCATCCAGCTTGAAATCGCCATGGGGGCCGCCATCGAATGTTTCGAGGGCTCTATGGCGATCGACGTGCCGCGCAGCCGCTTTGCCCCCGTCAAGACCACCGGCGACCTGCTCGCCCTGCGTTCGGATGCCTACGAAGTTCTCGAAAACGGCCAGGTCCGGCTGCATCCCTCGCGCCAGGGAAAACCGCCGGTGGTCGTGCTTTCCGACGAATACAAACTCGTGGATTCCATCGAGTCTCTCGGCATGCCTTCGCTCATCGGTTGTGGCAGTCTGAAAATCAGCGGTCCCATCCGCTTCGAGCCGGGAGTCATCATCGAAGGCGATGTCGAGTTCCTCAACCCCGGCACGGAAATCAAATCCATTGCAGCCGGAGTCTACCGCGATCAAGTCATGTGAGGGGCTGTGAGACTGGTGGGGATCTCAAGAAATCCTTGGCCTCAAGTGACACGATCGTTTGGATTGCTCGGGAATCGCCCCAACCCATTGCTCCGTCAGTTGTCGAAGGTGAGTCGCAGGCCACGCCTGACCATCGCCTGCCGGATCTCATCCTCCAATTCCGCGTCACTTCGTCCCCGGATGAGATGTTCAGAGACCAGCTTGCTGTAGTCAGCGGTTCTGCCGCTGCACGCCGCCGCCCGGCAGTGGTGCATCCATTGGATGAAGTGGGCGCCGTCACCGTCGCCGTCCTCGTGCATGAAGAAATAGGTGAGGACCAGAGCGCTTGCATAATTCCGCAGCACGGCCCCCGGCTTTTTCAAGGCCTTGCTCCAAGTGGCATGATCCAAATGGAGCAACTCCCGGGGATGGCGCATCTGGAAAGTGCCCCCGGGAATGACCTCGTCCTCAACGGTGGTCTTTGAAAAATGACGGATTGAGGAACTCACAGCACTCCCGGGGTTCGTGAAGAGGAATCTTCCGGAGCGGTAGGGCATGGCCTCCATATACTCCGCGAGCCCCTCCTGGAACCAAATTGGCATGCCCAACCAATGGCTGGTCGAATGGTGTGTGAGTTCATGCACAAGGGTGCCGAAATCGCGCTTTTTCCCGTCAAAGACCCAGTTGCTCCCCTTCTTCACGATGCCGAGGGACTTGAATGGAATGTATGTTGTGTTCTTGTGCGGCGAGAAGAATCCCGCGCTGTTCTTTCGCCCTCCCATCCGCTCGTAGGTCGATCGCTCAGCCACCAAGATCGCCTGATAACGGGGGGATCCTTCTTGGGGAATGGTGTCGAGCATCATCGGGAGGCTGTCGAGGCTCTCCACGATGGTGTCGAACACCGCGACGCACTTCGAAACCGTCGAATCACTGAGCCGCTCATCACAATACAAATCAAAGTGCGCGGTGCGGACGAGGTGGGCCTGTCGGTCCTTGTCGAAGCCCACGTACTCGACCTTGGGCGAATTGGCGCCGTTGAACTCGTCGGGCCAATGATACGGGGGTGACGGCGAGGCGATTCCGAGAGGATTGCGGGCAAGCCATTCTGCAAGTCCCCTCTGGTCACGGGCGCTCAGCGTGTCGATCGGAACGCTCACGAGTTTGCCATTCTTCAGCTTCAAAGTGACCAGGGGCGGCGCTTTTTTGGCAGCATGCTTGCCTGACGTGCGGACCAAGCTGGCTTCGATCTTCCGGCCATCGCTGTTGGTCCACGTTCGAAGACCCTCGATCTCCGCTCCGGAGACCGTGCCTGACAAGAGGCAGACTACAAGGCAGGCGATAGGTCTTAGTGCGATCACGGCTTGAAGAGAGAACACTTCCGGGTGACTCGCGCAATCCAGAAGGGGTGAAATCTCATCCGTCCCACTCGTGACGGTCGGGCTGCCTCGGCGGCGCACATCCCAGATGGTGGCCGTGGCGTTCCAGGTTTTCTTCCGGGATTCAGCTCGACCGGATCGTGCAACCGTGAACTTTCGGTTTGAGTAGAGTTAATATATCGAAAGTTTTTAGGGACAGGTCTTGCTATTCCCGGGAGCACCCACTACACCGCCGCCCGCCATGGCCAGCATCGGTTTCCTTTCCCTTCCTAGCAACGGTTTTGATGCCGTGATTTTTGATTGTGACGGCACTCTAGTCGATTCCATGCCCGCTCATTTCGAGGCGTGGTGTGATGCTCTTTCGCTCTATGGCGCGGGTGGGATTTTCAAGGAGGATGTCTTCCTCGCCATGGGTGGCCGTCCAACGCGGGACATCGTAGTGGAAATCAACGATGAATACGATCTTCACCTCGATCCGGAGGCTGTGGCGTTTGCGAAACGCGAGGCCTTCCTCAAGCGTCTCGACAGCATGAGTCTCATCGACGAAGTGGCGGCATTTGCCGAATCTCTTCGGGGCAAAATTCCCATGGCGATCGCCAGTGGCGGCTCGCGCATGGTGGTGGAAAAAACCCTCCGCGTGGTCGGTGTTTCCGATTGGTTTGACGAGGTGGTGACTGCGGATGATGTCTCGGAAGGCAAGCCCGCGCCGGACGTGTTTCTCAAGGCCGCCGAATTGTTGGGAGTACTGCCTTCGAGGTGCTTGGCCTTGGAGGACGCTCCCGCCGGGATTCTGGCGGCCCAGCGGGCAGGGATGCAGGTGGTGGCCGTGCCATCACCCTTGAGCTCGGTGGTCTGAGATGGAATGGGCCGATTGCGCTTTGGCTCGATCTCACCATTTTTTGTTGTTGCAAATCAGTCTCAATTGGAGATGTTTCTTCCGGAATGCGACACGCCCTAGGAGCCGATTTGAAAATCGACAGTGCCATGACCTTGAATCAGGTCGGGGTGGGTTGTGACGTGAAAATCCGCGTCTTAAGCGGTCCCGGATGCGATCGCTTGCGTGATCTCGGGTTTTGCGAGCAATTGCAGGTCCGCAAGCTCGCGGGCGGGCGAAATCTGATTTGCTCGGTATGCGGCACACGGATGGCCATCAGCCGCGAACTTGCCGAACAAGTATTGGTGGCTCCGGTGGGTTGACCTGCCGTCTTGGCCATGCATGACGCTCCCTCGACCATCGCCCTGATCGGGAACCCGAACGCGGGGAAAACCACGCTGTTCAACGCGCTGACGGGGGCCAACCAGAAAGTCGGAAACTATTCCGGCGTCACGGTGGAGCTCAAATCCGGCGAAACCTTCACTCCTCACGGCAAAAAGCTGCAGGTGCTCGATTTGCCGGGCTGTTACTCACTCCGTGCGCCTTCGCCGGACGAAAAAGTCGCGGTGGACGCGTTGAAGGGCGAACTGCCCGGATACGCAAAACCCGATCTCGTGGTTTGTGTGCTGGATGCCTCGAATCTCGAGCGCCACCTCCAACTCGCCCTGCAGGTCATTGAATTGCAGATCCCGACAGTGATCGCCCTGAATATGGTGGATATGGCTGAAAAAGCCGGCCTGCGCCTCGATCCGGCGAAACTCTCAGAGTCGCTCGGTGTCCCGGTCGTTCCGATGCAGGCAAGCTCGGGGAAGGGGATCGTTGGTTTGAAGCAAGCGTTGCGTTTCCCGTTTCCCGCTGCACCCGCCGCGAAATGGGTAGCGGGACCGGGTGACTCGGAAATCGCCCGTCGTGAGTTCATCCAGAAGCTTTGCGGCCTCGCCGCCCGCCGACCGGATGCGCACCAACTCACGTTTTCAGACCATCTCGATGCGTGGCTCCTGCATCCCGTGTTCGGTTGGGTCGCGTTTCTCGCCGTCATGTTCTCGGTGTTCTGGGGGATTTTCTCCTTCGCGCAGATTCCGATGGGTTGGATCGAGTCCGGCCAAGGCGCGATTTCCGGGTGGGTCACGTCGTTGATGGCGGAAGGCGATTTGCGTTCGTTGTTGGTCGATGGCGTGATCGGCGGGGTGGGGGGCGTCGTGGTTTTCCTGCCGCAAATCATCCTGCTGTTTTTCTTCATCGGCCTTCTGGAAAGCTCCGGCTACATGGCACGCGCCGCCTTTCTGATGGATGGCGTGATGGCAAAAGCCGGGCTCAGCGGCAAGGCCTTCCTGCCGCTCTTCAGCTCATACGCCTGCGCGATTCCCGGGGTGATGGCCACCCGCACCATTGATTCCGCCAAGGAACGGCTGGTGACCATTTTCATCGCACCGTGGATGAGTTGCTCGGCACGACTGCCGGTGTATTTCCTGATCGTTCCACTGCTGCTTCACGAAAATGAAGGCTCATGGAAGCAGGCGCTCGTCTTGTTTGGTATCTACGCGCTCGGCACGCTCAGCGCCTTCGTTGCCGCCCGCCTGCTGCGCAAAAAGCTCGGCCCGGACAGCAGCGCGAATCACTTCATGCTCGAGTTGCCGCCCTACCGAGCACCTCAGTGGAGCTACATTTTTCGTCATGTCCTTGAGCGCGGTTGGTCATTTGTCGCCAAGGCCGGAACCATGATTCTCGGGCTTTCCATTCTGCTGTGGGCGCTCAGCACCTATCCGAAATCCTCCGATGAATCAGTGGACCCGCTTTCCCACAGCGCCATGGGCCGGATCGGCTCGGTGATCGAGCCGGCGGTCATGCCACTTGGCTTTGATGGCCGGATCGGCACCGCGGTTCTGACGTCGTTTGCCGCTCGCGAGGTGTTCAACTCCTCTCTGGCCGTGATTTTCCGTGTGGAAGCCGCCGAGAGCGACGAGGAAACCCGCGGCAAACTGCGCGACCGGGTTTCCTCCGCCACCTGGCCGGACGGCAGGCCGCTGTTCACACCGCTCACCCTGGTGTCCGTGCTGGTGTTTTTCATCTACGCGCTCCAGTGCTTGCCCACCAGTGCGGTCGTGGTCAGGGAATCGGGTTCGTGGAAATGGGCGCTCGGGCAGTTTGCCTTCATGTCCGGCTTCGCTTATGTCGCCTCGCTGGTGGTTTTCCAAACCGGCAAACTCCTCGGATTCTGAAATGGACTGGCAAACCCATATTGCCGCTGGAATCGTGATCTTCACGCTCACGGTTTTTGTCGTTCGCATCATCCGCCCGCCGAAACCAGGCGGCTGCGGCCACGATTGCGGGTGCGGCGGGAAATCGCGCTGAATCCGTTTCGGCGGGTGTTACGGAAATCCCCTTCGCTCCTTCAGGGTGGATCAACTCGTCGGAAGTGTTCGACGTTCGTCGTTTGGTAGGATTTTTGCTGACAAGAGAATTCCCAGATTCATTCGATCAATCCGCGTTCAGGAAAGTTCCATGCCCATCGCTGGCCGTCGCATGACGCCGTTTCCGTCTGTGACAATTATTGAAAAATCTGCCGCGGAGTCCGCGTTCCTTCCGGTGATGACACGTCTTTCTTTCCTTCTGCCTGCGATCGTCGCGCTGGGCCTCGCCTCTCCGGTCGGCAACGCGACGGAGGTCTTTCCCACCGTGCCCATCCCGCCGCTGGATTCCAAGGGGGACGTTTACAAGAGCGAGGGGGTGACCGACCCGTTGATTTACGACAGCGCCGTGGGCCGAAAGAAGGTCATCATGGTTTACCTCGATTTTGAGGACTCGCCGATGGACATCGATACCCGCGAGCGCGCCCGCATGGTGCTCGGCGGGGACACTTTCGAGGGGATTTTCGGAGGGCAGTCATATGGGAAGCTCAGCTTCGACATCGCGCATGTCCACGACTGGCGCCGCCTGCCCGGCGAGGCGGGCGACTACAGCAGCAAGACGACCGATTCCCATCGCGAACTCTTCGTGAAGGTTTTTGAACTCTACCCCGAGGTCGATTTCCGCGATTACGACTACATTGTGGCCAATATGCCGCGGATCGGCAACACCGCCTTCGGTGAGCGCGAGGACATCGCCATTCCTTACCGGGGGGAGCGCATCAAGGTCGCCATGAATATCACCAGCCCCAGTCCCTACGTCCTGGCCCACGAAGTGGGGCACCTGATGGGCCTGCCGGACCTCTACACCTACGGCGGCGTCGAGGGCGCGAAGAACCCGGCCGGACCGTGGGACCTCATGTCATTGGCCGGCTCCGCCACCGGTTTCCTCGGCTGGCATCGTCACAAACTCGAATGGCTGGATGCAAACCGGAAAACCTATCTAACTGGAACCGATGCCAAGCTGGTTCTCACCCCCCTCGCCGCCGCCGCCGGTGTCTCGATGGTCGTCATCCCGGCGGATGATCCCGCGCGGCCGAGCAAGGTCTTCGTCATCGAGGTGGCCCAAGCGCGCCGGCTCGGGGATGGGGCGACCGCCGGTGCCGGCGGAGTTCTCGTTTACACCGTCGACGCGACCCTCGCTACGGGCCAGAACCCGGTGGTGATCTACCCGAAGCAGGACCTTGAGAAGGCGCCCTTCCATCCGGCGATCGCTTCGAGAACCGGGATGCGCCCTTCGTGATGGAGGTTCTCAGCGGCACCCCGGACGGTGGCTACCGCCTCAGCATCCGCTCAAGGACCCGATAGCCGCCTTCGTCCCGCCGCTTCTCCCACAAGCAAGTTGGGGAACGCTGATCCAACACGCTTTCGTGCACAGCGGAACCAACGCGCGGATGGACAAAAACAAGTAGGTTCAAGGGCTTGATTGCTCATGCGCCGGTTGGTGGCGGTGTCTGGCGACGGTTCCGGATTTGTGGATGATCCAGCGGATGGGAGATGAACATCCGACGGCCGAACCCAAAGAGCCGGTGCTGGTGTTTGATGCGAAGGAGGGAGTTTGGCGGCGCCGGAATTTTCGCCATTTTTCATACGCCGCCTGCCCGGATTTTCCCCTGAACCGGGATTTTGCTTGTCGGGCGAGTCGATGGTGTGAGTCTTCAATCCAGTCATGAAAGCAGCTCTTCATCTGATCTTTGCGCTGGTGTGCGGCGCGGCGTCGCTAACCGCAGCCGAGCGGCCTAACATCCTGTTCATTTTCTCCGACGACCACGCGCTGGAGGCCATCTCGGCCTACGGCGACCGTTTCGACAAGATGGCGCCGACTCCCAACATCGACCGCATTGCCAACGAGGGGATGTTGTTCGAGCGTTCCTACTGTGGGAATTCCATTTGTGGCCCCTCACGAGCGACGATTCTAACCGGCAAGCACACCCATCTCAACGGGTTTATGGACAACAATTTCAGCCGTTTTGACGGCACCCAGCCGACGTTCCCGAAGATGCTCCAGGACGCGGGCTATGAGACCGCACTGATCGGCAAGTGGCATTTGATTTCCGAGCCCACCGGCTTTGATCACTGGGAGGTGCTTCCGGGGCAGGGATCCTACTACAATCCCGACTTCATCCAGATGGATGGCTCGGTGAAACGTGTCGAAGGCTACGTGACTGATATCATCGGCGACAAATCGATCGAGTGGCTTGAAAAGCGCAAAGACAAATCAAGGCCTTTCATGTTGATGAGCCAACACAAGGCACCGCACCGCCATTGGTTTCCCGCCGAGCGTCACATGGACTTGTTTGACGGCATCGAGATGCCGGAGCCGGATACGCTGTTCGATGATTACAAGAACCGTATTGAGGCGTTGACCGAGCAGGAGATGCAGATTGCGAAAGACTTCAGTTGGGGGGAGGACCTGTTCCTTGATGGGCAGGCAACCGACCCGCGTTTCACCGGCATCCGTGCCAAGTTCATTGGCGAATACAAGCGCCGGATGACGCCTGGACAGCAGAAGTCCTTTGATGACGCCTACCTCGGTGAGAACAAGGCGCTTCGCGAGCAGTTGGCCAAGGGCATGAGCGATGAGAAACTCACCCGCTGGAAGTATCAACGCTACATCAAGAACTACCTGCGTTGCATTCGTGCGGTGGATGAAAACGTCGGTCGCATGCTTGATTACCTTGATGAGTCAGGGTTGGCGAAAAACACGATCGTCATCTATTCCTCAGACCAAGGGTTCTACCTCGGCGAGCACGGTTGGTATGACAAGCGCTGGATGTTCGAGGAGTCGCTTTCGATGCCCTTCCTGATTCGCTGGCCTGACGTCATCAAGCCCGGGGTGCGCAGCCAGGCGATGATCCAGAACATCGACTACGCACCGACTTTCCTCGACATCTGCGGGGCGCCGGTGCC
>JBFEQB010000024.1:0-41152 GCA_041549835.1 Luteolibacter sp. | reverse complement strand
TCGCATGCATCTGCTTCTTGCTCGACGCACGGGCCGAGGACAGACCGCACATTCTTTTCATGACCCGCGACAACGGTATGCCGTTTCCCTACGCCAAGGCGAACTGCAACGAGTATGGCATCCACATGCCGCTGGCCGCCGCAAAAGGCAAACGCGAGAGCGACCGCCCGGATCTCCATCGGGCCGCCACTTCACCATTCAAATCCAACTGAAACCGCAGATGACCCAAAAGATACTCATTATCTCCCTCGCTTTATCAACCGTTCTTCCAATGGCTCGTGCCGAGGTGGTGTTGCCTGAGATTTTTCAGGATCACATGATCCTGCAACAGGGGGTCGAAAACAGGGTGTGGGGGACCGCCCTTCCCGGTGAGGCGGTTGCGGTGGCCTTTGCGGGTGAGAAGGTCTCAGGCGTCGCCAATACAGAAGGAAAGTGGGAAGTGCGACTGCCTCCACTCGAAGCGTCTTCGGTGCCCGCGGCCATGACTGTGAGCGGCAGTGGCACGGTCGTCATTGAGGATGTGCTTGTCGGGGAAGTGTGGCTTGCTGCCGGGCAGTCCAACATGGGCACTGGGATCAAGCAGGTTCCCAGAACGGAAAAAAGCGTCTTCGCCGCGCAAAAGGACAACAAACGCGTGCGCACCTACATGAATGGGAAGTGGCATTTGCTCTCAGAGCAGATCCTGCAGACTTCGGCGGTCGCATTCTTCTTTGCGCTGAAGTTGGAGCAGACATTGGATCTGCCCGTTGGGTTTGTCGTCGTTGCCCAGAACGGCTCGAGAATTGAACCTTTCGTGCCGCCGGCGGAGGCCGAGGCGTTCAAGCTCCAAGCCAAGAACTCGAAGATTTACGATCAGCGGGTCGCCCCCTTGGCGGGTTATTCGATCAAGGGTGTCATTTGGTACCAGGGGGAGTCCAACCGTGGATCCGACAACTACGATGACTCACTCAGAGCCTTGCACGCCGGTTGGTCCCGTGTCTTTGAAATGCCCGGGCTGCCTTTCTATCAGGTGCAGATCGCCCCATTTAACAAAAGCGCGGAGAAGACTTCTCTGATCAGTGACTGCGTATGGAGCGCTCAATATCGGGTGGCCAGTGAGATTCCGGGCATGGGCATCATCCCGCTGCACGATACCGGAATCAGCGTGAAGCACATTCATCCGCGACCCAAACAAGTGGTTGGTGAAAGGCTGGCCGCGATGGCGCTCAAATATCAATACGACAAGGATGTGGTCGCAACGGGGCCGGTCTTTGCGAAAGCCACTCGCGGTGAGAAGGGCAAGGTGCTGGTCTCTTTCGATCATGTGGATCAAGGGCTGATCACCAGCGATGGCGGGCCGCCAAGTTTCTTTGAGCTGTCGGCTGACGGCGAGATCTTCGTGGAAGCCGCAGCCTCAATCAAAGGTGACCAGATCGAAATCGTGGCCGATGGCATATCCGATCCGAAGTTCGTGCGCATGGGGTGGTTCGACATCGCGATCCCCAACCTGAAAGACAAGAACGGCTGGCCGGTTTTCGCTTTCCCTGCCAAGCCCATTCAATGAGGTGGAGAACCAGGGTGAACATGCCGGGGGACCGACAACCAAGGCGCGTTCGTGAGAACGCGGGGGGTTGAAGATCGCATTCCCACGAATGCGCCTTGGTTGCCTGGCTCGAGCTCTGCGATGACTCTTGGTTGCCGAAAGTGTGCCACCCGGTCCCACGATGGACGAAGCGCCGGTGGCGCTCCAACCTAACTTGTGGATGGCAGGCGGTGAAACGCGTGGTTCGATTCCAAGCGCCGGAGCCAGTTTAAGGCCCTGATCCTCGGTGGGTCAGGGGCTTCGTTGTTTTTGGCGGGCTGGAATGCCCGGATGCGCCTTGGCATCAGGCAAGATCCATGACGAGGACCTTCGCCCACCATTCCTTGAAGGTGTTGATGAAGGCTTGGTGATCGGCGGTCACCTGATAGGCGTCGTGATCCTCGAGTGTCGCGAACTGCATGCTCAGGGCGTAGTCCCACGACTGGTCGATGACCGGTCGCTCCATGACCTTCGCGGGAACCGCCCAGCGACCGCCGGCGACGAGGTCGATTTCAAAAAGGGTTGCGAGGCCTTGCTCGAACACGGCGCGGTCCGTCGCATTACGGTTTTCTTCCTTCAGCCAGAAATAGACATGGTGCTCCATGCCGGATGGAAGTAGCGGACTGCCCTCCGGCGGGCAAGTTCCGATTCCCTGACGGTGTGAACCGGTGTGGGGGTTCCCGGTAAATTTCGTTTGCCGGTCTGCGTCCCTTCCTTAGAGTCCCGGGCAACTCCAATGCACCGACTTCTCCTGTTTCTTTTCCTCGCATGCGCTCCAGCGCTCATCGCCGCAGCCAATAATTCGGATATTTATCACTCGGTCCTGCGGGTGGAAGTGGCCACACAGGTTCCGGATTACAAAACGCCGTGGAACTCCGGGCGCTTCAGCGGCGGCATCGGCACCGGGTTTCTCATTGGGAAAAACAAAATCCTGACCAATGCCCACGTCGTTTCCAATGGCCGCCGCCTGCTGGTGACCATCCATGGCAGCCCGGTCAAGTATCCCGCCAAGGTCGAATACATCGCCCACGATTGCGATCTCGCGCTGCTCTCGGTGGAGGACTTCAAGGATTTTGAATCGTTTCCCACCTTTGAATTCGGCGAGGTCCCGCAACTCGAATCCCAGGTGCGCGTGATCGGCTACCCGGTCGGCGGTGAGCGACTCTCGGTGACGCGCGGCGTGGTTTCCCGGATCGATTTCCAAGCCTACTCGCACTCGCGGGCGGACTCCCACCTCGTCGTGCAGATCGATGCCGCCATCAATCCCGGAAACTCCGGCGGTCCGGTGGTGCAGGATGGCAAGGTGGTGGGAGTGGCCTTTCAAGGACTGCGGCAGGCGGACAACACCGGATACATCATCCCCACCCCGGTCGTGCGGCGTTTCCTCAAGGACATCGAGGACGGAACATACGATTCTTACGCCGAGCTTGGTGTCTCGGACTTCCCGCTTCACAACCCCGCGATGCGCAAGGCGCTCGGCCTTCCGGATGATGGCAAGGGAGTGCTCATCACCGATGTCGTTCCCACCAGCTCCAGCGATGGAGCCCTGAAGCGGGGCGATATCCTCATGTCTCTCGACGGCAAAGCCGTGGACAGCGCGGGCATGGTCACCATCGATGGTGGAAACGTGAATCTCAACGAGGTCGTCGAGCGCAAGTTCGCGGGGGACAAGCTGGCGGTGCGCTTCCTCCGCGATGGCGGATGGAATGAGGTGGAAATCGTGCTCAAGCCGCTGACATGGTCTCGCATGTATGCCGTCCAGTATGAGAAAAAACCACGCTACGTGGTCTTTGCGGGCCTCGTTTTCCAGCCGCTCGACACCAACCTCTTCGCCGCCGCCAAGTTCACCGATGTGACCGTGCGCCGGCTCTACACCGACTACGTTCCCAAGGGATTGTTCCAGAAACACCGGGACATCGTCGTGCTGACCCGCGTGGAGAGTGATCCGGTGACCAGCCAGCTCGGTGGGTTCGCAGGCTATGCCGTGGACAAGATCAACGGTGTGGAAGTCACGGACCTGAAGCAGGCCCATGATCTCCTGCATCCGGAAACACCGCCGGAGTTCCATGTGATCGAACTCTTCGGTGCCAGCCGGCCGGTGGTCATTCCTTCCGCGAAGGTGGAAGCGGCGAACCAGCGCGTGGCGGCAAACTACGGCATCGCCAGCTTGGAAAACCTCGTCGAGTGATCATGCCTCGCGCCGGAATCGCCCTCGGCTCGAATCTCGGGGACCGCCTGTCCAACTTGCGGGCGGCCTTCGCCCACCTGCGGGAGATCGCCACGCCAGGGGAGGCGGTTCTGCATGCGCCTGTCTATCAGACCGAGCCGCGGTTCTGTCCTCCGGGTTCCCCGGATTTTCTCAACACCGTCGTCGAGATCGGTTTCAGGGGGACCGCGCTGGAGTTGTTAGCAAAAACCCGTGGAATCGAACTGGCTCTCGGCCGCTCCCGGGGTGCGGAGCGGAACGCCCCGCGCGTGATCGATCTGGACCTGCTTTATCTGGGGGACGAGACGAACGCTTGCGATGATCTGGAGCTGCCGCACCCGAGGATCGGCGAACGGCGCTTCGTCCTGCAACCGCTGGCAGACATCCGTCCCGAATTGGTGATTCCCGGGCAGGATCAAACCATCAGCGGCCTGCTCGCGGCGCTGCCGCCCGATGACGCGCCGCTCGTGCCTGCGGGAGAGTTGGTTGCCGTTCCAGAGTCATAGAATTGTCTGAGTTCAAGCCCGGGCCGTGCGGCGTGGGCAGATCGTCTGAAGGCTTTGCCCTGGGCTCCTTTGGGAATTCCTCACATTGCCACGACTGTGAGATGGTGTATTCTCCCGGAGTGATCCGGTTTCTCGGCAGGAACGCGATGGACTTCCTCAGCTATCTGGGGGAGGTCGGGAAACTCGCCGCCGCGATGATGGACTCGTTGCTCCACGGCAAGATCCGTTTGCGCATGGTCATCGCGCAAATCGCGGAGACCGGCTACCGTTCGCAACCGGTGGTGGTGGTGACGGGAGCCTTCACCGGTGCGGTGCTCGCGGCGCAGGCCTTGTTCCAGTTCAAGCCGCTCGGCTTGGAAACCGGCGGCGGCGCATTGGTGAGCGTGGCGATGTTGCGTGAGCTCGGTCCGTCCGTCACCGCCCTGATGCTCGCCGGGCGAGTGGGCGCGGCGATGGCCGCTGAGATCGGCACCATGAAAGTGACCGAGCAGATCGACGCGCTGCGTTCGATGGACGTCCATCCGATCGACTATCTCGTGACGCCGAGATTTCTTGCGATGTTGGTGTCGATGCCTTTGCTCATTGCGGAGTCTGCGGCCTTCGGCATCGTCGCCTCACTGATTGTCGGCACCGGACCGTTTCAGATCAACGGCGCGTATTGGCTCAGCCAGATGCACCGCCACACTGATGGATCGGATGTGATCATCGCCATGACCAAGGGGATGGTCTTCGGCATGTTGATCGTCATCCTCTCCTGCCATCAGGGACTCAAGGCGAGCCACGGGGCGGTGGGCGTGGGGCGCGGCACCACGCGGGCGATGGTCTATTCCTCGCTCGCGATCCTGATCGTGAATTTCTTCCTCACGCTGATTCTGAGCATGATTTTCCCGTCGGGCGCAGCTGCCTGAGCGGTGGGCATACGCCGGAGGAGGTGAATGCCGTCGTTTCCGGCGGAAGAACCGCAGATGCCGGTCGAAGCGTGAGCCATCGGTGCGGATCTGACGCATCCCGCGGGTGCGTGCCGGAGCCTTTGGCTTGGGGGGCGTTCGAGTCTGTGATGGCGGGTTTCCGCCGGTTGATGGAATCACATCTTCTTGGAAATCGGAGAGGCCGGCTTCCTGCCGTTGGGTTTCAGGCCCGCCATGCGTCCTACAAGCTCTCCGACGAGCGGATTCGGGAAGCGCCGGCTCGGCGTGATCGCGTAGAACGTTTCCTGGATCTGGGGGATGCGGTGGGTTTCCACCAGCGCGCCGCTCTCGATCTCGTCGCGCACCACCACCGGCGGCACGAGGGCGAGCCCTTCGCCCTCACGGGCCAACAGGCGGAGCATCGACATGTCGTCCACTTCGGCGAGGATGCGAGGCCTCGCCCCGGCGGCCGCGGTGAGGCGGTCGAATGCGGCCCGGGTGTTGCTTTCGAGACTCGGCAGGATCACCGGCACGTCCCGGAAGCCTTCGGGGAAACGCAGGCGTTTCTTCTTCCATGCCGGCACACCCACCAGGCTGACCGGGTGCTCCGCCAGCAGGTGGCTGTGCCATGGCCTGCCGGCGTCCCTGCGCGCCGACTGGTTGGAGAGCACCATGTCCACCTCATGCGCGTGCATCGCTACTAACAGATCCCGCTGGGCGCCGGAGCGGATGATGGTTTCGACTTCCGGCATGTGGAGCGCCGGCCTGAGAAACTCCAACAGGAAGTTCCGCGACAGCGTGGCCACCGCACCGACGCGCAGGATCTGTTGGCCGCCATGGGGCCGATGTTGCATCACGTCCATCAACTCCTCGCCCGCGCGCGCGATTTCCTCCGCGTAGTTCAGCGCCAGCCGTCCCGCCTCGGTGAGCTTGAGGCCGGACCGCTCGCGCTCGAAGAGCGGATGGCCGAGACTTTCCTCAAGCTGCTTGAGCTGGATGCTGAGCGCGGGCGGCGAGAGGTTCAGTTTTTCCGCCGCGCGCGTGAGGTTCAGCTCGCGGGCGATGAAGAGGAAATACCGGAGGTGGTGGTAGTTCAGGAAAGTCATGAGGGTTAAATAGAACTTAACGCTAAATTTGAAAGCATGTAATTCACTAAAATCCGGATCTTCGCCAGCCTCCCGGCGATGCAACTCCTTCCAGCGCTCCTCACTCCGCTTGTGCCACTGCTTCCGTTGATCGCCGGTCTGACCGGTCGCGGACTTTCGCCCAAAGCCGCGGGCCGTCTCACGGTCGCCGCCGCCGGGGCCTCCGCCACCCTCGCCGTGCTGCTGGTGATCTTGGGATCCGGCACCGCATCGCCGCTGTTCAAGGTAGACGCGGTGTCCTCGGTGATGGTGGTGTTGGTGTCGTTCCTCGGCACGGTGGTCCTGCGTTTCTCGCGGCACTACCTCGCAGGCGATCCAGCGCAGGCGAAGTTCTTCTCATGGATGAGCCTCACGCTCGCCTCGGTGCTGACACTGGTGCTTTCCGGAAACCTGCTGGTCCTGCTCGCGGCCTGGGTTTCCACCAGCCTCTGCCTGCACCGCCTGCTGCTGCACCATCCGGAGCGGGCGGGTGCGGTGTTCTCGGCGCGCAAGAAGTTTGTCTTCAGCCGGTTGGGGGACATCTGCCTGTTAGCCGCCTCGGTCTTGCTGTTCCGCTCGCACGGGTCATGGAACTTCGATGAAATCTTCGCCTCGGTCGCGGCTGGAAACAGCAGCGGACTGCCGACGGTCGGGTTCCTGCTGGTGGCCTGCGCCGCGCTCAAGTCCGCGCAGTTTCCCTTCCACAGCTGGCTGCCGGACACGATGGAGACGCCCACGCCGGTCTCGGCCTTCATGCACGCCGGCATCATCAATGCGGGTGGTTTCCTGATGATACGTTTCTCTCCACTCTTCACCCATGCGGCCGGTGCGTTGAACCTGCTGGTGGTGATCGGCACGGTGACCGCGGCGTTCGGTGCGGTGGTGATGCTGGCCCAGCCCGGGGTGAAGCGCGCGCTCGCCTACTCGACCATCGCGCAAATGGGCTTCATGCTGCTCCAGTGCGGGCTCGGCGCGTATGGACTCGCGCTGCTCCACATCGCCGCGCACTCGCTCTACAAGGCGCACGCCTTCCTGACCGCCGGCTCGACGGTGGGTGCGGTGCCGCGCGCCGCGATCCCGCTGGCCACACCCGCGCTCACGCTCGGCGTGCTCGTCGGTGGCCTGATCGCCACGGGAGGGGCCACGGCGCTGCATGTGCTCGCTCCCACCGCACCCGTCCAGCCATGGGTCTTCGCGGTGGTGCTGGCGCTGGCGCTCGCCTACGGTCTCGCCCGTGCGTGGTCGGCGGGTGGAGGAGCGGCCATGATGCTGCGTCCGCTCGGAGCGGCGGTGGTTGTCTGTGCCGTCACCTACGCGCTGCATGCCGGTTCGGGATTGATGCTCACGGGAGCCGCTGCGCCAGAAACGCCTGCGCTCCTGAATGCCTTCGTGGCCGCGGTGTTCCTGGCCCTGTTTCTCTTCCAGGCGCTGCTGTGGCGGGCGGCGCACTACTCCCTCGGCCGCCGGCTCTACGTGCACGCACTGAACGGCTTCTACCTCGGCACCATCGCCAACCGCCTGCTCGGCCACCTCTGGCCACGCCATCCGGTTTCCTGAAATCCTTTACTCCTCATCACTCATGAACGTCACACTTGATCATACCGCCGTCTCTCCACCCGCTCTGGAGACCGCCATCGATTCCGCTCTCGGGCGCGTCGCTCCGCTCTGGCCGCTGGGTCACTTCGTCGCCGTGAATCCCTTTGCCGGTCTCGCCAATCTTCCCTTCGCGCAAGCCTGTGAAATCCTCCAGCGCACGACCGGTGCCGCCCCGGTGCAGACTCCCGCGCAATACCTTGCCGCTCTCCACGACGGCACGATCCATCCCGACGACCTCCGCAGCGTGGCGGATGCCGAATGGACGTTCGAGCGGCTGATTTCCTCCATGGAAAATGCAGAAGACGCGGACGAGGACGGCGTGATCGCCACCGTCGCCGACCTGCTCGACCAGCAGCGGCCGCATGCTCACTGGAGCGTGTTTGTCATCGAGGAAATCTCGAAGTGGTGCGGAGTCGCCTTCGATGAAAACCAGACGACATGGAAATCCCCGTGGCGGATGCTCGGCCTCTTCTCCGCCTGGCGCGAGGCCGCCGCACACGACCGCAACCCGGAGGCGTTCGGTCTAACGGGATTCCGGGAATTCGTCGCCGGGCTGCCGGAATCCCCCGAGGCATGCATCGAATACTGCATGGCCATGCTCGCTCCACAGCGCATCGAACCCGCGGATTTCCTGCAACGCCAGCTCGCCACGATCTCCGGCTGGGCGGGATATGTGAAATACCTCGTCCGCGAGGACGAACTGCGGGGTGCGAAAAACCCGGCGCTGCTCGAGTTGCTGGCGATCCGCCTGGCCTACGACGCCGCCTTGTTCCACGCCTTCGCGCGGGACGGCATCATCCGCGCGGACTGGAGGCACCAGTCTCCGCCCGTCCACAAGCCGGACATGCTCGAGGCGCTCGCCCGTTGGCAGTCCGCCTATGAACGCAGCTACCAGCGCGAGCTTGTGGGGAAACTGGTCGCTCAGCCCTCCCGGCTGCCGGTCGAGCGGCCGGTGGCGCAGGCGGTGTTCTGCATTGATGTCCGCTCGGAAGTCCTGAGGCGGCATCTGGAGGCTTCGCTGCCCGGCTCGCAGACCATCGGCTTCGCTGGATTCTTCGGCTTTCCCGTGGCCCACAAGCTGGCGGGTGCGGACCACTCCGCCGCACGCTGCCCGGTGCTGCTGGTCCCGCCGGTCGACAGTTGCGAGCCCGAGGATCCGAAGGCTCGCCTCACAGTGGCCCGGAAGGGTGCTTGGAAGGCGTTTCAAAACTCCGCGACATCGTGCTTCTCGTTCGTGGAGTCCGTGGGCCTCGGCTTCGCCGCCGTGCTGGGCCGCTTCGGGCGGCACACGGCTGACTGCTGCCATGCGCCGTCTCCTCATCTGGCAGGCGTTCCGGTGGAAACCCGCGCTGCGATGGCGGAGGGAGCGCTGCGCAACATGAGCCTGACGAAGAATTTCGCCCGTGTGGTCCTCATCTGTGGCCACGGCAGCCACAGTGCGAACAATCCGTACGCATCCGCCCTCGATTGCGGTGCCTGCGGCGGCCACGCGGGCGATGTCAACGCGCGCCTCGCGGCCGCCACGCTCAACGATGCGGATGTTAGGAAGGCGCTCGCCGACAAAGGCATTGCCATTCCGGACGACACCGTCTTCATCGCCGGTCTGCACGACACGCTCAGCGATGAGGTGGCGCTCTTCGATCTGGCGGACGTGCCGGCTGGCCATGCGGCGGAGGTTTCCGCCCTGCAGGCGGCGCTCGCCAGCGCCGGAGCCGCGACCCGGAAGGAACGCGCCGCCTCGCTCGGAATCGCCGCCCAGACACCGGATCAACTCGATGCCGCGGTGCGCGGCCGCGGCCATGACATCTCGCAGGTCCGCCCCGAGTGGGGACTCGCCAACAACGCCGCCTTGGTGGCCGCACCACGTTCGCGCAGTGCCGCGCTCAAGCTCGATGGCCGGGTTTTCCTCCACGACTATGACGCGGCCGCCGATCCCGAGCTCAAGGTCCTCACCCTGATCCTATGTGCGCCCGTGGTCGTCGCGAGTTGGATCAACCTGCAATACTACGCCTCGCGGATCGATCCGCTGCGCTATGGCAGTGGCGACAAGGCGCTGCACCACGTGGTCGGCGGCATCGGCGTGATGGAGGGAAACTGCGGCGATCTGAAAACCGGCCTGCCGATCCAGTCGATCCACGACGGCGAGAAGTTCGTCCACGAACCCCGGCGGCTCACGGTCGTCATCGATACCGCCCGCACCTCGATCGACCAGGTGCTCGCGGCACAGGAAAGCGTGCGGCAGCTCTTTGACCACGGCTGGATTCATCTGGTGGCGCTGGAAGGCGGAAACTCCTTCCGCCGCACCGCCGATGGATGGACAAAAATCTAACATACAACGAAATGGAACAAACCACACAAATCGGAATCATCATGGGAAGCGAGTCGGATTGGCCGACGATGGAGCACGCCGCGCGCACGCTGGAGGACTTCGGCGTGGGCTGGGAGGCGGAAGTCGTCAGCGCCCACCGCACACCTGACAAGCTCTTCGCCTACGCCACCGCCGCGCGCGGACGGGGCTTGAAAGGCATCATCGCGGGAGCCGGTGGGGCGGCCCACCTGCCAGGGATGGCCGCCGCTCTAACGGACCTGCCGGTGCTCGGGGTGCCGGTGGAGTCGAAGGCGCTCAAGGGCATGGATTCGCTGCTGTCCATCGTGCAGATGCCCGCGGGGATTCCAACCGCCACCTTTGCGATCGGCAAGGCGGGCGCGGTGAACGCCGCCTTGTTTGCGGTGGCGATGTTAGCCAATGAATCCCCGGATCTGGCGGCAAAGCTCGCGGCGTTCCGCACGAAGCAAAACGCCAAGGTGAAATCCTCATCCCTGCCGCCGCTGTCATGAAATCCCAATCCCTGGAAGCAGCGCACTGCGTGGTCGGCGTGATCGGTGGCGGGCAGCTCGGCCGCATGCTGGCGCTGGCGGCCCGCCGGATGAATGTGCGCACCGTCGTCTGGACCGGCGGCCTTGAAGCGCCCGCCGTCGAGGTGGCGGACGAGGTGATCGATCAGCCCTTTGATGCGCCACTGGCGCTGGAGCGCTTCTGCGGGACCGCCACGGTGGCCACGGTCGAGTTCGAAAACATCCCGAAGGAAATTCTGGAATCCGTGGCGGAGCGGGTGCCGCTGCATCCATCACCGCAGGCGGTCGCCACCTGTCAGAACCGGTGGCGGGAGAAGGAGTTCCTGCGTTTTCATGGAATTCCCTGCGCCTCGTTCGCGGTGGTCTCCAGTGCCGATGAACTCGCCGCCGCCATGGAGCTGTTAGGAAGTGGGGTTCTGAAAACCGCGGATTTCGGCTACGACGGCAACGGTCAGATCCGCGTCCGGGGTGGTGAGGATCCGCAGGAGGTGTGGCGTGAGTTCGATTCTCCGCGCGGTGTGTTTGAGGAATGGGTGCCGTTCGAGAAGGAGATCTCCGTGATGATCGCCCGCGGAGCCGACGGTGAAACGATATGCTATGATCCTGCGGAAAACCAACACCGTGACCACATTCTCGACGTCTCGATCGTGCCCGCCCGTATTTCGCCCGGCGTGGCGGAGGAGGCGGCGGAACTCGCCCGGCGCATCGCGGTGGCGCTCGATTACCGCGGCATCATGGGCGTGGAGTTTTTCCTCAAGGAGGACGGTGTTCTGTTAGTGAATGAGATCGCCCCGCGTCCCCACAACTCCGGTCACCACACGCTGGACGCCTGCGTGACCTCGCAGTTCGAGCAACAACTCCGCGCGGTGATCGGTCTGCCCTTGGGATCGCCGCGGCTGCTCTCGCCGGTGGCCATGCTGAACTTGTTAGGAGATCTGTGGCCCGGCGATGCGGAGGCTCCCGACTGGCGACCCTTGTTTGAGGACAGTGCGGCGAGCCTTCATCTTTACGGCAAGAGCAGGGCGACTTCCCGCCGGAAAATGGGTCACGCGAATTTCCTCGGAACGACCCCTGAAGGGGCGTTGCAGCGGGCCTGCAACCTCAAGGAACAATGGCTGGATGCGGCCCGCCTGGTTCGGGCCAGACAGGAACGGTGCGCTTGACGCGCCATCAGCGTTTCAGACCGACGGCCACCCGATAGAAGTGGCTGGGGAACTCGGGCATGGGAAGCCGCAGCGACCAATGCCCGTTTCCCAGATCGCTCCATTCTCCGCCGGCGGGCTGCCACTCGATCGGTGAGAGCAGGGTGGATTGCTGAAGTTGGTATGTGCGGTCCGGCCAGCCGGGAAACAATGAAAACACCAGCTCGGTGGTGGCGGGCAGCCATGAAATCGAAAGGATGAGCCGTGATTGCGAATCGGTGGGGATGGTCCGGGCGAGGAACTCCATGCGGTTGTCCTGGCCGTCAGCATCGGGGTCCTGATCGGCGGCACCCTCGGGATTTTGTGCGCCGAAATAGAAATACTGCCAATCGTCCGGGATGCCATCCATGCTGTAAGGACCTGTCTCGAAAGCCCGCGCGAGACGGTCATAGAGCAGGTAAAACGCCTCACCCGTCCATGCGGCGCTGCCGCGGTTTCCGCCGGTGGGGGCATCCTCGGTGGGCATGGCGGCCCACGTTTCCGCCGATGGATCAAACCGCGCGCCGCTTTGGCTGGAACCAGCCGCACTGCCACCCCAGACGATCATTTCCCGGCCACTCCATGCCGCGCAATGACTGGCGCGCGCAGCGGGAGCTCCCGTGAGCGGCAGGCTGGTCCATGTGCCGGCGGACGGATCGAACGAGGCGCCTGATTGGAGGAGCCGCTTTTCGAACCGATCGCCATCCCAGCCGCCCCAGACGATCATGCGGTTGCCGGTCCAGATGCCGGAGTGGTCGCTGCGTGCGGTGGGGGATCCGGTGGTGGGGGCCGGGCTCCATAGATTGGTTGAGGGATCGTAGAGGCCAAAGTCACTCCGGTGTTTCCACTTGATCGAATCGTTCAGGTAACCCCCGCCCCAGATGATCATGTGAGATCCGCTCCAGACGGCGGAGTGTTTGCTCCGGGAGGTGGGTGCGTTGAGGGTTGTGACGGTCGTCCATGAATCGGTGGCCGGATCGTAGCGGCCTCCCGATTTGAGGAAGCTGCTGCTGCCGAAGTTATAGCCACCCCAGACGATGACCTCCGAGCCGGTCCACACCATCGTGTGGTCGCCGCGTTTGGACGGGGCTCCGGAAGTGGGCGTCGGGTGCCAGGTGTCGGTGGCCGGATCATAGCAGGCTCCGGTTTGCAGGCTGTCCGGTGGATTGTTGACCTTGTGGCCGCCCCAGATCATGAGTTCGTGACCGGTCCAGACGCCGACGGGGAACTGTCTTGCGGAGGGCGCGTTGGAAGAGGAAAGCGGCTGCCACGAGTCGGTGCCGGGGATGTATTTCCATCCATCGTTTTTCCACGCGGTATTGATGCCGAACGGGCGTCCGCCCCAGACGAGGAGTTCGGTTCCTGTCCAGACGACCACGGCGTAGGCACGTTGGCCGGGGCCGCCGCTGGTGCCGATTTCCTGCCATAGCCATGAGCCTTCCGCCGGGAGGGCGGCGAGCCACAGGATGACCGGGGCGAGGAACAGCCGCGACAAGCGCTGCCGAAGTCTTGAGGCGGAGTTGGCGTTCCTGGTTCCCGATGCGGATTCTGATCCGCTTGGAATCCCTTGTTTCATGGATCACGGAGTCAGGTACAAAAGACCATCGCATGAGGTGAAATCAAGAAGGCTTTCGGGGGGCGAGGGGGCTTGATGCCTGCGTTCCGAAACGCCCGCCTGCGCGGGTCATCCGGTGGCTCGCCATGCGCGGGATTCCCTCAGGCGAAGCAAGCGTTCGAGATGTTGCGTGTAGTCCGCCGGATCGCAATGATTCGGAGCGATTCCTTCCAGAGACAGGCTCAAAGCCCTTCCGATGCTGGCGGGAATGAGTTCCGGATGGCTGTTCAGGATATTGGGAGGAAGATGGGAAAACCTGCGGTGGCTGGCGAACAGGTCGCCACAGAACAGCAGGCGGCGGGATTCACTGTAAAATCCGCTGTGGCCGTCGGTGTGGCCGGGGAGATGGACGACTTTCAGTCCGCCCCAAACGGGGATGGTTTCACCGTCTTCAAGGCGGTGGTCAATTTGGAACCTCGGACGGCCGAAGACGACCCGGCCCGCTTTTTCGAGCACATCGCAAACCCTTGCCAGACCCTGATAGGGATATCTGGCCTCGCAATGCGCCTGATCCAGGGGGTGGATTGCGATCCAACAATCCGATGCGGCGGCAATCTCGGGGACATTGAGGATGTGATCCAGATGTCCATGGGTGAGCAGGATGCCGCGGATCGGGAGCTGAGACCACCCGCGCCGATCCAGCGCGCGATGCAGCAAACGGACTCCTCCCACGAAACCGGAGTCGATCAGGTAAAGGCCGTCAGCGTCCCGCAGCACGTAAAAGCAAACACCGGGACAGCGGACCTGGAGGAGATCGTCATGTGCGGTGTTTTTGGGCATGGCTTTTGAAGTTGGTATAAGGAGTGGCGACTTTATTGTCGCCTCTTCGCTGTGTGGATGAAGAAGGGGACAGTAAGGTCCCCACTCCTTATGGGACCGCGAGGGCCCGAAGGCCCTGCCATAGAGTGAACGCCTCGGGCCTGAGCTTCGCGGGATTCCGGCGGATGTAGCGCACGGCGTTCGTGAAATGACCGGAGTCCCGGATCAAGGTGTCGCGGTAGTTTTTCTGCCAGATGCTGCCTAGCCCGATGCGGTGGGCGGAGGTGCCTTTCCAGGCCTTTATCAGCGTTTCAATTGGGTTTTTGGGAGTGAAGATCAGATGCAGGTGATTCGGCATGATCACCCATGCGTGGTGATCCACTCGCTCTCCTTGGAAGCACATCAGGACATCCTCTACGACCTTCCTGGTCTCGGGATCGTTCAGCAGGCACGAACCCGCTCCTTCATCGAGCCAGCCTTCCAGCTTCCATGTGAAGCGCCGGTGGTATTCCTGCTCCTGGTCCGCAAGCCATGGCTTGGGATGGTGAATATGCCAGATTGCGAGCTCCTCTTTCCATTGGCGGAGCTTTTTGGCCGGCATTGCGTCGCCGAGGCGGAAGGTGACGAACTGCATGACTTCGCCCTGCTGCCAGTGCGGAAGCGTGGCCCCATGTTTCAGGATCTCGTCCGATTCGTTGAGAAAGTCAGACATAAGGAGTGGCGACCTTATTGTCGCCTCTTCGGGTAGGAGAAGAAGGGGACAATAAGGTCCCCACTCCTTATGAGTTTACGAAATGTGTGCCTCGTAGGCAGCGGCATCCATGAGGTTGGAAACGTCCGCGGCGTTCTTCACGCGGAGTTTGAAGATCCAGCCCTTGCCGTAGGGATCGGTGTTGACGAGCGAGGGGTCGGCCTCGACCTCCGGATTTGCTTCGACGACCTCGCCGCTGACGGGGGCGTAGATGTCGCTGGCGGCCTTGACGGACTCGACAACGGCGGTTGGATCACCGGCATCGACGGCGCGGCCGACGGCGGGGAGTTCGACGAAGACGACGTCGGTGAGTTCTTCCTGGGCGTGGTCGGAAATGCCCACGGTGATGAGGTCGCCCTCAAGGCGGACCCATTCATGGGAAGGGCAGAAGTGGAGGTCTGATGGGATGTTCATGGGGTAATCTTGGATAGAGGACCGTGGATGGGAGATCGAAGGTTGTGGGATGCGGCGGCGTTTTATCTACGACCTTATTTCTTGTAGAATGGCTTTTTGACGACCTTGGCGGGAAACAGGCGGCCGCGGACGTCGATTTGCAGGTCGGTGCCGAGCTTGGCGAGTTCTGCGGGAAGATAAGCCATGCCGATGCCGGTCATGAGCGAAGGGGAGAGCGCGCCGCTGGCAAGTTCGCCAAGGACGGTGCCGTCAGCGGAAAGCACCGGATAGTGGCTGCGCGGCGGCGGGCCTTTTCCGGTGTATTGGACGGCGGTGAGTTTGGTGGCCGGGCCATCGGCTTTCTGGCGGGCGAGGGTTTCGCGGCCGATGAAGTCGTCTTTCGAGAGATCGCAGAAGAATCCGAGGCCGGCCTCGATGGGAGTGCGTTCGGGTGAGAGATCGCTGCCGTTGAGAGGGTAGCCCATTTCGAGGCGGAGGGTGTCGCGCGCGCCGAGACCGCAGGGGGCGGCGCCGGCGGATAGAAACTTCTCCCACCAGGGGATGGCGTCATCGGCGGGGCAGAAGAACTCGAATCCGTCCTCACCGGTGTAGCCGGTGCGGCAGACGATGACTCCGGTGGCGGTGGTGGTGATTCCGTTGCGCGGCGGGAGCACTTCGCCCGGGCAGACGGCGGCGAAGGTTTCCGCGGCGAGTGGCCCTTGGATGGCCATGCCGGCCCACAGGTCGCTCTCGTTGCGGAGGACGGCCTGCTCGTCCTGATGGCTGGCGAGCCAGAAGAAGTCCTCGTCGATCATCGAGGCGTTGACCACGAGGAAGTAGTCGTTTTCCGCAGTGCGGTAGGCGATGAGGTCGTCGATCACGCCGCCCTTGTCGTTGAGCATGAGGGTGTATTGGCCCTTGCCGGGGTCGAGTTTGGCGAGGTTGTTGGTGAACATCCGGTTGAGCCATGCTCCGGCATTCGCACCGCTGACGAGGAACTGGCCCATGTGGGAGATGTCAAAAATCCCAACCTTGGTGCGGACTGCCTGGTGCTCGTCGATGATCGATGAATATTGGACCGGCATGTTCCATCCGGCGAAGGGGACGAGGCGTGCCCCGAGGGCCTGATGGGCATTTTCCAGCGGCGAATGTTTCAGTTCCGGCATTTCGCGGCGGAGTCTGGAAAGCAGGCCGGGGCTTGTCAATCGGTGTTAAATCGGAATGCTCGGTGGCATATGTCACGCATTGACCGTCTTGAACGCCGCCTGGGAGGGTTGTCCTTTCCGGGTTTTCTAAGGTATTACGCGATTCTTCACGCTCTGGTGTATGTGCTGCAGCTGGTGCGGCCGGACATCGGGATGCTGTTGGAATTCGACCGGGCGAGGATTTTTTCGGGTGAGGTCTGGCGGGTGGTGACGTTTTTGTTTTCGTCATCGGGCTTCGCGGGCATCGGTCTGCTCGGGGCCTTGTTCTTCTACTTCATGGTGATGATCGCTTTCATGATGAGCGATGCGCTGGAGGGTGCGTGGGGCGTCTTCCGGACGACGCTGTTTTATTACTGCGGGATTCTCGGGCTGATCATTGCGAATTTCCTGTTTCCGGGTGCGATGCCGGGTTCGGGGTTTCTGTTATACGGCTCGGCGTTTTTCGCGTTCGCCACCTTGTTTCCGCGGGTCGAGTTTTTGATGTTCTTCATCCTGCCGGTGCAGGTGCGGTTTTTGGCGTGGATTCAGGCGGCGTTTTTGGTGCTGGGGGTCATGGGGGACCTGAGGATGCTGCCGTTTTTTCTACTGGGTTATGCGAACTATCTGGTTTGGGCGGGGATTCCGGCGTTGCGCGGCAAGGCGCAGTTGATGGAGTCGGCGCAGCGGCGAAGGAAATTCAATGGGGCGAAGGAACCGGAGCACGCGGCATTTTACACCTGCGCGGTGTGCGGGCGGACGGATGTGAGTGACCCGGAGCTGGAGTTCCGGGTGGGGAGCGATGGCCGGGAGTATTGTGCGGACCACCTGCCGGAGTGATCTCAGAGGATCTCCCGGACGAACGACTCCCTCTGGAACATGGAGAAGGCTTCGGGTTCCTCGCCGGTGCCGAGGAAGCGCGGGGCGATGCCGAGCTGATCCTGGATGGTCACGGCGATGCCGCCTTTGCCAGAGCCGTCGAGTTTGGTGACGATCAGTCCATCGAGCGGGCTGGCTTTGTGGAATTCCCTGGCCTGATTGAGGGCGTTCGAGCCGGTGGTGGCATCGACCACTAACAGCGTGAGGTGCGGCGCGGTGTCATCCTGCTTGGCGAGCGTGCGACGGATTTTCCCGAGTTCTTCCATCAGGTTGTGGCGGGTGTGGATGCGGCCGGCGGTGTCGCAGATGAGAAACTGGGTTCCATCGGCGATGGCTTTTTGGTGGGCGTTGAAACACACCGACGAGGGATCGGCGTTCGGGTTGCCTTTGACGACGGGGATGCCGAGGCGGTCGCCCCAGCGCTGGAGTTGCTCGACGGCGGCGGCGCGGAAGGTATCGGCGGCGGTGAGGATGACGGAGAAGCCGCGGTTTTTAAGCCAGAGGCCGAGTTTGGCGGAAGAAGTGGTCTTGCCGGTGCCGTTCACGCCGACCACCAGGAGGACGAAGGGTTTGCCGTCCGGGCGGGGCAGGGGCGGTGGTTGGTCGGCGGGGAGGCGCTGGGAGAGGTGTTTGCGGGTGGTTTCCACGACATCTTCGGCGGAGACCTCACGGCCGAGGCCGCGGAGTTCGTCGATGATTTCGGTGGTGAGGCGGATGCCGAGGTCTGAGCCGATGAGATCGGCTTCGAGATCGTCCCAATCGATTTCCGCGCGATTGGCAACCTTGTTGTAGAGGGATTTGAAGAAGCCGGCCATAGGTGCGGGAGGAGACTGTAGAGGCCAGAGACCAGAGACAAGAATCAAGAGACGGAAACTCTGGACTCTGGATTCCGGTCTCTTAAACCTTTCCGCATGCCGAAAATCCGAGTGCTCCCCGATATACTCGCCAGCCAGGTGGCGGCGGGTGAAGTGGTCGAGCGGCCGGCCTCGGTGGTGAAGGAGTTGGTGGAAAACAGCATCGACGCCGGGGCGCGGGAGGTGCGGGTGGATATGGACAAGGGCGGTGCGGCGCTGATCCGGGTGAGCGATGACGGCTGCGGCATGTCGCGCGACGATGCGATGCTCTCGCTGGAGCGCCACGCGACGAGCAAGCTGCGCGAGGCTGGTGATCTGGCGGCGATCCGGACGCTGGGGTTCCGCGGCGAGGCGGTGCCGAGCATCGCGAGTGTGTCGCGTTTCCGGATGGTGACGCGGGAGGCGGATGCGGTGGCGGGCACCGAGATTCTGGTGGATGGCGGGAAAATCCGGGACGTGAGGGACGCCGGTTGTGCGCCGGGCACGGTGATCGAGGCGAAGGCGTTGTTTTACAACATGCCGGCCCGGCGGAAGTTCATGCGGGCGGAGTCCACAGAGGCGGCGCATGTGGAGCACCAGCTACGCTTGCACGCGCTGGCAGCGCCGTGGGTGCGGTTCCGGCTGCGGCGGGATGAGCGCGAGGTGTTCGATCTGCCGCCAGCGGCGAAAGCGGTGGACCGGGTGCGGCAATTGCTGGGCACGGAGCTTGCGGGCGAGTTGATCGCATTACCGCTGACGCATGGAAACGGGGTCTCGGTGGAGGGGTTCGTGCTGCCGGCCAGCCACGCGCGGAAGGGGCGGCGGCACCAATTTGTGTTTCTCAATGGCCGGCCGGTGGAGGATGCGGTGATTTCGCGGTCGCTGGCGGAGGGTTTCCGCGGCGCGGTGACGGATGGGATGCACCCGGCGGCGTGGCTGTGGATCGATTTGGAGCCGACGCTGGTGGATGTGAACGTGCATCCGGCGAAGCGCGAGGTGCGGTTTCACCGGCCGCTGGAGGTGCGGGATGCGATATTGGAGGCGGTGATGGAGGGCTTGCGGCCCCCAACTCCGAAGTCGGTGGAGAGACCTGCGGCGGACCCGGCTTTTGCGGCCTCGAAGCAGGATGTTGCGCCGCCTGCGCCGGTGGCGAGTGGGTTCCGTGTGCCGCAGCCGACTCTGCGGAAGTGGGAGGAGACGCATCCGGTTACCGAAGCCGCGGAAATGCTGGAGGCCTTGCCCACGCAGGGTGGGGGGGTGCCGGATTTTCGGATGCTCGGGATGTTGAAGAACCGATTCGTGGTGATGGAGAGTGCGGATGGTCTGGTGCTGTTCGATCCCAAGGCGGCGAAGGAACGGATTTTTTATGAAACCCTGCTGCGGCAGCGGGATGGCAGCCCGGCGATGCAGGGCTTGTTGGTGCCGGTGCTGCTTGAACTGGATCCGCGGGATCTGGATTTGCTGTTGCGCGAGAGGATGGCCTTGGCGGATGCCGGGATCGAGGTGGAGGCTTTCGGAGGCAATACCGTGCAGGTCAGGACTTTGCCCGCGTGTCTCGGCGTTGAGGATCCGCGGGCCTTTTTCGGCGAAATGCTCGACGAGTTGTTGCACGATCCGGTTTCAGGCGCCCGTTTCGCCCTTGATCGTCTGGCCCGTATGCTCGCGAAGCGTGCCGCGGGGCTGGTCGAGCCGCGCTTGGTCGAGGCCCGGCCGTTGTTGGAGGAACTCTTTGCTTGTGATCTGCCCTACTGCACTGCCGATGGTCGCCCCACTCTGACCGAGTTCGGCATGCGTGAACTCGAACGGCGTTTTGGTCTCGGCAAGCCATGACTGTGACGGGTGGTTCGCTCTACGCGATCGCGTTGAAAATTAAGCTTTGGAATTGTTCAATATTTGCAAAAATATCTTTGGCTTGAGCCGCGATTTGAGGTAGAAAGAAGCCGTCGAGAGGGTCGTTTCGGAAGAAATCCCCCCAAAAAAATCGGCAGTAAAGTGAGGTTGAGGTGAATTAGAGGTTTGTAACCCACTGGTAATCAAAGATTAAAAATTCTGACAATCGAACATTAAATCTGTTCAAAAATAATACAGAATTTTCTTGTTAAGATGGGTTAAAATTTTATGATGTCGGCCAAGTTGAAGCGAGAACCGCTTCGACCGGATGCCTGAAAGTCATGAAAACCACCCGTCTCGCTATTGGAATCGTGAGTGCCGCCCTGATGGGATCGGCCTCCGGTGCGCGTCTGGCGGAGCGACTTGCCGGAGTGCATGAAAGTTTCCTTGAGAACCGCCGGGAGGCTCTGCCATCGCTGAGTGATCCATACGGTGTTCCAGACGCAGCGAGGGTGGTGATCGAGCGATCGCACGATTCGCTGCGCGATTCCCTGCCATGGAAACGCAATGTGGTGGCCACCGTGTTCTGGGTGGGCGAACTGCCAACCGAACACAATCCGACGCCCAATACCAAGAGCGCGTGGGATCAGAACTGGCAGGAGAATTTCGGTGGATATGATCAACCTGATCGCCGTGATGGCTTTTGTCCGGAGGGTTTCACGCCGATGCTCAATCCGTTTTACGTCGCGCTGCCCTACAACGACGTCGCCAAGGGAGGCGTGCACCGCCCGGAGGCATCGGAAGTGATTCCGTGGTTCTGGGAGGATTATCGCGGCGACGGCATTTCCGTCTGCAAAGGCCGCTGGGTCGCCATTCATCACAAGGGCCGCGTCTGCTACGCCCAATGGGAGGATGTCGGTCCGTTCGAGGTCGATCACTGGCAATATGTGTTCGGCAACGAGTCGCCCCGCGCCAACCGCAATCAATCGGCCGGCATCGACCTCAGTCCGGCGGTTCGCGATTTCCTTTCTCTCCGCAGCGGAGAGCGCGTCGAGTGGCGTTTCCTGGACGAGCGGCAGGTGCCGCGAGGTCCCTGGCGCGACTGGACCGGTGGCCTCGCCCTGCCACAACGTTGAAAACTCACCCTGACGACTACTGCTGTTCCACACCCAACCCCTGACTCATCACCCTGAGTATTGATTGAAACAAACACCCACCTTTCCTGAGACGTCATCGTCCCAATGATTTCTCAGGCGGCCCGGATCGGGATTCTGTCCCGAATCGGCATGGTGAACGCGAAAGCATTCCCCATGCCCTTGCCCGAACCGGGCCGCCCGTCCCTCAAGAGTCGTCCCACTCGCGAGGAACCCGACGGAAAAGGTTGTCCCTAACACCCACCCTTACAACCAGCCATGAAAACAAACCAATGGGTTGCCATGTCGGCAGCCGTCATCACCATGTGCACCCTCGTCCCAACACGCTCCCTTGCAGGAAGCGACGACGGCACCTCGCCTTCCAGAATCCCCGTCTATCCCGTGGGCGTGATGTCGGCCTATCCGACAGTCGTTCAGACCGGAACCAAACCGACGCTCACCTGGAACATCCTCTATCCCAGCAAGGTGAGCGATGTGGCTGTGATCAATCCTCCGGGAACCATCACTCTCACCGAAAACGTGTTCGTGTCCGTGCAACCGATTGGCACTGGAGTCTCCGGTTGTGACGGATCCAACGGCTTGTGGAAAAGCAATGAATCGCCTCCCACCGACGCCCGCATGAGTATCAACGGAGGATCCTTCTTCCAGCTGTTCTACGGAACGCAGGAGGACGTCGATCCCGCCTATTCGCTCTACATCAAGAAACACGGGAAATACACCACCATCGACTTCGGCGGCCGGTTTGTGAATGGCTCCGACTGGAGCGAGTTCTACACGACCAAGAGCTCGAACCTGCAGGTCATCGCGCTGGTTGACGGGGATACTCCGCCCACTCACTCACCGCTTCACACATCCCCCAACCTGAAGGGCTATCTGAAACCCTATCTGGATGCGTCCGGCAAGGTGAACGTGGGTCCCATGAGCATTCTCATCATGATGGAACTGGCGGCGACCGACCACGCCTTGAAGTGTTACGACTATCAGGACCAGGTGCTGGTGGTGACTTTGAGCACCAAGCATCCCAACAACGGCCATGGCAACAACCTCGACGGCGTCGATTCCTCGAACCCCGGTGAGGGCAGTGGCGGACCGAACGGCGCGGTTGACCCCTCGGGCGGTGTCGATGACGAAATCAAATAACCGGAGCAACACACCCATCCCCATGAAACCGCACCTACTCATACCCTTGCTGATCGCAGGCCTGATGCCGGTCTCCCTCGGCAAGCCGGCTCCAACCATGCGCGACGCCGTGACCCACAACGAACTCAGTCTTGCCTACCGGAAAGTCGTCCAAGAGGACCCGATGGCCAAGATGGAGCCGGCGAAGGGACCAGACCCATCGCTCGTCAACCAGCCGACGGATTTGGTGGCGAGTTCGGACATCATTTCATTCGGTGGCAAGGCCACGCTGGTTCCGAAGCGGGCGATTCTGACGATTCCCAAGCATTTGTCGGACCGCATCAAGTTCGTGCCGGGCTCGAAGATCGTGAGTTGGGCGGATTTCTTCGCTTTGAACCGCGGATGGATCACCACTGTGGAGGTCAGCCGGGTTCAGGCGGAGGGGAACAAGGCCCTTGCCGATCAAGTCTCCGACCGTGTCCACAAGAGCTCGAATCTTGTTGTCGCCACCTATCAGGGCGGGCCGATCTCGGTCCTGCCGCTCAAAATTCCTCAAGAAACCGCCAACGCCGAATAACCACCATGAAAACCACTCTATTTGCAGCGATTTCCGCGACCCTTCTCTCCGCCTCGCAGGCATGGGCTCAGGCCGAGAATTTCACCAACTTCATCCGTCAGGTGCAGTTCCCGACCGGTGTGGCCTGGGATGCCTCGGTGGCGGCATCCGGCCAGCAACTCTCGGCCTTGGCGATCGATCCGGGCGGAGCACGCTTCGAACTGTGGACCGTGGACTCGACGGGGCCGGCCAGTTATCTGCTCTCCAGCAGCTATGTGGGAACATATGTTCCGGTAGCACAGGTGGCGATCCGATCGGAGGATGAGTCTGCGGCGGTTACAAGGACCCGAGCGGACAGGCCGTTTTATGTCGATATCACGGTCAGCGGCTTGCTCAGCGGGGCGACGGATCCCGAGCCCTCCAAGAGCGTCAAGTTCCTGCGGCACGTTCAATCCTACGGCGTGGACGGAACGGGTATTGGTATTGACCGGACGCAGGCCACCCTGCTTGCCCAATCCTCCATTACGACCAATGGCACGCAGAACCTGACCTATGTTCTCAACTCCGTGCCCGGAGCGGACCGCTCGAAGGTGCGTGGCGAGGAGCGCTTCACGTTGTTCTCACTTGAGGACTATCAGGCTCCGGAGTCGGTGCTGGCGTCACAATACATTCAGATCTGGCCGGTGGCTGACGGATCGATTTCCGGCATTTCCAACGGTGAGAAACTCCGGTTCATGCTTCCTCAGGTCACACTCACGCTCAATGACCTGTATCCCTTCTCCACGACCTACGCGCAGGTCTACAAAGGCATGCCGCAGCTTGGAATGTCGGGCAACCAGGTGAACGGGTCCCAGCGGATCGTGAACGAACCCGCGCCGATCGACAAAACCCTGGTCATCGACCCCGATGACTTGGGAGAGGCGCTGACTTCAGATGGAATCTGGACTTTGGAACTGGTCACCGTCACCCCCTTCGGCGTGGAACGCATGCGGGATGCCGCAGGGAATGTCGCCGCCGTGTGGTTCGAGGTGGACCGGACGATGAAAATGAACGGCAGCTTCACCACGATCGAGTGACTCACGGTTTTTTCAATTCTTCCTCCAATTGCTTTCTGAAATTATCATTCCGGTAGATCAGGGAAAACCGGGCGTCCTTGGATTTGCGCAGCAAGTCCTCCACCTCGGTGAATGCGAGCAAAAGAAACAACCCTTTTACAGGTTCCCGATGAAACGATTGCGTGCGCGTCACGAATTGGTCCTGCACCGACCGCTGCTGTTGGTTGGTGAGGAGTTTGCCGTGTTCCGCGGTCACCTGTTTCCGGAGTTGTTCGAAACGGGCCTTCATCAGGTCCGCCGAGGCTTCCGCGTCGAAGTAGTGGATCGTGAGTTCGTAAAGCTTGCCGCTGAGGAACCGTCCCTCCACCGCGCCCGCCTTGGTCTCCGGCAGGAAGCCCTTGCGGGGTTCGATTTTGAGGATCCGCAATCCGGGTTGATCCCCGGGCAGCGAGATGGTAATGTCCAAGGAATGTCGGGAAGCCCAAGTAATCAATTTTTCCGGAGAATCGCCCCAACGCAGTCCGAACGGCGGTTCCATGACGGCTTGGGCTGCGAGAGGCCCCGCTGCCAGCAGGGAGACCGAAGCGATCGATGCCCAGAGGTGAAACAGTCGGTTCATGGCCGGACTTTCACGGGTTTCCGGGCGCGCCGCAAGGCACGATCTCCGCGCCGGGGGATGCTCCTGATCGAGGCCGGGCTATCGCTGTCCCTTCTCACGTTCATCGGATTGGTGATGCTGAAGCTTTCGCTGAATATTCTGCAACCGCGGCAATGGGGCCTGCAGCAGACCCTTACGGACGCCTACATGACCTATGAGCGGGCCTATGCGGAGCGGATTCCTTTTGAAAACCTGCTGGCGACTGATTCGCCTTGGCCGGCGTTTCCCTCCACCGACTCGGTGGCCGTGGAAATCGGCCGCCTGCCGGGAAACCGCCCGGTTCTCGGGACCGTGACCCGCACGCGGCTGCCGGATGCCGGCAACTATCCGATTGACGGTGGCACCGGCACCCTTGCGACGAATCCCGCGGCGATGAAGGTCTGGAAAGTCCAGAGCGTGATCACCTACAAGATCGGCAACCGCAACTACGCGAAATCCCGAACCGTTCTCCGCTCCCAATGAAACAGTTTCTGCAACGCCGGCGGCGGGGGTTCACCCTCATCGAATTGTCTGTGGCCATGATGATCGGGATGGCGGTCGGATCAATGGTGTTGGCTCTGTTCAATCAACAACTGGCTTTTCTCAGGATCTATCAGGCTCAGAACTTTATCACCGAGGAAGCCCCGGTGGTCAGCATGTATGTGAGCCGTCTGGTGGGCAGGGCCGACCGTTTCCGTCTGCACGACTCGGTGGCGGACGCACTGGCGGGCAGCAATCCGCGACTGACTTCCTCACCGGTGGTGGTGCTCAACTACCGACAGCCGGATGCGACCATGCGCGCCTCGATCCTTTCGTTCGAAGACCTCGGAAACGGTCCGGCGCTCAATTACTACGTGGTCCCGGTCACCGGGGTGCTGAGCGATCCGCAGTGGTCCGTCACCACCAAGGCCGCTGGGGTGGAATTCACTTTGGATCAGGGGATCCTGCGCATGATTCTCACGGGGCCGGCCGGCGAACAAATCACCTACTCGGGAACCATGCAGCAATGATCACTTCAACCACCAGACCCGGAAAGCCCGGCTTCGTGTCCTACGTCCTCGTGCTCATGACGGGACTCATCCTCACCCTGTTGATGGTGTTCACCTACCGGCAGGCGATCGCGACCCATGAGGTGCAGGCGAAAGTGCAGCTCCGCACGGACTATAGCGAGAAGGAGGATGCGATCCTGCGCTCGATCGTGGCCATCACCCCGAACCGGGCGATCCGCGCGATGCAGAGCGGATCCAGTGCCAGCACCGCGGTTTCGAACCCGCTGCGCTGGAAGGATATTTTCACCGAGTCTCTCGACCTCGCGAATGCAAGGACCTCGGTGCGGGCCGACGTTCTGACGAGCCTGAATATTCAGAATGCCATTGTGGCGAATACCGGCGATTCCGCGCTCGGTGTCACCAACCGGATCTTCCATCAGATCGCGGGTGATTCGAACGATTTCAGCACCAGATTCGTTTCGGCGGGAATCAACCGGAGTCTTGGCGCCGGATTCCCTGTCCCGCTTCAGACGGGAAACCCGACGACAAGTGCCAGTGACGACACCTATCCGATCATTTCGAACGACAAGATCTACGGCTCCTTGGCTCAAAGCGGCGTGGGACTGCCGGTGACCACCTATCCGCAATTCAACCTGCTGAAATATCCAGAGATCAACTTCGGCTACGCCAAGCCGGGCGAAGACTTCGTGGCAAAGCGCAATTGGTGGGCGTTCACCCTGGATCTGGCGAACCATGACGACGGCAAAACCGACGCCGTGCGCGTGAAGCGCGACTTTGTGCTCTCGATCTATGAAATCCCGTCCCAGCTCGCGATTTCCGCGTCCTCGTTCATGTCGCTCGGCGAATTCGCCTCTGGTGACGCATGGCAGAATGTGACGATCACGGGTGGCGTCTATGCGGGCAAGGCCGAGGTGGAAGGCGATACGGCACTCGCGGCATTGTCCTCCCGCCGTGGTATGACCCTGTCCGGGGACGCGATGATCGGAGGCCAGAGCTTTGACAACAATCCCTTCACACCCGGCGTTCGAGAAGCCTATCAGGTAACCCAAGGTGAGTTCTTCCCGGTTTCCCTGGCCTCGGAGAGCGGGCGGGTGGCTTTCGTGCCGATCAGCCGCGGCCCCGAATTCTTCGACCGCTTCGCCCACTCCGCTGAGAGCAACACGCTTTCTCCGACGACATGGAACAACTACTCGATCGGAGCCTTGCAGTGCGCGATGCGTCTGGACATTACGCAAGTGGTCAGTTCGACCAACCCCACGCCGACCAATCTGCGGTTCTCGTATCTGAAGAACGGCGTCCGCGAGGAGTTGAACCTGCCGCTGAATACGGGCATCGCGAACGGCCTGCCGCCGGGATACATCTTCGCCTGCAACGAGAACCAGACCTATAACTTCGGCAGTTCCGTAGTCGATGTGGCCTACGGGAAGAACGGCACTTATGCCTATCAGACGGGGGTGACGGGCACGATCACCTACAACAACGCGCGTTTCGGCGACCCCCTTGTCGGCGTGTATAAATCCGGTTATTACAAGCCGAGCTATCCGTTCGAAGTGAAGCTGCTCCCGTCAGGAAAAACCTGCATCGCCGTCTATCCCGAACGTTTTGAGGAATTCCTCGTCTCGCTCAATGCGGACAGCCCCTCGGTGAACCATTCGTTGGTGGTGAATGTCGATTACACCACGACCACCGGAAGCATCTGGCTGACCAAGCCCTCGATCCCCTGCACGGATCTCGACTATGGAGTGATTCTTCAGGAGTGCTCGGACCTGACATCCTTCACCAATGGGTTTTCCCTGGTCACCAACCTGCGGACATACATCGGTGACGACTTCAACGTCGTCGAGGCCACTCCTCCGTCAGGTTACACTCCGGTTGGTTCCTATTTCCCTCCCTGTTCGTTGTTCTCGCCGGAGAAGCGCTACGGTGTGGAAGTGAACCCGTTCGCCGTGAGGATGAGTGGTCAGATCGGATCGCTCGTCAGTGAGGATTCCGCCAATCCGGTCCGCCCGCTGGATTCCAAGAACTCGACTGGCGAAGCGATGGCTGCGGACCGCATCACGGTCAATCTCCGACCGATCGTGCATCCCGCCGAATTACCGCCGATCGTAATGATGAACTGGCTGGTGGTGCTCGAGGAGTTGCGCAAGGAATTCGTGAACTACTGAAGCCACGACCGGCTGTTTACTCTTCGACGTAGAGGATGCGTCCGCAATCCTCGCAGCGGGCGAGCTCTTTTCCGGTCTGGACGGCGACGACGGTGGAGGGGATGAGTTTCATGTGGCAGCCGCCGCATTTTCCCTCATGCAGGGGGGCCAGCGCGAGGCCGGCCTTGCTCTTCATGAGGCGGTCGTAAAGCGGGATGATGTCTTGTGGCACCTGTCCGGCAAGGGCCGCGCGCTCGGTCTGCACTTCCTTGCGCTCTGTTTCCATGCGTTCGTGCCGCTGGGTGATGGAGGCCAGGTCTTCATCCACGAGCTTCCGGGTGTGGTTGAGGGCGGCTTCGGCGCCTTTCAGGGAGTTGCGCAAGGTGTCCAGCTCCTCCATGAGTTCGAGTTCGCGGGTTTCGAGATCATCCACTTCCTTCTCGTAGCGGGTGATCTCGTGGCCGAGAGCCTGGTACTCTTCGTTTTTGCGGGTTTCAAATTGCTGGGTTTTCATCCGGGCGATGCTCGTTTTTCGGGTTCCGGCATCGAGTTCGAGGCGTTTCAAGCGCAGTTCGCAATCAACCAGCGCATCATGGGCGCGAGCGACAGCAGCTTCATCGCCAGCGAGTTTGGTTTTCGCCCGGGCCTCGTCCTGAGGGAGTTTTTCAAGGTCTTTGGCGAGCGCCATCAGACGGCGGTCACGATCTTGGAGAATCAACAGCGAGCGGACTTCATCTAGCATTCCTGTTGCGTAACCGCCCACCACCCCGGCGGCAAGCCTCGTGTGGCGATTTCAAAGTTGAAGTTTCAGATTTGAGGTTTCCGGTGTTTCACGGCGTCGGTTGCGTAGAGGGTGATTGCGAGCCAGATCATGGCGAACGAAAGCAGACGGATCCCGCTCATGGGTTCGCCATAAATTTTCCAGCCGATAAGAAACTGGAGGGAGGGACCTATGAATTGGATGATTCCCAGCGTGGTGAGGCTGATGGTCCGTGCGGCGTGTCCGAAAAAGACCAATGGCAGCGTGGTGGCGAGCCCGGTGCCGACCACGAGCGCGGCATGCGCCCAACTGCCGCCGAATGCCGCCGCCGGGCTTTCCGCATGGACCACCAACCAGATGAGCGCCACCGGGGCCAGCAGGCTGGTCTCCGCGGTCAGGCCGAGTCTCGATCCGAGCGGGGCTCGTTTTTTCACCACGGCATAGATCGAAAACGTCATGGCGAGCGACAGGGCGACCCAGGGAAACCGGCCGACGGCCGGGATTTGCAGCGCCACTCCGCACAAGGCAAGGGCGATCGCCGCGAGTTGAAGCCGATTGTGTCTTTCCCCGAACCAGAGGAAGCCGAAGAGCATGTTGAAAAACGGATTGAGGTAATAGCCAAGCGCGCCTTCAAGGATCCGGCCGTTCAGGGTGGCCCAGACGTAGAGCAGCCAGTTGGCGGCCAGCAGGGTGCCGGAAAGCAGCAGCCAAGCGGCTGTGCGGGGCTTGCGAAGATTCTGCCAGACCACCGCTCCCTCCCGCCGCCAGATGAAGATCGCCCACAGGATGACCAACGACCACAGCGTGCGCTGCGCCACGATCGAGGCGGGCGGCAGGAAATCGATGAGCTTCCAGTAGACCGGGAGGATGCCCCACAGGGAAAACGCGGCAACCGCAGCCAGAAGTCCCGAGCGGTGACGGTCCACGGCCGGAAGCTGGGTCAGAAGCGCCCGGGAATGAAGCGCAAAATCATCCGCCGGATTTTTGGATTTTGAAATCGGTGCCAAGTGATCAAGCTCCGGGCATGCCTTCGGACCGCCTCTCGATTCCCCGCTACGCGATGGCGCTGGCGCACGTCGCCAGCCTGCGCTCGGAGGACCCCTATCGGAAGGTTGGAGCCGCGGCGTTGGATTACGACAACCGCGTGATCGGCACCGCCTACAACGGGCTGGCTCCGGGCTTTGACCCGCCCGCCGGATTTTGGGATGACCGCGAGGCACGGCAGAAATTCATGCTCCACGCGGAGGTGAATCTTTGCAGCCTGTTCCGCCGCGGAGAGGCGAAGATCGTGGCGACCACGACGATGCCCTGCACCGCCTGCATGCAGACGCTCTGCGCCTATGGCATCCGGGAAATCTATTACCGCGATGTCTATCACGCGTCCGACGCGCCTGAAATCGCCGCTCTGTATGGCGTGGAACTGGAGCGCGTCACGGACTTCCCCGCCATCGCCGCAAAAAAGCCGCCCCTGAAGGGGTGATTTCAGGGGCGGCGGATTTGGCGGGCCTGTCAGCCCGGTTCGGGCACTTGGTTCATTCGTCGCATTCCAGCGTTGGCATGGAGAGCACCCGTTCGTAGTCGGCCAGCGTGCCGCCGGACAGGCAGCATTCGATGATTTGTCGGCCGATCGGATTCAGGTCATCCACAAGGAACTGGGCCAACTCATGCTGGAAAAACTCGCTCAGGATTTCCGCGCCGCGATCATAGGTGGCCGGGCCGACTTCGCGCTGCAGTTCCACTTCGGACATCCACCGCGGGAGAGACCGGCCCTCGACCACGATGCTGCCCGGCGAGTAACCGAGCAATGGGCAGAGCGAGGGTTTCATCTGGTTGGCGGCAAAGCGGGCGCTGCCACGCCGCGCGAGAGATTCGCGCGTGATCCACTGCGGCATGAAGCAGACCTCCCACGCACCGATGTTTTGGTTTGGAGTCAGGATGTAGCGGACTTCCGGGGTCTCCATGATCTGCTCCAACAGCAGGTTCGCGTGATCGATCCGGCGGCCGGTCGCGAATGGCCAGTAGGAGCCGACTCCCTCCGAGGACATGCCCTCGGTCCGCACGATGCTCGGGTTCGCGTGTCCGCGCGGTGCGACCAGAGGCCAGAGCCAGGCCAGCGAGGGCGGCAGCAGGTGGAATATGCCGATGATGCCGTAGGTCCACCGGGGGTGACTTTGGAGACGTGTCGCGCTCGCGGGCTACTCCACCGTCCAAGTGGAGTTGCCGTGAAGCAATTCCTTCCAAGTGCCGGTGCCTTTTTTGGCTTTGGTTTCCTCCATCTGATTGTGGACCAGCGATTCGTAGGTGGGGCGCTGGATGCGGCGGATCACGCCGATGGGGGTGGGGAAGTCCGGCAGTCCCATGGTGGCGAGCATCTGGGAATACAGCGGGCTCGGATGATCCGGTTGGTGGGTGAGGATTTCACCGGGAGCTGCGCTGGCGGCATCAACGACTTCAGGAGCAAGTCCGTTGAGACGGATGCCCTTTGCCTTGTCCTTGCCGAAGAGCAGGGGTTGGCCGGCCTCAAGCTTGAGCAGTTGGTTCTCGCGGTTTTCCTTCGAGTAAACGGGGTCCCAAGCGGAATCGTTGAAGATCACGCAGTTCTGGAAGATCTCGACGAACGAGACGCCTTGATGGGCATGGGCCGCCTTGAAGGTCTCGACCATGTGCTTCGGGTTGTTGTCGATGGTGCGGGCGATGAAGGTCGCTTCGGCACCGAGCGCGAAAAGCAGGGGGTTGATCGGGTGGTCGATCGAGCCACCGGGGGTGGTCTTGGTCTTGGTTCCTTCCGGGGAGGTCGGGCTGTATTGGCCCTTGGTGAGCCCGTAGATCCGGTTGTTGAAGAGCAGCACGGTCACATTGAGATTGCGCCGCAGCAGGTGGAGCAGGTGGTTGCCTCCGATGCTCAGGCCGTCGCCATCGCCGGTGACGATCCAAACCGATAGATCGGGGTTGGCGACCTTCACTCCGGTGGCCACCGTGGGTGCGCGGCCGTGGATGGTGTGGAACCCGTAGGTGTTCATGTAATACGGGAAGCGGCTGGAGCAGCCGATGCCGCTGATGACCACGAAATTCTCCCGTGCGATGCCGAGCTCGGGAAGCGTGCGTTGCAACGAGTTGAGGATGGCGTAGTCTCCGCAGCCCGGGCACCAACGGACGTCGTTGGATGTGACGAAGTCCTTGCGGGTGAGGCCCGGGACGTCGGGCACGTTTTTGATGTCGGTGGCCATGGGGTCAGTCGTTGAGAAGTTGCAGGATGCGTTCGCGGATTTCGCTGACCTTGAACGGCCGTCCCTGGATTTTAGTCATGGAAACGGCATCGATCAGGAACCTGGCGCGGATGAGCAGCGAGAGTTGGCCGGAGTTGAGTTCCGGGATGAGCACCTTGTCGAAGCCCTTGATCAGGTCGCCGAGGTCGGAGGGCATCGGATTGAGGTAGCGCAGGTTGGTACTGCTGACTTCGAATCCTTCGGCGACCAGGGACTGGACGGCGGAGGTGACGGCACCGTGGGTGCCGCCCCAACCGACAACCAGAAGCTTGCCTGTTTTTTCGCCGGTGATGTGAAGCGGCGGGATGATTTGATTGACGGCTTCGACCTTGGCGGCTCGCAGGCGGGTCATTTCCTCGTGGTTTCCGGAATCGTAGCTGATGCCGCCCTTGACGTCCTTTTCGAGTCCACCGAGGCGGTGTTCGAGTCCGGGTTGGCCGGGGATGGCCTGGGTGCGGGCAAGAGTTTCGGGATCCCGCTCGAAGGCGAGGTAGGGCTTGGACGGATCAGCCAAGGGTTTGCTGATTTCCCGCAGGGAATCTTCGTCCGGGATTTTCCATGGCTCGGAGCCGTTGGCCAGATAGCCGTCGCTGAGCAGGATGACGGGTGTGGAGTAGGTGAGGGCGATGCGGACGGCCTCGTAGGCGGCGCGGAAGCAATCGGACGGGGAATTCGCGGCGACGACGGGCAGCGGGCTTTCGCCGTGGCGGCCGTAAAACGCCTCTAGCAGGTCGGATTGCTCGGTCTTGGTGGGCAGTCCGGTGCTGGGGCCGCCGCGTTGGACATTGACGATGACCAGCGGGAGCTCGGTGGAAATGGCGAGCCCGATGAACTCGCTCTTCAGGCACATGCCGGGACCGCTGGTGCCGGTGACGCCGATTTGACCGGCGAAGCTGGCACCAATGGCCACGCCGATGGCGGCGATTTCATCCTCGGCCTGCACGGTCTTGATACCGAAATGTTTGAAACCTGCGAGAGCTTCGAGGATCGAGGAGGCCGGGGTGATCGGGTAGCCGGAGAACAACAGATCGCGGCCCGCCTTTTTCGCGCCGGCGACCAGCCCGAGCGCGAGGGCTTCGTTGCCGGAAATCTTGCGGTAGGTTCCGGGGTCCACTTCCGCCCGGGCGACCATGTAGCGGTTACGGGTGGTTTCAGTAGTTTCGCCGAGGAAATAACCGGCTTTCAGCACACGGATGTTTGCGTCCGCCAGATCGGGTGCCTTTTTTGCCCATTTCTCGTTGATGTAGGCGATGGTCGGTTCGAGCGGACGACCATAGACCCAGTAGGTGAAGCCGAGCGCAAAGAAGTTCTTGGTGCGCAGCTTGTCCTTCATGGTGAGGGAGCTCTCCTTGAGCGCCTCCACCGCCAGACCACTGATGTCGATGGGCATCACGTCGTATTTTTTCACGAGTGTCGGGTCATCGAGTGGATTGCTCGAAAAGCCGGCCATGGCGAGGTTCTCCGGAGTGAACGCGGCGGAATTGACAACTAACAGGCCGCCTTCGACGAGGTCGTAAAGATGCACCGCGAGGGCCGCCGGGTTCATCGCGACCAAGGCGTCCGGTTCGTCGCCCGGCGTCAGGACGGTCTGGCTGCCGAAGTGGACCTGAAAGGCGGAAACTCCGGCGATGGTCCCGATCGGGGCGCGGATTTCGGCCGGATAATCCGGGAATGTCGCGATGGCGTTGGGAACCGTTACGCTGGTGTCGCTGAATCGCTCGCCGACGATTTGCATGCCGTCACCGGAGTCACCGGCGAAGCGGACGACCGCTGCTTTCATCTCGCGGAATCCGCGGCTGGATGGAGTCATGAGCTGTGTTGGATTGGAAATCTGGTGAAAATTAAGATTCTGGCCCAAGTGCGTCAATGACCGAGGTGACAATTTTGCCGGGTTTTGACTGCCGAATTTCGCGCTTTGGATAGGATGATGCTTGGCGAACGGATGCCGCCCGTTCATCTTCCGCCACCTCCACTCGGTATGAAGATTCTCAGTTACTCCGATCCCAAATACGCTTCGTTTGTCCGCCGACTCAATCGTCGCGCCCTTCCCGAGGACGGAGTCCGCGATTTCGTCACCGAAATCATCTCGCAGGTCGCCGCGAAGGGCGACGCCGCCTTGGTCACGTTCACCAAGCGTTTCGACAACGCCGTGCTCACACCCCGCACGCTTTTCGTCACCGAAGCCGAATTTGCCGCCGCGAGAAAAGCCGTCACCCCCGCCACGCGCGCGGCGGTTTCACGCAGTTTGAAAAACATCCAGGCCTTCGCGAAACGCGGGCTCCGCAAGGACTGGTCCGGCAAGAATGCGGAAGGCGCCACCGTCGGCGAGCGTTTCACCCCCTTTGATCGTGTCGGTGTCTATGTTCCCGGCGGCAAGGCACCTCTCGTGTCCACCGCGCTTATGACCGCCGGCTTCGCGAAGGCCGCCAAGGTTCCGGAAATCATCGCCGCCACTCCCTGCGGACCTGATGGCTCCGTCAATCCCGCCCTGCTCTATGCGCTCAAAGCCGCCGGTGCCACCGAGGTCATCAAGGTCGGCGGTGCCCAAGCCATCGCCGCGCTTGCGCTCGGCACCAAGTCGATCCGCCCGGTGGACCGCATCTTCGGCCCCGGCAACCGCTTCGTCGTCGAGGCGAAACGCCAGCTCGTCGGCGCGGTCTCCATCGACCTGCTGCCCGGCCCGAGCGAGATCCTCATTCTCGCCGACAAGACGGCGAACCCGGACTTCATCGCCGCAGACATGCTTGCCCAGGCCGAACACGGCGGTGACAGCGTGGTCGGCTTCGCCACCGATTCGAAGGCCTTGCTGGGAAAAGTCGTCAAAGCCATCGACAAGCAGCTAGCCACCCTCTCGCGCGGGAAGATCATTCGCGACGTCTTGAAATCCGGCACCTTCCTGCTGCACGTGAAATCCTTCGAGGAAGGAGTCGCCATTTCCAACGCCTTCTGCCCCGAGCACCTCTCGCTCATCACCGCGGAGGAAAAACGCTGGCTGCCGGAAATCCGCACCGCCGGAGCCATCTATCTGGGCAACGACTCGCCGGTGGCCGTCGGTGACTTTCTAGCAGGTCCCAGCCACACGCTGCCGACCGGTGGCGCGGGGCGCTCGTTTTCCAGCCTGCGCGCCGACCAGTTCCAACGCCGCACCAGCATCGTCCGGCTCGACAAGAAGTCGGTCGCCAAATCGCTTTCCGTGGTCGAGGAATTCGCCCGCATCGAGGGACTTGACGCCCACGGCCGGTCCACCGCCATCCGGTTGGAGAAATGAAGACCGCGGCCATATTCGCCGCGCTGCTGGTGGTTTCCTGCCGCCCGCATTCGTCACCCGCCGCGGTCTCCGCGGAATCAGACACTCCCATCCTCACCGTGAGTCCCGGCGATGCGTGGACCTATCAAGTCCACCTTGAGATTCCCGCAGGCGTCACGTCCGCCGGGGCATCCGCCGTGGACACGAAATTCCAACGCGTCCGCACCTATCTGGGGAAACGTTCCGCCGCCGCTGGCTTGCCGGAGGCCGATTGCTTCGAAGTCACCGTCCCCGGCTTCCCCACCGAGCGCGAGTTTGTGGAAATCCAAGACGATCGCATCCTCATGCGCGGTTCCCTCATCCTGCGTCCGGAAACCACCAAACCCATGTGGTTGGAAACGCCTGTCCCGTTCGTCATCGCCGGCATGAAGCCCGGTGACGCACTCCCTGAAGTCAAAGCCCCCGAGGGCGCCTTCACCCGCCGGACTGAAGTGCTGGCCCGCGAAGACATCACGGTTCCCGCCGGCACCTATCACTGTATCCACCTTCTAACAACCGGCTATGACGGCGATCTCCTCCTCGTCCGCAACGTCTGGTTCGCTCCCGGCCACGGCATCATCCGCGAGAATAAAACCCGCCTCCGCCGCGGCCAGGAAATCTTCCGCGAGACGCAGGAACTTACCGCACGGAATGCCGGCGGCACGGACAAACCTCCGGGCGGCCAGTGAGAATGCTCGGCGAATCCATCGTCGCGCCTGTCTCACCATCTGAGTCCGGTCGCCCAGCCACATTGCATGCAACACACATGAAGCTGGAGGGTGCTGATTTCAGAGCATCAGCTGGCGCATGGCGATCCGATGATAAGGGCGATAAGGAATGGAATGGATTTCGGATTTCGGTAGAAATGCCCAGAGGAAATGCCCTGAGGAAATTACCGATGACCTCGGTCCGAACCCCTGCCTGAGTCTGCGTGCCATCAAATACCCTTCGCTGGATTGGATTTCCGAAAAAAACACCTCGAATGAGGCGTAACACTCTTCCACTTCGCCTCATCCATTCTTCCTGCCGGCACCCATCATGCGACACATTTTCATCCTCTTCATGGTTTTAACCTCCTCGTCTTTGGCAAAGGTCGAAAACGTCCTTTTCGTCATCTCAGACGACCTCAAGGCCTCCGCCATCGGTTGTTACGGAAACACCGTCTGCGCCACGCCGAACATCGACCGCCTCGCCTCGCGTGGCATGATCTTCGAACGTGCCTACTGCCAGGGCACCTGGTGCGCACCCTCCCGCACCTCGTTCATGCACAGTCGCTACAAGGGGGCCGAAGGAAAAAACCTCGCCGCTCACATCCGTTCGCAGGACATCTTCACCGCCCGCGTCGGCAAGATCTTCCACATGCGGGTCCCCGGAGACATCATCGACGGCACGGACGGCGAGGACATCCCCGGCAGCTGGGACGAGAAAATCAACGCCCCCGGCAAGGAGGCGGGAACGCCAGGCGACTACGCTTGCCTCAACCTCAACATCTTCACCCGGGAAATGGAGGGTCGACAGTCCACCGCCATGCCCCACCGCATGTTTGTCAGCGTCGAGGCCGATGGCGACGGCTCCGACCAACCAGATTGGAAGGCCGCGGAGTTCACCAACACCCTTCTTAAGAAACACTGTGGGAAACCCTTCTTCATCGCCACCGGCTTCGTCCGTCCCCACTATCCCAGCGTCGCTCCCAAGGAATTCTTCTCCGAATATCCGTTTGCGGACATGACGCTCCCCGGAGGCCCCGAAAACGATCTCGCCGACATCCCGAAGCCCGGACGCGGAGCGAAACTCGGCAGCCACTGCGGCATCGACCGTTGGCCGGACAACATCCGCCGCATGTGGGCCGCCTACTACGCGACCGTCACCTTCATGGACGCGCAGCTCGGCAAAGTCCTCGACGAGCTTGATCGCCTCGGCCTCACGGAAACCACCGCCATCGTCTTCACCAGCGACCACGGCTACCACCTCGGTGAACACGGCTTCTGGGAAAAGAGCGACCTCCACGAGGAAGTCACCCGCGTGCCCCTCATCATCTCCGTCCCCGGCATGAAACCCGGCCGGACGGAAGCCTTCGCCGAACTCGTCGACATCTTCCCCACCGTCTGCGAGCTCAAGAACCTCCGCATACCCGCGACCGTCCAGGGAAAAAGCCTCGTCCCCGTCCTCAAAGACCACGCCACCACCGTCCGCGACTCCGCCCTTTCCTTCAACCGCAACCACTGCGCCCTCCGCACCGACCGATGGGCCTATATGCGCTACGCCGACGGCTCCGAGGAACTCTATGACATGGACGAAGACCCCGGCCAGTTCACCAATCTGGCACGGTCCAAGACACCTCCCGCCGCTCTCGCCGAAATGCGCGAGAATCTCAACTCACGCTTGGAGCGTGTAAAAAACAGGTAGCTTCAACCTAAGCCCACCAAAAAGCCTCCGTCAGTAAACGGGGGCTCTCGGATTCACATTTTGTTTGCCTCCATGGTTGCTGGCGGGCCGTTCCTGAAACAGCCGTCGGGCCGGACCGGAGGACGGGGAAAAGGGGGGTATCCGGCCAGTCTGTTCTTTCGGCTTATTACACTGTCATAACAAGATGAGCCCAACGAGGGACATGGCGATTGTTACTGCTTGAGGGTGGCATTGATGGTGGGCTCACCGCCGGCCATCAGGTTGGCGAGGCTGCGACCCATAGCGTCGCCCATAAGGATAAAGCATTTGGCACTGCCATGGTAGTGGAACCCCTTGTTGCTGGTGGCTCGCTTCTGGATCATCAGCGCCTTTTCATACTCGGGTGAGCCTTTTTCATAGGCGCCCATCACCTGTTTCAAGAGGTCGAGTTCGAGCGGGTAGAACGGTGCGGTGTTCACCACATCCACGGTTCCGGCCAGGTCGGGCATTTGTGAGGTTTGGAGCATGCCTTTGTTCGCAGCTTCAGAGAAGGCGGCATGTTCAAAGCCAGCCATCCCGAGTGTACCGCAAACGACGGGCATATTCGGGGTTTTTACCTTCTCGCGGAAGTCCTTGATCAACTGGGCGAAAAGCTCGCCGTAGGCGGGGTTATCCTTGTCGCTGTAACCCTGAAACCAGACCAGGCCGGCGACTTCATACCCCACCTTCGGGTCATAGTCGGGGTAGAACTTGCCGGGGTCGGCGAGAACTTTGTCGACCTGAGGCAGCACCATGCTCCAGCACCAGGAGAGTTTGCCGGTTTTGGCTGGCGCGGAGCGGGGAGTATACTCGCGCCCCGCTTTTTTCGCCTCCGCCGCCATCTTCTGATTCCATGCCACGCGGGTGGCTTTTTCGATGGGGGTTTCGACACCGTCGAGCGAAGGTGTCCGCCAGGCGGCGGCGATGGAGGTATTTCCCCATGCGCACTTGACCAGAAGGATCGGAGCATCAACCAGACGTTCCAAGGCGATGCCTACGCCATACTCGGGGCCGATGGTGGTGATGCCGCCGCCGTAGCCGACACTGAGTGGCCCCTGGGTGCTGCGTTCGATGGCAGACGCGCCCTCGGAGCCACCGATGGCACCGTGACCGAAGATGCGGGTGCGTTTGGCGATGGGCAGGCCGAGGTGTTTCTGCGCCAGCCCGGCATAGATCGCACGGTTCCTTTCAGTGTCCGGGCCTTGGGCTTGCGGGTTGATTTTCGCCTCCTTGACGGCAGCGTTGAAGGCGTCGAAGTCTGCGTCCGTCACGCCCTTGAGGTAGATCTCGTTGGCACGTTTGACTGCCTCGGCATTCACCTTGTCGCGCGCGATCAATTCGTTGTAGGCGTCGTCGACATTGAATTGATTCTCTTTGGAGTCGAGGATGGCTTTGATGCGCTTGTAGATCCCCTCTTCCTCGGCTTTCTGGTCGAGGAATGCATAGGCGTTGCGGCGGCCTGACTTTGGCTTTTCGCCCCATTCTTTTTTCCAGACGATCTCGTTACGGCCACTGATGCGTTGCCGCCATTTCATGCGCGAGTCTCTGCGTGCCTGGACCAGATCCATCAGCTCTTGCTTTTTCGGCCCCTGGTAATATCGGGCGCCGCTCCAATAGAAGTTCCAATCGAAGTAGCGGGTTTCAAGCACGGTGGCATCGCGGGGTGGCACGTATTGTGGCTGGGTCAGGTACCAGGCGGTGGGCACCGCAGCCAGGCCGACCATATTCGACTGGCCGAAACAGAAGACGATCTGGAGTTTTTCCTTTTTGATTTTCCCGGCGGCGGTGGCGGTGAGTGGCGTGCAGGCGGCAACCAGGGCTACGGCGGGGACGACACGGGATAGGATGCTTTTTTTCATAAGGTTGATAGATGGGTTTTTAACCGCGAATGGACGCGAATGGAAGGCTTGGTTTGGGGGATTGGGTCGCTGGTTCGTTTTGGGACCACGGAAAACACTGAATGCACTAAATGACCCCATTTAAGCGCGGCTCACCACCTCAGTTCTTTCCGAAACGGGTCCACTCGCGATGATCATGCGGGGGGCCTTGATCGCTGACCGGCTTCTGTTCGAATGCGCTGGCGTGCAGCACATCTTTCGCCATGCGGTGCCACTCCTTGGCCATCCGCTCAACGATACCAGGGTATTGGTCTGCGACGTTATTAATCTCACATCGATCTTTGGCTAGGTTGTAGAGTTCCCATTGCTTGCCCTGAAAACTCACCAACTTCCAATCGCCGTCGCGCAGCCCACGGTCGGAGTGAAAAAGCAGGTGGATTGGCGGGCGGGATTCCATTCCCTTACCATCAAACACCGGCTTGAGGGAGACCCCCGCCAGCGGCGTCGGCTCGCGTCCCGGCCATTCGGTGGGAATTTGCGCCCCCGCGATCTCTGCCAAGGTCGGCAGGATATCGACCAGATGCGCGGGCGTTTCGACCACGGCACCGGGCCGAGTCTTCAAACCCGCGGGCCAAAAGACGATGGCTGGTGTCGAGGCTCCCCCTTCAAACTGGTTCTGCTTGTAGAAGCGAAACGGCGTATTGCGCGCCCACGCCCAACCGGTGCTGTCCGTCCACTTGGTGCGCGGATCGTAGGGTTCCAAGTCGGGGCGCTCATGGCGGCGGTCGTATGGGCAGGCTCCGTTGTCCGAAAAGAACAGAATCAAGGTATTGTCCAACTCGCCATGGGCTTCGAGGTCGGCAACCACCCGGCCGATCTCCCGGTCGACCCGATCGATCATCGCCGCCAATGTGGTCATGCGTTTCTCCTCCCATTGCTTGGTCTTCTCGGGCAGATCGTTCCACGCTGGGATGTGATCGGGGCGCGGCGACGGCGTGAATCGATCGCCAAACAGCTGCATCTCCTGCTGCCGGGCCACACGGGCGTCGCGCACCGCATCCCAGCCGACGGCGTAGCGGCCCTTGTATTTCTCGTAGTCCTCTTTCAGAGCATGCAGCGGGGCATGCGGCGCGTTGAAGGCCATGTAGCAAAGCCAGGGCTTCTCGGCCTGTCGGGCTTCTGCCAGGAACTTCAACGCATAATCGGCATTGGCGACCGTGGTGTAAAAACCCTCCTGCGGCACCTCCCAAGGCTTACCGTTGAGGCGAAAGGTCTTGTCGCCTTTAAAAAAGTGGGTGGCGCCGGACAGGTGGCCCCAGTAGCGCTCGAAACCGAAGTCGGTGGGCTCTTTGCTCAAATGCCACTTGCCAGTCATGGCGGTGAAATAGCCAGCGGGCTGCAGCACCTCAGGAATCGTGACGGCCCGACTCAATCCCTCGTCACCGGCCTGGCGACACCAACGACCGGACAACAGACTGACGCGCGATGAATGGCACTTGGCGGTCGAATAGAATTGGCTGAAGCGCAGGCCATTATTTGCCAACCGATCGAGCACGGGCGTCTCGATCTCCGAGCCATAACAGCCGAGATCCGAGTAGCCGAGGTCATCGGTGAGGATCAACAGCACGTTCGGCGACTTCCTATCCGCGGCCTTCACCAGAAATGGCAGCATCAAGCCGACCAACAATAGGCATCGTGCAGCTGCTAGGAATTTGCTTTTGGCT
>JBFEQB010000023.1:0-42628 GCA_041549835.1 Luteolibacter sp. | reverse complement strand
GCCCCGGAAACCAAACCATCCACCTCACCGAGAGCAAGCATCACCGTGCCCAGCCAAACGTTGTCTTCCAGAAATTCCGCCGCATCCAGTTGAGTGAGCCCCTTGTGACGGCGCATCTCCACAAGCGGTGCGATGTAGTTGGCGCGGACATCCGCAGGATCGATGATTTCAACTGCATCCGGCAGGTGGACTTCCAACCCCTTGGCGACACGCAGGATCTCCTCCCGGTCTCCCAACAGAATACAGCGGGCAATGCCGCGCTGGGCGCACAGCGCGGCGGCCCGGATAGTGCGCGGTTCGCTCCCTTCCGGCAGGACGATGCGTTTATTCGCCTGTTTCGCAAGTTCGACGATGCGGTAACAGAAGGCCGCGGGTGACATCCGCGCCTCCACGGGAGCGGAGGATTTTTCCGCAAGCCAGTCGGCATCGATGTGCGAGGCCACGAAATCCATCGACTGGCGGATGCGTTCGATGTCATCGGCAGGCACCTCGGTGCTCATCCGGCTGAGGTGGGTGGCCGTCTGCCAGCTGTTCGTGGAAACCTTGAGGATCGGAAGTCCGGTTTCGAGCGCGGGGCGGCAGAGTTCAAGAATGCCCGGCGGAAGTTCGGTGTCACCCGTAAGCACAAGTCCAGCGAAGGCAGCCTTGTTCACGGCCGCCATTGACACCGCGACGAAGACATCGGCGCGGTCGGCGGGAGCAACAAGGATGTTGCCAGGCTTCAGGGCACCCAGCATGTTCGGCACGGTGCGTGCGAGCAGCGTGAAATTCCTTACGCGGCGGGAGGCAAGCTCGCCTTCGTGGATGATCTTGGCGTCGAGGTGGCGGGCGACATCCATCGTGCGCGGCGAGGATAGCTCGGAGTTCTCGGGCACGGTTCCGATGATTGGGAAATTCGACCGATCGAAAAGCGGGCAACGTTTCAGCATGGCTTCGCGGATTTCCTGCAACGGAGCACCGAGGGATTCCGGAGTGTGATTAATTAGGCACCCGAGGATCTGGCCGGTCCTGAGTCCGCCGAATTCACGAATCGAGAGTTCCATGCGTGATTCAAAATCGCTGAAATCCTCCGGGCGGTCCCCCTTGATCTTGCCGGCCAGAATCACGTGGGCGCTCAGGGTTTGCGCGAGCACGGGATTGATGCTCGCCGCGCTCGGCCAATCCTGGGAATGCACGATGCCCTCGACGACCACGACGTCGGCACCCGCACAGGATTCGTGGAACAGCGCGACCACGCGTTCCATCAACTGCTCCTCTTCGCCGGCGGAAAGAAGGCGCGCGGCTTCTTCCTGCGGAATGGGCTCGGCAGGATGGAGCTGGGTCGTTGACCGGATGAAATGAGTCGAACGCTCGGGACCCGCATCGTGATTGAACGATTGCCCGATCGGCTTGCAAAACGCAACCCGGACGCCCCTGACATCCAATGCGCGGACGAGCCCCAGGGCCAGGGTGGTGAGCCCGACTCCGGAGCCGCTGGGAGCAAGAAACAAGGTATAGGGTGCGGGCCTGTTCATCATGATGGCGTGTCGAGGGATGGATTGAGGAAACGCGCGGCCTCGCGGGCGATGACGAGTTCCTCGTTGGTGGGAACGACGAGAGCGAGCAATCCGCTCTCCGGCGCGGTGATCCGGCCATGGGTCTCGCGGCCATTATTGCCGTTGAGTCCCGCATCAAGAACCGGGTTGAGGATTTGCAGACAGGAGAGCGTCCTTTCGCGCACTGTGGCCGAGTGCTCGCCGATGCCGCCGGTAAATACCAACGCATCAATGCGGTCGAGGCCCGCGGCAAGCGCGAGCAGGCCCTTGGCCAACCGGTAGCAGAAGATCTCGATGGCAAGGCGCGCGCGGGCATGCCCTTCTTCCGCGGCGGCGGAAAGCGTGCGCATGTCGTTGCTGAGACCCGAGATGCCTAACAACCCGCTCTCCCGGTTGAGCATGGCGGTGATTTCCGCGAGAGATTTGCCGAGCGAGTTTGATAGAAACTCATGGAGGTTCGGATCAATGTCGCCGCTGCGGGTTCCCATCACGAGGCCCTCCAGCGGAGTGAAGCCCATCGTCGTGTCCACGCTGCGCCCGCCTTTCACCGCACACGCACTGCAGCCATTTCCGAGATGCGCGGTGATGAGCTGGAGATCCTCCGGGGATCTCTCTAACAGTCGCGCCGCCTCTGCGGAAACAAAGCGGTGGCTGGTGCCATGGAATCCATAGCGGCGGACCTTGTGTTGCTCGTAGAGCGCATGCGGAAGCGCGTAATGAAAGGCGCGTGGCGGCATGGTCTGATGGAATGCCGTATCGAACACCGCGACATGCGGCAGGTCCGGAAACCGTTCCTTCGCGGCCTCGATACCCGCCAGATTCGCGGGATTGTGGAGCGGCGCGAGCGGCACACACTCGCGGATGACGGCAGCCGTTTCCGCATCGATGAGGACGCTTCCCGAAAACGCCTCGCCGCCATGGACCACCCGGTGGCCCACCGCGCTGATGTGGATCCCGTCGATCACGCCCAATACGGCCACCATGGCCTCGGAGTGATGTGCGTCGGGAATCGCACGGGTTTCCTTCACCCGGCCCGGATGTGAGACATGCAGCACCGCCCCCGCTGAGCCAAGAGCCTCCGCCAACCCCTGAACCAGCACCTCCTCACTGGAGGCATCGAACAAGGAGAACTTCAGTGACGAGCTGCCACTGTTGATGACAAGCACCGCGGAATGTGGGGTTCCGTGACCGTCATCCGCCGGATGAATGGGTGTGAAGGACATTACGAAATGGAAGAACGGCCTGAGGCTGAATGGATTGGCGTGGATTGCAAAGCATTCTCACGCCTGGGTGATGCAGCAAACACATCCCGCACTCACTACGTAACGAACTGAAGCCGGCCCAGCCTTGGATCAGAACAGCCAGATTGAAACAAGCACACCACGGCAAGCCGATCTGTGGCCAAAATGATCGGCCTTGCTGCGAGCGGGCTTGAAGCTCCTTACTCAGCCTTGCCTTGGATACTGAGCTGGGGATCGCTCATGCCGAGGGCGAGCACCATGGCCGCGGTCGGATGGATGCGTGGCGAGAGGTAATAGGCCTTTTCCCCCGCGTTGCGCCCGGGCTGGACGACGAACGCTCCATCGTGGGTGCGCGCCATGTTGATGAATGCCTTGTTGTAGTCGAACATCTCGCGGATCGCGGCCTTGTCGCCGGACAACTGGATGCCGAGGAGACCCCAGAACACAGCCTGGATGTTGTCGCCGTGGCCGTCGTTGAGCCGAGTTTTGGATTTGGCGAGGTTCCCGGTAACACGCTTGACGTAATCGGCGGCATCGCGGTCGCCAGCCACTTGGTGGACGATGATCGAGAGCCCCTGCCTGCCGACCGGGGAGTAGGCACCGGTCCCGAAGCGGTAGCCCATGTAGCCGGATTCGTGGGTGTGCTGATGGATGCAGTCGTAGGCGATGTCGACATTCGTCTGATCCACTGCGACGCCGCAGTCCTCGGCCAGTTCCCAAGACAGCATGGCCAACAGCGTGGTGAACGACATCGTGCCGTAGCCGGCGATGCGATAATCGTGCCCGAGCCCTCCCTTGAGGAAGTTTTCCGCCTGCGGTTGGCCGCCGTGCATCCGGTCCTTGTAAAGCCCGGGATCGAGCACTTGGGCGAGACAAAGCCGCTTCGTCAGCTGCTCGATGGTTTTAAGAACGCGCTTGTCGCCGGTCCTGAGGTAATACTCGCAGAGGAAGATGCAGCGATAAGACGGATACCACGTCCACGACTTCTCGTCGGGCAACTTGGTCCACTGCATGGCCAGCGCCTCGGCTTCCTTCATCTTCCCGCGTGCGAGCAGGGCCAGACCAACCGTGCCCTCCTCGTGGATCTGTTTGGTATATTCGGCGGTGTGGTTAAGGAGGTAGGCGGTTGCGTCGGCGGCCAGCTTCGCGGACTTCGGACAGTTGAGCGGGTAGCTGTCACTGAACCTACCAATGGCGGCCAGCTTGACACTCACGCTGACCGGTTTGCCGCCGCGGATGACGTCGAGCTTGAGCGTCCCGTCGCCGCCTTCGCTGTCTTCGATGGCGTTGCCGAAGTCCATGATCGGTCCCTCGTAGCCGTGCTCGTAGCCCATGCCGTAGAATTGACCGAAGGTGTGTTTGGCAAAGCCTTTGCCATTGACCCCGGTGATTTCGTCGTCGATCTCAAGCGGTCCGTCCGCCGGTGAGCCGGCAAAGACGTGCTTCACCACGAACGAGTTCTCCTTGAGGATCGCCCGGGTGCCAGTGGGACCGAGGTTTACGAGGAAGCCAGTAACTTCCCGATCAGGCCCGATGCCCGTCGGTTTCTTCCACTGACCCAGGTTGTCGGGATCGACAATGGCCGACGCGGGATGCGAGATGAATAGGGAAATCACAATGGCGGCTGGCCGCACCATTTGGTCGATGAAATTCATGAAAAAACACCACAGAAGCCCCCCTTGCGTGTCAAGCGGCACACGGTCGTAGGTCGGCGCGAAGGTTCAAATCCATGAGGGGCCGGCACCGGGACAGCAGGGCGTTTGGGGCAAGATCCCATGACATGCACGGCGTGGTCCGGAGAGTCTGTTTACATTTTGGATGCGGTTGAGCAGAATCCGATATCCGCAACGCCGCCAGCAGCCTCATGAACAAGTCCCCATCCACACTCCGCAGCTCCTTGGTTCTCGCCGGCTTCATCCTCATCACCTTCTGCGCGCCGTTGGCCGGCATGTTCTCGTTGCCGGGTGTGTGGTATGCGGCGCTCAGCAAGCCGACATGGAATCCCCCTGCGTGGATCTTCGGCCCCGTGTGGACGCTGCTCTACCTGATGATGGCCATCGCGGCCTGGCTGATCTGGAAGCGTGAAGGCTGGCGGCGTCCATTGTGGCTCTACGTCGTGCAACTGCTGCTCAATGCGGCGTGGACACCGATCTTCTTTGGCGCGCATCAACTGGGCTGGGCGTTGTTGGAGATCATGGTGCTGTGGATTGCCGTCCTGCTCACGTTGCTGAACTTCCGCTGTGTCAGTAGAACGGCCGCGTGGTTGTTCGTGCCGTATCTGGCGTGGGTGACATTTGCGGCATTTCTCAACTTCACGCTCTGGCGCTTGAACCCGGGTTGACTGCTGCCATCATGGCAAGAGTGTGGGCTCCCGCCGTCGGGTTGCCCTTGAAGCGGTGAGTTCGGGCGCTTTACGGATCCGAAAACCATTACCCACCAACACTTTGTGACGGATGTGGGCGACAGCGAAAAAATCCGCCAAACAGGCTGCTACCGACACCACCGACAGAGGTGGTGCCGCCATATCGAGCAAGCCCTGCAAGTAGGCCCCCTTGGCGCGGTCACCAGGAAGTTCGGCTACGTGACCGGGACACTAATCGTTGGCCATTTCACGGCACACCCTGAGAAAAGCGCTCGTCCGGTTTGGGCGACATTTGGGCACACTGGGAAAACCAGAAAACCACAACTTGTTCAAAATAAAAGTACGAGGACTGGGACTCGAACCCAGGACCAATTGGTTAAAAGCCAACTGCTCTACCAACTGAGCTATCCTCGCGTTGATGCTCCGGCAAGCCGGGGCGGGACGAATAGGGGGGCAGGGAAAACGATGCAAGCGGATATTTGAAAAAATCACGTTTCCCGGCACAAATGGTCGCAATCGAGACATCACCACAAAAAACAACCGCACCGGAAAAACCGCCGCGGTTGTTTGCCAAGAACCCACACACTGGAAATCAGGCTTGCGCCAAACCGGCCCCCAAAGGCTTGGGAATGGGTTTTTCCTTCTTGCGAAGGGCACGGCGCATCTTGGTAAGCGCGGAATTCTGAAGTTGCCGGATTCGCTCGCGGGTGACCCCGAATTCGCGGCCGACTTCCTCCAGAGTAAGCGCCTTACGACCATCCAGGCCGAAGCGTTCATCGATGATGCGCCGTTCGCGTTCGTCCAGAACGGAAAGCAGGCCATCAAGTTCGCCGTGGAGATTCTTATCGGAAAGCATGTCGAGCGGATTCGCCGCACGCTCGTCGCTGATGACTTCGCCATATTCCGTGGCTTCACCCTCGTTGATCGGCGCATCCAGCGATGTAGGCCGGTGGGACGCCTGCCGCAGCATCGCAAGCTTGCGGCGCGGCACGCCGATTTCTTCAGCCAATTCCTCATCGGTGGGTTCGCGGCCCATCACCTCGGTGAGCATCGCCGAGATCCGGCGCATTTTGGCGATTTTGTCCACCATGTGCACCGGAAGGCGGATGGTCTTCGACTGATTTGCCAGCGCCCGCTTGATGGATTGTTTGATCCACCAAGCAGCGTAGGTGGAAAGTTTGCCACCTTTTTCAGGGTCGAAGCGCTCGACGGCCTTCATCAGGCCGATGTTTCCCTCGGAAATCAAATCCGTGACGGGCATCCCGTAGTTCGCGTAGTCTTGGGCGATTTTCACGACCAAGCGCAAATTCGCCCGGATCATGTGCGAACGCGCCTCTTGATCGCCCTTCTTGATGCGCCCGGCAAGCGCGACTTCCTCCTCTGCGGTGAGAAGAGGCGTTTTCGAGATCTCTCTCAAGTAGAGCTTCAAACTGCCTTCTGATTCGTATGCCATGGTAGTGTCGGGTTACGGGTAAAACGCCGCAACGCGGGTTTTATTCCTATTTTTCTGAAAATAACGTCATTGTGGTCTTTTTGTAAATACAACGAGCGTCATCTGAGCGGTGTGGAGCATTGCACCAACGAGCATTCACCATGCCCGCCTTACAAGTTTCACAATCATCTCATTATCAATCTATTGCTTCTTTTACCCCTGTGACAGGACCGCCCCTTCCTGCCAAAGTGCCCCTATAGAATTGGGACACTTTGGCACACGAAATCGTTGAATCTTTATCTCCATCCTGTGGGGTCCGGTTCTGGATTTTGAAAACCCGCATTCGACAACCAGCGCCGCTTGTCTCAGTTTTCGCCCGTGTTCGACGCACTTTACCCCCTATTTCGCTCCGGCTTGTTCCGTCTGGACCCGGAAACCGCCCACCATGTCAGCATGTCTGCCTTGCGAACCGCGGAAAAATGCGGGTTGCTCGGCTTGATTTCCCCGACCGATGAGCTGGTTTCGCCGGTCGAGGTGATGGGCTTGAAATTCCCCAACCGCATCGGTCTCGCCGCTGGCTTGGACAAGGATGGCGACACCATCGACGCGCTCGGCCGCCTCGGATTCGGCTGCGTGGAAATCGGCACCATCACGCCACGACCGCAAGCGGGAAACCCGAAACCGCGCCTGTTTCGGCTGATCCCGCATGAGGCGATCATCAACCGCATGGGCTTCAACAACCCGGGCATCGACGTCGGCGTGGCGAACGTGCGCAAGGCGAAGACCTTCCATGGCGTGATCGGCTTCAACATCGGCAAGAACAAGGACACGCCTAACGAAAACGCGGCGGACGACTACCTCGCCTGTCTGCGCAAGGCCTATCCGGTGGCTGGCTACATCGCGGTCAATCTTTCCTCACCCAACACACCGGGACTGCGCGATCTCCAGGGCGCGGAAGCCAGCGCTCGCCTGCTCGAAACACTCAAAACCGAGCAGCAGAGACTCGCCGAGGAACACGGCAAATACGTGCCGCTCCTCTTCAAAGTGGCGCCTGATCTCGATGAGGCGCACATCCGCGATCTCTCGCGCGTGTTCCTCGATGGCGGACTGGACGGACTCATCGCCACCAACACCACGCTCGACCGCGATGCAGTCACCGACCACCCTCGCTCTGGGGAAGCGGGCGGCCTGTCTGGCCGACCGGTGCTCCAGAAAAGCACCGAAGTGCTGCGGGCTTTCTCAAGCCATCTCGGAGGAACCATCCCGATCATCGGTGTGGGTGGAATCTCCTCGGTGGAGGATGCCCGCGAGAAGATCCGCGCCGGCGCGGCGCTGGTTCAGATCTACACGTCGTTCATCTATCAGGGCCCGAGGCTGGTGAGGGCGCTGGCACGGGAACTCTGATCCGGAGTCCGATTCGGTTCCCATTTGAAATCCCCCCTGAATAGATTTCGGAACCATCCGTCGAAGGTTGCGTAACCCGAAACACGCAAGCTTATGAAATCATGGATCACCACCTTCGCCATCGCCGCTTTCACCCTCTGCGCCAGCACTTCCATCACTGAAGCCCGCCCGCATCACCGCTCCAAAGGCTCAAGCCACATCTATGTCAGCGGATACCGTTCCTGCGGAACTCCGATTTACACCGAGAGGATTCTGGTGGGTTATGACCGCTGCGGTTATCCGGTATGGAGATACCGGGCGGTGAAGGCACCCCGCCACCATTATCGGCCGGAACGCCGCCCGCGCTACCGCAGCGCGCCGGTTTGTCCTCCCCCACACCGGTCCTACGGCGGATACCGTAACGGCGGAATTGTCATCCAAGGCAGCTTCCGCCTCTGAGGCTTCATCCTGAAGGATTATCTCAAGGCAACGACGTTCCGTCCGGAATGTCTAAGGTTTTGAAACGGGACGCATCCCCCTTCTTCAGCCGCACCTTGGATTTCGATAGGTCCAGCGTTTTCGCGAGGAAATCCCGCAACTCCGCATTCGCCTTCCCTTCCGCCGGAGGAGCCGCCACACGAACCCGTAAAACACGACCCGCAAGCGGGTCCTCCTCCCACCCGATCACCTCGCTCTTGCGGGCGTTCGGCGTGGCACGGACTCGGAGATTCATGGCCCACCCATGTAGCCGGGAACATCAGTTCCCTGTCAAGGCAACGGCCATGCCTCCCCGACTACCTTGGCTTAGTGTTGTTAGAACGCCGTCCGAAGAACGGGAATGGCACCCCGACCCACAGCGACACCGGAATCACCAGCGGCCAGGCGCGAACCGGAGCCAACGGATAAGGCCCTGTTCTAAGATTGACCATATACTCCTGATAGACTTTGGCGGCTTCTTCCGCGTCCTTATTACTGACCATCAGTCGCACACCACCGATGGCATTGCTGTAGTGCCAGAACCACTGGGTGAGGTGTTCATCAAATAAAAACCCTTCGATTTGGCTCGATCCAAGAAAGGTCCTAAACAGGTGGGCGTCCTCCGGTGTGAGGAAGGTGGCGATGGTCATCATGGGGGATTCGAAAGCCAGAACGGGCGTTCTCCGGAGCCGTAGCATGGGGGCGAAAAGGGAAGGGAGTGTCCCGTTTTCTTATAAAAAAGGGGGGCACGAATGCCCCCCTTTGCTTGGATGTTTTGTCAGGCCGCCAAATCAGGCGGTGGCAACGCCTTCTTCGTCATCGATGACTTCCTCGACATGAACGACCGGCTCGGGTTCCTCGACGGTGAACTCGAACTCCGAATCGCGATGGCACGGGAAGCCTGTGCCAGCCGGGATCAGGTGACCCATGATGACGTTTTCCTTGAAGCCGGAAAGGTAATCGATCTTGCCCAACGTCGCGGCTTCGGTGAGGACACGGGTGGTGTCCTGGAACGATGCGGCGGAGATGAACGATTCGGTTTCCAACGAGGCTTTGGTGATGCCAAGCAGAACCGGTTCGGCTTCAGCAGGCTTGCCGCCGTTGGCGATGATCTCGGCATTGACGAGCTTGAAATTGGTGCGGTCGACCTGATCGCCCCAGAGCCACTGGTCGGCATCGCCGGGCTCGGTGATCTTCACCTTGCGCAGCATCTGACGGATGATGACTTCGATGTGCTTGTCGTTGATTTCCACGCCTTGGACGCGATAGACGGACTGCACTTCGTTGACGAGGTGCTCCTGGAGCTCCTGAGCGCCGCAGGCTTCGAGCAAGTCTTCCGGAGACAACGGGCCTTCGGTGATCTGGTCGCCGCGTTTCACCTTGTCACCATCGGTGACAATGATGTGTTTGCCCATAGGGACGAGGTGGTCCTGCGACTCGCCGGTTTCGGCGTGCGTGACGACGACGCGCTTCTTGCCTCGGACGTTAGTGCCGAAGGAAACCTCACCCTCAATCTTGGCAATGACGCAGGCGTCCTTGGGCTTGCGGGCCTCGAAGAGCTCGGCGACACGCGGCAGACCGCCGGTGATATCCTTGGTGCGGGCGACCTTGCGCGGAGTCTTGGCGAGCTGCGTACCTCCTGTGACGGTCTGGCCTTCCTTGACGGAAAGGTGGGCGCCGACGGGGATGGAGTAGCTGGCTTTCACTTCCTTGGTCTTCGGATCGAGGATGACGACCTGCGGGTGGAGGTCTTCCTTGTGCTCGGTGACGACCATGCCCTTCTTGCCGGTTTCCTTGTCCGTCTCGTTGGTGACGGTGATGCCGGAGATCATGTCGCGGAATTCGACCTTGCCGCCGCGTTCCGTGAGAATCGGCACGTTGTAGGGATCCCAAGTGACGACGGTGTCGCCCTTCTTGACGTCCTCGCCATCCTTGATGGAGATGATCGAACCGATGACGATGTTATGGCTTTCGAGCTCAAGGCCGGCTTTGTCGCGGATGGAGATGGCACCGTTCTTGTTAAGAACGACCCAAGTGCCGTCCGCAGCCTGTACGGTGCGGAGGTCCTTGTAAACAAGGCGCCCGGCGTTCTTCACCTTGATGATCGGTTGCTTGAACGTGGCGGCGGCCACACCACCGACGTGGAAGGTCCGCATGGTGAGCTGGGTTCCGGGCTCGCCGATCGACTGGGCGGCGATAATCCCAACCGCTTCGCCGATTTTCACCGGCAGGCCGGTGGCAAGGTTGAGGCCGTAGCAATTCGCGCAGCAGCCGCGCTCCGATTCACAGGTGAGCACCGAGCGGATCTTGAGCGAGAGCACACCAATGCGCTCGATGGCCTTGGCCTGCTTCTCGTTGATGACATCGTCCACATTGACCAGGATCTCACCGGTGACGGGGTCCTTGATCTGCTCGCAGGAAACGCGGCCGTAGATGCGGCTTTCCAACGAGGCGCTCTCCTCATCGCCGTCCATGATGGCGGCGACGGAAATGCCATTGGCGGTGTTGCAGTCCTGCCCGGTGATGATGACATCTTGTGCCACGTCCACTAGCTTGCGGGTCATGTACCCGGAGTCCGCGGTTTTCAGCGCGGTATCGGAAAGCCCCTTGCGGGCGCCGTGGGTGGAGATGAAGTATTCGAGCACCGAGAGACCTTCGCGGAAATTCGAAATGATGGGACGCTCGATGATCTCGCCGGAGGGCTTGGCCATGAGACCGCGCATGCCGCCGAGCTGCTTGATCTGGGATTTGTTGCCCCGTGCACCGGAGTCCACCATCATGAAGAGCGGCGAGGCCTTTTCCTTGCCTTCATTGAACTCGATCTTGCGGTAAAGCGCGTTGGCGATGGTGTCGGTGGCACCGGTCCAGACGTCGACGACTTTCTGATAGCGCTCGCCGTCGGTGATGACGCCGTTGCGGTATTGCTTGGTGACTTTCTCGACTTCCTCGTAGGCCTTGGCGATGACTTCCTTTTTCTCCTCGGGAATGACCATGTCCACGATCCCGATGGACGTGCCCGAGCGGGTGGCTTCCTTGAAACCGAGGATCTTGAGGTCGTCGAGGACTTCGACGGTGCGCTTCTTGCCGGCAACCTGATAGCAGCGCCAGATGATGTCGCCGATCTGCTTCTTGCCGACGTTGTGGTTGATGAAACCGACGCCTTCGGGCCAGATTTCGTTGAAACGGACGCGACCGGGGGTGGTCTCGATGATCTTGCCCTCGCGCAGCGCGGCTTCGAGCGGCGTGAGGTCCTTGCGGTCCTTGGCGGTGAGTTCCTCACCCTTGTAGCCGAAGACCGTGTCCTTGCCGTGGTCGGGGTTGCGGATGCGGATCCACTGATGGTAGCCGACCTTGCGCGAGGCGATGGCGAACTCCACTTCCGAGGAGCTTTCAAACAACGGCAGATGCTCGGCCTTCTCGCGATCCTTGGCGGTGCGAAGGCCTGCCCAAGTGAGGTAGTAGGTGCCGAGAATGATGTCCTGAGAAGGCACCGTGATCGGGCGGCCGGAGGCGGGCGAGAAGATGTTGTTCGGCGCCAGCATCAACTGGCGACACTCCATCTGCGCTTCCACCGAGAGCGGCACGTGGACCGCCATTTGGTCGCCGTCGAAGTCGGCGTTGTAAGCGGTACAGACCAGCGGGTGAACCCGGATGGCGGAGCCCTCGATCAGTTTCGGCTCGAAGGCTTGGATCGAGAGGCGGTGAAGCGTCGGAGCACGGTTGAGAAGAATCGGGTGACCTTTGGTCACTTCCGCAAGGATGTCCCACACCTCGGTGGTCTTGCGGTCGATCATCTTCTTGGCCGAGCGCACGGTGTGGCAATAGCCAAGCTCCTTGAGGCGGCGGATGATGAAGGGCTCAAACAAGGTGAGCGCCATCTTCTTGGGAAGACCGCACTGGCCGAGCTTGAGGTCCGGACCGACGACAATAACGGAGCGGCCGGAGTAATCGACCCGCTTCCCGAGAAGGTTCTGACGGAAACGCCCGCCCTTGCCCTTGAGCATGTCGGAAAGCGACTTGAGCGGACGATTGCCGGCACCTGTGACGGCACGGCCGTGACGGCCGTTGTCGAAGAGCGCGTCGACCGCTTCCTGAAGCATCCGCTTTTCGTTGCGGATGATGACTTCCGGCGTCTTGAGGAGCAGGAGGTTCTTGAGGCGGTTGTTGCGGTTGATGACGCGGCGATACAGATCGTTGAGGTCGGAGGTGGCGAAACGTCCGCCTTCGAGGGGAACCAGCGGACGAAGGTCCGGCGGGATCACAGGCAGCACTGTCTGGATCATCCACTCGGGACGTGACTTGGATTGCGCAAAGCCCTGGGTGATCTTGAGACGCTTCGAAAGCTTCTTTTTGTTCTGCTTCGAGCGGGTGGTCGCGAGCTCCTCTTCGAGTTGCACGGTGAGCTCGGCGAGGTCGGCTTGTGAAAGCAGGTCTTGGATCGCTTCGGCCCCCATGGACGCTTGAAACGAGCCGTCACCGTAGGTGTCTTCAGCCTCGCGGAGTTCGTTTTCCGTGAGGAGTTGGCCGCGTTCGAGAGCGGTGTTGCCTGGCTCGGTGACGACGTAGTCCTCGTAATAAATGACGCGCTCAAGCTGGCGGGCGCTCATGTCGAGCATCAGGCCGATGCGCGAGGGCATGCACTTGTAGAACCAGATGTGGGAAACCGGCACGGCCAGTTCGATGTGGCCCATGCGCTCGCGGCGCACGCGGCTGAGGGTGACTTCCACGCCGCAGCGGTCGCAGACGACGCCCTTGTGTTTGATACGCTTGTATTTGCCGCAGGCGCACTCCCAGTCACGGGTCGGTCCGAAGATCCGCTCGCAGAAGAGGCCGCCCTTTTCAGGCTTGAAGGTCCGGTAGTTGATGGTTTCCGGGTTCTTCACCTCGCCCTTGGACCAGGAACGGATGATTTCCGGGGAAGCGACGGTGATGGAGACCTGGTCAAATGCCTCGGGGCGTTCGTCCACGCCGAAAAGTTCGCGAAGGTTGTTATCGACACTCATGTAGTTAGATCGGTTAAGGGTCAGGTTCTGGGGTTCGCGTTACAGGGTGAGGTCATCGAGGGAGAAGTCATCCACGCCGCCGGGCAAGCCCGCGCCGTGAGTCGAGCCCTTACGGCCGGGACGGACGTCCAAGCCGAGGGACTGCATTTCCTTGATGAGAACGTTGAATGATTCCGGAGTGCCGGCCTCGAGGTTATTGTCGCCTTTGACGATGGCCTCGTAGATCCGGGTGCGGCCCTGCACGTCGTCGGATTTGACGGTGAGCAGTTCCTGCAGCGTGTAGGCGGCGCCGTAAGCCTCGAGCGCCCACACTTCCATTTCCCCGAAACGCTGGCCACCGTATTGGGCCTTGCCACCGAGCGGTTGCTGGGTGACGAGCGAGTAGGGACCCACGGCACGCGCGTGGATCTTGTCGGCGACCAAGTGGCCGAGTTTCAGGATGTAGATCATGCCGACCACGACCGGGTTGTGGAAAGCCTCACCAGTGCGCCCGTCAAACAGAGTGGATTTACCGCCGGTGGTACCGTCCTTGCCATCTCCGATCCAGGTGTAGCCCGGAGTTTCGGGCTCGCCGGGCTTGCGTTCGCGGGCCTTTTCGCCGCCACCAATCATCTTCACTCCGTCCACCTTTTTGGCTTCGGACATGAAGTTCCAAATGACATCTTCCTTGATGCCGTCGAAAATCGGGGTGGCGACTTTGAATCCAAGAGCCTTGGCAGCGACACCAAGGTGGGTTTCAAGCACCTGGCCAACGTTCATCCGCGAAGGCACGCCCAGCGGGTTGAGGCAGATGTCGACCGGAGTTCCGTCCGACAGGAAGGGCATGTCCTCCTCGGGAACGATGTTGGCGACAACACCCTTGTTGCCGTGGCGGCCGGCCATCTTGTCACCAACGGAGAGTTTCCGTTTCTTGGCGACGAAGACCTTCACCTCCTTGATGACGCCGGGATCGACCTCGTCGCCGGACTCGAGGGAGTCGAGCTTGCGCTCGCGCTCGGTATCGAGTTCCTGGAAGCGGCTTTCGAACGAGCTGATGATTTCCAGGATCTTGTTCCGGATCGGGGAAGGATCGATCTCGATGTGATCGTGAACCGAAGCCAGCTTGCGGAGCAGGGTCTTGGTGATCTTGCGGTTGGCCGGAATGATGATCTCGCCGGTTTGCGCGTTGACCACGTCGAGCGGGATTTTTTCACCGAGAAGAATATCGGAGAGCCGCTCGGTAAGATCGTCGGTGAGCTTGTCAGCCTTCTTCTTGTGCTCGTCGTTGATTTTCTTGAGCGTTTTCTTGAGCTCCACAGGATCAATTTTCTCCATGCGCTTGCGGGCGAATCCGCTTTGTGAAACGCGGACGTCCTGGACGATGCCTTCGCATCCGGAAGGCACGCGGAGTGACGTGTCTTTCACGTCAGCGGCCTTTTCACCAAAGATCGCGCGGAGCAGGCGCTCCTCCGGGGCGAGCTCGGTTTCGGATTTGGGAGTGATCTTGCCGACGAGGATGTCGCCGGGTTTCACTTCCGCACCGATGCGGATGATGCCGTCGTGGTCGAGGTTCCGCAAGGCCTCCTCACCGACGTTCGGGATGTCGCGGGTGATTTCCTCAGGGCCGAGTTTGGTGTCGCGGGCGGCGACATCGAACTCGGAGATGTGGATCGAGGTGTAAACGTCGTCCTTCACCACGCGTTCGGAAATGACGATGGCATCCTCGAAGTTGTAGCCGTTCCATGGCATGAACGCGACAAGCACGTTGCGGCCGATGGCGAGTTCACCGTCTTCGGTGTTCGGACCGTCGGCGAGCACCTGGCCCTTCTTGATTTTCTGGCCCACCTTGACGATCGGCTTCTGGTTGATGCAGGTGCCGGCGTTGGAGCGCATGAACTTGCGCAACGGATAGGCGAGGACCCCCTTTTCAAGATTGGTCTTCACCGATTCCGGATCGCTGAGGAACTTCTCATCAGAAACGGGAAGCTTGCCGTCAGGCGAGGTGACGATGATTTCCGCGGTGGCGGCGGCGACAATGCCATCGGCTTCGGAAACGACCACGGCGCGGGAGTCACGGGCGGCTTTACCTTCAAGACCGGTGCCGACGAGCGGAGCTTCGGAAACGAGAAGCGGCACGCCCTGGCGCTGCATGTTGGATCCCATGAGCGCGCGGTTGGCGTCGTCGTGCTCAAGGAACGGAATCAGACCGGCGGCCACAGACACGAGCTGCTTCGGAGAGACGTCCATGTAGTGCACGTCGGAAGGCAGGGACTCGATGAACTCGCCGCCTTTCTCACGGGCGGTGATGCGCTCGGTTTGAAACGCACCCGACTTATCGATCGGGTTGTTCGCCTGGGCGATGAGGTAGTTTTCCTCCTGGTCGGCGGTGAGATATTCGATCTCGTTGGTGACCTTGGAGTTCTTAACCTTGCGGTAAGGGGTTTCGATGAAACCGAACTCGTTGATGCGCGCGTAGGTGCACATCGAGTTGATCAGACCGATGTTCGGACCTTCCGGAGTTTCGATCGGGCAAATCCGGCCGTAGTGGGAAGGATGCACGTCACGGACTTCGAAGCCGGCACGGTCGCGGTTGAGACCACCCGGCCCAAGAGCCGACAGACGGCGCTTGTGGGTGAGTTCGGCGAGCGGGTTGGTCTGGTCCATGAACTGCGAGAGCTGGCTGCGGCCGAAGAAATCGCGCACGACGGCGGAAAGCGCCTTCGGGTTGATGAGTTTCTGCGGAGTCATGCCTTCGATATTCACGTCGAAGAGAGTCATGCGTTCCTTCACCAGGCGCTCGGTGCGGGCGAGGCCCACGCGGCACTGGTTGGCAAGCAGTTCACCCACGGCGCGGACGCGGCGGGAACCAAGGTGGTCGATGTCGTCGATGACACCGTCGCCCTTTTTCAACTTCAGAATGTAACGCACGGCGGCGAGGAAATCCTCGGGCACCATGATGCGCTGGTCGGAATCCACGCCGATGCCGAGCTTCTGGTTGATCTTGTAACGACCCACGCGGGTGAGGTCGTATTTCTTCGGGTCGAAGAACAGGCGCTTGAGCAGCGCGCGGGAGTTCGCGGCGGTCGGCGGATCACCCGGACGGAGCTTCCTATAGATGTCCTTGAGCGCGGATTCCTCATCCTTGGCCGGGTCCTTGCGGAGCGACTTGAGGAGGATTTCGTCTTCGCGGCCGTCGATGACTTCGACCTTCTTGTGACCGAGCGCGAGGAGTTGGCGGACGATGCCGATGGTGAGTGGTTCGTAGGCCTTGGCGACTACGAGCTCGCCGTCGAGAATGTCTTCGAAGGGCACCTTGTGGCCGAGTTCGCTTTCATCCATTTTTTCGCTGAGCGCGAGTGCTTCCGGCGAATAGAAGTGGCTGACGATGTCGCGATCCGTCGGGTAACCGAGCACTCGCAGGAAGGTGGTGGCGAGGAACTTGCGGCGACGGCGGCGGCGATCGAGGTAAACGTAGAGCAGGTCGTTGGTATCGAACTGGACTTCGAGCCATGATCCGCGGTCAGGGATGATGCGGAACGAGTGGAGCAGCTTGCCATTGAGGTGCTGCGAGGTTTCGAAGCAGATGCCGGGCGATCGGTGGAGTTGGGAAACGATGACGCGTTCGGCACCATTGATGATGAACGTGCCGCGGCGGGTCATCATGGGAAGTTCCCCCATGTAAACGCGCTCCTTCTTGTTGCCGGTCTCGTCCTTCAGCTTGAAGGTCACGTAGAGGGCCGCGCTGAAGCTCTCGCTGTTGCGCAGCGAGTCCAACGACGTGATCTTCGGATCCTCGATGTCATAGCTGACGAAATCGAGCTCGATCGCCTCGTCATAACTCTTGATGGGAAAGACTTCCTGAAAGACGGCCTGCAGGCCGCCGTCCTCGCGTTCGCTCGGAGGCACTTCCTGTTGAAGAAACTCGTCATACGAGCGGCTTTGGACCTCGATAAGGTTGGGTGGTTCAATAACCTCTTCGAATTTCCCGAAATAGAGACGTTCAGCCATGGCGTTGTGTGGTATTCTAATGACAAGTTGAGCCCGAGCCGCGAACGGTCTCAGGCAGGGTGGATCTCAAGCGTTGAAAGGTAGGGTCGGAATCGGCGCGAAAACCTCTGGGGATTTCAGATTCTCGCGCCGGTCACGACGGAAGATCCCGGAACGGATCGCTCCGTTCCGGGAAAAATCCGGTGGATGTTACTTGAGCTCGATTTTGGCACCCGCCTCTTCGAGGGCCTTCTTGGCGGCTTCGGCAGCGTCTTTGGCAACGCCTTCGAGGACCTTCACGGGAGCGCTTTCGACAAGCTTCTTCGCGTCGGCGAGGCCAAGACCTGGAGCAACTCCACGCACCGCTTTAATGACGGCGATCTTGTTGCCACCAGCTTCAGCGATGACGACGTCGAATTCGGTCTTCTCTTCGGCGGCTTCAGCAGGACCGGCGGCAGGACCGGCGGCAGCAACAGCTGCGGCAGCGGAAACGCCCCAGGTTTCTTCAAGTTTTTTAACGAGGTCGACAGCTTCCAGAACGGTGAGCTTGCCGAGTTCTTCTACGAGTGTATCAATGTTGGCCATTTTGTTTGTTTCTCCTTGTTCGGTATCGTCGCTCCCGGAGCCTCCGGGAATTTCAGTGCGGCAGCCGCCGCTCCGACGAGGAACCATTATGGGTTCGGGCGGAGGCGGGAGGCGCCGACGCCGTCAATTCAGATTGTTTATTCCGCGGCGGGGGCTTCGGTGGTTGCCTCGGCAGCCACTTCGGCAGGTGCTTCCTCGGCGGTATCGGCCGGGGTGTTTTCACCATCCGGATCGTATTTGGCGTTGAGAACGCGAGCGATGCGGGTGGCAGGCTCGAGGATCAAGCCAAGAAGCTGGGAAAGAACCGCTTCGCGGGACGGGATCTCGGCGAGTGCCTTGAGCTTGTCGGTGTCGAGCACCGAGTCGCCAAGGAGACCGACTTTCATTTCCGGCTTCTTGAATTCCTTCTCGAAATTCTTGATGGCCTTGGCGGCTGCGAACACCTCGCTGTCACCCATGACGAATGCCGTCTGGCCGATGAGCGTGTCACCAATGTCCGGCAGACCGGCTTCAGTGAGAACCTTGCGCATGTAGCTGTTCTTAGCGACGGTGCAGCGGGCGCCACCTGCATCGAGACGATTGCGGAGTTCCGTGAACTGCTTCACGGTGAGGCCGGTGTAATCGATGACGATCAGGTAGGGAGACGCGTTGACGCGATCCAGCAGGCCGTTGATGATGATTTTCTTATCGGGATTCATGGTCGTGGCGGTCCTGGGTTAGGCGGAAGCTTTGGAGTAGGTGGCGGCTTCCAGCGGGATGCCGGGAAGCATCGAAGCAGCGAGAGTCACCGCTTGAATGTAGTTGCCCTTGGCCGATGCCGGCTTGGCGCGAACCACGCTATCGACGAAGGCACGGGCGTTTTCTTCCAATTGGGCAGGCTCAAACGAGGTCTTGCCGATGGAAGCGGAAACGTTGCCGTTCTTGTCGAGTTTGAAGTCGACGCGCCCAGCCTTGACTTCCTTGACCGCTTTGGCGGTGTCGTCAGTGACGGTGCCGGTCTTCGGGTTGGGCATCAAGCCGCGGGGGCCGAGGACCCGGGCGATCTTGCGGACTTCGGTCATGGTGTCCGGAGTGGCGATCGCGGAATCGAAATCGGTGAAGCCTTCCTGAACTTTCTTGATGAGGTCCTCGTAACCGACATGCTCGGCGCCGGCGGCAATCGCAGCTTCAGCGGCAGCGCCTTGGGCGAACACGACCACGCGGACGTTCTTGCCGGTGCCGTGGGGCAGCGAGACGGAACCCCGGACCATTTGATCGCTCTTGCGGGGATCCACGCCGAGGTGGAACGAAAGGGTGACGGTGGGAGTGAATTTGGGCGCCGGAAGTTGCTTCACGGTGCTGATGGCGTCGTTCAGGGAGTAGCTCTTGCCAGGTTGGACGAGAGCGGCTGCCTTTTGGTAGCGTTTGCTGCGGTGTTTGGACATGGTGGTGTGGGGTGGCAGTTCGTTCGGAAACCGCGGGTTGCGGTTCCCTCCTGCGGGGTGCCAGATACTCCGGAGGAGTTCCCGGCTGAGAATGATTACATGCCTTCGATTTCGAGGCCCATTTGACGGGCGGTGCCAGCGAGAATGCGGCAGGCCGCTTCCGGGTCCTTGGTGTTGAAGTCCGGCATCTTGATTTTAACGACGTCCATCAATTGCGCCTTGGTGATCTTGCCGACCTTGATCTTGTTCGGCTCCTTGGAGCCGGAGGCAAGGCCCGCGGCTTTCTTGAGGAGGTTGCCCGCGGGGGGCTTCTTAGTCACGAAGGAGAAGGACTTGTCCTTGTAAACCGAGATCACGACCGGCAGCACGTCTCCAGCCTGGCTTTGGGTGGCGGCATTGAATTCCTTGCAGAACCCCATGATGTTAACGCCAGCCTGACCGAGGGCAGGGCCGACGGGTGGTGACGGGTTGGCGGCTCCGGCGTTGATCTGGAGCTTGATGATTTTGACGACTTCCTTGGCCATGATGAATGCTTTGTTACGTTCGGGAGAGGGGTGGTAGGGTAAACCTGAGGGGCTGAAAAGCTGAAATAGGGAAATGTTTTTCAGGCACGTTCGACCTGCCAGTATTCGAGTTCGACCGGTGTGCTGCGTCCGAAGATGGTGACGGAAACCCGGAGCTTGCCGCGTTCGGGGTCGATTTCCTCGACGATGCCGTTCTGGCTCTGGAACGGACCGTCGGCGACCTTGACCGTATCACCGACCTCGAAACTGATAGCCGGACGGACGCTTTCCTCACGCTCCTTGATCTGGGAAAGCATGGCATCCACCTCACGCTGACGCATCGGCGCGGGGCGGTCCTTGGTTCCCGCGAAGCCGATCACACCGTCCATTTCCTTGATGAAAAACCAGGTCTTCTCGACGAGCTGGTTGTCCTCGGTATTGAGGTACATGTTGACGATGATGTAGCCGGGGAAGAATTTCTTCTTGGTCTCGGTCTTTTTCCCGCGGCGGATCTCGGAGACCATTTCGGTCGGCACGAGCACCTCACGGATGTATTCGGTCATGCCTTCGGCTTCCGCGTTGCGCGCGATCCGGTCACGCACTTTCCCTTCTTGTCCGGAGAGAACTTGGACAACGTACCACTGGTCGCGGAATGACTTGATTTCTGACATGACGGGTCGGTCGGAGATGGGTTGGGCGTTTACTGATGCGGATCAGCGGCCGAGATTGGTGAAGAATCCCACGATCAAGACGTGGAAGAAGTCCCAGAATTGCACGAATCCGGCGAGCAGGATCATCGCAATCAAAACCACGACGGTCGAGTCAACCAGTTCCTTGTATTTCTTCAAACCCTTGATTTTCGGGTCGGATTCCCAAGGCCAACTCGCTTTGCGAAGCTCACCTTTGACCTCACCCAGAAAACCGGAGATTTTTGAAAACATATTGTGCTGTGACTTTGGAACGAATTTGGGAAGTGGCACGGAAGGTGGGACTCGAACCCACAACCAACGGTTTTGGAGACCGCTACTCTACCAATTGAGCTACTTCCGTGTTGAGGCGACTGAAGGGCACCCCGTATGAGCGGAGTGCCCCAGAGTCAAGCGTTCGATTCCGGCTTTGCGGCCGGACCCGAACGCCTTGGTTTGAATGGTTTAGTCGAGGATTTCACCGACACGACCGGCACCCACGGTGCGGCCACCTTCGCGGATCGCGAAGCGCATGGTCGGCTCCATGGCGATCGGGGTGATCAGCTCGACTTCAAGACCGATGTTGTCACCGGGCATGACCATTTCAACGCCTTCCGGAAGCTTGATGCTGCCGGTCACGTCGGTGGTGCGGAAGTAGAACTGCGGACGATAGTTCGAGAAGAATGGGGTGTGGCGACCACCCTCATCCTTGGAAAGAACGTAGATCTCGGACTTGAAGTTTTTGTGACCCTTGACGGTGCCGGGCTTGGCGATGACTTGGCCGCGCTCGACATCGGTCTTCTTGAGACCACGGACGAGAAGGCCGACGTTGTCACCCGCACGACCTTCGTCGAGCAGCTTGCGGAACATTTCGATGTCCGTTACAGTAGTCTTCTGGGTATCGCGGATGCCGACGATTTCGACTTCTTCCATCTTGTGGATGATGCCGCGTTCGACACGGCCGGTGCAGACGGTTCCACGACCTTCGATCGAGAACACGTCTTCGATCGGCATGAGGAAAGTCTTGTCAACCGGGCGCTCGGGCTCGGGGATGTAGGAATCCACGGCGTCCATGAGCTTAATGATGTTGTCCATTTGCTCGGCGTCTCCTTCGAGAGCGGCCTTGGCGGAACCCATCACGATCGGGATTTCGTCGCCGGGGAATTCGTAGGAGGAAAGGAGGTCGCGGACCTCCATCTCAACGAGTTCGAGGAGTTCGGCGTCATCCACAAGATCCACCTTGTTCATGAACACGACGAGGGCCGGCACACCGACCTGACGTGCAAGCAGGATGTGCTCGCGGGTCTGGGGCATCGGGCCGTCGGCGGCGGAAACCACCAGAATGGCGCCATCCATCTGGGCGGCACCGGTGATCATGTTTTTCACGTAGTCGGCGTGACCGGGGCAGTCGACGTGCGCGTAGTGACGGCTGGCGGTTTCATACTCCACGTGAGCGGTATTGATCGTAATACCGCGCTCACGTTCTTCGGGAGCCGCGTCGATGTCCGCGTAGCTTTTCTTTTCGGAAAGGCCCTTTTCAGCAAGTGTGTTGGTGATTGCTGCGGTGAGGGTGGTTTTGCCGTGGTCAACGTGGCCGATGGTGCCAATGTTAACGTGCGGTTTGTTGCGCTGGAATGCTTCTTTAGCCATGGTGGTTGTTGTTCTCTTTGAGACGGTTGAGATTTATCGTGATCGCCCTGGAGCTCGCGGGGGGAATTGAACCCCCGACCTCATCCTTACCAAGGATGCGCTCTACCCCTGAGCTACGCGAGCGATGTCAGATGATGCTTTTCCTTTGACTCGACAAAAACACCGCGACCGGTCCCGTAACACGGAGACTAGGCGCGGCACCCCTGACTTGCTGTGGGGAAGAGCGGGCGGACGTTAACAAAGCCGGCCACTCTGTCAAAAAAAATCTCGATGAAAAGAAGAATTCCGGAAATCCCTTGAAAACAAGGGATCCTAGCCGCTGACATGACCGCATCAGGAGGCGGAAACGACCTCCAGATCACGGCATTTCCCACACCTGCACCCACGTTCAGCAAATCCATCGCGTGGATTTTTCATGGGGTGGAAACCCACGCGCCATGCTCCTGCACAAACGGCTCCAATCCCGCCGCCGCCCAAACCACCGCCAGACACCTTGGCTCAGGCCGTGTTGGACGGCATCGCGACAATCAGGGGTTGGTCGCAGGACCACGAGGCCGCAATCCTGAAAACCCTGCTGAAAACCACGCGATTTCAATCCTCACCCGGTCTGAAAAGCGCTGTTTTGGACAACAATGCCGAAGTCTGACGCTCCCTGTCACCAAGGAGCGCGCAATCAGCGCTGGATCAGGAAAATCCGGTTCTCGGTGTAGGTGATCACGGCGTCGAGTTCGCGCATGAAATCGGCACCGAAAAGCCCGACGTAACCCATCTCCTTGTGGGTCCTGTCGTCACGGGTCATGTCGGTGGCAAGCACCTTGCGGTTGGTGAGCACGGCGTCTCCCATGGTGAGTTTCGCGATGACCGCGACCGCCGCCGGCGACTTGCCGCCGATGCCCCAGACCTCTTGATCCATCGGGCCGACTTCGCAACCAAACTCCTTGGCGGCCGCGATTTCAAGCAGACTACTGTCCGCGCCGGTGTCGATCATGTAGGTGACATCATTGCCGTTGAGCGTGCCATCCACGAAGATGTGGGTGCCACGCCGCTCGAATTGGAAGGACTGGTATTGGCGAAGAAGCAGAAGCTCGTTGATGGTGAGGCTCTGGCAGTGCCTGAGAAACAGGTCGCCCTCCTCGCTCCAGGCGTTCAAGTAGACCTCGTCCTCGGTGGAAAAGTTCCTGATGGGCATTTGCAGGGTCTTGCCACCGACGAGTTTGAACGTCGCCACGGTCGGGGTTTTGGAAACCACATTTCCGCGGAGGACCCGGCCCTCCTTGGTTTTGAAAATGCGGAAATCGAGCGACTCCGCGCCATCCGACACGCCGGATTCATTCTGATCCGAGCGATCGGGGCGCAGGAAAATCCGGCGGTCCGGATAAGAAATCACGGCATCCAGCTTGTTCATGAATTCCGCGCCCAGAATGGCATCCTCGCGGGATTTCGTGCCCGGAGGCTTATCCTTGAGAAGATCGGACGCGAGGATGCGCCGGTCTTTGAAGATCGCCTCACCAAGCTGAATGGTCGGCACCGGAGCCCATCCGGCGGGAGCCTCGCCGGAAACCCCATAGATCTTTTCATCCATCGGGCCGACATCAAGACCCACCGCCTTGGCATACGGCAAGTGCAGCAGGCTGGTGCCTGCTCCCGTATCGACGAGCAGGCGCGCGGGTTTGCCGTTGATCTTGCCGTCGATGAAGATCGAGTTGTTTTCAAGCCGGAAGGGAAACGATTCGTAGCCCCGGAGTTCAAGGCACTGGCGGATCGTGAGGCCGCGGCATTTCCGGACGAACACCGCCTTGTCCTTGTTCCATGCCTTGACGTAGGTCTGATCCTCCTCGGAGAGGCTGTCGAAAGGCACGTTCGCGCGCTTGCCGTTGCGCAGGAGAAGCAGAGCCTCGGCGTCCGTCTTGTCGAGCAGCACCGCCTGAATAATTTTGCCGTTCGAGCCTTTGAAATCACGGTATTCCTCCGAAACATCGCTTTGTGCGAAGACTCCGGCAGCGAAAACGAGCGAAAGGGCGAAAATGCGCATAATCGTGAATGGTTGCGGGGATCTCACTTAAAATCCCCTTCCTTGATGAACTTCTCCCAGTCCTCGTCGAACTCTTGGACGCTCTTGAATCCGAAGATGGTGGCGATCTCCTCCGGCGGCGGCACCTGATTGGACAACTCAATCCGGCGGATCATTTTCGCAAACGCGGCGAGGCGCCTCGAATCACACTCCATGTAATGGGCGAACGAATAGATGAGCACGAGGCGCTCCGGGGTCAGGCTCTCCGGCTTCCATTTGAGCATTTCTTCGAGTTTCACACCCACTTTTCCGGAGCGCACGAGCGACCGCAGGGTGCGTGCCCATGACGTGCCATCCTCAAATCCGCGCTTCGAACTGATCTCGTCCTTCTGGCTGCCTTCCACCGAGAGCAGACTGGTTTCGGATTTCCCGGCGAGGCTGATCTCCTTGAAATACGCGTGACCGGTGGTGATGGCGAAATACCCTTCCGCCCCGAAGGAGGACACACCGCCCATCTGCTTTCTGAGCAGGCGCTTGGCGATCACATGGGTGGGAAACGGGCTGAGATTCTTGCGGAACTTTTTCGGTTCCTTCACGTTGATGACCTGCGCGGCTGGCGACAGATCGTATTTCGCCACCATCTCGTCCGGCAACGGAATCAGGACGGAGCCTGACTGGCTCCATGTGCTCTCATACTGCATGGCGGCATCGTGGTCTCTGAGCCCCGAAAGATATCCGACCACCCACTTACCTAGGGCGGCGTAGATGTCCCGATCCTCCACAAGCAGCACAAGCATGCGTTTGTCCCCCCAGTCCTTGCGGAAATTCATGTGCTGGAAGGCCATGCCGTGCCACAGGCGCTCGGCTGTCTCGGCGACGGCTTGCGGCCGGACACCCCCCGCGGTTCCCACGACGAAATGGGGGGTTTCGAACAAATCGAAGTCGTCATCAGGATCGAAGCCGGGAAATGTCAGCGGTTCGTCGAGGCGCTTGAAAGTGGAGGAGTCGATCCGGACATCCTTCTCCACCAAGCCGGGCTTGCCACTGGTGATGATCGATGGATCCGCCGCACCAAACTCCACGAGGTGCTGGCGGTCAGCCAGACTTAGATCCTCGACTTTGAGTTTGATCTCCTTGGATTCGCTGTTGATGAGCGTCACGAAATCCCCTTGCACGCCGCCCAGTTTGGCTTCGAGGGTTCCGCCCTTGCGGGACATCCAAACCCTCTTCTCTGCCGCTTGAACGGAGATCGCCATCATGGAAATCGCGACGACCCAAAACCACGTTTTTTTCATATGGCGGCGGACGCTAGCACGCCCGACCAATAGGGCAACTCCATAAATCCACCTTTATGCACAGGGCGATCAAGCTAGGGAAAATGAACCGCAGATGGACACCGATTCACGCAGATCGAAGAGAGAAAGGATCCAAATAATGGGCGAAACAATGGCACTCAGGTCGAATCGTCTCCGAACCATAGGTGAGAACGTTGTGAATTCTTCCGAATCAGCGTTCATCTGCGGTTCAATTGATCTGTTTCCGGTATCTTTGTTCCCCAACCTTGGTTGCCCTGCCTTTATGCACCGCTGGCCCCGCTCAATCCAGCGCACGGTCACTCTCGTGACGGAGATCGCGCGCAGCCTCCAGAAACACGGCGTCCTCGCCGATGTTCACCGCAAGGTCCCCCACCCGCTCGAGCGAGCGGGTCACCAGAACCAGGTGGAGGTAGTCCTGACTACGGCCAAGCTCCTGCTCGATGCGGGTTCCGAAGGTCGCGGAGGTTTTCTTATACAAGCGGTCGAGCTCCTTGTCGCGGACGTGAAGCCCGGCCCCCAGCGCCGCATCGTGTTCACTGTAGGCGGAGATGGCGTCGCGCAAAAGATGGTCGGCCATGGTGTAAAGAGGCTCGATCAGGGTGCTGTCCTGCAGTTCCTGGCTGGCACTCATTTTTCGGGCGCGCTTGGCGATGCTGGTGGCGTGGTCGGAGATGCGCTCGAGATTCATCGAGATCTTCATCGAGGAAACCACCATCCGGAGGTCGGTGGCCATCGGGTGGAAACGGACGAGGATTTCCATGCCGAGTTTGTCGATGTGGCGTTCGAGCTCGTCCACTTCGTCGTCATCCGCGATCACCGCGTTGGCAAGCTCCAAATTGCGGTCCAACAAGGCCTGTACGGCCCGCTCGAGATTGTGGCGGGCCTTGCCAGCCATGGACAACACTTCACCGCGGAGCGTGGAAATGGCGTGATCGAAATCCTGAAGTATGTGGGAACCGTGCATAACTGGTGGAGGAGGCTGGACTTGTTAAGGAAAAGGGAAATCGAAGGGTGTCAACCGAAGCGGCCGGTGATGTATTCCTCGGTGCGCTTCTTGGAGGGGTTGGTGAAGATTTTATCCGTGAAATCGTATTCCTCAAGCTCTCCGAGATAGAAGAACGCCGTCCGGTCCGAAACCCGCGTCGCCTGCTGCATGTTATGGGTGACGATGACGATGGTGAACTCCTCCTTGAGCTGGAGGATCAATTCTTCGACACGCGCCGAAGCGATGGGATCGAGCGCCGAGCAGGGCTCGTCCATCAGGATGATCTCGGGGTTCACCGCGGTGGTGCGGGCGATGCACAGTCGTTGCTGCTGACCGCCGGAAAGCCCGTAGGCGCTCTCGTTGAGACGGTCCTTCACTTCATCCCACAAGGCGGCACCGCGCAGGGATTTCTCGACGACCCCATCGAGCACGGATTTCCGTTTCTCGCCGAGGATGCGCGGACCGTAAGCCACGTTTTCATAAATGCTGCGCGGAAACGGGTTGGACTTCTGGAACACCATCCCGGCCTTGCGGCGCAACTCGACACCGTCCACTTCCGGGCTGTGGATTTCAATGCCATCGATCCAGATGCCGCCCTTCGAGACTTTCGCGCCCGGAATCAGGTCGTTCATCCGGTTAAAACACCGCAGTAAGGTGGATTTCCCACAGCCGGACGGACCAATGAAGGCGGTGATCTCATTGCGGAAAACCGTAAGGTTGATGTCCTTCAAGGCCACGGATTTGCCATAACTGAAATCCATGTCACGGACTTCAATGGCGGGTTGCGGCGGCGGACTGGTGGGCGATGTTGGCATATCAGCTGAAACGTCCGGTGATGTAGGCTTCCGTTTCCTTCTCGGAGGGGTTTTCGAAAACGCGAACGGTTTCGCCATACTCGATGAGCCTGCCCATGTAGAGGAACGCGGTGCGGTCCGAGCAACGGCTCGCCTGCTCCATGTTGTGGGTGACGATGACGATGGTATATTGCTTTTTCAGTTCGGTGATGAGCTCCTCGATCTTGAGCGTGGCGAGTGGGTCGAGCGCGGCGCAAGGCTCGTCCATCAGCAGGATTTCCGGTTGATTGGCGATGGCGCGGGCGATGCAAAGCCGTTGTTGCTGCCCGCCGGAGAGACCGAACGCGGAATCGTGCAGACGGTCCTTCACCTCGTCCCAAAGCGCGGCCGACTTAAGCGCACGCTCGACGGTTTCATCCAGCTGGGATTTCTTCGAGCGCCCGGCCACACGCAGGCTGAAAACCACGTTTTCGTAGATCGACTTCGCGAAGGGGTTGTATTTCTGAAACACCATGCCGACGCGCTTGCGCAGTGAAATCACCTCCACCGAGGGATCGTAAAGGCTGGTGCCGTCAATGCGGATGTCACCCTCGTGACGGACCCCGTCGATGAGATCGTTCATCCGGTTGAGGTTGCGCAGCAGGGTGGATTTCCCACAGCCGGACGGGCCGATCATCGCCGTGACCTGACGCTCCGGAATGGCCATATCGATGCCGAAAATCGCCTGCTTCGCGCCATAGTGGAAACTGAAGTTCTCCACTTGGATGAAATCGGGACGGGAGCTGGAGGTGGCGGTGGTCATGTTAGAAGCTGCTGACCGCGAAGCGTTTCTTCAGGCGGTTGCGGATCAGGATGGCGGCGAGGTTGAGGGTAACGACCACTAAGATCAGCAGCAGCGCCGTCGCGTAAACGATCGGCTTGGCGGCCTCCGCGTCCGGCGACTGGAAACCGAGGTCGTAGATGTGGAAACCCAGATGCATGAACTTCCGCTCGGGGTGGAGATAGGGTGCGATGGTGTCGATCGGCAGCGAGGGCGCGAGTTTCACCACGCCCACCAGCATCAGCGGAGCCACCTCGCCGGCACCGCGGGCCATCGAAAGGATCACGCCGGTTAGAATACCGGGCAGCGAGGCGGGCAGCACGACGCGCTGGATGGCCTGCCACTTGGAGGCCCCGCAGGCGAGCGCCGCCTCACGCACACCGCGCGGCACGGCGGAAAGCGCCTCCTCGGTGGCGACGATGACGACCGGCAAGGTGAGCAGCGCCAAGGTAAGTGACGCCCACAAAATGCCCGGTGTGCCGTAGGTGGGGGTGGGAAGCCGATCCGCAAACCACCAGCGGTCGATGGTGCCACCGACGTAATAGACGAAGAACGCGAGACCGAAAACGCCGAAGACGATCGAGGGCACCCCGGCGAGATTGTTCACGCAGATCCTGACAATGCGCACGAAAAGCCCCTGTCTGGCATACTCGCGCAGATAGATCGCGGCGATCACGCCGAAGGGCGTCACGAACAAGCTCATCGCCAGCGTCATGACCACTGTGCCGAAGATTGCCGGAAAAACGCCACCCTCGGTGTTGGCCTCGCGGGGATCGTCCTTGAGGAACTTCCAACCGCGATGGAGGGTTTCTCCGACACGAGCGAAAAAACCCGCCCGGTTGGATGCGAAAACCCCTAGCAGGTTGCCCGTGGGGTAGCTCACCTCGCGGCCGTCGGCGGTTTCACCAAGAAACTTCATCTCCGCGAGGCCGGCACGGATTTCCGCCGCCCGGGCCTGCAGCTTGTCGAAATCCTGTTGCAACTCCGCACGACGTTGTGCCGCGACTTCCGGCGTCACGGCACCCGCCTTTTCCGCGCTGGCCAGTGATTCGAGTTCACGGCTGATCGCGCCGATTTGCCGGCGCTCGATGACTAACAGGCTTTTGCGGGCCTCGGTCCCTTGATGAAGGACGTTTTTCAACGCGGGCTCGAAGCCGGAGTCCGCGGCATCGATCCGGCCGGACGGAGTCTCCAGCGCCACCGGATAGACGATGGCCGGACCGAATTCCAAACGCTCGACGAGCAACAGGGATTCCGGGCGGGAGGTCTTGAGAATGCTCGAACGGTCGATGTATTTGAAGGCCTCGCCATTCAGATCCTTGTTGCCGCGAAACACCTGGATCTCCTCGTGCAGGGTGCCGTCCAGCTCGCGGCGCTCGGTTTCCTGCGTCAGATAACCGGCGACTATTTCCACGTTTCCGTCCTTGGAAACCTCCATCAAATCGATGCGGCGCGGCCAAAAAGAGGATGTCCCCTTGACGAGGATGAGCAGGAACAAGCCCAGCGCCATCGTCACGCCCAGCGTGAGTCCGGCGGCGGTCAGCCAGACCCAGGGTTCGCCCTTGCGGGAGCGGCCCGTGCTTGCGAACGGAGTGGATGGTTTCATGTCTCCGGACTGCATGGGTCAGACGATTCGGTTGCGTTCCCGCAGGCGCTGGCGCAGCACCTCGGCGAAGGTATTCATGACAAAAGTCATGGCGAAAAGCACGATCGCGCCGAGAAACAGCGTGCGATAGTGGGTGGACCCAACGGGCGCTTCAGGCAGCTCCACGGCGATGTTCGCGGAAAGCGTGCGCATGCCGTTGAAAAGATTCCACTCGGTGACCGGGGTGTTCCCGGTGGCCATCACCATGATCATCGTTTCGCCGACGGCGCGGCCGAAGCCGATCATCAGCGCGGAGAAAATCCCGGATGAGGCGACTGGCAGCATCACGGTGCGGACGACCTGCCAGCGGTTCGCACCGAGCGCGGCGGCGGCGGCGGTCAGAGATTTCGGAACATTGGAGAGCGCGTCCTCGGCGATGGTGAAAATCACCGGAATCACCGCGAAGCCCATGATGAATCCGAGCACCATCGAGTTCCGCTGCTCGAAGGAGGTCCCTGTCACCTGCGGCCACCAGAGGCGGAAATCCGCGATTTCACGCCCCGTCGACGGGTCCTTGTATACGAAGAACCAGGATTCCAGCAACGGCCCGAGTGTCCATCCCAGCCAACCCGCCAGCGCAAGGAATGGCAACACGATCATCCACTCACTGCCACCACCGAAGCGGTTTCGGAAGCCGATCGGCAGCCGACACCAGACGTAGCCCAGCAACACCGCGGCGAACGGCACCACCGCAGCCATGACAACAACCGAAGGCACACGGGTTTCCAGAATCGGGGCGAGCCACAGCCCGGCGAGAAATCCCAGCACCACCGAGGGCAGCGAGGACATGATTTCCATCACCGGCTTGACCACCCGCTTCACGCTCAAGGGAAGGAAGGCCGCCGAAAACACCGCCGCCAACAGCGCGATCGGGATCGAAAACAACAGCGCGTAGGCCGTGCCCTTGAGCGAGCCGAAAATCAGCGGGATCAACGACAGCTTTGGCTCGAAATCGTCCGAACCACCATTGGACTGCCATTGATAAACCGGCCCCGATCCGCCCTCATACCAAACCTTGCCGAAAAACGCGCGCCATCCCGCCTCCGGGTGCGGGTCTTCAATCGAGTATCGCCGCGCCGTGCCATCCGCTGCGGCGACAAGGAAATGCTCACCCTTCGCATCAAGCACCGCCGAGACCGGATCGAACTCCGCCTCGCCCTCCCAGCGGACCGCACCCGACGTGCTGTGGCGGATCGAAAGATCGCGCCCCGCGCCGGTCAGGAACGTCCGGTTCCGCTGGCTGGGAGCGAAAATCACCTTGCCTTCCGGCAGCTTCGGAAACTCCTGGGTCTTTCCAAACATCCGCTCGCCGCTCTCGTCCGCACGGAACAAACTCCACTGCTCCTGCCGCCCGTTGCCCGCCGTGAGCACCACGGACACCCCGCCGAAGAGAAAATCCATCTGCTGCGGTGGCGCGGCACCGAAAGGCGCAAAGGTCTGGCGTTTCGACACGCCCGAAGCATCGGCCATGAAATAATCCACGCCACCGTTGGCACAGGCGACGAGCACCATCGCGCCGTTCTGGGACGCCCGCAGCAGAACCGGATCCGCCTCCAGACCGGCCGTGACCTCGGTTTCCCCCAGCAACTTGAGCTTTCCCTTGCCGATCAATCCGCGCTTCATCCCGAGGCGCAGGATGGAAACGGTGGCCGCTGCCCCCTCCCCCCGCTTCGCCGCGATCACCCGGACACTGCCGGAATCACCGTAACTCACCGCCGTCACCGGGCCTGCTCCGTGCTCCAGGGAAAACCACGGCTCGGACGTGACCGAAGGCTCGATGGTGGATTTTCCGTCTGCTTCGAAATTCCGCTTATAATGGACGAGAAACGATCCCACGCGCCCGTCCTCAAGCCCAAGCGCCACCCGGTGGTGTGCCACATCAAAGGCCTGCGCCGTGACTTTCAACCCCTCCAATCCGGGAATCTCAACATCCCGTCTGGAACCGTCCGCCACATCGACGAACGCCACCTTGTTTCCGCCATCATAGAAAAACGGCATTTCGCCCCACTCATCCACCCCCAACACCGCCGGGGCCGTTCCGGCAGCCACTTCTCCCGCCTCCGCCACATCCGCCGAGCGGAACAGCGGCACCACCTCCTTGACCACAAAATAGAAAATTCCGAACACCGATAGAATCACCGCCACCCCGCCAAGCCGGATCAGCCAGCCCATGAAGCGGTCGAACCACAGGGTCGCGCGAGACACTTCGAAGCGTCTCGGATCGGGGAGTTGGGGGTTTTCCGGCATGAGAAGGAAAGTCGAAACCGCTTACAAAAGAAGCGGCCCGCGCGAAGCTAGAACCACACCGCGGGGGCATGGCAAGCTTCACCTCTCGGACCGCGTCATTCCGCCGCTGACTATTTCGTCAAAGATCCCACCACCTCCTCCGCCACTTCGGCCGGCACGGGAAAATAGCCGTCTTTTTCAACAATCGCCTGACCTTCCTTGGAGAGCACGAACTTGAGGAACTCAAGCGTCAGCTTGTCCAACGCCTGTCCGGGCTTCTTGTTCACATACACCACGAGGAAACGCGCCATCGGATAGTCACCACTCAACGAGTTGTCGTAGGAGGCTTCGTAAAACTGACCGTCGTCCCCTGCGATCGGCACCGCACGCACGCCGGAAGTCTTGTAGCCGATGCCGGAATAACCGAGCGCATAGGGATCCGCGCCGACGCCCTGAACCACTGCGGACGATCCGGGTTGTTCCTTCACGGTCGCCTTGTAGTCACCCTTGGCGAGCGCGTGCTCCTGGAAGAATCCGTAGGTGCCGGAAGCGGAATTCCGGCCGAAAAGTGAAATCGGGCGGCCTTTCCAGGCATCAAGACCGAGTTGGCCCCAGTCGCTGATGTCGGTGCCACCACGCTTGCGGGTCTTTGAGAAAATCGCGTCCACCTGCTGGAAGGTGAGTCCCTTGAGCGGGTTGTCCTTGTGGGCGAACACAGCGAGCGCGTCGATCGCGACCTTCACCGGAGTCGGCTTGTAGCCGAACTTTTTCTCGAAGGCGTCGATTTCCTCGGCCTTCATCTCCCGGCTCATCGGGCCGAGCTGCGAGGTGGCCTCGATCAAGGCTGGCGGCGCGGTCGAAGAGCCCTTGCCCTCGATCTGGACGTTCACGTTCGGATACGCCTTCTTGAAGCTTTCCGCCCACAGCGTCATCAGGTTGTTGAGGGTGTCGGAACCGATCGAATTGAGGTTTCCGGAAACTCCGCTGACCGCCTTGTATTCCGGCAGCGCCGGGTCCAGGTGGGATTCTCCAGCGAGGGTGGGAAGCGCCGCAAACACGGCACTGGCGAGACAAATGACTGTCGTTTTCATAATGGTGGTGGTTGATTTTCGCCGGAATCGTGTCCGGCAGACGCCCCGCAATAACCCGAATTCGTTCCAATACGGCAAAGAATGAATTGTGACATGATTGTCACAAAATACGCCTTCAAGAGTGACCGCTCACTCCCCTATCCATTCGCCGTGCTCAGCACACACCCACTACCGACCATGCAAAACGCAAACACACTGAAGATCGCCCTGGGCCTCGCCCTTGGTCTCCAAATCCCGGCATCCGCCGGCTCAGAAGCCCCAATCATCGCGCCCGAACCCGCACCCTCCAATTCGGGCGACTGGTGCATCTGGCTGCAAAACAAGCCCGGCATCCTCTATAAGAACAAGAAAAACCCCTTCATCCAGGAATTCCAGCTCGAGGGCCGCTTCCAATACCAGACCGCCCATGTGGACGGCAGCGACATCAATGGTCGCGATTTCAATCAGAGCTACGACGAATACCGCCGCGTCCGACTCGGGGCGAAGGCCAAGTTCCTCCAGTATTTTGGTGCCAAATATCAGGTAAACCTTGTGGACGACGGCCGCAACGGCGCCTCACCCAGCGACCTCGACTGGGGCTACTCCGACATCGACGAAGCCTACATCTCTTTCGATCTCGGCAAGGCGCTCGGCGACAGCAACCCGTTCGACGAGCTCAAACTCGCCTACGGCCGCCATAAGTTTCTCCTCAGCCATGAGGCCCACGCTTCCTCCACCAAGCTCTACACCGTCGAGCGCTCCGCCATCTCCAACAAGGTGTATGGCAGCTACCGCCCGACCGGTTTGACCGTGAACGCCGCCAAGGGCGACTGGAGTTTCGGCGGCGCCGTTTACAGCTCCACCGTCGATGGAGAGGACAACGAGGCGTTCAACGGCTGGCAGGACGGCGTGATTTACTACCTCAACGCCGGCTACAAGGTGAACGACCAACTCACCCTCGGCGCGGACTTCGTATACAACAATGCGGACGTCAACGCCGGCGAGGACTCGATCATGGGCTACGAATGGGCCACCTCGCTCAACGCCCAATATGACGCCGACCAGTGGGGAATCATCGGTGATTTCATCTGCGGCGACAACGGCGACGACCTCGGTCACAAACAAAGCCGGACCGGCAACTTCTGGGGCGTCGTCGTGATGCCATACTACTGGCTCGTTGAGGACAAACTCCAACTCGTCGGCCAGTATCAATATCAAGGTTCGTCGGAAGACGAAGGCGTTCGCGTCAACAGCCGCTATGGCCGCGCCCGCGTTGACAATGGCATCGACGTCAACAGCGGCCGTGGTGACTCGCACCACTCGCTCTATGGTGGCTTGAACTACTACCTCTGCGGTCACAACGCCAAGATCCAGGGCGGCATCGAGTATCAAACCATGGACACCCCCGGCGGTGATTTCGACACGCTGACCTACGTGCTCGCGTTCCGCACCTTCTTCTGATGCGGTAGTTTCGCATCTTTGTTCGGTTGCTGACAGCCGCTCCACAGGGGGCGGCTGTCTTTTGTTCAACACTACTCAAAATCCCACCCTTTCCACCAATCCGCTTGCCAAATCCGTTTCCACAAGCCTAGTCCCTCAAGCCACACCCGCAACACGGGAAGCTTTCACCATGGGGAAAACACTGATCATTGCAGAGAAACCGAGCGTCATGACCGACCTCAGCCGCGCGCTCGCCAAGCCGCTCGGCAAGTTTGAAAAACATGGCTCCGGCCGTGATGTTTACTTCGAAAACGACAACGCCGTCATCACCTCGGCCGTCGGCCACCTCGTCGAGCTCCGCATGCCCATGGGACCGAACGGCAAGAAGCTCCCATGGAATTTCAAGGTCCTCCCCGCCATCCCGGAACACTTCGACCTCGATCCCATCCCGACCTCCGAAACCCGCCTCAAGCAAGTCCTCAAACTCGCCAGGCGCAAGGACATCGAGCGCATCGTCAACGCCTGCGACGCCGGCCGCGAGGGGGAACTCATTTTCCACTACATCATGGAAATCGGCAAAATCCGGAAACCCGTGCAACGGCTCTGGATGCAGTCCATGACCAACAGCGCCATCCTCAAAGCTTGGGATCACCTCCGCAGTGGCGAGCAGATGAAGGACCTCACCGACGCCGCCCAGTGCCGCTCGGAGTCCGACTGGCTCGTCGGCCTCAACGCCACCCGCGCCTTCACCTGCTTCAACTCCCGCCACGGCGGCTTCAACATCACTGCCGCCGGCCGCGTGCAGACCCCCACGCTCGCCATCCTCGCCCAGCGCGAGGCCGAGATCCAAGCCTTCAAGCCCACGCCCTATTTCGAAGTCCACGCCACCTTCGCCGTGCAAGCCGGTGAATACCCGGGCAAATGGATCGATGAGGCCTGGAAAAAGACGACGGATGCCCCGCTCTCGAAACCCGAGCGCATCTGGGAGCAGTCCACCGCTGATGCCATCAGGGATCGCTGCGACGGCAAAACCGGCGAGGTTTCCGAGGAGAAGAAAGCCCAGACCCAGATCGCCCCGCAACTCTACGACCTCACCACCCTCCAGCGCGAAGCCCCGTTTTCCGCCAAGGGCACCCTCCAGATCGCCCAAGCGCTTTATGAAAAGCACAAGATGATCACCTACCCGCGGACGGACTCCCGCTACCTGCCGGAAGACTATACCGGCAACGTCCGCGAGACGATGGGCGACATCGCCAACAGCGACCTCCAGGTTTCCCAATACGCCGCGGCCCTGCTCCAAGGCGGTGATGCGTCAGCCCCAAACGGTGGCCCGCATCTCTCGAAACTGCGCCGCGTCTTTGATAACAAAAAAGTCTCGGATCACTTTGCCATCATTCCCACCGGCAAGGTAGTGAAACTCAGCGAGGCTGAGCAGAAGCTCTATGACATGATCGTCAAGCGCTTCATCGCCGTCTTTTATCCGGTCGCCGAGTTTGAACAAACCACCCGTCTGACCCGCATCGCCCACCCGTCCGTCACCGATACCTTCAAGACCGAAGGCCGCATCCTCGTCAAACCCGGCTGGCTCGAAGTCTACGGCCGCCGCCCGGGTGTCGCCGCAGGCAAGGACGAGCTCGTCCCCGTCACCGTCGGTGAAACCGCCAGCGTCGAGGGCATCGAAGTCCTCCACGAGGAAACCAAGCCGCCCGCGCGTTTCACCGAGTCCACCCTGCTCTCCGCCATGGAAGGCGCCGGCAAACTCATCGACGACGAAGCCCTGCGCGAAGCCATGGCCGAGCGCGGACTCGGCACCCCCGCCACCCGCGCCGCCACCATCGAAGGCCTCATCTCACAGAAATACCTCGCCCGCGACGGCCGCGAACTCCACGTCACCGGTAGCGGCATGCGCCTCATCCAGCTCGTCCGCGAGATGGACATCGAGGGCCTCTACTCGCCCAAGCTCACCGGCGACTGGGAATACAAACTCCGCCAGATGGAACAAGGCCAGCTCAAGCGCGACGCCTTCATGAAGGAGATCATCTCCTACACCAACGACATCGTCTCCAAGGCCCGCGCCCGTGCCGACGAACTGAAAAACCAGAACTTCCCCGACCTCAAGGTCCCCTGCCCGATGTGCGGTGCGGACAGCCTCAAGCAAACCGACGCCACCTACGAGTGCCGCGAACCGGAGTGCAAGTTCAAGGCCAAGAAACACATCGCCGGCCGCCTGCTCACCGAGGACGAGGCCAAGCAACTCTTCACCACCAAACACGTCGGCCCGCTCACCGGCTTCAAATCGAAGTTCAACAAACCCTTCGACGCCGCACTCGAACTCGACGCCAAGTTCAAGATCAACTTCGTCTTCGACAATGATGACAACGACGCCGTCGAACTCACCGAAGAACAACTCATCGGCGAGGTCGATCTCGCAGATGGCCGCCACGTGAAGATCTATCAGAGCGACAAGGCCTATCACCTTCCGGAAGTCGTCACCAAGAAGGACCCGAACGGCATCCGCATCGGCAAGGTCATCCTCCAGCACGAGATCACAATCGACCAGGTGCTCAAACTCGTCTCCATCGGCAAGACCGACGTCATCAAGGGCTTCGTCTCCAACCGCACCAAGCGCAAGTTCGACGCCTACCTCACCTTCGATCCCAAGGAAGGCAAGCTCGGCTTCGACTTCCCGCCCCGCCCGGCCAAGAAAGCCGCCGCCAAAAAGACGGCCAAGTCCAAGGAGTGATCCAGTCTAGGACTTTCCTCCCCTTGTCGGTGATCGGGCTTGAGACTTGAGCTCGTATCGCGCCTCGATCGAGTAAGCGGAACCTTCCGGCCCGGGCATGCTGGAAACCAAGGCAAAGCTGGTGAATTCAACGAGACCGAATTCGTCGGACTCGTGTTTTTTCAGAAACGGCCGAAGCGTGGGGGCCGACACCCCCTTGAGCCGGGCGAGAGTGACGTGCGGATGAAATGAACGGAGTTCCGGTTCGAAATGCGCGGCAAACAGCGCGTCGTGGACACGCTTGTGAAGGGCAAAAAGATGCGGGTGTCCCGTGCTCACGCCAGACCAGATGATCGAAGGACGGGAGCCGCCAAACGTCCCGACTCCTTCGATCGGCAGGAGAAACGGCGGAACCCGAACTTTCCCCAACTGTTCCCTCAGGCGCAGCTCCGGCTCCGCGGCGACATCGCCCGGGAAAGCAAGCGTGAGATGAAGCTGGTCCGCCGTCAGCCAGCGGACACCGCGGATGCTTGTCCTCAGACCGGCCAGGCGCTCGCGGCAGGCTTCCGGCAGCTCAAGTGCGATGAACAGTCGCTTTGCCATGATTAAATTTAGCGCGACTATGCACGGAAACAATCCGGAGTTCCACCGCAGGCCACAGGTCATATAGCCCATCAACTGCACCCAGCAAGTCTGCTGCGCCAACGCTCCCCGGAAGCGCAAGTGAAACTGCAGAATGCTGCGCGCGCTCAAGGAGCATCCCAGCCTCTGCGAAGCCGCTTCACCGTGCTCCTCCCCCACGACGGCAAACGCCTCGCCACCGCCAGCACTTCCCCGCTGGCGAATCGCCGAGGCACCGCCAAACCTTGGCGAAGAATTTCCCGGAACACGTTTGGCCGCAGGGCCATTGCTCCAATTCAACCCGGATGCTTGTTAGTCGGGACCAGCCCTACCGGTGCGGACTTCGGTTGGGGAGGCATGGGGAAGCGGGGGAGATGCCGAGTGGGCAAGAGCCGTTTTCTGATAGATCTCGTGAGACTTATCGCTCCTGTTTGTTTTAATCAGGCCTGTCGGCAAAATTCCACCCTGTGGAAATCAGTTGCGACGCCTGGCGACATAGATGCAATGCCTCGCCCGCTTCGATCTTTCATGCGGCTTGGCCGCGTGTTCTTCCACTTGGAAGCCGGCCTTGACCAGACACTTCTTGAATTTCGGGGCAGGCTCCGAGAGCCAGTAGGCGATACGGCCGTTCGGCGTCACCACCTCCCGGACCTTCGCAAGGAAACCCGCGGAATAGAGCCGCGCGTTGCCGGACGTGATCAGGTCGTCCGGCGTGTTGTCGATATCCAACAGCAGCGCGTCATAGCTCCCCTTGGCTTTGCCTGAGATGATATCAAACAGATCACCCTGGGTGATTTTGGTCCGCGGGTCTTCCAGCAGAGGGCCGTTGTGCTCGACCAGGAAAGTTCGGTTCCACTCGATCAAGGGCGGCATCAACTCCGCCACCTCCACCGTCGCCGGCCGGCCGACCAACTCCAACGTCCGTTTGAGCGTGAAGCCCAGCCCGAGCCCGCCGATCAGAACCCGCGGGTGACCGGGCCTCGACGGCTTGCTCTCCAGCAGCTCCGCGCATCCGATGTCCGCGAGGAGTTCCTCGGAAAAAGTCAGCGCCGTGCTCATCAGCTCGAAGCCATTGTATTTCAGGTAGAACTTCCCATCGTGTTTGTGCAGTGAGAAAACCGTGCCATCGGACATCTTCGACTCACTGAGCTTCACGTAAGGTTTCATGAACGTGACCTGCACTGGAATTTCACAATGAGCAAGCCCGGACATCGCCAGGGGCGGCAGGCGCGGAGCGGGAAAGTCCGGAAAGAATCAAAGACCGGGACCTCGCTTGGGCGAACCGGAGCGAGACGCCCCGTCTCCTTTCAGTATTCCATCATGTCGTGATAGACATCGATTTTGGCGGCCTCGAAGCGTCGCAGGGCAGCGCGGTAATCGGCAGCGGCCTGGCGGCGCCTGATGGCTTCAAGGGCGGCGATAATTTCGAGTTTCGCCTGATCGTAACCGCGCGGCTCGGCGGGTTTGTGCGCGGTGACTTCGACGAGGTGCCAGCCGAGACGGGTGCGGACGAGGGCGGGTTGGTTCACCGGCAGCAAAAATACCGAAGCGGAAAAATCCGCGGGCAGGCGGTCACGGCTCATCCAGCCGAGCGCGCCGCCGCGATCCTTCGTGGCGGGGTCCTCGCTGAGTTCGCGGGCGAGGGCGGCGAAGTCTTTGTGGCCGACGGAGAGTTCCGCAAGGGCGGCGGCGAGTCGCGCATGCGCCTCCTCCGGCGGGTGATCGAGCGTGGGGATGAAGATGTGGCGGACTTCGACCCGCTCGGGAATCACCAGGCTATCTTGGTTTTCATCAAACCATTTCCGCGCCTCCTCGTCGGTGACTTCGGAGACCGGCCCGATCTTGAGCTCCACGTATTTTTCTTGTTGAATGCGGCCGGCGAGGCGGTCTCGAAGATCCTGCTCGCTCGTGATGCCTTGCGGCCGCATGGCGGAAATCATGGCCTCCTTCGATTCGAAGCGGGTGGTGAAGCGCTGCATGCGTTCGTCGATTTCGGCGGCGGTCACTGCAAGGTCCGCGGCATTGGCCTTGGCCTTGATGCGCAGCAGTTCGTGATCGATTAAATCATCAAGTGCTGCATAGCGGGCTATTTTCCGGAGTTGCGGGCTTAGGGAATCGATCGATTTACCCTCCAGCCACAGGCGTTCGCAGACGGCGCGGTCGAGTTGGGTGCGAGTGATCTGGAGGTTGAAGACACGCGCCACAACTCCGCCCGCCTTGGCGGCGGCGATGGCTGCGGGACTGCCCGGATTGGCACGTTCGAGCTTCCTGCCGAGCGGGCCGTGGAAGAGGAAAAGGTCACCCGCCAGATAAGCGAGCACCGCGCCGTAGAGGACGAGACGGAGGGTGAATTTCTTGAGCGGGCTCATGGGCGTCTTTTTTAACGAATCTCCACGCTCGCTCCGGGGCGGATCAGGCCGGGCAGGCGGATGGCGTCCCAGTTGGCGAGGCGGATGCAACCGGCGCTGCGCGCGCGGCCGATGGTTTCCGGATCGGAGGTGCCGTGCATGCCGATGCCGGACTTGCTGGTGCCGTTCCAGATGATCCCGACAGGACTGTTAGGACCGGGTGGGATGTTGAGGGCGTTGTCGCTGCGCTCCCCGGTGTCAAGAAGCTGCTGGTCGTAGCGCCACCACGGGAGTTCCACCATGTTGCGAAGCTCCCAGACGCCGAACTTGATGAACTTCGGCTGGCCGGGAGTGATTGGAAACGAGGCGATGAGTCCGCGGTTGGCACGAGTGACGGGTTGGACCCCGATGGCACCCGGTTCGGCGACCACCAAGGCCGCCGGAGCGGCTTCGAAGATGCGGACCTGGTTGATCTTCGTATCCACCACCACATGGCGCTGACTCAGCGCGGAATCGGTTTCATGCTTCGCACCCGTGATTTTCTCGATGAAAAACGGTTTGACGTTCGGCACGATCAGCGAGTCGTAAGGCTTGAGGCGGTTGATCTTGCGGCTGCCGTTGAGCAGCACGAGATACTCGATATCGCTGTGATAGCGCTCGGCCATGAACTCGGAAACACTGCGGTAACTCATGCGTTTCTTTTTCGCCTGAAGCGCTCTTTCGACAGGAAGCTCGGGATCGACCCATTCCCTGGCGATCTCCGGCACCACAGCGACGGCCAACGCGTTCGGAACCGCCTTGCGGGCGGCTGCGTTTACGGCCGTCCAGTCATCCACCGGATGGCCATTCACTTCGTTCCACGAATACACGGCAAGCTCGGTGAAACGGCCGGGAATCCCATCGATCACCCCTGGCCCGAAGTTCGCTTCATCGAGGAAAATCTGGAGTCGCACCGCGTCGTCTCCGGTGGGTTTCGCGTCCAGCGGGCTGGATGGCGTGACGGTTTCGAGGGGAGTCGCTGGCCTGGTGACACGCATGGCGGAGCGTGAAACGGCGTCCTCATCTCCACCGAGCGGCAGGGCCTTGAGGACTGGACGGCTCACGGATAACAGACCACCTGTCTGGCCGAAGGCCGGAAGGAACGCGAATGCGAACAGAATGGATGGAATTCGGAACATGAGATGAACAGGCTTGGATCACGCCGCGGCGCCCACAACTGGAGGCGGAGCTACTGCGCGGACGCGGATGGAATACCACCCCCGTCGCGAGCCGTCGAGAGCACCGTGCCGCGTTCGATTGTAATCCACGCGCAACCGTGCCATGTGGGGGCCAAACGGAGACGACCAGCGCCGCCCCCCGAATCGTGGGTTCATGCAGGAAAACCACTTCGAAAACGGTCATCATCACGTGCCATTCCACGCCAGCCCCGTTTCCCGCCTTCAAAAAATGATCGATTCGGCTCGAAATCACCAAAACCACGGGCTACTGACCGCGGGTAGTCATGAACTTCCGCCACATCTTCCCCACGATCTTCCTGCTGACGTTTGCATCGGCCCACGCGGAACAGGGCAAACATCTGTTCATCCTGTCAGGCCAATCCAACATGGTCGGCCTGAAACCTGAAACCTCGTTCACTCCGGCCGTCGAAAATGAGTTCGGCAAAGCGCAGGTGATCGTCGTCAAGGACGCCCAGTCAGGTTGCCCGATCCGCCGCTGGGTGAAGGATTGGAAGCCGGCACCGCAAAAACCGGTCAAACGAGGCAAGCAACCTTACGGCGATCTCTACGAGCGCCTGATGGGCCTGGTGAAACCCGCGATCGAGGGCCAGGAGATCGTATCCGTGACCTTCGTCTGGATGCAGGGTGAGCGTGACGCCAAGGAAGGACATGGCGCGGTGTATGCCAGGAGCTTCACCCGCTTGATCGAACAATTAAAAACCGACCTTCAACGCAAGGACCTCACCTTCGTCATCGGCCGCATCAGTGACCACGGCATCAAGGACGGAAAGGAGATCCCGGACTGGCCTGTGGTCAGGGAAGCCCAGGTCAAAGTGGCGGAAGCGGATCCGCTCGGAGCATGGGTGGATACTGACGATTTCAACGGCGCCAATGACAGCCTCCATTACAATCACCCCGGCTATACCAAGATGGGCAAAAGGTTCGCTGAAGAAGCCATCAAACTGATAAAAAAGACCAGTTCCCCAGCCCGTTGATCTCTTGGGCCCGCGATTTCCCCGAAACGCAGGCGCATCGCCAGTGAAACAACAGGCACAGAAACTGCCTTAGTCGTTGCATGCCGAAAGCACTTCGCTTCGGCCTTGAAAATCAGTCCGTCCCAGATGATTGAACTTCAAAGCCGAATCCGCACTTGCGCGGGGGTAGTC
>JBFEQB010000022.1:0-45161 GCA_041549835.1 Luteolibacter sp. | reverse complement strand
GTCGGCGTCCGGTTGGGGCGCCATCGCCGCGGCGAAGGTGGTCGCAAAGCGGATTTCGTCGGTGATCGCGTTGTTGGTGTCCCACATCGCCACCGTGTCGAACACCGACTGGTCGAAATCCAAGTTCGTAATCGATGCGATCGCCGCGGCTTCCGCTGGTTCGGTGGTCAGGTCGGTGACGTTGAAGAGGAAGAACTCGTCAGGCGTGCCGTTGGCCTTCCAATTGATCTTGCCAAGGAGCAGGGAGGTCGCGGTTCCCGGGTTGAAGGTGCTCGTAACGACGGTCGGCGCGGTGGCGCCATCGAAGGCGAGGGCGTTGATCTTGCCGCCTCCGTCACTGGTCCCGTCGGCGCCCACCAGCGTGAACCCGAAGCCGCCCCCGGCGGCGGCAAGGACCGGAAAAACCCCGGTCGTGAAGGCCCCCGTTCCGAAAAGGAACGACGCATAGCGATAGTCGGAGGGCGCCTGGAAGAGCACGCTGAACCAAACCGTGGTGCCGTCTCCCGTTAATGCCGTCCGTGCCGCCGCAGTGAGTTCCCGGTGGGCCTGGGCCCGGCCCGCGGAGCCGTAGCGCGACACCGAGTTCCCGGCCACGCGGAGGGTCGAGAAGGACAGACCCGTCGGCTGGATGTCGTAGATTTTTCCGTGGGAGATGGTCGAGTCCCAAGGACCGGCAAAGCCCGAGCCGCCGTCCTGGTTGTGGATATTCGCTCCCGCATCGTAGAGGAACTGCTCCTCCACGAGGAGGTCTGCACGAGCGGTGTGAGAGGCAAGGACGACCGATGCGATCGCCGTGGCGGCCAACGCCGCTTTAGGAGAAGGATTGCCAGTAAATTGGTTTTTCAGGCTTCGGCGGAAGGAGCCCTGCCGACCGGGTTGAAGGGGTTTGCGGGGGAGGAAGGGGTGGGCTAAAAGGGGTGGGGTAAACGCAGACATTCTGAAAAGCTGAAACGGGATTCGGAATGGCTCCCTTGGTGGAGCCGTTCCAAGCAATTTTACGATCAGGAGGAGGTTCCTTCTTTCACCATGGGAATCCTATTCCGCAACGTCAATAACGTTCGGCGGTCAGGCAGGCGCGGAGTTGGCAGAAAGGTCAGAAGTCCGGGAATTCTGCGGGCGGGGCGGATCGGCGGCGAGAACGAGAATGCGCTCGTCGTAGAAAGGAAGTTCCGAGGCCTGCCATTCGGCTTGGGACCGGCAGGCTGCGGCAGATGCCGGATGCAGCCTTCGCCCAAGGGCTCCGGCGAGCTAGGGAATCCAGCGCTCCAAAGGCTCCATCGTTCCGATTTCGAAGGTCGGGGCTGGCGGTGGCGGCATGTCGATGATGCCCTCCCAGAGGCCATGCAGTTGGAGGAAAAACTGGATTTCCTCGGACCTTTGACAACGGCGGCCTGATTCCGCCCCCCCTTGGGGGAGATCCGGTTGCCGAGACGCCTCCGGTTTTCCTACTCGCGGCGGCGGCCGTGGCCGTAGGCGTGAATGTCCATGCGTCAGCCCGCCGCCAAACGGCGGACCATGCGGGGAAACAACAGGAAGTGAAACGGCAGGACGGCCAGCCAATACATTCTTCCCAACAAACCCTGCGGGCGGAAGGTGGCGGTCTGCCGCAAGGCGGGCGTGCCGTCCGGCAGATTCTCCAGCACGAACTCCAGCCACGCCTCACCCGGCAGTTTCATTTCCGCGTAGAGGATGAGGCGTCCTTTCGTGTGGTCGGCCAGCAGGACCCGCCAGAAATCCAGCGCGTCGCCCGGCCGCAGTTCGGTCGGGTGGCGGCGTCCGCGGCGGATGCCGATGCCGCCCGTGAGTTTGTCCGCGATGCCACGGAGTTTCCACGCCCAGTTCATCGACGGCCAGCCGTTCGCCCCTCCAATCGACCAGACGCGAGCGATGACCGCCTCGCGCGGTGCAGCGAGCGGAACGATCCTTGAATCGTGAAAAACTCCGTGCTCGGGGACTTTCACGGCATCGAAGAGGTGCGGCGGAAGCGTCCCCGCGGCGAGCGAATCGATCCAACTCGAGGGCACATGGTTTTGCGCGATGCGAGCCAGCGCCCGCTCGACCGCCTCGCGGTAGGTCAGCAGTTCCAGAGGAATGATTTCCCGGATCTTCGCGTCATGGCAGACGGTTTCGTGCGTGAGCGAGTCCACCAGCGCGCGGGCGAGCGGAAACGAGGTGGAGGTGAGAAGGCACAGCCAGCCGGACGACAGCCGCGGGCTGAGCAAGCGGGTGGGGAGAAAAACGCGCCGCAATCCGCGGACCTCGCAATAACCCTTGATCAACTCCAGATAGCTCATCACCTCGGGGCCGCCGATGTCGAAGGAAGAACCGGCCGTTTCCGGATGCTCCGCGACCCCTATCAGGTATTCCAGAACGTTGCGGATGGAGATCGGCTGGCAGCGGGTGTGCACCCAGCGCGGCGTGACGAGCACCGGCAGTTTTTCCGCCAGATCGCGGATGATTTCAAACGAAGCGGAGCCCGAGCCGACGATGATGGATGCCCTGAGCGCGGTAAACGGCACGCCGCAGGAACCGAGGATCCGCTCCACCGTGACACGCGAGGCGAGATGTTCCGACAGCGGGCCGTCGTCCGCCGCGAGCCCACCCAGATAGATGATGCGTTTCCATTTCGAGGAGACCGCCGCTTGCGAGAAATTGCGAGCACAGCGTTCCTCGCGCTCCACAAAACCGCGGCCGGAGCCCATCGAGTGGATCAGGTAATAGGCCGCATCCACCTCCCATGGCAGGTTCGCGAGCGAACGGGCATCGAGAAAGTCCGCCTCGACCACATGCAGCCGGCTTTCCTCAGCGCCATATTCGTCCGCCGGAAAACGCCGGTGATCGCGCACGACCGCCGTGATTTCATGACCGGCATCAAGCAGAGCCCGGATCAGACGCTGTCCGATGTAGCCGTTGGCACCGGTGACAAGAACCTGCATGCGCAAAACCTAGCCCGGATCTCCCCGTTGGCTATGGGATTTTCTAGCAGGCAGCTGCGGCTTCGATCGCCTCCCTGGTGATGCGGGTGATCTCCGCCCACTTGCCCTCGTTGACGAGCGCCTTGTCCACCATCCATGATCCGCCGATCGCGGCGACGACAGGGAGTTTCAGATAAGCGGCGAGATTGGCGGAGGAAACACCGCCGGTGGGGATGAATCTCACGCCGGTGTGGGCGTAGGGACCGGCGAGGGATTTGAGCATGTTCGCTCCACCCGCAGCTTCGGCGGGAAAGAACTTGAGCAGCTTGCAGCCGAGCGCCAAGGCACCTTCGACTTCGCTGGGTGTCATGACGCCGGGGGAGAACTGCAGGCCGATTTCCCTGGCGGTCGCGACGATTTCCGGGTTGAAGCCGGGTGCGAGGCCGAAGACGGCACCGGCGTTCTTCGCGCGCTTGATTTGGTCGTTTTCGAGCAGGGTGCCGGCACCGAGAAGGATCTCCGGGTATCGAGTGGCGATGCGTTCGATCGCGGCCTCGGCGGCGGCGGTGCGGAACGTGATTTCCATGATGTCGAGGCCGCCGGCCAAAAGGGCTTCGGCTAGCGGTTCGGCGGATTCCACGGAATCAAGGACGACGACGGGAACAATGCGTTTGGCGAGGATGCGGTCGATCATGGTGGTGACGGTATGCTGGGAAAATATACTGCAATGAGGAAGCAAATCATGCCTCCATCCCTCGTTTCGGCAGAAAGCATCCGCCCCGGCGCCGTCTTTGCCGGGTCCAACGGCACTTTGCCAGAAAACCGCCCGTCAGATCAGGACAAGCGGTCCCGGAAATCCTCATACGTGAATTCACGCAGGATTTCTACTTTCCCGTTTTCGTGCTGAAGCGCGATGGCCGGGTGTTTCACACCGTTGAAGGTGGTCGTCTTGACCATCGTGTAGTGTGCCATGTCATCGAAGACCAGGGTATCGCCGACCTTGAGTTCGCGGTGAAACGAAAAGTCTCCGATCACATCACCCGCCAGACAGGTGGGGCCGCCGAGGCGGTAACAGAAGCCCGGGCGGGAAGACGGATCCCCTGCGGCGTGGTAGTTTTCGCCATCGAAAACGACGGCGGGTTTCGAACCGTCCGACGGAGTGGAATCGACGAGAAAAACATCCGGTCGATAGGGCATTTCGATGACGTCCGGCATGTGCGCGGTGGCGGAAACACTGAGAATCGCAAGGCGGTGACCGGCGGACTCGAAGACATCCATGACCGTGGCGCGAAGCACGCCGGTGTGGATGGCGACGGCCTCACCGGGTTCCAGCCAGACTTCGAGGTCATACCGTTCCCGGGTCTCGCGGACGAGGCGGATCAGACGTTCGCGATCATAGAACGGCTTGGTGATCCAGTGGCCGCCACCCATGTTCAGATAGATGAACTGCGGCGAGCGGAGCAAGTGTCCGAACTTTTCGTCGAGCGCCACGAGCGTCTTCTCAAGATCATCCGAGTTCTGTTCGCACAGTGTGTGGAAATGCAAACCCGACAGGCCGGTGAGATCCGCACCGGCGAGTTGTTCCGCCGTGATGCCGAGACGCGAGCCGGCGACACAGGGATCGTAAATCGGTGTCTGCCCGGTCGAGCATTCCGGATTCACGCGCAGGCCGCAGTGGAGCTCGCCATTCTTAAAACGCGGGTGCGCCATCACCTGCTCACGGAAACGAAACCATTGCGAGAGCGAGTTGAAATCCAGATGATGGGTGAACTCGCAGAGCTCCGCCACGTCCGCCTCGTCATAGGCCGGGGAATAGGTGACGACGGCTTTCTGGAAATAATCGCGGGCAAGCAGTGCCTCCCACAAACCCGAAGCGCAGCAGCCATCCAAATCATCCCGCAGATAGGGAAACGCCTTCCAACAGGAAAACCCCTTGAGCGCGAGGACCAACCGGCAGCCCGCCTCCTCCTTCACCTCGCGGAGAATGGCGGAATTGCGTTTGAGGGCGGCGATGGAAACGACAAACATGGCGTACGCCCGAGACTGAGAGGCGAAACCACCGGACGGTCGAGAATCAAATGCGCCCGCTCCGCAAGTCACCCCTCGCACGCTGCGCCGCGACCAAAGCCCCGATGACCCGCAACATCATTCCCGCCAAGGTGAAGCGCACTCCCGCGAACCACCAGCATTCCGCTAGTCCGGGCCTCAATCCGTGTGCCGCCCACACCCGGTAGACCGTCTTGATCGATGGAAACGCACTACCCCATAACAAGGCGCACAACAACACGGGCGGCATCACCCCGAACCACCGATGATCGCCCTGCTCCACGCGCGGGACGATGGCGGCCGCACGGCCGATTGCAAGGGGTTTGCCCCCGGAGTCCACAGGCCGCCGGGCGCGCCAGCCTGTTGGAGCTTGAAGAACTTCAGGCGGGTTGCTATCGCGGCGGGGTGCTGATTCGAAACCGCCTTGAAGATCTCGCCGCGCTCGGCGAACCGCTGCATCTGGCGCTGGGGGTTTTCGACGGCGTGCATGCCGGCCATCAGGCGGTGATCGAACGGGCGGTGCAAGCCGCCGGTCGGGACGGAGGACTTGCAGGATTGCTGACGTTTGATCCCCATCCGATCCGCGTGATCGCTCCGGCAAAAGCGCCGTCCTTGTTGCTCGCGACACTCAAGCACAAGGCGGACATCGTGCGCGCTCTGGGCGTCCGGCTTTTCATCCCCCTGCATTTCGACATGACCCTCGCGGCGATGGAGCCATCCGAATTCATCGGGCGGCTCACGGAGGCACCGGTTCGCACGATCGCGGTGGGCGAGGATTGGCGCTTCGGCCACAACCGGGGTGGCGACGTTGGATTTCTCACCAGAGAGGCGCAAAAACACAGCTTCCGTCTGGAATCGGTGCCGCCCGTCATGTTCGACGGTGACCGCATCAGCAGCACCCGCATCCGGCAGGCCATCCGAGATGGCAACCTCGATGCCGCGGCAGCCATGTTGGGACGGCCCTACTCGGTGACCGGCCATGTCATTCCGGGTGACCAACTCGGCCGGACGCTGGGATTCCCAACAGCTAACATTTCCACCGGCGACCTCCAACTCCCGCCGGACGGCGTCTGGGCGGTTCGCGTCTCCGGTGAGGACGGACAGCTTCTGGACGGCGTCGCCAACCTCGGCACGCGCCCGACCATCGGCGGCGACCAGCGGATACTTGAAGTCCATTTGCTCGATTTTTCCGGCGACCTCTACGGCCGGGAGCTCGACGTCCGGTTTGCAAAACACCTGCGCCCGGAGGAGAAATTCCCGACCCTTGAAGCACTTCGGGCGCAAATCGCCGTGGACTCCCTCGCCGCCCGCGAAGCCCTCTCGGCATCGCGGGAGTAAGCTCCCGCGGACTCTCCCATCAACGCCCACTCCCCATGGAAACCACAAACACCTGGAACCAACGCCTCAGCGGAATTCTCTCCGAATTCGGCTGCCAGACCGGGACGATTCACCGGACGATGCCCGATGGCGCCACCCTCTCACTCGTCCATCAAATCGGGTTACCCGACTTCCTGTTGGAGAAAATTTCCGTCATTCCCTTCGGCAAGGGCATTGCCGGAGCAGCCGCCGAGCGCCGGGAACCCGTGGAACTCTGCAATCTCCAACAAGACCTCGGCGGCGTCGCCAAACCGGACGCCCGGAAAACCGGCGTCTCCGGATCGCTGGCCGTGCCGGTGATCTCCACTGAATCGGATCAAGTGATCGGAACCCTCGGGATCGGCATGGTCGAACCCCACGAATTCTCGCCGGAGGAAAAGCACCGCCTTGAGGAATTCGCGCGGGAAATCGCTCCGATTTTCGAAAACAAACGCCCGTGCCGTGATTGACCCGGGCCGGGATGTGATTAGACTCACCCCATGACCACCGTGGAATCAGCAACCAAAATCCTTGATACGATGCTCGGCCATTTGGGCCTTGCCGCGACAATCGAGGCGCAGGAAACCGAGGACGGCCCCTGCCTGCAAATCCACTCGACGGAAAGCAAGGCGATCATCGGCAAGGATGGCGACCGGCTTGATGACATCCAATACCTCGTCAACCGGATCCTGCGCCGTCAGTTCCCCAAAGCCGAACGGATCAAGGTGGATTGCGAACATTTCCGGACCATCCGCGAGGATCAGATGGCGGAGGAGATCCGGGAAATCGCCGCAAGGGTCAAAGCCACCGGAAAGCCCCACCAGATGCGCCCGCTCAACGCCTACTATCGCCGGATGGTGCACCAGATCCTCGTCGATGACCCGGAAATCGAAACCCACTCGCCGCAGGGCGACGACCGCCTCAAGCGGATCACCATTTCCGCCAAAACCTCCAGCTGATGAAAAAGATCCTCTTCGATTGCGGCACCCGGGATGTCACCGCGTCCATTGGCATCTTCGCGTTGCGGGTGATGATCGGGCTGATGATGCTCATCGGCCATGGTCTTCCGAAGCTCCAAGGGTTCGCGGCCGCCAAGGATTCGTTTTACGTGCCGGATTTCATCCCGTTGAAATTCATGTCGCCGGCGGTGAGCCTGGTGGCCTGTATCAGTGCCGAGCTCGGAGCTTCCATTCTGATCATCCTGGGACTCGCCACACGGCCAGCGGCCTTTCTCCTGGGATTCAACATGGTGGTGGCGGCCTTCGGCGTTCATGCGACCGCGGCCTGGTTCATGGGTCAGGGCGTTCCTGTTTCCAAAGAACCCGCGTTGCTCTACCTCGTTCCGCTGATCGCCATCATTCTCACGGGTGCCGGCGCCTTCTCGATCGATGGCGCGATTTACAAAAAGGACAAACGCCGCCGCTGGTAGATCATGGAAACGCACCGTCTCGTCCTGCCCGGTGACCTCAACCATTACGGGTTCCTCTTCGGCGGGCGTCTGCTCGCGTGGATCGATGAGGCCTCATGGATCGCCGCCAGTCTCGAGTATCCACACTGCCAGTTCGTCACGGTGGCCATGGACACCGTGGAGTTCCGCCACAGCGTGCGCGAGGGCACCATCCTACGCATCACCTGCAATCGCGAACGCGAGGGAAACACCAGCGTTTCCTTCTCGGTCAAAGTGAGTGATGAAAAGGCAGGACCTCATCCGATTTTCTCCACCCGCGTCACCTTCGTCAGCGTCGATGACTCGGGCACCAAACGCCCGATCCGCGGCTGATAGAACCCGTGCAGCCGTCCATCGAAACCATCGACATCGTCCTCCCTCTGGAGCAATCCGAAGACGATGAAGCCCGCCGCCAAGCCGCCGCCGCCAAGCTCGGCATTCCAGTTTCCCGCATCGGCGGCTTGAGGCTGCGCAAACATTCCATCGACGCCCGCCACCGGGCCATCAAGGTGCAGTTGCGCCTTGATGTCGCGCTCGACGGCCCCGCGCCACCGGACATCACCCCGCATTGGAGCTCCCCTCCCCTCTCTGCAAGCGCGCGCACGGCGGTCATCGTCGGCTGCGGCCCCGCCGGCATGTTCGCGGCGCTGCGTTGCCTCGAAAACGGCGTGAAACCCATTCTGCTGGAACGCGGCAAGGACGCCAGCGCCCGCCGCTTCGACCTGGCGCCCATCCTGCGCGAAGGCCGCGTCATCGAGGAATCCAACTACTGCTTCGGCGAGGGTGGTGCCGGCACCTTTTCGGACGGCAAGCTCTACACCCGCGCCACCAAACGGGGGCCGGTCGCCCGCATCTACGAGATCCTCGTCGCCCACGGCGCGCCCGAACAAATCCTAACCGACTCCCATCCGCACATCGGCTCGAACCTCCTGCCCAACGTCGTCAAGGCCATCCGCGGCTCGATCCTCAATGCCGGCGGTGAGGTCCGTTTCCAAACGAAGGTTGTCGATTTCATCATCAAGGGAAACCACATCCGCGGCGTCATCACCGCCGCTGGTGACGAGATCACCGCCGATTCCGTGATCCTCGCCACCGGACACTCCGCGCGCGACATCTATCGGCTGCTCGCCGCGAAGGATGTTCTGCTGGAGCCCAAACCCTTCGCCGTCGGCTTCCGCATCGAGCATCCGCAGCCATTCATCGATTCCACCCAATACCACCTTCACCGCGGCCAGGAACGCCCGCGCCTGCTGCCCGCCGCGAGTTACAGGCTCGCCACCAAGATCCGCGGACGTGGCGTCCATTCGTTCTGCATGTGCCCGGGCGGCTGGATCGTCCCGGCATCCACCGAAAACGACGAAGTCGTCGTCAACGGCATGAGCCTCTCACGCCGTGATTCGCCGTTCGCGAATTCCGGCATGGTTTCCACCGTCGAGCCCGAGGACCTCCGACCGCTCATCAAGGAACACGGAATCCTCGCCGGCCTCGCTTTTCAAAAAGACCTCGAGCGCGCCGCCAAGAAAGCCGGCGGTGGCGGGCAGGTCGCCCCGGGCCAGCGCGTCACGGATTTCCTTACCGGGAAAATCTCCGCCGATCTGCCGGAAACCAGCTACTTCCCCGGTGTGAATCCCGCCCCTCTGCACGAACTGCTTCCCCCGTGGATCACCAGCCGGATGCGCGAGGGGCTCCGGCTTTTCGACCGCCAGATGCGCGGCTACGTTTCCAGCGAAGTATTGTTGTTAGGATTCGAAACCCGCACCAGCTCACCGGTTAGAATCCCCCGCCGGGACGACACGCTCGAGCACCCGCAGGTCTCGGGACTCTTCCCGTGTGGTGAAGGCGCGGGCTACGCCGGAGGCATCGTCAGCGCCGCTCTCGACGGCATGCGCATCGCGGACGCCGCTTGCGCCGCTCCGTAAAAAAACCGGCGCACCGCGGACGGTGGCCGGTTTGGTGAAATTCACTGCGGCTCCCGAAATCAGAACTGGGACTGCAGCGAGAAGTTGAACTGACCTCCCTTGTCCGCCTCCTTGTCGGGAGAGGCCACCGGGAAGGCATAATCGAGTGCCAGCGGCAGCGGGCTGATGGGCAGTTTCAGGCGGATACCGAATCCAACGTCACTGTAGAGGTCCTTCGGGCTCGGATCCCAGCTGTCTTCATTCACGAAACCGGTGTCGCAGAAGACCGCGGCACGGACGGTTTCAATGATCGGAATGGTGTATTCCACGGTCAGGTAACCGAGTGAATTACCGCCATAAACCTCGTCGGTGTATCCGGTGTCACGAGGCCCGATGTCGCGGAACTCGAAACCACGCAGCGTGCGGCCACCACCGAGGAACATGCGTTCGAAAATCGGAATGTCGCCCGAGCCGTCCACGAATGCCAACTCGCCGGAGAGCGAGAGGATCGAATCCCACTTGAGGTTCCAGTATTGCTGCCCTTGGGCCGAGAACGTGAGGGTATCCACATCGCCACCCAGCCCGGCGTAGGTGAGCCCGAGGTCCACCTTGTGGCCCGTGCGGGGTTCGATGTTGCTGTCGCGGTTGTCGTAAACGTAGTTCACACCGAGCGCGCCGCGAAAGAAGTCGCCGCCGATGTTTTCCTCGGAAAGCGCGGAGTTGGAACCGTTGTCTCCCACGAAGTTTTCGTTGACGTAGTCATTGCGATCCACGTCCGAATCGATGTTCACGTTCTCAAAGCGAAGCTCGCCTTTGATCCAACTCTTCGCTGTGAGCGGCTTGCGAAGCGAGATGGCGCCACCGGCGTTGGTCTGCTCGTAGTAGTCGCTGAAATACGTCGACTGTTTGTAGAACAGCTCGGTGCCGAGGGCGAGCTGGCGGTCGAGGAACCAGGGCTCGACGATCGAAACGCTGGCCTCGGAACGCTCGGAACCAAGCCGCAGGCTCATCGAAAAGCGCTGGCCGCCACCGGTGAAATTCCACGGGTTGAACAAGTCGAAGTTCGATTGTTCGAGCGTGAGGAAACCCACGATGCTGTCAATCGAGCTGAAACCCAGACCCACGCCCACCGAACCGGTGGCCCTTTCCTGAACGAGCACATCCACGTCGCGATAGCCTTCACCGCCGGGGGTGCCGCTCGCCTGCACGTCGCTGAAATATTGGAGTCCTTCGAGGCGCGCCTTGGTGGTTTCAAGTTCCACGGTGTTGAACCAGTCGCCCGGTTGCAGCGGGATTTCACGGCGGATCACCTTGTCCTTGGTCTTGACGTTACCCGCGATATTCACGCGGCCGACCTTGTAACGGGATCCTTCGGTAACGCGGTAGATGATGTTCACCCGGTTCGGACCGGCGTCGCGGATATCGGGATTGACCGAGGCGTCGGCGTATCCACGAGAACCGTAGTAGCTGCGAATCATGGTGATGTCCGCGCGCATTTTCTTGGAGGAATAGGCGTCGTTGGTGTTGAGCGTGAGCGCCGGATAGAGCTCCTCCGGTTTGAAAACGGTCATCTTACCGAAGCCGACGCCCGCCACCGTGTATTTATCGCCCTCGTTGATGGGGATCACCAGATCGACCCGGCCGTCCTTCACCGCTTCGCGGCGGATGCCCGGGCTGCTGGCGCGGAGATACCCCTTGCTCCGGTAGTAATCGAGAATCGCATCCAGATCGGCATCAAGCTGGTCAGCCTCGAAGCGGCCGGACTTGGTGAGCCATGAGAACCAGCCCTTTTCCTTCACTTTCATCTCCTTGCGCAGCTCGGGGTCGGTGAATGCCTTGTTGCCCTCGAAACGGATCTTGCGGATCTCGCTCTTGGTGCCCTCATCGATCACAAAAATCAGGTCGGAAAGACCTTCCTGGTCGGTCGACTGAATGCGGTGGGTGACCGAGACATCCGGATAGCCGTAGCCCTGATAGTATTTCTCGATGTTGCGGCGGGCTTCAAGAATCTCGGAATCGCTCATCACGCCTCTGGACCTCAACTTGGTTTCCTTCGCGAGTTTCTGATCGGAAAAAATCGTGTTGCCGATGAATCCCACGCCGCCTCTGAGCGGGCGGGTCGTCACCTCCGCAATGAGCTTCACGCTATTTTCACCCACGGGTTCCGCGAGGAAACGCACATCGTCGACCAGACCGGACTCGTAAAGTGTCGTAATGTCCTTGTCCAGATTCTCGGAGCGATAGGGCGTGCCGGCCTTGGAAGTCATCTGGTTGCGCAGCAGGTCTTCGTTGACCGTTTTCCCCCCGAGGTAACGAATCTCCACGCTGGAGATGTTTTTCCCCTCGAAGTCCTGCGCGTGCAGGCTGCCGGCGAGTGAGAGCACGGCGATGAGGAGGAGGGAGGCAAGTTGACTCAGGCCACGCGGCATGAGGGGTTGGAGAGCGGTTAGGATGCGCATGCTGGTTTCGAGGACCCGCCCATAAACCCGTCTGAGACCCGCCACGTCAAGGTCAATAGCAGCAAATGCTTCACAAACCTTTACTATTCAAGAGCCCACCAAATCTCCGGCCGCACGCACCACCAGTTGGAAACGCCGCGAGAAATTCCAACTGCGCGCCAACATTTGGATGCTAACCATCCACAGTGGCCTTGGTGGCCTCGAATCGAAACCAAACATGAAACCAACCATGAAGACCGCCATTTGTAAGATCCTCACACCCGCGCTGTTTTTCTCAGCAGCGGCCATCGCAGCGGAACCCCTGCTGCCCCCCACCGCGGAGCAACAAAAGGCCCTCACACCGCAGGCCGTGCTAGACGAACTCATCGCCGGCAACCAGCGCTACACCGCCGGAAAACCGAATCCGACCGATGTGAGCGCGCGCATCCTGGCCACATCCACCGGTCAATATCCCAAAGCCTACATCCTGTCCTGCGTGGACTCCCGCGTCCCCGTGGAGCAGGTCTTCGATCAAGGCATCGGTGACCTCTTCGTCGGCAGGGTGGCCGGCAACATCGAATCCGTCGAACAACTCGGCTCGATCGAGTTCGCCACCAAGGTCGCCGGGGCCAAGCTGGTCATGGTCCTCGGCCATGAAGCCTGCGGCGCAGTCAAGGGCGCGTGTGACGGCGTGAAAATGGGCAACCTAACCACACTGCTTGGCGAAATCGAGCCCGCCGTCAAATCGACCGATGGATTCACGGAAGGCGAACGCACTTCCAAGAATAAGAAATTCGTCGAAAAGGTCGTCGAGAAAAACGTCCAACTCACCGTGGCGGACCTCCGCAAACGCAGCCCCGTCCTCGCCGAGTTGGAAAAAGACGGCAGCGTGAAGATCGTCGGAGCCGTCTACTCGCTCCATGACGGCACAGTCACCCTGCTCGACACTCCGAAACCATAACTTCCGCGCACAAATCATGACACCAAGGGGGAAGGGTCCACACGGACCCTTCCTTTGCTTTTAGGATCTCATCCCGTCTGCCGGTATCCCCACAGGTCGCCACGACCCATCCACCGCGGACTGAATTTCTTGCCCCTTCCGCGAGCGTCCACTACACCCCCGGCGTGCTCACGATCAAAAAGCTTACCAAGACCCTCGGCGGCCGCACCCTGCTCCGCGAGGCGGAAATGTCCATCAACTGGGGCGAACGAGTCGCTCTCGTCGGTCCCAACGGCGCCGGCAAGTCGACTCTCTTCCGCATGATCCTCGATGAGGACGGCCCCGATGAGGGCACCATCGAGCGAGACGAATACGCCATCACCGGCTACCTCCCGCAGGAGGCTGGCGAACCCACCGATGAAACCATCATCGAGATCGCCATGGGCATCACCCCGGAAATGATCGGCATCCTGCGCACCATGCGCGAATACGAGGCCAAGGGCGACCTCGGCCACCCGGATTTCGCCGAGGCCCAGGACCAGTTCACTCACCTCAACGGCTACCAACTCGAACCCAAGGCCAAGAAGATCCTCGCCGGCCTCGGCTTCAAACAGGACGACTTCCAAAAGCCCGCCCGCGAATACTCCGGCGGCTGGGTCATGCGCGCCCACCTCGCCCAACTCCTCGTCATGGAGCCCGACCTCCTGATGCTTGACGAGCCGACCAACCACCTCGACCTGCTCTCACTGCTCTGGCTCCAGCGCTACCTGATCAACTACTCCGGCGCCATTCTCATGATCTCCCATGACCGCGACTTCATGGACGCCATCATCGAGACCGTCATCGAAATCGATCCGGACGCCGCAAAGCTCATTTCCTACACCGGAAACTACAGTTCCTACCTCACCCAGCGCGAAAAGACCTACGAACAGCGCGTCCAGGCCTATCGCGCCCAGCAGAAGGAAATCGAAGGCCACCAGGAATTCATCGACCGCTTCCGTCAAGTCGGGTCCAAAGCCGCGCAAGTCCAATCGCGAATCAAGTTCCTTGAAAAACTCGCTCGCGTCGAGAAACCGCGCGCCCCGCGCAAGCCCTTCAAGTTCACCTTCCCCCAGCCGCCGCGTTCCAACCAGAAAGTCATGGAACTCGAAAAAGTCTGCCAGGCCTACGGTGACAAGCGCATCTACAAGGACCTCGATCTCACCATCGAGCGCGGCGACCGCATCGTGCTCGTCGGCCCCAACGGCGCCGGTAAAACCACCCTGCTCAAAATCCTCGCCGGCCAAATCCCCATTGACGGCGGAAAACGCGTGCCCGGTTATGCCACCAAGCTCGGCTACTACTCGCAGCACCGCCTCGAAGCCCTCAACGAAAACAACACCGTGCTCGAGGAAGTCATGAGCTGCAGCCCCACCCTGCGCGATGAGGACGCCCGCTCGATCCTCGGCACCTTCCTCTTCCGCCGCGCCGATGTGGAAAAACGCTGCGGCGTTCTTTCAGGGGGAGAGAAATCCCGCCTCAATCTGGTGAAATTCCTCGTCGATCCTCCGAACCTCCTGCTGATGGACGAGCCCACCACCCACCTCGACATCCTCTCCATCGACTCGCTGGTCAATGCGCTCAAAGGCTATGAAGGCACCCTCGTCTTCATTTCCCACGACGTGCACTTCATCCGCACCCTCGCGGAAACCACCCTGCACATCACCCGCAACGCCGAAGACAGCGCCGCCGTCGTCACCCGCTACAGCGGTGGCTACGATTACTTCCTGGAGAAATCCGGCATCGACGACGACCGCGGCGCCGTGACGGCATAACGCATGGGACGGACGGGCGTGAAAGCGGGGCTTGTGGGTCCGTCGTACGCCTGACCCACCCGGAATCCAAGTCCGCCAAAACACACGACAGGGAGATTTCCCGTTTCCCTTCCATCAAAGCGGCCAGAACCGCAGCAGCGCCGGCACACCCACGGCCACCACCAGGATCTCCAGCGGAAGCCCCACCTTCCAATAGTCGCCGAATCTAAAACCACCCGGCCCCAGAATCAGCGTGTTGTTTTGGTGGCCGATGGGGGTGAGAAACGCACAGGACGCCCCGATGGCCACCGCCATGAGAAACGAATCGGGCCTCGCAGCGAGTTGCTCCGCCGTGCTGATGGCGATCGGACACATCACGGCGGCCGTCGCCGCATTGTTCATGAAGTCCGACAAGGTCATGGTGACGATCAGGATCACGGCAAGACTGATGGCGGCATGGCCCTGAGCCACATTTTCGAGCAACAGGCGTGCGACGAGATCCGCCGCACCTGTGGTCGCCATCACTCCGGCCACTGGAATCATAGCGCCCAACAACACCACCACCGGCCAATCGATCGATTCATAAACCGAGCGCAGTGGAATCACCCGCATCACCATGCAGGCAAGCACACCGGCGGCGAACGAGACCGCCGCCGGAAGCAACCCGAAAGCCGCGCCCATGATCGCCGCCAGCATGATGAGAGTGAGCGTGATCGCCCGTCGCTTGTCCGGAATGCGCAGTGATCGCGGTGCCAGCGGCACACAGCCGAACGCGCTGGCAAAGCCCATCACCGCCTCGGACGCTCCCTGCATCAACAGAACATCGCCAGCTTTGATAGAGGTGGAACGAAGCCGCCGGATCGAACTCCGCCCCTGACGCGAAATACCGAGCAGATTGATCCCATGGCGCGTGCGCAGACGAAGGTCACTGGCCGTACGGCCAATCAGCGAAACATCCGGGCGCACCGCCAATTCGATCAGCGCGATTTCATCCGCACCGGACTTTTTCTTGTCCTCGCCATCCGGCTTTTCGGGAACGTCTTGGACGGCCTCCTCCAGTTTCAAATCCAGCGCACTTAATGCCGATGCAAGCGATTCCGGTTCGGCCTCGATCACCAGGATGTCTCCCGCGCGCAAGACCTGCCCCGGATCAGGCACGGAAACCCGGTATCCATTCCGAACCAGTCCGATCACTTGGGCGTCGGCTTTCTCCAGACTCGCGCCAATCCCGCGCAGCGTCTCGCCCTCCGCCTTGCTGCCCGGAGCAACGCTCACTTCTGTCAGATAAGCGCCGATATCGAATCCTTTGGCACCCGCACGTTCCCGCACCGGAACCAGGCGCCAGCCAAGGATCACCAGGAAAACCACCCCCACCGCACTCACCGCAAGACCCACAGGAGTGAAGTCGAACATGCCGAATCCCGCGATCCCGGTTTCCGCCCGATAAGCGGAAACGATCAGATTGGGTGGCGTGCCAATAAGTGTGGTCATACCGCCGAGAATCGAACCAAAAGCCAGAGGCATCAGCATCCGACCCGGCGGAACATTCTGCTTTGCCGCCGCCTGGATGGCCACCGGCATCAAGAGCGCCAACGCGCCCACATTGTTCATGAATGCCGAAAGCACCGTTCCAAGCCCGGTGAGCGCCGCGATGGTGGCCACCGGCCCCGCCGATCCCGGAAGCACCCGCCGGACAAGCGCGTCGACGGCTCCGGACACCTGCAACCCGCGGCTCATGATCAGCACGCAGGCCACCGTGATGACCGCCGGATGCCCGAAGCCCGCGAAAGCCTCGTCCGCTGGCAACAATCCCGTGACCACACAGGCCAGCAACGAGCCGAGCGCCACCATGTCATGCCGCCATGATCCGCGCAGAAACATGGCGGCCGTCGCGATCAGAATCGCGATGATGATGAGCTGGTCACGCGTCATGAGTCTGTAGGCTCTAACCCGTCAGGTGCCGACGGTCCACCACCAATGGCTTCGTGGGGTGATCCAAACCGGAGCTCACCATCACCAACTCCCCGATATTTTCCATCGTGAGCAGACCGACGATCCTGCCAGCGCTCATCACGGGGGTGATCGGGCATTGGTTCCGGGTCATCGTTTCCAGTGTTGAGATCAGGATATCCCCTTCGTTAACGGGCTCACACTCGCGGTTCATCACATCCGCGACCATCGCATCATGCCGCCCGCCGACAAACGCCTTGATCAGATCCTCACGACGCAGGATTCCAACGAGGGAACCGTCATCCAACACAGGGAAATCATGTTGGGAACCTGCCAGCAACTCATCCACCGCCCGGCTCAGTGGATCCAGCGCGGAAAGCGTCCGGAAGCGCGTCATCATCGCATCCCGAACACGCATCCCCTCCAACGCGGACTGCATTTCCACTTGGGAGGCCTCCGCCTGCGCTCCGAGATACACCATGATGGCGATGAAAACGAGAAACGGATTGTAGAAGAACCCGACGACACCAAACAGGATGGCCATCGCCTGGCCGATATTGGCGGCGATCACCGTCGCCCGGCGGCGGCCCATGCGAACGGCCAGCAACGAGCGCAGAACCCGTCCGCCATCCATCGGGAAAGCCGGCAGCATGTTGAAGGCGACGATGAACAAATTCACCCACATCAGTTGCGCCAGAAAACCACCTTTGAACCACTGCACGCCAGGCACCTGGATCGCCCCGTTCAGAATCAGCAGGATCATGAAGAGCAATGCGGCGATCACCACATTCACCGCAGGGCCTGCCACCGCGACCCAGAATTCCTGCATCGGCTTCTCCGGGATGCGTTCCAACCGTGCCACGCCGCCGATCGGCAGCAAGGTGATGTCCCGCGTTTGCACACCATAGCGTTTGGCGGTCAGCGCGTGGCCGAACTCGTGCAAGACCACGCAGGCGAACAACGCCAGGATGAATAGCACCCCTCCAACCGCCTCCCCGGTGGTCTGGCCCGCCGCGAGGTGCGCCATGAAAATCCAGCCGATGAGCAGGGCGAACGTCCAATGCAGATAGACGCCAATGCCGGCGAAGGTGCCGATTTTCAGTGACCATTTCATACGGAAACTCCTGTGTCCTGCAAGAAAAGCGTGGGGGTTGGCCGGTCGATCCCGGAATGCCGCGGATGCGGCGATTCAATATAGGTCTCCGCAGGAAATTCTCAACAGGGTTCCCGTAATCAAACGACCACCCGCTCGCTGACGGGGGCATCATCCGCGAGATGCCCCCCATCGAGCAGATGATGGGACTCCGGGGTGAGCGGCAGGTGCAGGCAGATCAACATCACAGGTTTCCAACAACTCGTCCATGGTGACATAACGAATGCCGTGACTGGCCGCCCACTCATCCATCCGCACCGGATCACAGGCCACCACATCACCAGCAAAGCCACGACTGGGGGAGAACCGGGCATGCGGCATCAGGGCTGACCCGTCAAGACAGCCCTGCGCCGTGCGACCGACAAACGGTTTTCCAGGTCCTGCCTGAATCAATGCCGGTAATGGCCACGGCGAGGCGGGCGGCGATAATACCCGCGGTGATGGTGGCGATCGTTGTCATTCGCGATCGCGTAACCAATCAGGCCCGCGGCAGCAGCACCGGCCACGGCCACACCGGGATCTACCGACTGCACGGGACGGCCCGCCGAGTCATAAGTGGTCATGCAACTCATGCTGGCACCGATGGCCGCGATCAACACCGACAGCACCGAACCGCGAAACAACCGGGAAATGATGGATTGTGTCTTCACACCTCAACAGACGACCCAATTCCGCGATTATTCAATGAATTTTCAAAACGATTTCGCCCCAACCGCCTACAGGCGGATCCTCCGGAACAGGACGTCGAGCGGCAGCTGCATACCAATGTAGAAATCCCCGAATTCCGCGTAGCGCGCGGAAACTTCGTCGAAGCGCATTTCATACACGATCGATTTGATATCGATGGTGTCCTTGGCCAGCAGGGTGACGCCCCATTCGTATTCGTCGAGGCCGGTGGATCCGGTGATGAGCTGGAGGATCCTGCCGGCATAGGTGCGGCCGACGCGGGCGTGACCGGACATGAGTTCGCGGCGCTCCTCGAAGGTGAGTGAATACCAGTTGTCCGCACCGCTGCGGCGCTTGGACATGGGATAGAAACAAATCACCGGCCAGTCAGGGAGCACCGGATAGAGGCGGTGTTTCAGATAGTGTTCCATCCGCTCGTCGAATTCCTTGAGCGCGGCTTCAAACTCCGTAGAGCCCTCGGTCAGGCCTTTTTCAGCAACCAGCGTGTCTGCGGCGTATTGCTCGCGGGTGGTGGTGTATTCGGAACTCTCGGTTTGCGAAAGATAGGAATAGGAAGGACTGAGAATCTCCGGCCCGAGCGAGAGGCTGAGTTGTTTTTCATACATGTTCGCCACCTGCAGGTCGGGGGTGAGCAACATGAACCCGAGGTCGGCCTTGGGAGTGGCTACTGAAAAAATCAGGAGATGGGTGTCCGGCGTAGCGCGGATTTCCTGCACCAGCTCCGTTAAGCGGGTCTTGGCCTGGCGTTTCTCATCATCGTCCAAAAGCGCCCATTGCGCGTGATCGACGTGATAGAACAGATGCATGACGTGCCAGCCTTCCCGGGGCACGATCGGCGTGATTTCTTCAGTTGTGGACATGGAGTGGATTCTAGCGGCGGTCAGTGGAAACGTTCATTTCAAAAAGCTTTTTCAAGTCCTTTCCCGAAGAGTTCTCCGAGCGGGCCTCGTAGACTTCGACCGTCCACGGTTTGCTTTCACCCGTGCGATAAGCGGCATGCATTCCCAGATCATCGAAGCCGGCCGTCGCCGGGATTTTCAGTCGATCCGTGCCGCGAACCATACGCGTGACCCCATCACCAACGACCGTCTGGTCCTCGCTCCGGAACAGAATGCGGATGGCTGCGGGGCCGCCACTCACCGCAAGTTCCAGAACCGGCAGGAGCTCGGTTCCGCGGCGGAAGGTGTCCGCGTCGGGGCCTTCCCGAATCGGCGGGCGCCAATAACTCGTGGCGGATGTAATGGTAACGTAGTCTCCCTTGATGGGAAAGTCCTTGGACTCCGCCTTGACCACTTCCACTGGCAGGCGATAGAGGGACATCAGAAAGACCGTAGCCCCGCCACCCAGCAGCAATGCCAATAGGGCGATCAGGCCGATCCGCTCGACCTTCGACAATTTCAGGGAAGGCCGCAGGGACACCGGCACCGCGGCTTCACGGCTCACCGGTGAAAATTCGTCATCTCCGGCATCGTTCACCGGAGTCAGCGGAACCACCTCCGCGGCGGATTCTTCAGGTGCTGCGGCCTCTTCAAGCGGTTGGATTCGCTTTTCTGCCTCGTCCGTTTCCGGCAACACATCGACGGGCAAATCAGCGATATCGAGTGTCCGCGAGGAATCCTCCCAGTTCTCCAGATCATCAAACTCGGGCTCGGGCTTCGATGTCCCCGGCGCCGGGCCCGAGGGTTTGTTCTTCGCCCGTGACTTGGTCACGTTCATCCGGATTCGGTCCTCGCTTCCGGGCGTTTGAGGGGGCGGGCGTTTTTCAGGATCAAGGGGATTTCCGGGTGGACGCTCCCTCGGCGCGGGAATGTCCCGACCGGGCGACCGCGACGCTTGGGACCCCGTTGCTTGCACCGCGTCGTCAGGCAGGTCCATATCGTCATCCAAATCCCACAGATCCATCTCGGTCGTTTCTTGAGAGAGGCTTTTCAATGGCGGACGATGACGCTGTGGCAGGGAGGATCCGTCGGAAGGTGCAGGTGGCTCGGATGTCATGTCGGACTCTTTTCTTTTTCTTACGGGTGGAACGACCACTTGGCCAGTGCGAATGACAAACTGCCATTTCCCGAAAAATCAGATTGCATCGGGGGCCCGTCGGAGGCATCCAATGCATCACGAATCCATTCCAACACCATGGCTGACCGCGAAGACAAAAATTCCGAAAACATTACTGGCAAGTTCTATGTGGACAGCCAGTGCATCGACTGTGACCTCTGCCGTGAAACGGCACCGAACAATTTCGCCCGCGCCGAAGACGAAGGCTACTCCTACGTGTTCAAGCAACCCGAAAACGACGAGGAAACCGCCCAATGCCTCGAGGCGATGGAAGGCTGCCCCGTCGAGGCCATCGGTGACGATGGCGACGAGTAAGCGCCGCCCCGCCATCATGAGGCGAAAACCGCGCCCCAGCGGATTCCGTGAGGAAATTCTGAGGGAGTGGCGCGGCTGTGAAGAGGCGACGGATCTCAATCAAGGGATTCATTCCGCGGAGAAATTCATCTCCGCAATCCTGCGTTCCGCAGGGGCGGAGGACGGCCTCCAGGAAGACCAGGTGCGTTCCGCGTGGAAGGATCTCGCCGGAGACTTCATTTCCCGCCATACCGAGCCGGTCTCGGTAAAAAACGGCCATCTGGTCCTGCGCGTCACCCAACCCGCGATGCGCTTTCACCTCGAGCAGATGAAACCCATGCTGCTCACCCGCATCCGCGCCCAACTCGGCGAGGACCGCATCAAGTCCGTGAAATTCTCACTGGGGTAAACCTACCATGTTCCGTAACCTCATTTTCGATTGGTCCGGCACTCTGGTGGATGACCTCGGCCCTGTGATCGAGGCGACCAACGCGGTGCTCCGGAAATACGACATCGCGCCGATGGACCGCGAAGATTTCCGCCGCCGCTTCCGGTTGCCATACCGGGAGTTCTATACCGAGGTCCTCCCGCATGTCCCGCTGGACGAACTCGAAGCCCACTTCCGCCCGGCCTTCGATGCGGCGCTTACGCCCGTCACCGTGCTCCCGCACACCCGCGAGAAACTCGAATGGTGCGCTTCTCTCGGCATCCGCACTTTTGTTCTCACCTCGATGGACACCCTCTCCTTCGAGCGGCAGATGGACACATTCGGCCTCCGCCAGCATTTCGAGGCGACCTACTCCGGCGTGCTCGACAAACGCGAGGTCATCCACCAGATCCTCGAAACCCACGGCCTTGATCCCGCGGAAACGGCCTTCGTCGGCGACATGACCCATGACGTGGAAACCGCACGCCACGGTGGTGTTTCCTCCATCGCCGTGCTCACCGGCTACAACCACCCGGAAATCCTCGCCGCCGTGCGACCGGACATCACCGTGCCTGATCTCGGAGTCCTCCGCTCCTTGTTTGACCGCCGGCAACAGCACGCCCGCCCCATCCCCACCGTCGGCGCGTTGATCCACGATGGTGAGGGCAGGGTCCTGATGATCCGCACCCACAAATGGAGCAACCTCTGGGGCATTCCCGGCGGAAAAATCAAACGCGGCGAACCCGCGCTCCAGGCACTCCAGCGCGAAGTCATCGAGGAAACCGCCCTGGTCATCGACGAGATCCATTTCGTTCTCGCCCAAGACAGCATCGACTCCGCCGAGTTCATGCGCCCCGAGCATTTCATCCTGCTCAACTACGTCGCCCGCGCCCGCACCACGGAGGTCACGCTCAATGACGAAGCCGAGGACTTCCGCTGGCTGTCTCCCGCCGAGGCCCTCGCGCTTGATCTCAACCAACCGACCCGCTCGCTTCTACTGGAGGCCCTCGAACGCGAACTGATCCCTCATGCCAACGCCTGACACCATCGAGATCCGCCGCCTGCAAGTCCGCACCCACATCGGCGTGCCGGACGAGGAACGCGCCGAAACGCAAACGCTCTGGATCACCGTCCGTATGGTGCCCGGCCAAGGCTTCGAGGGTCTGGCGGACGATATTTCCCGCACCATCGACTACCACGCCGTGGCGCTTGAAATCCAATCCCTTACCGCCTCCAAGCCCCGCAACCTGATCGAGACCCTTGCCGTGGAAACCGCCAATCAACTGCTAGGAAACCACCCGCTCGCCAGCGTCGCCGTCACCATTGAGAAACGCATTCTACCGGACACCGAATGCGTGGCGGTCCATATCGAACGGAGTAGATAGCCCCCGCAACCCGAACAATGGGCGAACCTTTCCAGTTTCAACCGCCCGAATCTCCGTTGGCGCGTCATTCCCAAGGGTCATCCGACTTACCAAGTCCGGGAATCCGCCGCCGCAGGTCTCTCGCCATTCGAGTGGAAAATCGGCCGATGTTTCCATCGCAGTTCCTATTGCGACATTTGGAAATGCGAATATCCTCGCTTCCATGATTCCAGAAATCCTCAACCTCTCCCAAATCGGCTACGCACCCGGCGGATTCTCGCCACTCTATCTGCTCATCATTGGTGCGACCTTTCTCGCCAGCATGCTTATCAGCAGCACGCTGAAGCGGCGCTTCAAGGAGTATTCGCAGATCCCGCTCCGTATGACAGGCGCCCAGATCGCCGAGCAGATGCTCCGCCAGAACGGTATCAACGATGTCCGCGTCGTCAGCGTGCCGGGACAACTCACCGATCACTACGATCCGATTAAGAAAACCGTCAACCTCAGCGAGCCGGTCTACCACATGAACTCGGTGGCCGCCGCCGCCGTGGCCGCCCACGAATGCGGCCACGCGCTGCAACACCAGCAGGCTTACGTGTGGCTCGGCCTGCGCTCGAAAATGGTGCCCGCCGTGCAGTTTTCCACCAAAATCCTCAACTACATCATGATCGCCAGCCTGCTCGGCGCCGGCCTGATGCACAGCCCGACCATGATCTGGATCTGGGTCGGCCTGTTCGCCGTGACCACCTTGTTTTCGATCGTCACCCTGCCGGTCGAGTTCGATGCCAGCAAACGGGCGCTGGTCTGGCTGGAAAGCAGCGGGCTCGCCGCCAGCATGGAGCATGGCAAGGCGCAAAACGCGCTGTTCTGGGCCGCCATGACCTACGTAGCCGCAGCCGTCGGCTCGCTCGCACAGCTCGCCTATTTCCTGATGCTCGCCCTTGGCCGCCGCGATTGATCCCCGCGAAGGATCCTGTGAAAAGTGAAGTAGGGAGGACTGCTACTGGCAGCCCTCCTTTCGGGGCTTGAGGCTTGACAACAGCCTCTGCTCCTGCTTGCCTCCGGCGTCTGGCCTTTGACTTGCAATCATTAGCCTTCGACGACTCATGCAGTGGGCGGTCAGCCCACCTCAGCGCCCGGGAGGACCAATTGACGGAATTCCCCCCTCCATCCTTCACATTTTCAAACCTTCATGGACTGGTCATCTCCCATCTGGTACGCTTCCTATATTCTTGTTCTGATCGGTCTCGCGGGCTACGGCTCGCACCGCCTGACGATCGTGTTTCTCTACCTGAAACACGCCCGCAACCATCCGAAGCCCAAGGAACTCTTCAAGGAAGTGCCGTTGGTGACCGTGCAGTTGCCGGTGTTCAACGAGATGCACGTGGTGGACCGCCTGCTGGATGCAGTCTCCGCCATGGATTACCCGCAGGACAAACTGCAAATCCAGCTTCTGGATGACTCGACCGACGAGACCGTGGACATTTGCCGCGAGGGCATCGACCGGCTGAAAGCCCGCGGTTTCGATGCCGAGCACATCCACCGCACTGACCGCACCGGCTACAAGGCCGGAGCACTCGAAAACGGCACCCGTTTTGCCAAGGGCGAATACCTCCTGATTCTGGACGCGGACTTTGTCCCCAATCCCGACCTGCTCCAGAAAACGATCCATTATTTCACCGATGACAAAATCGGCATGATCCAGACGCGCTGGGGCCACTTGAACCGCACGTTCAACATCCTTACCCGCATCCAGGCGATGTTTCTGGACGGTCACCTCGAATTGGAACAAACCGCCCGCAACCGTTCCGGCCGTTTCTTCACCTTCAATGGGACCGGCGGCATCTGGCGCAAGTCCTGCATCGCCGATGCCGGCGGCTGGGAACACGACACGCTCACCGAGGACATGGACCTCAGCTACCGTGCCCAACTCAACGGCTGGCGCTTCATTTTCCTCAACGATGTGGAAACCCCCGCCGAACTACCGGTGGACATGGACGGTTTCAAGAGCCAGCAACACCGTTGGACCAAGGGTTCCATCCAGGTTTGCAAGAAAGTCCTGCCCGCCATCTGGCGCGCCGACGTGCCGCTTTTCATCAAGATGGAGGCCACCGCGCACCTCACCTCGAACTTCGCCTACCTGCTCCTCATCGTCCTCTGTTTCCTGATCTACCCGAATCAACAGTGGCAGCCGGATTTCGGAAAACTCACCTACTACATCATCAACATCCCCATCTTCTTCTTCGCCTCGGTTTCGGTGATCGTCTTCTACCTGGTCTCCCAGAAAGCGCTGCGCCCCGGCTCATGGTGGAAGGAAGTCCCCTACCTGCCCCTGCTGCTCGCGCTCGGCATCGGAATGTCCATCAGCAATGCCAAGGCCGTGATCGAGGCCCTCTGCAACCACCAGACCGGCTTCGTTCGCACTCCGAAATACGGCATCGGACAAAACCGCCGCAGTGACTGGAAAAAGAGTAGCTATAAAGCGATGAAGACCCTCACCCCGGTTGTCGAACTGCTTTTCGGATTCTTCTTCCTCTTCATCGTTGTGGACGCCGCCATGCGCGGCACCTGGTCTTCCGCCATTCTTCTGCTTCCCTTTCCGGTCGGATTTTTCTATACTTCATTGTCATCCCTCTCCCGCATGCTGCCATCCGGCTCCATCGGCTCCGAGAGCGAAATCGTGAACCGTAAAACTCCGTGAACCATCCATGACAGGATTCCCGCCACCGCGTTTTCTCCTGATCGCCATTTCCTGCGTTCTCGCCCCGCTCGGCTTCACAGGATGCGGCACCTCCCCCTACGGCAAAGACACCCGCAATAAAATGATCGTCAGCGTCCGCGATCAGAAGATGTTGCTCGTTCAAGACGGCACGCCGGTCAAAAGTTACAAGATTTCGACCTCCAAGTTCGGTGTCGGTGACCGCCCTGGCAGCAACTGCACCCCCCTCGGCCGCATGCAGGTCGCCAAAAAAATCGGCGGGGACGCCCCGATCGGCAGCGTCTTCAAAAGCCGCCGCCGCACCGGTGAAATCCTCAAACCCAACGCTCCCGGCCGCGACCCCATCGTCACCCGGATTCTCTGGCTGACCGGCACCGAATCACGCAACAAGAACGCCTTCCGCCGGACGATCTACATTCATGGAACGCCTGAAGAACGGCGCCTCGGCGCTCCCGCGTCCTATGGATGCATCCGAATGGGCAGCCGCGATGTCGCGGACCTCTTCAACCGGATCGGCCATGGGGCCGACGTCTTCGTGATCCGCGGATCGATCCAACCCACCAAGTCCAATCAAGCCTCGGCATCCACCGGAAACTCCACCGCTCACCAGCGAGGGTGAGAATCCGTAAAACACAAGCTTGACACCAGCGACTGATTCCCTACTTTCCCCCGCCCGCCTCCGGGCACCCGACTTTTCCCAGAAACAACCATGGCCAATCACAAATCTTCGATCAAGCGCGCTCGCCAAACCATCGTCCGGACCGAGCGCAACCGTGCGGAAAAAAGCCGCATGAAGACTCTTCGCAAGAAGACCCTCACTGCCATTGCCGCCGGCGACAAGGAAGCTGCCACCAAGGCCAGTGCTGAGTTCTCCTCTGCCGTGGACAAGGCCGCCAAGCGCAGCGTGATCCACTCGAACAAGGCCGCGAACCTGAAGAGCAAGACTGCCAAGGCCCTTGCCGGAATTGCCTGATCCATCTGCCGCGGTTTTCCCGGCCATCAAGAAAAACAAGCGGACCGGGCCACCGGTGCCGCTTTTTTCATAGCCCACATGCCTGACGCCCCTCCACCCAACCGTGCGGCCACCGCCGCGAAAATCGCCGCCAATCCCTCAGGCTACAAGGTCTGCGAAGGCTGCGATTCCATTGTTGGCAGCGGTGCCGCGATTTGCCCGAACTGCCACAGCTATCGATTTGAAACCACTCCTGAGCGGGTCGTCCAGCAGGCACGAATCCTCGGTGCCCGCGAACAAACCTCGGTCACTGCCGACGATCTGGGATGATTTGGATCTGAAATCCCGCATATGAAACCCCAAATCCCCGGTCCCATCGGATTCAAGGAATGGCAGGTCGTCTGCGACGCGCTGGCCTCCGGTCGACAATCCATCATCCTGCGCAAAGGCGGCATTCACGAGGGTCGCCAAGGATTCTCCTTCGCGCACGAGTCCTTCTTCCTGTTCCCCACCCGCTTTCACGCTCTAGGCGATCAAGTCCGGGAGGGGGACGTCAAGGTCATGCCGGAATGGCAACTCGGTGACGATCTCCACATCACCCATCACGCCGAGGCTCGGTGGGCGATTACGCTCAACGATTGGGCGCGGGTTTCTTCACTTGAACCACTCCACATCTATTCGGAAGCCACCGTCCGCGACCGCTTCGATTGGGAGGGCAAGGGCATGGCTTCCGGCAGTATCCATGTGGCTTTCGTGCGAGTCCTTGAATTGGCCGAACCCTGGGTGCTGCCCTATGAAAAAGCCTATGGCGGATGCCGTAGCTGGATCAATCTCCCCACCCCTCCGCCGGGCTGGAAGGAATCCGCCAGACCCGTGCTTGCAACCGATCCCTTCGCGGCTCTCGCGGACCGGCTTTCAAGCCTCAAAGCCTGCTCCTGATCCACCGGAAAACCCGGGCTGGCGTCCCGTGGCCCAGATCATTAACTTCGGCCCGTGATCGCCCGGCGAAAAATCCGCTATCCCGTCTCCCAGTCACTGCGGCAGTATCTCTACCATTTTGACCGCCAGCGGGACATCCCGCGGGTTTACAGCGAGCTCGGCCGTTTCACCGGGGCGATCCCTTACGAAGATCCGCAGGGCCGTGAAACCCTCTGGCTCACCGTGATGTATCCGCCGGAGGTCTTCGCCGAACTCCGGCCACGCCTCACCGCCATCTACACCGAACTCAAACTCGGCCGCGACACCACACAGCACGAACACCTGCTCGTCGACCGCATCGACTACGGGGATTTCGGAAACTCCCGCCCCTTCCGCATCCGCATCACCAACCTCTTCAACGACAATTCGGACTATTTCTACGTCAAACACGCCGACGCCTCGCGCATCTTCGGCCTCGAACTCGAGCACATCCTCTCGCCAAACCGCATCAATTATCTTCTCAACGGCAACACCCTCATCGAGGAGCACATCGCCGGCGTCCCGGGCGACGTCTTCCTCCGCGACTATCTCAAGCAACCCGGCCTCAACAAGGTCCGTATCGCCAAGGAATTCACCAAGTTCAACGAACGCACCTTCATCCGTTTGTTAGGCGACATGCGCAGCGTCAACTATGTCGTGGACATCACTCCGGACTTCGAGGAGGTCCAATACCGCGTGCGCACCATCGATTTCGACCAACAATCCTACGAGGGCAACGGAAACGTCTACCTCGCCTTCCGCTTCCGCTCCAACCGCGCGGTCACCAAACTCGCATTCGAGGTGCTCAACCGCAAGAGCATCGACCAGTATGTGGCGGAGGAACACGCCCAGATGGCACGCCGCGCGAAGGTGGAAAGCGGCCGCCTGCGAGCCCTGTTAGGAATCATGCGCCGCGAGGAACTCGCACCGCGCGAGCACGTCGTCACCCTTGCGAAGGAGCTCGACCGCATGCACGGCACCAACGATTTCCGCGACTGCCAGACGATGGGGGAACTCACCGCCAAGCACATCTCCGCCCTGCTCGAAATCGAACCCACCGAGCCCATCTTCGAGAATGGCTTCTGAAAGCCGCACTCACCGTTCACACCCCCGTTCATGACCACCGCCGCACCGCACCGCCTCTTTCTCCTCGATGGAATGGCCCTCATCTACCGCGCTCACTTCGCGTTGATCCAGTCGCCCATCCGCAACTCGAAGGGAGTGAACACCTCCGCGCTTTATGGCTTCATCAATACCCTGCTCGCCATCCTCGAGAAGGAAAACCCCACCCACATCGGCGTCGCCTTCGACACCTCCGCACCGACTCCGCGCCACATCAAATACCCCGCCTACAAGGCGCAGCGCGACGAAATGCCCGAGGAACTCGCCGCCGCCATTCCCCATGTGAAAGCGCTCTGCCGTGCCTTCCACATCCCGGTGCTCGAACTCGACGGCTTTGAGGCGGACGACATCATCGGCACGCTCGTCAAGCGCGCGGAGACGGAGGGGTTCGAGTCCTACATGGTCACCCCGGACAAGGACTTTGCCCAACTTGTTTCCAACAAGACCTTCATGTGGAAACCCGGCCGCAGGGGCAACGAGCACGATGTCATCGCCCTCACACAACTTCCGGAAATATGGGGAGTCGCCGAACCGGATCACATCATCGACCTGTTAGGCCTGATGGGCGATGCCTCGGACAATATTCCGGGCGTCCCGGGCATCGGCCCGAAAACCGCGCAGAAACTCATCGCCGAATTCGGCTCCATCGAGAACCTCCTCGCCAACACCGACAAGCTCAAGGGCAAGCAGAAGGAAAACCTGGAAGCCCATGCTGACATGGCCCTGCTCTCCAAGGACCTCGCCACCATCATCACCGATGTCCCGGTGGAGGTGACCTGGGACGATCTCATACTTTCCCCGCGCGATGACGAGGCGGTAAAGACGCTCTTCAACGAGTTCGAGTTCCGCTCGCTCACCAAGCGCCTCTTCGGAGACGGGAGCGCGGGCATCCTGCCCGCATCATCGGAAACAAAGAGCGAAGCCATCACCCCCACCCTCTTCGAAACCTTCCTCACCATCCGCGACGTCGATCACACCTATCACCTCGCCAACACCTCTGAGCTCCAGCAACAACTCTTCGCCGAGCTCGCGGAACAATCGTCCTTCTGTTTCGACATCGAAACCACTTCGCTCGACCGATTCGGCGCGAAATTGATCGGCATCGCCTTCTGCTGGAAAGCCCACGAAGCGTGGTACCTCCCGTATTCCGAATCTCTCATCTCCAATCTCAAATCCCTGTTCTCCTCCCCCACCGAAAAAATCGGGCACAACCTGAAATACGACCTCTCCGTTCTGCTTCACCACGGCATCGAGGTGAGCGGCCCGTTTTTCGACACCATGCTCGCCGACACCCTCGTCGCCCCCGAGCGCCGGCACTCGATGGACTACCTCTCGGAAATCCTCCTCGGCTACGCCCCCGTCAAACTCTCCGACATCGCCAGCCCGCAAGCCCCGGCTCCGCAGTCGGACGACCTCTTCGCCTTTGCCGAGAAAACCAAGTCCTCCAAGAACCTCGACATCGCCGCCATCCCACTTGAAACACTCGCCGAATACGCTGCCGAGGATGCCGACGTCACCTTCCAGCTCGCCGAAAAGCTCTGCCTCCTGCTCGCCGAGGCTGGCCAGGAAAACATCCACACTCATATCGAATCCCCGTTGCTGCCCGTCCTCGTCCGCATGGAAATGGAGGGCATCGCCGTCGACCCACAAGCTCTCGCCGACATCGGCGTGGAACTCCAGCGGCAGATCGACGAACTCGCGCAATCCATCCACCGCCACGCCGACCGTTCGTTCAACATCGCCTCGCCCAAGCAACTCGGCGAGATCCTCTTCGATCACCTCGGCCTCGCCGACAAGGCGAAGAAAACCAAAACCGGCCAATACAAGACCGACGAACAAACCCTCTCCTCCCTCGAAGGCAAACACCCGATCATCACCGACATTCTTTCCTGGAGGGAAGCCAGCAAACTCAAGTCCACCTACCTCGATGCGCTGCCAAACCACATCGTCCCGGAAACTGGCCGCATCCATACCCATTTCCATCAACTTGTCGCCGCCACCGGCCGCCTCGCCTCATCCGATCCCAATCTCCAGAACATTCCCGTCCGGTCCGAAGCCGGTCGCAAGATCCGCAAAGCCTTCGTCCCACGTGAGGGTGCCACCCTGCTCTCCTGCGACTACTCACAAATCGAACTTCGTGTCATGGCCGCCATCGCCAACGACGCCACCATGATCGAAGCTTTCCGCAACCACACCGACATCCACACCATCACCGCCTCCAAGGTCTTCGCCGTCGAGCCCGACGACGTCACCTCCGAGATGCGCCGCACCGCGAAGATGGTGAATTTCGGCATCATCTACGGCATTTCCGCATTCGGGCTCTCCCAGCGACTCGCCATCCCCCGCACGGAAGCCGCCGCCATTATCGCAGCCTACTTCCGTGAGTATCCGGCCATCAAGGAGTTCATGGACCGCACCATCCACGAAGCCCGCGAAGCTGGCTACGTGGAGACCCTCTCCGGCCGCCGCCGTTATTTTCCGGACCTCAACTCCGGCAATCAGAACATCCGCGGCAACGCCGAACGCTCCGCCATCAACACCCCCATCCAAGGCACCGCTGCGGACATGATCAAACTCGCCATGATCCGCATCGACACCCAGCTGCGCGGAGAACAGCGGAAAACAAAAATGCTGCTTCAGGTTCATGACGAACTCGTCTTCGACCTCGCACTCGACGAGCAGGCCGAACTCATCCCTAAAATCCTCGACGCCATGACCACCGCCCTCCCGCTTCCCAACGGTGTCCCGGTGGAAGTCGAGCACGGCACCGGCCCGAACTGGCTGGCCGCGCATTGAAAGGCCGGCACCTTAACGCTTTGCAGAACCGCACCCCTCCTCCATGGATTCCATTATGACCGATCAAACCGCCCCTCCCATCCCGCACAGTGGCTCCTGTCTGGTCAAAGGACTCATCACCCTCGGACTCATCGCTCTCGTCCTTGGTGGAATCTGGTGGTGGCACAACCGGCCGATCCAGCCGGTGGAACTCAGCGCGGCGGAAAAAGCCGTGGTTGAGGCGAAGGTCGAGGCCATTCAAAACCCCGACGGCCCGGTCTATGAAAAAGGCTCCAAGGAAATCATCCTCACCGAGCGCGAACTCAACGGCCTGCTCAATCAAAACACGGATCTGGGCAAAACCGTGAGCCTCGAACTCGCCCGCAACGCCATTCACGCACGGGTGGAAACCGACCTCGATCCGGACCTCCCGATCATCGGAGGGAAGCACTTGAAAGCACGTGCCCGCTTTCTTGTCAGCGATGAACCCGGCAAGGCGGTGTTCGTGCTCGACGACGTCACCATCTGGGGCGTCTCCCTTCCAAACGACTGGCTCGGGGGCCTCAAGGGGCAGGATTTACTCGGAGAAACCCTCAGCGGAAAACGTGGCGGAATTGGCGGCATCGAGGAATTCAAGGTCGAGCCCGGCCGCCTGATGATCCGCCTTGCAGAGTAAGTCGTCTGGAAATATCCGGGTTGCGGCAGCAGCCGGATTATGGCTGTTTAGAAGCGTCCCGTCACCATGCCCACCACATCCACCACCACCCCGAGCAACCTGTTCCCATTCGAATTGGTCCGCCCGGAACTCGAACGCGTCGAAGTCTCCATCCGCGAACAAGTCCGCGGCTTCGATCCCGCCATCGAGCCTTATGTCGCTTACATCTGCAACACCTCCGGCAAGCGCATCCGGCCGGCGCTCGCCATCCTCGTCGGCGGTGCTGCGGGCGGCGTGACCGATGACCACGTGAAGCTCGGCGTCATCCTCGAACTCATCCACATGGCCACCTTGGTCCATGACGACATTATCGATGGGGCGAACACCCGCCGCATGGTGCCCACCGCCAACGCCAAATGGGGGAATTCCCTCTCCGTGCTGCTCGGCGACGCCCTTTTTTCCCATGCGCTCACTCTCGCCACCGACTTCGACAGCATCGATATCTGCCGCAAGGTCGGCAACTCCGCGCGCGAGGTCTGCCAGGGTGAAATCATCCAGACCCAGCGGCGTTTCGATCTCACCTTCACCAAGGACGAGTATTTCCGCGTCATCGGCATGAAAACCGGCGCGCTGTTCGCCTCCGCGTGCGGACTTGCCGCGAAACTCTCCGGACTCGATGAGGCCGCCGAAAACCGCCTTTACGACTACGGCATGAAACTCGGCACCGCCTATCAGATTTACGACGACTGCCTCGATCTCGTCGGCTCGGAGGAAGTCGTTGGCAAAACCCTCCGCACCGATTTGATCAAGGGCAAGCTCACCCTGCCCATCCTCAACCTGCTTGAAACCGCCTCCGAACCGCAGCGCATCAAGCTCAACAAGCGCATCCTCGATCAGGAACCGCTTGATCTGCCGGTATTGTTAGGCATCGCCGAATACGAAGGAGCCATTGAAAGCGCGGTGGACACGGCGCTCGACCTGCTCACACAAAGCCGTGAGGACCTCTCCCCACTCGGCAACTCCATCCATTCGGAAGCACTGGTTCAAATCACCCGCTTCCTAGCCGGACTCCTGCAGAAATGCCGGCGCTAAGGATGATCATCACTCCTTCCGGACGATCCGGCTGCCATCCTTTTCGATGAAAAAAACCAACCGAATGCTTCCCGGCGGCATCAACTCGGGGAAGCGGTCTCCCCATTCCGCTATGATCACGCCGTCAGCCTCAAGATATTCATCCCATCCGAGCGCAATCAACTCATCGGCGCTTTTCAGTCGGTAAAAATCCCAGTGAAACACCGGAATCCTCCCGCCGGGATACTCGTGAACCAAACCGAACGTCGGACTGGTCACCTCCACCGTCGAGCCGAGACCCGCTACGAACCCCTTCGTCCAATGAGTCTTTCCGGCACCCAAGCCACCGATCAAGGCGATCACGGCCCCCGGGCGAACTTCGGCAGCAGCCGCACGTCCGAGTTCCTCCATCGCTTCCGGTGATTCCGCTCGGCCCTGCATCGATTCGTTTGAGAAGCATCAATTCACAACGGGAATCCACCGACAAAAAAACCAGCCCGCTTTCACGGGCTGGTCATTGGATGAAATGATTCCCCGGCTGCGATTCAAGGCAGCAGGTTCACCGCGCGCGACTGCTTGATCGCGTTGGTGATCTTGCGGTGCAGCTTGGCCGAAACACCGGTCACGCGGCGGGGCAGGATCTTGCCGGTTTCGGTGGTGAACTTGGTAAGAAGCTCCGGATTGGTCGGCACCACGAGATCCGCAGGAATGTCGTGACGGCGGCGCGGCATCTGCCGGTTCGCCTTGCGGAAATTGATACGACGTTGAACTGTTTTAGGCTCGGACATGATGAAATTCAGCGGAGTTCGCGGTGAAGGGTGCGGCGCTTGAGAAAGTGATTGAATTTCACTTTCTCCAGACGGCCTGGGGTGCGGAGGCTCTTCTTGTTACGCGTGGTGACGTAACGTGAAGTCGGTTTGCCCTCGGCTTTCGCTTCGGTGCATTCTAGGATGATGATCTCGCGTGGCATGGAATCTTGGGGGCGGGGATATTGGTTTAATCGTCGTCGTCGTCAAGAGAAACCGTTTCGGAATCTTCGTCGCTCATGGAATTTCCTCCGCTGAAGCCAACTTCGTTGGACGGACGGAAGCGGCGCTTGCCGTATTCCTTCTCCCACTGGGCCTGACATTCGACCGTCAGGCGGGCAAATGGAATGGCCTCGAGACGGGCGGTGGGGATTTTTTGGAAGGAAATTTCACAAACTCCATACGAACCCAATTGAATCCGCCTCAGGGCTTGCTCGATCTCATAGAGAGCGTCCTGCTCCTTGGCGAGCACGGACAAGGCGAAATCACGGTCATAGGCATCGCTGCCGGCATCTCCCTGATGCTGGCCGCTACCGGAGGCCTCGGAACCTTCCGGAGCATTGCGGATGGTGTCGCGGGTCATGCCAGACATGGCATCGACAAGCTCATCGCGCAAATCAAGGAGGCGCTGGCGCTGCTTCTTGACGAACGACGGGCTGTGGTGGGCACCGTTCGTGCCTGAAGCGGCCGGTCCAGCCCCGGAAGGGGACTTGGGCGGCACGAATGGCGGTTTCACCGGGGCGGGAGGCACCGGGAAATCAACCAGTGAAGAACGTGATTTGGTCGCAACCTTCTTAGGCACCGACACGGGCTTGGCGGCCTTTGCTTTTGGTGCTGGCTTGGCAGCCTTTGCCTTTGTTGCGGGCTTCGCAACCTTCGGCTTTGGTGCCGGTTTCACTGAAACCTTTGCCTTCGGCGCGGATACGGACTTCTTCGCGGCAACGGCTTTTTTGATCGCTACCGGTTTTTTCGCAGCAACAGTCTTTTTCGCAGCAACAGTCTTTTTCGGGGTTGCCGGCTTTTTCGGGGTTGCCGGCTTTTTCGGGGTTGCCGGCTTTTTCTTAGCCGCAGCAGGCTTCGAGGACTTGGCGGCAGGCTTCGCTTTCCCTTTCCGGGAAGCGGGCTTCAAGGTGGTTTTCTTCGAGGCCATGGAGCAAGGATGGGGATTCGGGTGATGAAAATCATTTCCTCCCGCCCCGGAATGATCATCCCGCGGGCGCGGAGAGCGCGGTGGGTTAGCCCCTGCTACCTCCTCCATCAAGGCGAAAGTTCATCCAACGCAAAATAACAGCGGTTTCAGGTTTCCCGCAGGAGACTTGAAATGCCGTTTCGCTTGTCTATGGTGCGGGCCCGCCATGCAGCTCAGCGCCATCGTCGAAGCCCTTCTCATCGCCTCGCAGAACCCCCTCCCCTCCGAGGAACTCGCGAGATTGGTCCGTGCCCATGTGGCTGAGGCCGAGGACATCCGTATTCGCGAGACCGAAGAGGGAAAAGAAACCTCCCCCTTGCCTGACTGGCTCATGGCGCTTGCCGCCACCACTCCGGAACAAGTGGCTACCGCGATCGGTGAACTCAACGACGCCTACGAAAAAACCCAGCGTGCGTTCGCCGTTCTGGAACGGCCGAAGGGCTGGAAACTCTATACCCGCATCGAATATGGCGATTTCGTCCGGCAACTCTTTCCGGGCCGCAAGCCCGAGCGCATGAGCGGGCCTGCTATGGAAACCCTCGCCATCATCGCCTACCGCCAGCCCATCACCAAAGCCGCCATTGAAGCCGTCCGCGGCGTGTCCTGCGACGGCATGATCCAAAAACTCCTCGATCGCGACCTCATCCGCATCGGCGGCCGCGCGGAGCTCCCGGGTCGCCCGTTGCTTTACGAAACGACCGACCTGTTTTTCGAGCACTTCGGCATCCGCTCCATCGACGAACTCCCGAACGCTTCGGAACTCCGCAAGGTAAAACTTCCCGAACCGGAGGACACAACACCCGCCTCCGACACCGAGCAACAACTCGCCCTCAGTGCCGTCGGCAGCCCGGCCGCAGCGGCCGGAAACGAGGCGACTGATTCCCAAAACGAAGACCGAAACTCACCCCAAACGTGAATCTCGACGACATCCGCCGCCAAATCGACACGATCGATCAGAACCTGCTCGACCTCCTCAATCGTCGCGCCGACCTCGTCCACGAAGTGGGCGTCGTCAAAAAACGCGAAGGGCTGCAAATTTACGCTCCCGAGCGCGAAGAAGCGCTTCTGCGGCGCCTCATCGAGATGAACCGCGGCCGACTACCGGAAAAGTCCATCCGCGCCATCTATCGGGAAATCATGTCCGCCGCCCTCGCGCTTGAGGACGATCTTAAAATCGCCTACCTCGGCCCCGAAGGAACTTGGACGCATCAAGCAGCGATCAAGAAATTCGGCCACTCCGTGAATTACTCGCCGCAGCCGAATTTCGCGGATGTCTTCGATCAAGTCGCCCGCCGCACTGCGGATTACGGCGTGGTCCCCATCGAAAACTCCACGGAAGGCGCCGTCTCCCACACGCTCGATTTGTTCGTCGACTCGCCATTGCACATCTGCGCGCAGATCCTGCTGCGCATTGAAAACGGCCTGATGGCCGCCATTCCGCGGGATCAAATCAAGACGCTCTACTCCCACCCCCAGGTCTTCGGCCAATGCCGTTCCTGGATCCTCAAGCATTTCCCGGAGGCTGATCTCGTCGAGGTTTCCTCCACCACCAAAGCCGCCCAGATCGCTCGGGACCAAGCCTCCCAAGGCGCCGCAGCCCTCGGCGGCCCGCTCGCCGCGGAAATGTACGGGCTTACCCTGCTTGAGGAATCCATCCAGGACCGCACCACCAACACCACCCGTTTTCTCGTCATCGGTGAAAAAACCTGCCCGCCCACCGGCAACGACCGCACCTCGATCCTGTTCGCCATCCACGACCGTCCGGGCTCGCTCGTCAACGCCCTGAAAGCCTTCGATCAGTGCCACATCAACCTCTCGAAAATCGAGTCCCGCCCGTCGAAACGCAAGGACTGGGAATATGTTTTCTATGTGGATCTCGCCGGCCACTGCGATGATTCCAAAGTTTCCGAAGCCCTTGAGGAACTGGGCCGTCATTGCTCACTCGTGAAACTGCTTGGCTCCTATCCGGACGTCGGCGAGTGAGCTCCGGGGTTTCAAAAAAATTCCCTGCAAACAGAACTGGCCTATTGCTTTTCAAACTGCTTACTTGCCTCCCACATGAAGAGAACAGTGGAACTGAACATTGATGGCAAACCCATCGAACTGCCAACCACCGTTGGCTCCGAGGGGGAAGAGGGAATCGACATCACCACCCTCAGAAACAAGACGGGATGCATCACCCTCGACCCGGGATACGGTAACACCGGCGCCTGTGAGAGTTCCATCACCTTCATCGACGGAGAAAAAGGCATCCTGAGGTATCGCGGCTACGACATCGCCGAACTCGCTGCGAAAAGCACCTTCATCGAGACCGCCCACCTCCTCATTTACGGTCACCTTCCGACACGCACCGAGCTCTCGGATTTTTCCAACCTGCTTTGCGAGAACCAGATGCTCCACGAGGGCATGCGCCACCATTTCGAGGGCTTTCCTCCCACCGCCCATCCGATGGCGAGTCTTTCGGCGATGATCAACGCGGCCTCCGCCTATCATCCGAATCTCATCAGCAAGCGCGAGGAACGCTTCCCCTATCACGCCGCGCGGCTGATCTCCCAGGTCCGCACCATCGCCGCCTTCTCCTACCGCAAGGCCCACGGCCTGCCCGTGATCTATCCAAAAACCAACCTCAAATACACCGCGAACTTCCTCCACATGATGTTCTCGCTCCCGGGTGAGGACTGCGAGTTGAAACCGGAAATCGTCAAGGCGCTGGATCTCATCTTCCTGCTCCACGCCGACCATGAGCAAAACTGCTCCACCTCCACGGTCCGCATGGTCGCATCCAGCCGCGCCAACCTCTTCGCTTCCGCCTCTGCCGGCGTCTGCGCCCTCTGGGGCCCGCTCCACGGCGGCGCCAACCAAGCCGTGCTCGAAATGCTTGAGGAAATTCATAGGGAAGGCGACGACGGCTCGAAGTTCCTCGCAGCGGTCAAGGACAAGACCACCCACCGCCGCCTGATGGGCTTCGGCCACCGTGTCTACAAGAATTTCGATCCCCGCGCGGTCATCATCAAAGAGCAGTGCGACAAGGTGCTCTCCCAGCTTCACAAATCGGACCCCTTGCTCGACATCGCAAAGAAACTCGAGGAAATCGCCCTGCATGACGAATACTTCGTTTCCCGGAAACTCTACCCAAACGTGGATTTCTACAGCGGCATCATCATGCGGGCCATCGGCATTCCCCTCGACATGTTCACCGTGATGTTTGCCATCGGCCGCATGCCCGGCTGGATCGCCAACTTCAAGGAAGTCATGGAAGATCCGGACAGCCGCATCGCCCGGCCACGCCAGATCTATACTGGAGCCACTCTCCGCAGCTACACCCCGCTTGAAGAGCGGGCGTGAGGTTCGTCTCAGTATTCCCGCTGCAGCAGATAGGCTGCGATTTCTTCAAGCCGCACGGCTTTTTTGCCGAACGGCTTGAGTGCGGCCATCGCGGCTGAAGTGAGCTTTGCGGCTTCCCGACGGGAGGCAGCGAGGCCGATGACGGCGGGGTAGGTGGCCTTCTCAACGGCCTCATCCTTGCCGGCGGTCTTGCCCAACATCTCTGTGGTTTGGGTGACATCAAGAATGTCGTCGATCACTTGGAATGCCAGGCCGAGGTTGTAGCCGAATTGAGTGAGCGCCGCCAACTTGGCGGGCGCGGCATTCGCGCTCATCGCGCCCAAGCGCAGTGATGTGGTGAGCAGAGCGGCGGTTTTCGCTTCGTGGATGCGAACAAGGTCGCGTTTGGTGAGATTTTTCCCTTCCCCCTCAAGGTCCATCACCTGACCGCCGATCAGCTTCATGCTGCCGCCGGTTTCGGCGAGTTCGGCGATGGTTTCGCGGGTGCCGTAGCGTTTGGTGGCCGGGGTTTGCGCCAGCACCATGAAGGCCTGGGTCAACAGGGCGTCGCCGCAAAGAACGGCCATGCCCTCGCCATAGACCTTGTGGCAGGTGGGCCGCCCGCGGCGCAAATCATCATCATCCATGGCGGGCAGATCGTCATGAACCAGCGAGTAGGTATGCATCAATTCCACCGCACAGGCCGGAGCGAGGGCGTTGGCGGATGTCCCGCCGCAGGCTTCTGCGGCCGCGAGGCAGAGTATCGGGCGCAACCGCTTGCCCCCGGCGAAGATCGCGTAGCGCATCGCCGCATGAATCGTGGCCGGGCGCTTCGTTGCCTTCGGCAGAAACGCGTCCATCGCCGCGTCCACTTCGGCGGCTTTTGCGGTGAGGTAGCATTTCAGATCCATCATCGGCTCAGAGGATTTCCGCGATCTGGACCGCGTTGAGCGCCGCACCCTTGCGGACCTGATCCCCGACGACCCACAAATCGAGCGCGTTATCGAAGACCAGATTCTTGCGGATGCGGCCGACGAGGCAATCGTCCTTACCGGTGGTGTCGAGCGGCACCGGAAACTGCTTGTTCGCCGGATCATCAACGACTTGGACACCGGGTTTCCCGGCATAGGCGGCGCGGGCGGACTCCACATCCACCGGCTTTTCAAACTGCGCGGTGATGGACACCGAGTGCGACCGGAACACCGGCACGCGGACACAGGTGCAGGAAACCTGGAGTTCGGGCAGATCCATGATCTTCCGCCCCTCGTTAAGCATCTTGAGCTCTTCCTTAGTGTAGCCGTTTTCCGTGAACGCATCCACTTGGGGAATCACGTTGAACGCAATCTGGCGGGGATAAACCTTCATCGTAACCGGCTGACCGTTCGCCAGCGCCTGCATCTGCTCCTCAAGCTCGATGATGCCCTGCGCACCGGATCCGGAAACCGCCTGATAGGTGGAGGCGATGATGGACCGCAGGCCGAACCTCTGATGCAGCGGCGCGAGTGCCATCAGGGAAATGATGGTCGTGCAGTTGGGGTTCGCGATGATGTTGCGCGGTCGGTTTTTCGCGGCTTCGGGATTGATCTCAGGCACCACCAGCGGCACGTCCGCATCCATCCGAAAGGCGGATGAATTGTCGATCACCACCGCACCAGCGGCTGCGGCGGAGGGCCCGAATTCCTTGGAAATCCCGCCGCCCGCACTGAACAGCGCAATGTCCACGCCAGCGAACGAATCGTGCGTGAGCTCCTCAACCACCACGTCCTCGCCGCGAAATTGCATCCGTTTGCCCGCCGAGCGCGCCGAAGCCAGCAGCTTCAGCTTGCCGAGCGGGAAATCCCGCTGTTCGAGACAAAGGAGCATTTCCACGCCAACGGCACCCGTCGCGCCAACAATAGCCACATGTGGTTGGTTCATTTTTAAAAGCCGGTTGTTCCGAACCGGGGCGCGCAACATAGCGACTTCCCGCCCGCTGGCAACCGAATCGTTTGACCGCGCCCGGCGAAGCAATCCAGCCCGACCTGGCCGATCTCGACGCGAGGACCCGGCCAGCGGGATCATCGCCGCCCTTCAGGACCTCGCCAGTCCCATCAGCGACAACGTGGAAGGCTTCTGTTTTCTTCCTGTAGGACTTACTTCCTTTGCCCTTTTCCGCCACGCGTGCGGCTTGCGCGGGTTGGGGAGCATTCAAACTAAAAGCGACAGTCTTTTGAGGGCCAGACACGCTCCGGTTTCCACCTCCACATCCATGATCGCTCCTTGTGGCAACAGGCCGGACCGCCTAAACCGCGCCAAGATCTTCCCGCTCCGCTTGGGTCGGGGGGGCACGCCGCCGTCGGGTTCCCGGCGGTGGCGTGCCTGTTCAGTTGCCTCTCGCCTGAACCCGCACGAAGAGACGGCCGTTCACCGGTTCCGCAGCAACCGCAACCTCGACCGTCTCGACCGAGTTCTCGGAGGTGTGCAGCACTTGCTGCCGGGCACGGGGGTCCTCGCTCCACGTCACCAAGTCGGCGCTGGTCCACACCGAGAACCTGGCCCCGGTCAGTGACGGGGCACGCCTGGTATAGCGGAAGGTTCGTGTTTCAGGGTCGAACGGCCCGACAATCGGTCGGAAGGATCCCGGGTTTGTCGGAACAAGGCCCCAGAGGTATTCCTTACGGTCACTCAACCCGTCGCCATCCAGATCGGCGGCCGGATCGTTGACATCGGCACCGGAATAGACGGACTCCCACATTGCCGAGTCGGACTGGGCCAACCCACCGACCTCGGAGAAGAAATGGATGTCGTCGATGAAGATCGTCTCGAGAACCCCATTGCCCGCGGTCTGGTCGGTGTCCACCACCCGCACGTGCACCACCCCGCTGGTGCCGGGCGGCAGCACGAAGCTCTGGATCGTGTCGTCATCGGCGGTCTTGGTCACCGTGACCATGTCCGTGTAGGCACCGTCCACCCCGGTCGTCGAGTAGGCAAAGGTGAAGTCGTCGCCCTCGCTGTTGGCGCTGTGGTGCGCCTCAACGTGGAAGGTCACCGAGGTTCCCCCCGTCACGTTGAACTCCCACTTGTGTTCAAGGTAGCTATGGCGACTGGCAGGCTTGCCACCCGACTCAATCTCGGTGATCGCTTGGTAGCTGTCGTCACTTGACTGGGTGTCCGCGAAGCTGCCGCTCACCGCGCCGGCCACCAGGATGTCGGCGACAGCGCGGTCAGTGGCGTTGACAGCCGCCTCGGTAGTCGCCGAGGCCGCCGGGGAAGGCGCGGTGGCGTTCTGGTTGGCGCTCTTGTCACGCGCCGCCACCGTGTAGGTGTATTGTGTCTCGGGCGTCAGGCCGGTGTCGGTGTAGCTCGGGCTGTCCTGCCAACCACTGTCGTTGCCACCGCCTGCGGTGCAGGTGAAGTAATACTCCACTCCGCTGGCATCGTTGGCGGTGGTCGCCGTCATCGTGACCGAATAAGCACCGGCTGCGGCGGGAGCCACCGCGAAACTCATCGGGTCAGGCGTCGGTGCGGCGTTGTCCGGAGGACCGGATTCCGAGAGGAAATGGATGTCGTCGATGAAGATCGTGTCGAACACCCTATTGCCCGCAGTCCGGTCGGTGTCCACCACCCGCACGTGGACCACCCCGCTGGTGCCGGGCGGCAGCACGAAGCTCTGAGTCATGTCGTCATCGGCGATCTTGGTCACCGTGACCATATCGGTGTAGCTGCCGTCCACCCCGGTCGTCGAGTAGGCGAAGGTGAAGTCGTCGCCCTCGCCGTTGGCGCTGTGGTGCGCCTCGACATGGAAGGTCACCGAAGTCCCGCCGGTCACGTTGAACTCCCACTTGTGCTCAAGGTAGCTGTGGCGTTGGGCAGGCTTGCCGCCCGACTCGATTTCGGTGATCGCCTCGTAGCTGTTGTCGCTCGCCTGGGTATCCGTGAGGCTGCCGCTCACCGTGCCGGCCACCGCAATTTCCACGCTGGCGCGGTCGATCATGTCGCCAGCCGGGTCGGTCGTGGCTGCGGCCGCAGCCGAGGGAGCGGTGGCGTTTTGGTTGGCGCTTTTGTCACGCGCCGTCACCGTGTAGGTGTATTGCGTCTCGGGCGTCAGACCGGTGTCGGTGTAGCTCGGACTGTCCTGCCAACCGCTGTCATTGCCCCCGCCCGCGGTACAGGTGAAGTAATACTCCACCCCGCTCGCATCCGTGGCGGTGGTCGCCGTCATCGTGATGCTGGTGCTGCCCGTGGCCGCCGGAGCCACCGCGAAACTCATCGGGTCCGGCGTCGGTGCCGTCGTGTCGGGCGCGGCGTTCACCGTGATGTTCAGGGTGGCCTCGACCGGGGTGGCAATGATGCCGTCGGTCACACTCACCGTGAAGGCGTTCGCTCCCACATCCGCGTTGCTCGGCGTGCCGGAGAGCATACCGTCGGTCGCCACACTCAACCAGGCCGGACCACTCACCTTGGCGTAGGTCAGCGGGTCGCTGTCGTCGTCGCTGGCGGAACCGGCGATCGTTGAGGCGTAAAGCGCATCCTCGGTGGCATCGCTGCCGTTGATCGGGTCAGCGGCGAACACGGGCGCATCATTGGTGTTGAGCACCGTGATGTTCAGGGTCGCATTGACCGGCGCGGCGATGCTGTCGCTCACGCTCACCGCGAAGGCATTGGCTCCCACATCAGCATTGGTCGGTGTTCCCGAGAGCGTGCCGTCGACGGCCACGCTCAACCAGGTTGGACCGCTCACCTTGGCGTAGGTCAGTGCGTCACCGTCGTTGTCAGTCGCACTACCAGCGATGGTGCCGGCATAAGCGGCGTCCTCGGTGGCATCGCTACCATTGATCGGATCCGCAACAAACACCGGCGCGTCGTTGATGTTGAGCACCGCGATGTTGAGGGTCGCATTGACCGGAGCCGCGATACTGTCGCTCACACTCACGGTGAAAACATTCGACCCCACATCACCATTGCTCGGTGTGCCCGCAAGCGTTCCGTCAGCGGCCACATTCAACCAAGCCGGACCGCTCACCTTGGCGTAGGTCAGGGCATCACCATCGTCGTCGGAAGCACTACCGGCGATGGTGCCAGCGTAGGCTATATCTTGGGTCGCATTGCTCCCATTGATCGGATCAGCAGCGAACACCGGAGCATCGTTGGTATTGAGCACCGTGATGTTGAGCGTCGCGTTGACCGGGGCGGCGATGCTGTCGCTCACGCTGACCGTGAAGGCGTTCGTTCCCACATCGGCATTGCTCGGCGTGCCCGAGAGCGTGCCGTCGGAGGCCACACTCAGCCAGGCCGGACCACTCACCTTGGCGTAGGTCAGCGGATCGCTGTCGGCATCGGTGGCACTGCCGGCAATCGTGCCCGCATAGAGCGTATCCTCGCTGGCATCGCTGCCCGAGATCGGAGCGGCGGCAAACACCGGCGCGTCGTTCACGGCGTTCACCGTCAGGCTGATGGTCGCGATGTTCGAATCCAACGTGCCGTCGTTCGCCTTGAAGGTGAAGCTGTCCGAGCCGTTGTAGTCGCCGTTCGGCGTGTAGGTCAGGTTCGGAGCGGTGCCGCTGAGCACACCGTTGGTCGGTCCGGTCACCACGGAGTAGGTCAGCGTGTCACCGGTGTCGGCGTCGGTCGCGACCAGGGTGATCGCCACTGCCGCGTCCTCATCGGTCGTCGCCGAGTCGGCGTTGGCCACCGGCGCATTGTTCGCTGGCAGCGCGTCGTTAACGGTGATCACCACATCATCCGTGACCGAAATGGTCCCATCGTCAGCGGACAGCCTCAGAGTGTAGGACCCTAGTTCGGTGAAGGTCGCAGTGGTGTCCACCGCGCTGTTATCTGCAAAAGTGACAGCCGCGGGCCCGGAGACCACTGTCCAAGTGGTTGTCAATGGATCACTATCAGGATCACTCGCCGATCCCTGAAGCACTGCCGAAGTCGTGGGGCTGGAACCAGCCTGCTTGAGGGAAATAGCGCCAAATATGCTTGTCGTCCTCGACCCCGTCATCGTTCCATCGGTTACGGTCGCGATTGACTGGAAGCTGAGCTCACTGGTCAGATCGCTGGTGCCAAGTAGACCCACGACGCTGTCCGTCCATGTGATGCGCCCAAAACTCGTTACGCCATCATAATAGGCCGGAGTGAAATCAAGCTTTATGGTGACCGTGCGGTCGCCCGTGAAGGTACCTGCACTCACGAGTGAGCCGAACCCTGGTCCGGTAGAAAGAACGAGATCCCCTGGCTTACTATAACCAATCGCCCCGACCATGGAACTGTTCACCGCGGAGGCCGGAGCGGAAACATTCGAAAAGCTCAGGAAGTTGTATCCGTGGCCATCGCTCGGTTGAGACAGCGTGGCTGTCAGTTCAAATGCAGCATCCACATTGCCCTTCGCCCCATCGATATAGGAACCCAGACTAAGATACGTAACCTTGGCATTGTTGCCACGTGTGTAGCCATCGGCCTTCATGTTAGTCGCACCGCCCCATGTCGCCGACCCACCGGCACTGACAATCGCAGCATCAAACGTATCGGCCGAGGTACCTGCCAGGCTGACGGCGTTCGATCCCCCGAACAGTTCCGTCATCACTTCGACCTGTCCGCCCGGTGACGAGCCATCAAGCACAATAGCCTGATCGGCACCCGCATTCACGATCGGGGCATTGTTGACACCCACTGCCGTCCATTGGGCATACAGCGTATGGTCCGCAGTGGTCGTGACGATGGTGGCTTCGGTGATTGCCACCCCGCCGGTCGGGGCCGTGAACCAGCCATCGAAGGTGTAACCGGAGCGGGCCGTTGTCGCCAACGTTCCATAAGCGGAATCCAGAGTCACCACTTTGCTGGCGGGCG
>JBFEQB010000021.1:0-45684 GCA_041549835.1 Luteolibacter sp. | reverse complement strand
GTGTTCGGCTTCCTTGTATCTGCCCTCAGCGATGAGTTGGCGAATTTTGGGCAGGTCCTTGGATTGATCCGGGGGCACCGTGGGTTCACCCATCGGCATGAAGAGTTCTTCGTGATTGAAGATGATACGCTCCTCATTGGGGCGGCTGTAGGCGTTGAGGCCCAGCGTGCCGTTGCCGGTGATCAGGCCCTCTTCCCAGTTCTTTGCGGGACGAGAGCTGACGAACCCGCGTTCGGGGACAGGAAGGAGTTCGGCGGAGGCTGGCATGGCGGTGAGGAGGCTGGCGACGAGTGCGGAACGGATGATGCGATGATGGCTCATGGTGATTGGAATAAGGGGGAGCTGTTGGAACAGGTCGTTGTTGTGGAGTGGTGGGTGGCGATTTACGAAGTGGGGCGTTTGACTGGGATCTTCTCTTCAATTCTTGCGTTGATCCAATACCGATTGACTGACGATCTCCTTTCAAACGGATTCCTTGGGTTCGCGGATGCCAATCTGGCAGCACGGTGGCCCGCGCTCATGACGCAGCCGTCGCGCAAGGTGGTGAGAGATTCCGGCATCAGTGCGGTGGAAGCAAAGGACGCGCCGGGCGGAACGGGGCGGATTGATTCGGTCGCGCACATGGTTGGATTGGAGGGAACGGGGCTGATCAGGATGTCTCGGCGGGTTGCGTCACCACCCGAGGGTCGTCGGAACTATGCAGTCAGGAGGCTGCCTGTCTACGGCGGAATGCGGTCCATCCATTGCCTCCTCGCATACTTGGCGCCTTGAGGATCTCCAAAAAAGATCGGCGTGTGGTGATTTCTTCTAGTTCGTCTGTTGCGGGGTTGAGACGGGCAGGACCCGGCCATCCTTGAGTTCCTTGATCAAGGTGTCCGCCCGGACGCGGAGAGCCTCGAGCGTGTCGGGAGAGCTTCCGCCCAGATCGGTTGTTTCGCCCGGGTCGTCACGGAGATTGAAGAGGATTGGTGGGTTCGCGGAGCCCGGTTTGAGGGCCGCCTTATAGGACTCGACCTTCGCCGCTTGTTCTGGGGTGATCCGATCGGTGCCCAAGCCCTCCAGAGCGTTGCGACGGTCGAAGAACAGCTTTGAGTCGCCGAGGCGGAGCGCTTGCGGTTCGGGGTCCAGACCGTGCCAGTAGAGAAGTTCTTTGCGTGGGTGCGCAGGCTTCTTTCCGAGCAACATATTCCAGACATCGAGCCCGTCGATTTTCGGCTTGTCATGGCTTTTGGCCTGCCAGTCGATGCCGCAGGCGCGGCACAAGCTGGGCAGCAGATCCATCGCACTGACCAAGGCGCTGCTGACCTGACCGGCAGGGATCACGCCGGGCCAGGTGACGATGCACGGCACGCGGGTGCCCCCTTCCAGCGCACTCCATTTCTCGCCGCGGAAGGGCAGGGGGCTCGCCTGTTGGCCTGGATTAGGACCGTTGTCAGAGGTGAAAACGACGATCGTGTGCTGATCGATCACCAACTCCTTGAGTGTGGCAAGCAATTCGCCGACCCGGGCGTCGATTTCCTCGACCACATCGCCGTAGTCGCCGAACTTGGAGCGGCCCTTCCACTCCGGGTGAGGCTGGACGGGAAAATGGGGTGCGGTGTAGGGGAGGTAGAGGAAAAACGGTTGATCCTTGTGCTCTCGGATGAAGCGGATTCCCTCGGCGGTGATCTGTTCTGTCAGTAACCGGTTGTCAAACGGGTCCTCGACGACTTCGTCGGCGCGCCAGATTTTCTTCGTCTGGTTGTTGCTGTGGGAGAGGTAGTAGGCACTGCCGAACCCTTGTCGGTGGGGGCGGGTGTCGGGCTGGTCGCCAAGGTGCCACTTGCCCGAGATTGCGGTGGCGTAACCTTCGGACTGAAAGATCTCGGCGATGGTCAGCGCCTCCGGACTCATCCCTTCGTGCATGCCCATCTTGAAACCCATGACTCCACGGGTCCAGCCGACTCGTGTCGGGTAAGCGCCGGTGAGCAGGGCCATCCTCGACGGCGTGCAGACGGCGGCGCCGGAATGGAAATCGGTCAGTCGGATGCCCGCGTCGGCCAACCGGTCGAGCGCCGGAGTGCGGATCGCCGTATGGCCGTAGCAGCCGAGGTCCTGATAGCCAAGGTCATCGGCCATGATCAAGACCACGTTCGGTTGGCGAGCTGCCGCAAGGATCGGGCACAGGCACCAAACGATGAGCAGTATAATCAGAATACAGGAGTGCTTTCTGAGGTTCATGAGCGACTGACTACGTGTCATGTGGCCTGTTTCTGTCAAGGCCCGCGCTTTATCGTTCAAGTCGTGTTTTCGGAATTGATGTCCACTTTGCCGGAGGACCGCTTTCGGCTTCGTTCTGCTCGCCAAATTCCTCGGTTTCGAATAAGACTTCAAATCATGAAGCGTTCCTTCTTTCTCCTGACTTTGCTTTGCAGCTCGCATCTGGCGCTCGCCGCGGAGGCCAAGCCGCCGCGGTTGATTGAACTGGACTCCTTCTGGGCCGAGGTTTCGCGCTCCGTGGGCGAGGGGGATTTCGAGGCCTACGTGGCGACCTGTCACCCGGAGGGAGTGGTGGTTTCAGGAACCAAAAAGTCCAGCTACCCTTTGTCGGATGCGCTGGCCCGCTGGAAAAAGGATTTCATCGCCACCAAATCGGGAGATCTGAAAGGCAGTGTGGCGTTTCGCTTTTCCCAGCGTTTCGGTGATGAGACCACCGCGCACGAGACCGGGATTTTCCGCTACACCACCGTCAGTGCCGATGGGAAACGCGACCAGGAGTATATCCATTTCGAGATACTCCTCGTGAAGAGAGACGGTCGCTGGATGACGCTCATGGAATACCAGAAATCCAGAGCCACGCGGGAAGAGTGGGATGCGCTGGGCCTTGGCTCGTGAACGGGAGCCGAACCGCGGAAGTGGGCGGATTATTTCGCCAGCCCCCAGGCCCGTTCCACTGCCGCATGGCCGACCGGATCGTGCAGTTTGAGCTCGGCGCGGACGAAGGGATAGAAATCATTGCTGTAAAAATAAGCTTCCGTGGCCTCGGCGAAGTATTCCTTGTGGTTGGTGGTGGCATAGTGCTTCACCCGGTCACCGTTGTAGAGCAAGGCCTTGTCGTAGATGCCCAATTTCATGGCTTCACTGTATGCATGGATCAGTCCCTGATCGTCGAAACCGAGAATCTGGTCGTGATATGCGTGAGCCAGCTCATGGAGAATCACGGCCGGTTGCTTGAACATCTGGTCCCGTGACAAGAGATCCGCAGCAACGGGGATGTGGACCTTTTTCACAAGTTCCGGATCGTATCCATGCTCGACCAGCCAATCCGCGCCCGGATGGTACTGCATGTTTTTCAACTCGGGGTGATCATGCTCAATCCAGATTTCCACACTCCGCAGATCGCGAAGCGGCTTTTCAGGCATGAGAATGGCAATCCTCTGGAGATGGTTGGCCAGCATCTTGAGCGCGCGGCCGCCCTCTTCCTGATGCTTTCCGGAAAGCAAGGCGGGATCGACTTGGATCGTCCATCCTTCCATTTGTTGTTCCACCGGCTCGATCCAGCCGATTTTTTTCGCGGCCGCATTGTCGTTTTCCGCGTTTGCGGGCACGGCTGCCATGATGCCGATGAACAACAGGGAACAAGCAAGTCGCGGGGCGAATCCACGGGATGGCGCAGAACGGGTAATTGGAGATGAATGATTCATTGAAGTGGTTTGAAATACCCTCATTCTGACAATGTCAAGGAGCGGGACTGATACGGATCCGGGCCGGTGGTTTGCCAGACTCCGAGACGGCAGTTGAAACTCTTGGCCAGCTTGTAGATCGGATCAAACCCCCTTGGAAACTGCGCCTTGAACTTGTCGCTCTGCATGTTGCCGTAATACTGTGGAGCATCGATGGCTCCGGCATCGAAGGCATAGATTTCGAGGTTCATTCCATACTCGTCATGGAGCCATTTGAAGAACTCGAGGTTGGTTAGAGTCTGGGCTTCGGTGGAGCCTTCATTGGTGTTGTTGATCCAGGAGAAATACTGGGATCGCGACGGGCTCAACTCGGTCGCGCCGGGTATGATTTCCGATTTGGCCCGCATCAGCGGCATCGCCGCGAGCATCAGCATGCCGACGAACCGCACCATTGGGAGTATGGGGTCCTTCTTTATGTTTTAATTGCGTGAAACGGTGAATTGATAGCGGCCGCTGGCGACTTTTATTTGTGCGCCATGCACCTCGAGAACTGGAGCTCCACCAACATCGGATGAGGTAATGGTGCCTACGGGAAGTTCGATTTCGGCGGTGGTGTCAGGAGGGATGAGGATGTCAAACTCGGTGCCTTTATCCGTGGTTTTCCAGTTGGATTCGATGAGGCCGCGGACCGAGCGATGCGAGCATTTCACCCATTCAAGACCGGGAACGACTTGGGGTCGGATCTCAATGCGGTCGAAGCCGACGGCATCGTCAGCCACCTGGATGCCGCCGAGCCAGCGGAAGAACCATGCCGAGATCGAGCCGAACATCGGATGGTTGTGTGAATGCGAGTTGTCGCCGCCAGCCCAATGCTCCCAAAGGGTGGTGGCATCGTTTTCCAGCATCCAGCCCCAAGACGGGAAAGTTTTCCGGTCGGCCAGTGCGAAGGCCTGGTCACTGCGTCCGTTTCGCGAGAGTTCCTCCAGAAGAAACCGGGTGCCGAAGATTCCAGTGGTCAGGCGTGGGCCGTCGGGGGCCTTCAGACCGTCCAATAATTGTTGAAAGACCAATGCACGGGAAGCGGTTGGCGCGGCACCGAAACCGAGGGCGAAGGTTTGGTTCGACTGCGATCCGTCGCCGATTCTTCCGGTGTCGGCATCAAGAAACGCGACGGTCCATGCGGCGGCGGATTCGTCGGCCATTGTTTGGCAGCGGGCGGCATCCGCTTCCCTGCCGATCAGGCGGGCGAGTCGTCCGACACGCCGGGCGGCATCGATGAACATCGGGGTGGTCAGCACCGGTCCACCGGCCTTGGCGATGGACTCGTGGTCGCTGAGCCCATTGACCACCAAGCCGTCCTTGCGCATGGCTGCCTCGTTGTCCAGCCAACGGATCGCGACGGGCACCTGCTCCTCAAGCAAACTAACGGACCCATAGTGCTGATGGAGTTGTTCCAGCAGCAGGGGGTGAACCATTGCCCATCCGACACCGCAGTAGTCGATGCCGACGAACGGCGCGGTGTCGGTCAGGCGGCCGTCGGGGCGGGCGGCATCGGCCCAGTCGCGCACCGTCTTGGCATAGAAGCCAGCCATGTCAAAGTTCATCAGGAACGCCTCGCTGGTGACGGCGATGTCGCCACCGTAGCCGAAACGCTCGCGGTGCGGGCAGTCGGATTGCACACTGACGACGTTGTTGCGGAACGTGTTTCGAGTGATGTTCTGGATGCGGTTGAAGAGTTCGTTGGAGCAGGAAAAGGAGCCGGCATCGGGCAAGGCGGAATGCAAGCGGATGCCTACGATGTCTTCCGGCTTCGGTGGCACCGACAAGCCGGTGATTTCCATGTAGCGGAACGCGTGGAAGGTGAACTCCGGACGATAGGTTTCCCCATCGCCGCCACGTGCCGTGTAAACGTCCTGTTGCCAGGCGATCAATGGCGCGCCGGGGCCGCCGATCGGGTGCTCTTCGCCCTTGGCATTTGTGCGCATGCCCTTGATCTGCCCGCACACGCTGGTCATTGGGTTGAGGGTGCCATTGGGATGAAGGATTTCTCCGTAGCGTAGCGCGATGCGCTTGCCAGCGGGCACGTTCAGCCTGATTTCGGGAACGCCGGTGAAATTCGTGCCGAAGTCCACAATGTAGATTCCTTTGGCGGGCGAGGTGACGGCCACGGCGGGAATCGTTTCCGTGGCTCGGACGGGCGGCATGTCGAGAATGGGCTTTAGAGGTTCCAAGGAGTCTCCCGTGATTCGCGCGGACTTCCATGTGGAGTCATCGAAGCCGGGCTTGTCCCAGCCGGGTTTGTCCAGCCGCGCATCGCGCTCTTCGCCAAGAAACACGCTGTTTCTAACAGTAGATCCCTTCGCGACGCGCCAACCGGGGCCGGTCACGATCCTGGTGGTGGTTCCGTCCGGGTGCTCGACGATCAGGCAGGCGATGGCGCGTGGCCGCCCGGTCGGCAGGGCCTCACGGATGTTTCGCCCGCCCCACATGCGCAGCGGAAGCGGGTTATACCAGCCGTTGCCGAGGGTGAGCCCGAGGCAGTTCGCTCCTTCAGTTAGAGAAGAAGTCACGTCGTGGGTGCGGAAAAGGATGCGCTTGTCGAAGTTCGTCCACGGCGGGTCGAGTGGCTGATCAGCCAGGCGCTGGCCGTTGATGCTGGCCAGCGCATAACCCAATCCCGCCACATGAAGGCGTGCGCTGACGACGGGCTTTTCCAATGTGAATTCCTTGCGCAGCAGAGGGGCGGGATCCGGTTTGTAGAAATCCTCGTCGCGTTCCGGATTCTTGCGACCGTCGTCGATCCAGCGGGCACCCTGCCAGTCGGCGGGTGACAGCGGGGAGACTTGCCAAGCCGCGGATTGGCTCCACGCGGACACCTTGCCGGCGGTATCCCACGAGCGGGCTTTCCAATGACAGCGCTGGCCGGAGACCAGCGGGCGACCCGCGTAAGGCACGATTGGCGAACGCGTGGCGGGAACCTTGCCGGAATTCCAAAGGTCTCCCTTGTCCTTGGCGAGCAGCGCTTCACTACTTGCGACAAGCACCTGCCATGCCGACTGCGCTTGGTCGCGGTCCGCGGATTCGACCCGCCAGGAAAGCCCTGGCGTGGCAATGACCGCGGGGACTCCGTCCATCCCCTCGCAACGCAGATCCATCGGCACCAAAGCCGCTAGGGTATGTGGCAGGAAAAGAGCGGAAATCGCAAGGCTGCAAGGTATCAGTCGGCTGTTAAGAATCATCTGCTGGTAACGGTTTTTGAGAAAAGCTGAGGGAGGTGTATTTGAGATCAAGGAAATTACCTGACCGCCATCCGCGGCCCAACCTGTTTCCCGGGCACGGTCCGGAATCTTTGGGATCCGACCGGCTGGTGCCGGTGTTATTTCCACAGATCTTCGCCGTATGACCAGCCATCCCGGGAAGGTTCCTTGATGAAGGCATTCAACTCCGGGTGGTTGGTGATGCGGCCGGCCTTGGCGTCCCACTCGATACGGGTGTTGAAGCGCTGGGCGAGGACGCCGAGAAGAATGATTTCGGTCAGTTTGGCGGAGTAGCTGAAATTCGACCCTGGTTCCGGGCCGGTTTGTTTGATCGCACGCAACCACTCGCGGAAGGGGCCGCCTGCCACGCGCGGGATGGATTCTGCCGGAGGTTTCGCCTGCCATTCCTTGCGCAGGTCTCCGGGGAGAATCACGGGTGGTCCGGCGTGGGTACCACATCCGATCATGCCTTTGGTGCCCACCATCCAGCAGGCCCGTCCGAGATGCGCAGCGTGATCCGCGCCGAACTGGTCGATGCGTCCTACTTTCGACCAATCCTGTGGACCGTCGAACCAGTTGAGGATCACCGGGCCGCGGCTGGCATTGGCCGGGAAATGATACTTGATCCGGCTGCCGGCCGGAATGATGCCATCCAGCGAATCCCTGCGCTCGATGCACTCTACCACATTGGGCGGATCGAGATCGAGCGCCCAGACGGGGGTGTCAAAAGTGTGGCATCCCCAGTCGCCTAACATTCCCGACCCGAAGTCGTAAAAGGCCCGCCACTTGTAGGGCAGGTAATCACGGTAGAACGGGCGCTTCGCCGCGGGGCCGAGCCACAAGTCCCAAGCGAGGCCCTCGGGAACGGGCGACGGTGGTGGCGGCATGGTCGCCGGATTGGCAAAATGCCGTCCACCCATCTCCGGGCCTTCGTTGCGGGCGAAGACCTCACTGACCTCTCCGATCACGCCGGCTCGGTAGGCTTCGACCGACTTGCGGATTCCATCGCCCGCATGCCCCTGATTGCCCATCTGGGTGACGACCTTGTAGCGCTCTTTGGCCTTCACCAAAGTCCTGGCCTGCCAGATGTTGTGGGTCAGCGGTTTCTGAGTGTAAACGTGGATCCCGCGTTCCATTGCGGCGAGGGTGGCGGGAAAGTGGGTGTGGTCCGGCGTGGAGACGACAACTGCATCGATATCCTTGTGCATCTTGTCGAGCATCACCCGGTAGTCATCGAAGAACGGCTGGTTGGTTTTCCAGTTCTTCATGTTCTCCGCGCTGTGATTGCGGTCCACATCACAAAAAGCGACGAGGTTTTCCTCACTGCAGCCCTGCTCATAAGGTTGGCGCGCGATCCATCCGCCGGATCCGATGAAGGCGATATTCAACCTGCTGTTGGCGGAGGCACCGGCCTTGCCGATCGCGAAGGTGGGGAAGACCGCGCTGGCGGCCAGAGTACCGGTGGTGGTGGAGAGGAAAGCTCTTCGTTTCATGGCGTGTTTTTAGGGGGGAGGTTGCGGCTTGGCCAGAGTTCGTTTCTCGACGGCGCGGACGCTTCCTCCTCACGAGGTATCCGTGATACGGGTGGGTGTGGCCTGTTCTTCCGTAAATTTGGTGTGCAGAGCCGTTTGTGGCCCTACGGTCGGCGGCTTCCCGGCTGTCATTGAACGGCTGAACCGGGTGCCGCCGCCCCGGGAAATTTCCAGGCATGCCGGCTGATTTTAAAAGTGTGGGCGGATGGATCAGGTAAGAGTTTACAAATCAGTTCCATACCCGATCCTTGTCACCCCATCGGCATCCAACCAATCATCTGAATCCATGCAAATCTCCCGCCGCTCGTTTCTCCGAAAATGCTCCGCCACTGCCGCCGCCACAGGCCTTCCACTCTGGTTCGTGGAACGGGAACTGGCCCGTGCCGCCGAGCCTGCCGCCAAACTCGCGTCTCCGAACGACCGCCCGAGAATCGCGCTGATCGGCTGCGGTGGTCAGGGAAGTGGCGATGCGAGAAATGCGCTGCGCTTTGGCGACGTGGTGGCGGTTTGCGATGTGGACCAGAGCCATATCGACCGTGCCGTGACGAGATTCACCAAAGACGGCAAGGCGCCCGAACCCTTTCGCGACTTCCGCAAATTGTTGGAGCGTAAGGAGATCGACTGCATCATCAACGGCACCCCCGACCACTGGCACAGCTTGATCAACATCGCCGCAGCCAGAGCGAAAAAGGACATCTATTCCGAAAAACCCCTGACGTTGACCATCGATGAGGGCAAGCACGTGGTCAAAGCGGTGCGCGACAACAAGGTGGTCCTGCAAACCGGCACCCAGCAGCGCAGCAGCCAACGCTTCCGCATGGCCTGCGAACTGGTCCGGAACGGCCGCATCGGCAAGCTCAAGGAGGTCAATGTCTGGCTGCCCGCGGGCCTTCGGCAAGGCCCGTTCGCAAGTTCGCCCGTCCCGCCCGAACTTGACTGGGATTTCTGGCAGGGGCAGGCACCGGCCGTGGACTACGTAAAGGAACGCTGCCACGTCTGGTTCCGTTACTGGTATGAATACTCGGGCGGCACCATGACCGACTGGGGCGCGCACCACATGGATATCGGTTACTGGGCGATCGGTCTGCCGGCACCCACCCGAATCGCAAGCAAGCCCCTGACCACTCCCATCCCGGGTGGCTACACCACCATCAGCGATTATGAAGTGAAGTTCACCTATCCGAATGGCGTGGTCTTCAATGTGCGGTCAACCCCGGATGACAGCCCGTTCGGAGCCACTCTCAAGGAGGATGGACAACGCAACGGCATCCGCTTCGAGGGGAGCGACGGCTGGATCTGGGTAAACCGCGGTGAAATCAAGGCCAGTGACCGCGAGTTGCTCTCCAAGCCGCTGCCAGAAGATGCCGAACACCTCTATCTCAGCAACGACCATATGGGCAATTTCATCGAATGCATGAACACCCGCAAGGATCCGATCTGCAACGTGGAAACCGGGCACCGCTCAGCCACGGTGTGTCACTTGGGAGCCATCTCACTGCGCACCGGTGGCAAGAACCTCCAGTGGGATCCGGAGAAGGAAATCTTCACCGGCGAACACGCCGCCGAGGCCAACACTTATGTCGCGCGAGAAATGCGCAAACCTTACGACTACGGTTTCATCGCCTGATTCCGTCGAGTCGGGTTTGGCGTCGATGGTGTTAGCAGATCGTCACTGGTCCTGATGCACGGCTTACAAGGCCAAGGCGGGATCATTCCCGCAGTGGCCCCAGCTCCTTGATCCGGACGTTGCGATACCAGATTCGCCTGCCCTCATCCTGGAAACTGATGTAGCCTCTGGCCGGTCGGTCCTTGATTGCGGTCTTGCTCAGATCGAGATCAATGATCGGTTCACCGTTGAGCACGACGTTCAGCTGACTGCCTTTCATGGTGATCGTGTAGCGGTTCCATTCGCCCGCAGGTTTCACCATGTTCTTCGAAGGTGCCTGGGTCTTGATCACTCCGCCGCAATCGTGGTGCCCGACAGATTGCTTGCCGTGGGTGTCGAGAATCTGGACTTCGAAGCCACTGTTGACGTGATCCTTGAGATCCCCGACACGCATGAAGACGCCGGAGTTGCCGTTCTTTTCGAACTTGAACTCGAGGTCGAGGATGAAGTCGCCGTATTTGCGCACGGTTGCGAGGTAATCGCTGAAGCGTTGCCAACCCCATTCTCCCTTGCGGGGTTTTAGGGTGATGATGTTGTTTTCCTCAACCACCCAGTTGCCTGTCGTTTGCCAACCGGTCAGATCCCTGCCATTGAACATTTCGACAAATCCTTCGGCTTTTTCCGCAGCGGCAGATTGGCCGGCTGTGGCGAGAATGACGATGGCCAGCAGGGCGTGGCGCACAGGGTGAGGTTTTAAGGATGTTTTCATGGTGATGGTGGATTTTCTCTCTCAATGGGCCGGCTGATCGAGACGAGGGCCGTTACCCAATGATGGATAACCGTTGGTGCTGAATGGTCCGGCTGGCAAGCCGTCTTTACTGTAAAGCAGTGTGCCCGTCGGATGGTTGGTGTATGCATAACGTACGGCGACTGGTTCGCTGACCTCTTTGCATGATGCGATCAACTCCGAACCCTCAATCCTGCCGTCCGCCCAGTGCCATGTGCCGTCCTTGTCTTGAATCGCCAACCAAGACAATTTCGTTGTGGGCGTTTCAACCGGGGGGAGAAAGCCCTTTTTGGCGGCGAGCATGAGGCCGTTTTTCGCATGGTCGAAGAAGATGCGAACCGCGTCTCCCTCAATCCGATGACTCCTGTAGAGAGGACCGGTGGGTGCGAGATCCGCCAAACCATAATCGTAGTGGAGAGCCAACCGGGCCAGTCTCACACCGGTATCGTATTTGTTCGGCGGATGCTCTTTCACATCGCCCACATCAATGGTGACCGCCATACCGGTGTTTTTCAGGGCCAGAGCTTCGAACTGGGCCTGCCGGATTTCCGCCCTGCCGTCCCCGCCGGCGGGATTGTCCGGGTTTGACGTCCCGATTCCCGGTAATTGCACAAAGTAGAAGGGAAGAGCTCCCTGCCTCCAGACATCCCGCCAGCCGGTAATCAAGGAACGAAGTTTCGGGAGATATTCCCGCCTGTCCCTTTCGTTGCTTTCGCCTTGATACCACACCACGCCCCGTAGTCCGTAACCGATCAGCGGCGCGATTTTCTGATCGTAGTTTTTCCCTCGCTCGAATGGCTTCTGATTGAGCCAGGCCTCGATCCTCGAACCCCCGACGGCTGCATTGATGATGCCCACCGGCACAAGGATTTCGCGCTGCAGCCGACGGGCGAAAAAGAAACACACTTTTTTGAACCGGGGAGCCGTCTCCGGGGTGCAGACGAGCCACGGCTGGGCCTCTGGGGAAGCCATTTGACGCAAGGCCGGGTAGTTCGCTTTTGCAATGGAATCCTCGGGGAAATGGCGCTCTTCGTGGGTTCCCATCTTTCCCGCCATGTTGGACTGGCCGGCACAAAGCCAAAGCTCGCCGACGAGGAGGTTGTTGATGCGCTTGGCCGCCTTCGCGTCGTCTTTCTCGCAGACAATGTCCATGGTCATGCCTTCCGGCGCATCGTTCACCGAGGTCAACCTGATGGCGGCAATCGGATCCAGAATTACCCGCCACGCACCGTTCGCGTCGGCAACCGTTGTCGAAGTCCGATCAGCCAAAGTGACGGTCACTTTCGCGCCGGGCAATGAGGTTCCCCAGACGGGAAGTGGGATGTTCTGCTGCAATACCGCGTTGTCCTGAAAAGGCACGCCGCAGCGGGGAAGCAACGTGAGTGCAGGAACCTCTGCCTCAGACGCCGCCGCTCCAGCATCCGGAGCGGCGCAAAGGGTCACCACGATACAGAGCAGGAAGGCGGTGGTTCTGACTGCAGTGCGAATCATGGGAAATGTCCTGACGGGTTCGTTGGCTCGGTCTTCCGGGCTCATTCCATCCGTTTGATGCCGAGCGGATTCGCATCCTGCAGCTCCGCAGGTAGGGCGGTGTCCGGGAAACTCTGCCAGGCGACCGGTCGGCAGAAACGGTAGATCGCCATGGTGCCGACGGAAGTACTGCGGCCATCGGAAGTGGCGGGAAACGGGCCGCCGTGGACCATGCTGTTGCAGACTTCCACGCCGGTGGGCCAGCCGTTGAAGATGAGACGTCCGGCGCGGTTCTGGAGGGCGGTGATCAGCGCAGGATTGGTGGCGAGTTCCGCGTCGGTGGCATGGATGCTGGCGGTGAGCTGACCTTCGAGTTTGGGGATTGCGGCTTGGATTTCGGCGAGCTTGCCGCGGACGATCAGGGTGGCTGGCCCGAACATTTCACCTTGCAAGGCCTCGTTTCCGACGAAGTCAGCGATGGAAACGGTGAACACGGCGGGTGCGCCCTGGCCGGGACCTGCCTCACTGGCGGAGCGGGCTAGGGTTTGCACACCCGACGCGGCGGCGAAGGATGCGGTGGAGTCGGCAAAGGCCTTGCAGATACCGGCATTGAGCATCATGCCGGGAGAACCAGCTTCGACGAGGGACTTGAGCGTGGTAAGGAACCCGTCGCCGCCATCTTCCGGCAGAAACACAAGACCGGGATTGGTGCAGAACTGGCCGACGCCGAGGGTGAGCGATCCGAAGAACGCCTCCGCGAGGGCTTCCTCGCCGCGAGCGAGGGCACCGGGCAGGATGACGACTGGATTCACCGAGCTCATTTCCGCATAGACCGGGATCGGTTGAGGGCGCTTGGCGGCGGTGTCCATCAGCGCGGTGCCGGCAGTGCGCGAGCCGGTGAATCCGACCGCCTGGATGACCGGATGTTTCACGACCGCCTGACCGACGCTGCGGCCGCCACCGTAAAGCACGGAGAACACGCCTTCCGGCATGCCGGTGGCCTGTGCGGCGCGCATCACCGCTGAAGCGACGATTTCCGCCACGCCGGGATGCGACGAGTGCGCGATGACCACCACCGGACAACCGGCAGCCAGGGCCGAGGCGGTGTCGCCACCGGCCACCGAGAAGGCGAGCGGGAAATTGCTCGCGCAGAAGACGGCCACCGGACCGAGCGGACGGAGCATCGAGCGGAGGTCGACTTTCGGGATTGGCTTGCGGTTGGGATCGGCGCGTTCGATGCGGGCATCGACCCATGATCCCTCCTCGATGAGGTTGGCGAACATCCGGAGCTGGCCGGTGGTGCGGCCGGTCTCGCCGCGCAGGCGGGCTTCGGGCAGGCCGCTTTCCAGTTGGCCGCGTTCGACAAGATCCTCTACCACTCCCTCGATCTCCGTGGCGATGGCGCGGAGGAAGCCGGCCCGGTCTTTTCCTGATAGATCCGAGTAAACAGGAAAGGCCGCCGAGGCGAGGGACATGGCCTTTTCCACTTCCTCCGGCGTGGCCGAGAGGTAGGCGGGCTCCAGAACCGCGCCGGTGCCGGGTTGGGTGCCATGGCCGCAGGTTTGATTACCTGAGGACCGCGAGAAGCCGATGAATGAGGTTCCGAGGAGTTGGGTGTTCATGGAGATATGGGATTCGAGCAAATGAGCTATGGTGGCGGGAATTTCACCGATGAAATCCACTGGGACCACTGAAAAAATCAAATCGGTTCTTTCAGTGGTGCCTGTGTTTCAGTGGTTGGGCAGGTGTGTCACACCCTGTGAATTGTTCACAGGGCCGGCGCGGTGGCGAGGGCTTTTTCGATAATGGCGGTGGCTTCGGCGAGTTCGGCGCCGGCGAGTTCGAGGCGCGGCGGGCGGACGCGGTTGTTGCCGAATTTACCGCCGGTGGCGAGGTTCTGCTGGAGTTTGATGAGCTGGACGAACTTGACGACGGTGTCCATGCGCAGTAGCGGCAGCATCCACAGATAGATCGGCATCGCTTCCTCGATCTTGCCCGCCATGGCGAGTTCATAGAGCTTCACGTTGTAGGCGGGAAAAGCGTCGCCGACGCCGGTGATCCAGAATTCCGCGCCCATGGCGAAGGCTTCAAGAGCACAGTCGTCCACGCCGATGCCGAGAGCGAGTCGGTGGCCCATGAGTTCACGGATGCCCGCGATGCGCCGGGCGTCGGTGGAGGACTCCTTCACCGCGGCGGCATTGGGCAGCTCGTCGGCGAGTTCCTTCAACTGCGCGGGAGTGAAGTCGGTCTTGTAGGCGACGGGGTTGTTGTAGATGACGCACGGCAGGTCGGTGGCGGAGATGACGGCGGTCATGTGGGCTTTCATTTCGCGCCAATCGGAAGCGTAGAGGTAGGGCGGCAGAACCATCAGGCCGCGGCAGCCGTTGTCCTTGGCGGCTTTCGCCAGATCGACGGCTTCCTTGGTGGAAAGCGCGGCGACGCCGGGAATGATGGGCGTGTCAGGCAGGGCGTCGACGTAGGTTTTCTGCAACGCGACTTTCTCGTCGAAGGTGAGCGTGGCACCCTCGCCGAGCGAGCCATGGACCACGATGGCGGTGCAGCCTTTTTCGATCAGCCACTTGCCGTGCTCGGCCATCAGGCTGTGGTCGATAGTGAGGTCGGCGTTGAATTGGGTCAGGGTGGCGGGCATGACGCCCTTCCATTGGATGCTCATGGTGTGGTGTGTTAGGTGGTGTTGGGGATGATCCGATAGTCGGAGGTGGGGTTTGAATCTCAGGGTTTGGATTCAAAAGTGGTGGGGCCGTAAACCCGTGCGGCATTTCCGCCCCAGAAGGCAGCCTGCTCGCCAGAGCTCAGGGGTGAAACGAGTTCCTCGACCGTGCGGACCCAATCGCGGTATGGGGCCCGCAACAGGCAGACCGGCCAATCCGAACCAAACATGGTCCGTTGCGCGCCGAAGGCACCGAGAATGGTTTCGAAGTAAGGGCGGAGAAGTTCTGTGTCCCACTCGCCGTCACGCACCTCGGTGACCATGCCGGAGACCTTGCAACTGACGTTTTCGCGTTTGGCGAGCTCGCGGATGCCAGCGGCCCAGGCCTCGTCGAACACTCCCTTGCGGATGGTGGGTTTGGCGATGTGATCGACGACGAACGGCTGGTTGGGGTGGCGATCGACGAAGGTGGCTGTCTGCGGGAGGTGTTTGGCGAAGATCAGGATGTCGTAGACCAGTCCGTGGCTCGCGAGCCGGCGGATGCCTGCGTTGAAGTCGTCGCGGAGGATGAAGTCGTCATCGGGTTCGTCATGAACCACGTGGCGGACTCCGGCGAGTTTCGGATGGGATGCGAATTCTTCGAGCCATGGTTCGCCGGCGTTCTCCAGCAACGGCACCCAGCCGACCACGGCCTTGATCCGCGGATCCTGCTCCGCGAGGCCGAGCAGCCAGCGGGTTTCCTCGATCATCTGGCGAGCCTGGACGGCGACGCAGCCATCGATGCCGCCCGCGTCCATCAGGGGATGGAGGTCCGCCGGCAGGAAGTCACGCTTGATGGAGGCGTGCGCGTCACCCATCCACACGTAATCGGTGTCGTTGATGGCCCAGAAGTGCTGGTGGCTGTCGATTTTCATCGGGAGTTCAGGCTGGGGTTGATTCGTTGTCGGTGTCCTTGAGGCGGACGATGCCGGCGTCGTAATCCCACTGTTTGTCGATCACGGGTTTGAGAATCCGGCGCAGTTCGCCGAGCAGTTCCTGGTCGAGAGGTTCGGTAAACCAGGCAAGGTTGCGCTCGACCGAACTCGTGCGTGAGCTGCTGAACATCGTGGTGTGGAAAGGGGCGTTCTGGCAGGAAAACTGGAAGGCGATTTTGGCGAGGGTGGTTCCCTGTTGTTCGCAATAGCGGGCCGCTTCCGCGAAGATCCGCCGGTCGGCTTCACCGGCAGGATGCCAATCGGCGATCGAGCCACCGGTCAACAAGCCGCTCGCGAACGGTGACGCATTGATCATGCCAATGTTCGCGGTGTTGCAAGCGGGCACCAATTCCAGTCCCCGGGTGTCGCTCAAGCAGTAATGATTGTGCAGCATCACGGCATCGACCGGTGCTTCCGCAATCACCCGTTTCCACAACTCCATCGGATAGATGCCGGCGCTGACCGCGCCGATCCGGCCCTCCTCCTTGAGTTTGACCAGCGTGGGAAAGCCTTCGGCGAAGGCGCTTTCCGTCTTCGAAAAGCCCTGATATTCGAAATCATGGAGGTGGACGATGTCGAGATAGTCGACGCCCAGGCGCTCCATGCTTTCCTCCAGTCCGCTGCGGATACGGGCCTCCGAGTAGTCGAGCACGTCAGCGCCGTAAGCTCCGGGAGCGGTGTATTTGCCCGCCTTGGTGGAGAGGAAATAGCGGTCGCGCGGGATGCCCTTGAGCGCCTTGCCGAGCACGGTTTCCGCCACGGTGCCGCCATAGGCCGGGGCGACGTCGATGTAATTGATACCGGCATCCAGCGCGGCGTGGACGGCCCTGATGCCTTCCTGCTCGTCGATTTGGCGGAACACGCTGCCGAGGGCGGATGCTCCGAAACTGAGGCGGGAAACTTCGAGTCCCGTTTTGCCCAGTGTTTGATATTCCATGAGATTTCCGGTGGCGGTTAGTGGTTGTTTTCGATCTGCACCTTGATGACGTCGGCGCCGTTGGCCGCGAGAATCGCCTCGGAGAGTTTTTCGAACGGATACTTGCTGGTGATCAAGGGGCGGACGTCGATCTTGCCGGAAACCACCAGCTCGATGACCCGCTCGAAGACGTTGGCGAAGCGCCATGAGCCGACGTATTGGAGTTCCCGTGTGAGCAGGGCGTTGACCGGGATTTCGGTGCCGTCCGGCAAGGTGCCCACCTGCACCACGGTGGCGCCTTTGGCGGCCAAGCCAAATGCCTGCTTGAGCGCGGCGGCGACGCCCGCGGCCTCGAACACCACCTCGAAACCATCCGGAGCTAGGGCGGAGGCCTGGCTTGCGCAGTCGGCGCTCGTCGGGTCGAGTGTGGCGGTGGCGCCCCGCTCCATGGCGAAGGACCGGGCGAAGGGTTTCACGTCGGAAACCACCACCTTGCTGGCCCCGAAGGCGTTGGCCACGAGCAGAATCATCTGGCCGATGGTTCCGCCGCCGGTGATCAGCACGGATTTGCCGGAAACTCCACCGCTGCGTTGCACGGCATGCGCCGCGACACTTAGGGGCTCAAGTAGAGCGCCCCATGCGTATTCGAAGTTATCGGGCAACGGCGCGCAGTTGGCGGCGGGTGCCGCAACATATTCGGAGAAACAGCCCTCGCTCGGAGGGGTCACGCTGGCCGAGCCGAAATAGACCATTTCCGGGCAGAGGTTGTAGCGCCCCTGGCGGCACAACTTGCAGCGGCCACAGGGACGGGACGGATCGATCGCGACGCGTGTGCCGACGAGTGACGCGTTTTTCGGGTCGCCGACCGCCACGATGTCGCCGGCGAATTCGTGGCCGAGGACGAAGGGGCGGGTCGGGATGAAGTTCCCGCAGCGGCCATGGGCGTAGTAGTGAAGATCGCTTCCGCAGATGCCTGCGGCGCGCACCTTCACGAGCACCTCGTGCGGACGCGGGGCCGGAGTGGTACGCTCTTCGAGTCGGATGTCCTTTTCGCCGTGGAGAACCCAGGCATTCATGGTTTGAGCAGCTGTCGTCATGGTTACATGATGGTGTAGAGGATGACCATGAGGATCAAGAGGATCAGGGCCATGATGCGCGGATCGGTGATGCCGGAGATTTTACCCTCCTTGAGGAAGGCCAGCGGCGAATCCCAGACAAGGTTCCTGATGTTGACTTCGTCGGGAGCCGGCGTCACCAGACTGATGATGATGTAAATCACCAGACAGAGCGCGAAGAAGATCCCGCCCACCAGCATGAAGGGTAGCCCCAGTTTGCCGGCGATGAGCTGTTCGTCGGTGATGATCGGAATGTCGACCAGCAGATAAACGACACCCACCGCCATGTTGAACAGCAAGGTGCCGATCGCCGCTTGCTTGGTTCCCCGTTTCCAGAAGACGCCACCCAGAAAGATCGTGGTGATCGCAGGCGCGAACATCATGGGAATCTTGTTGATGGCCTCAAAAATACTTTTGAACTTATCGCCCTGCGTGGACCAGGCCATTGCCAGCAGAACGACCACAATGGATGAGATTCTGCCGAACCATACCAAGGTCTTGTCCGGTGTGTCAGGTTTCAGGCGCTTGAGGACATCCGAGGAGGCCAGTGTTGCGGTGCTGTTCAACGCCGCAGCCACTGTGCTCATGAGCGCCGCCAGCAGGCCGGCCACAAACAAGCCGAGGAATCCGGGCTGCAGGAGCTTCTGCATCAGAATCATCAGCGTATTGTTGTTGTCCGAACCGATTTCATCCCGATACAGGGCGTAAGCCATGACCCCGGGCAACACCATCACGAACACCGGCAGGATTTTCAGAAAACCACCGAAGATCGCTCCGTCACGACCATCTTTCTCGGTTTTTGCCGCAAGCACGTTCTGGACGATGGTCTGATCGGTGCACCAGTACCAGATGCCGAGAATCGGGTATCCGACTAGGACACAGAGCCATGAGAAGTCGTTGAAGGATCCGTCGGGCTTTTTGATGCTTTGCAGCACTGTGGGTGAAATGTCCGGTGAAACCGCTGCTTTGAGTTGGGCGTAGCTGGTGATTCCTTTTTCCGCACCCAAGGCCTCCCAGCCGAGATAGGTCAGGGTGATCGCTCCCGCCAGCAGGATGACCACCTGCACCACATTGGTGATCATGACCGCCCTCAAGCCACCAAGGACCGTGTAGACAGCCGTCACGCTGGCGATCACGATAATGGCCGTATTGATATCAAAGCCGAAGAAGATGTTCATTAGCTTCGCGCCGGCATAGAGGCTCATGCCGATGTGAACCAGCAGGGCGGAGAGGATGAAAATCACCCCCAGGACCGTGCGGGTGATCGGGCTGTAGCGCTTCTCCACATATTCCGGCAGCGTGCTGAGCTTGCTGCGGAAGTAAAACGGCGCAAAGACCAGCCCTAGGATGATCAGGCAGAAGGATGCGCCCCACTCGAAGTTGCCGACGGGCATCCCCACCCGATAGCCGTCGGCCGCCAGACCGACCAAGTGGATGGAGGAGATGTTCGCACAGAACAGCGAGATGCCGATGATCGGCCAACTCAGAGACCTCCCCGCGAGGAACAATTGGCTGGTCGTGGTATGTTTGCGGAAACCAACGAAAATGCCGAGGGCGGTGATGCCGACCAGATAGCCGACGATGATGACGAGATCGAGAGTGGAGATGTTCATGGGTTACGATGGGATGGGTTGCGGGAGAGTCGTTGAGATCAACGCGGGCGTTGGTTTTGCAGAATCCGCTCATCTGCCGCTGGGAGCGGTTGGTGGATGAGGGCGCGGAGCCATGACAGAAATACAAGCCGCATGACGGGAGTCGCGATACCTTTGTGGATTCCATTTTGCGATGAGTTTCTTCCATTTTGCGTCATCGTGTCGATTGGGGCCATCCCGCGGGAATGCCGCATAAGCCCCGGATGGAGTGCTGAAACCCGCTCCTCCCGCAGTAATGCGGCTGTTTTAAGGCTTGTAAACAGCCTGCAGTCAATGACTTGCGGGGATTGTTGGAATTTCTCTCGCCGCCACAACGATCGAAGCTAACCTGCGGCGGCAATGGCGCAGCCTTCCAAACGCTCTGTTTTGCTGGCACTGACAGACACACATCACGGGTTCCTGAAAGGAGCCCTGAGGTATGCGCGGGAGCATGACTGGCATGTGGTGCCGGACATGATCTATTCGGGGAAGATTCCTATCGGCTGGCAGGGCGACGGCATCCTCTCGTTTATCGGGGGACGCGACGATCTGGCGGACTTCATTCTCTCGTCTGGATTGCCGGCGGTGGAGATTTCCATGGTGCGCGACGACATCAAGCTGCCGCGGGTCGAGGGGGACAATGAAATGATCGGGCGCATGGCGGCTGAGCATTTTCTGGAGCGCGGCTTCCGCCATTTCGCATGGGCACCTTTCATGGACGACGTGGTCAACAGGGAGCGTTATCAGGGCTTTGCCAACCGTCTGGCTGAAAACAACCTGTCCTGCGATTTGCTTCCGACGGCAGACAGCCGGCAGGTGAGTCCGGACTCGCTGGACTGGGTGGCCCGGCGCAAGCGGCTCATCCATGCGCTCAGCCAGCAGCCCAACCCGCTGGCGGTGTTCGCCTACAACGACTGCGTTGCGGCGAACATCATCGACGCATGCGACAACGCCAGCCTGCTGGTGCCGGAAGCGGTGGCGGTGCTGGGCGTGGATAACGACACGATTCTATGCGAGTGCGTGCGCGTGCCCCTGTCCAGCGTGTGCCACGATCTGGAGGGCATGGCATATGAGGCCGCAGCCTTGTTAGACAGGATGATGTCCGGGGAGAAACCGCCGGCGGAAGTCATCCGGGTGCAGCCCAAGGGGTTGGTCACGCGCCGCAGTAGCGACATCGTGGCCGTGGACGACCTGCAATTGGCGAGGGCGCTGCGCTACATCCGGGACACCTACGCGAATCCTTTGCTGGAGGTGGAGAACGTGGTGGCGGCGACCGATCTCTCCCGCCGCCTTCTGGAAAAGGCGTTTCGGCGGGAGCTTAACCGCAGCCTGAACGAGGAAATCGTCCGGGTGCGGATGGAGATGGTCAAGGAACTGCTCGTCACGACCCATCTCAAAGTGGTGGAGGTGGCGGCGGCGACCGGATTCTCCCGGCCCAGCCACCTGTTCCGAACCTTCCGCAAGTTGTTCGGAACCAGCCCGAAGAACTACCGGATGGAACACATGGCGAAGACCCGCCCGCGAGTCCGACCACCCGCATCAGAGGACTAGGCATCAAGCCATCCTGCCGCCCTCTCCCGTGGGAAATCCAACGGCTGTCGAAGTCCGGAATCGTTTCGCTGTGCGACGCTCTTTTTCGAAATCTTCGGAGGTCCAACGGCGGAATTCAGGTCCATAAAATCCATTGGCTCTGCGTTTCGGGATTGATCCCAGTGTGTTGCGAGTCCAACAATCCCGCGCATGACGAAACCAATGCGCATTGCGATCCTGGGTTGTGGTTCCCGGGGCAGAACTTACGGACGAATTGCCGCCAGCATGCCGGAACGCTACCGGATCGTGGCAGTGGCGGATCTCGATGCGGCCAAGACCGCGACTCTGGCGGGCTTGAGCGACCCGGGAGAGATCCGGGTATTCGACTCAGACAAGTCCCTTTTCGCTGCCGGCAAGCTTGCCGATGTGTTGTTGATCGCCACTCAGGATGCCGACCACTTTGGTCATGCGATGAACGCCATGGATCTCGGCTACGACCTGCTTCTTGAGAAGCCCGCCGCCGAAACCCTGGAACGTTGCGAGGAACTGGATAAAAAGGCACGTGAGACCGGATGCCGCATCCTGCCCTGCTTCGTTCTGCGATATACTCCGTTTTACCAAGCCGTTCGCCGCTTCATCGACAGCGGACGCCTGGGCAAGATCATCACCATCCGTGCCAGCGAGGGCGTGGAGGCCTTTCATCAGGCGCATTCTTATGTCCGCGGCCATTGGGCCAACTCGGAAACGGCTTCACCCATGATCGTCGCCAAGTGCTCGCACGACACCGATCTCCTGTGTTGGTTCGCCAATTCCACCCCGAAATCCATCACCAGCCACGGTCGCCTTGAATGGTTCAAGAAAGAGAACGCTCCGGCAGGAGCACCCATGCGTTGCACCGACGGCTGTCCTGCGGCCGCGGACTGCATTTATGACGCCCATCGCTACCTCAATGAGAAGCGTAATTTCCTGCGCATGGTGATGCCTGGTGCTGAGGGTGAAACCGGTGCTTATGAACTGCCGGAGGAGCCGATCATGGATTTCATCAAGACTTCCCCTTGGGGGCGTTGTGTCTATCACTGCGACAACAATGTGGTGGACCACCAGGTGGTGGCCTGCGAGATGGAAAACGGCGTGACAGCCACCCTGACCATGACCGCTTTCGACTGCGATCGCACCATTGAGATTCATGGCACCCTCGGCTCCCTGAGGGGTGGCGAGCCCTATCAGCGCGGTGGCGCCCATGAGCTTTGGTTTTACGATCACCGGGACGGCAAGGTCGAGGAGATTGCGGTGGAACAACCTCAAGGCGATGGCTATTCCAGCCACGGCGGAGGGGACTTTGGTATCATCGATGCGCTCGATCGCCTGTTTGCCGGCCCTGATGCCCTGCCGCCCGGTCTTGATGGTCTCGCCGGCCACCGTCTCGCCTACCAGTCTGAGGAATCGCGCCTCGCCGCCAGCGCGCCCAAAAGCTAAGAGGCTCGCTGAAAAACGGCGAAAAGGCAGGGGCCGAGTTGCCTCCGGCCATGCGGTTTACGCTTCGCGGACATTTGTGCCGGACCGGAGCGAAGTGGAGATCGCCGGAGGCAAAACCGTCCCTGCCATTTTTCAGACAACCTCTAACCGACCATCGGTTTGTTTTCCTCGGCTTCAGCCAGGGGTCGATTCGGGGGACCCCAGCAAGCGCCGGATCTGAGGCAGAAAGGAAATGATGAACATCATCGAGAAGAAGAGTGCGTTGAGGGTCAGACCGAGGTTGGTAAGTATGACGGATGACCAGGTGCTGTCGTCAGCCTGACCATCAACCCACATTCTCCAAATAGTTACCCCGATAAGGATGACCGTGATCGGGATAAGGAGGGCGCGAACCCAACGTTCACCATGAACGTTGAAATCGTGATCCGGATTCTTGTTCGCTGCGCTCACCACCTTATTGTAGATCGTGAGCATCAGCAGCGAACCGATACCGATCGCAGCGAACAGGGCCCACATCGAATAAGGGTCGTAAGTATTCCAAAGAAGATCTCTGACACCGAAGGCGTCGGTCCCGGCCATTTCCGCGAGCTTGGGCACGACTTCTTCTTTGGGCAGCATATCCACCACGTCCTTGCCCATGCCGAGCTGATCGACGAGGTAGCGCTTGGCAAGCACCACCTTGTCGCCACCGCTTTCATAGAGGTGACCTGCGATAATTGAACCGATGGACCAACCGATGCCGACGGTGAAATTACTGAAACCAATGTAAAGTCCCTCCCTGCCCTTGGGGGCAATGTCCACAATGTAACGGGAGAAGGAGGGGCCGGACATCATCTCACCGAGGGAGAAGATGCCGATACAACCGAGTATCCACCATCCGCCCATGCTCATGCCGAGTCCGTAGGTCGCGAAGATGGCCATGCCGATTCCCATGATGATGGTAACAAGCGTAGGTATCTTGCGGGTGAAGTAACCCATCAGGAAGGTCCCGAGACTAATCATCAGCGCGTTAAAATTGATCATCCACTCCTGAGTCAGGTTGCCCCCGTTAACGGTAGGCACGACCGCTTCACCGACCACCGAAGCTAGAGCGGCCGCGAGATGCCGTGAATCGACCCAGTCGTCGATGAAGTTCGGAAGGATGTCAAAGAGCTGGAAGGTCATCAACCAGAACCCGGCGAAGCTGAGCGTTAGGAAGAAGATGCGAGGTTCAAGCAGTCCGCGAAGAGACTCGAAAAGCATCCTCATGGGGCCAGGCTTTTCCACCCCTTCAGCGGTCGCCAGTCGAGCCGGTTCCTTGAAGAGAAACAAAGGAATGAAGTTAAGCGCGACTGCCGCGGAGCAGATGATGAACACCCAGTCCCAATCGATGACGCGGAGATAACCGGCAACCAGGGGACCAAAGAAACCTCCGACATTTACCAGTTGGTAAAAAATACTCCAGCCAAGCGAGGAGTTTTTCGGGTTGAGTTGGTTTGCGATCAGGCCACCAATGCCGGGCTTGAAGATTGCCGTGCCGAAGGCAACGAACATCGCTCCTGCAAACAGGATGCCATAGGTTTGGTCGATGCCCTGGGCGCGGGCCTCGGCGAGCGGCATGCCCGCCAGCATTTCTGCGAGAGGGATGCAGTAGGCCATGATGATATAGCCAATGATCTTGCCCAGCGTCGCGACGGCGATATTGACCTTGTAGCCGTAGCGGTCGGCGAAGCCGCCGGAAAGGATGGGCACGAAGGACTGCACGATCGCCCACACGGCATACAAACTGCCCTTCTGAATCTGGGTGAGCTCCGGACCGCCGTTGCCGATCGCCGCCACCATGAACACTGGCAACACCACCCGGACCCCATAGTAGGAGAACCGTTCGATGAGCTCCATCCAGCCTGCCAGCCAGAAGACCGACCGGAATGATTTGAACTGGCCGAGCATCGTTTCGCTCGGGTCGGGGGTAGATGGGGCAGGGCCTGGGTGCTCGGGTTTGTCGCTCATGAAATGATTTGCTGGTTAGGATGAGATTTGTCCGCACGGAGGTCACTCTCCGCTAACTAGGGATCTAAGAATGATGGTTTGCCGGCCAGAGCCTTCGGCGTCTGGCTTGTCGGGTGGCCCCCGGCCGGGGCCGCATGGTGTGCGAAGCCGGTGCTTTTGAGAAGCACAGGTTGCCGGCGACTTGCCAGTGGTCGGCTGGACCGACGCAAAAAGCGGTCAACCGGGGCGGGGAGTCGAGCCATAATTGGCCCCAAAATCAAATCCGTTCGCAAAATGAGCCGTGGACGTTTGCGGAATGGACAGCCCCGACCATGGTTCGGTCGGGAGAAGTCCGCCGCGCCAGCCCATGGACGGGCGCGGCAACCGGGCGCGGCACAAGGGAAGGAAAGGGGCTTTTGCCGCGTACCGAGACCCTGCCAGATACTGCGGGGATTGGCGCGCACGTTGGGTTCACGCCTCAGCGTTTCGCCTTCGGGGTTTTGAGGAATTCCTCCACCTCGGCGACCGAGCGGGCGTTAAAGACGTCTTTTTTCCGCAGCCATCCCTTGCGGGCGATTCGGGTGCCGATGCCGAGGAAATGCAGGCCCATGGTCGAGTGGGCGTCCGGGTTGATCGAGCAGAGCACACCCTTGTCACGGGCCCGTTTCCACCATCGCCAATCCATGTCGAGCCGCCAGGGATTGGCGTTCAGTTCGATGATGGTGCGGGTTTCCGCGGCGCAATCGATGATGGTGGCGTGATTGACGGCATAGCCTTCGCGCTTGAGCAGCAGGCGGCCGGTGAGATGACCGAGCATGGTGACGTGCTCGTTCTCCATCGCGCGGCAGATCCGACGGGTCATTTCCTCCTCGGGCAGGTTGAAAACGCTATGCACGGAGGCGACGCAGTAGTCGAGCCTGGCAAGCGTCTTGTCTTCGAAATCGAGCGAGCCGTCCTTGAGGATGTCGACCTCCGAACCGGCGAAGAGTTTGAAGTGGCTGAAGGTGGAGTTGAGCTTTCTGATGGTATCGACTTGTTTCAAGAGGCGCTCCGGATCGAGCCCGTTGGCGATGACCATGGACTTCGAGTGGTCGGCGATGCCGAGGTATTGCAGGCCGAGTTCTATCGCTTCGTCGGCCATTTCCTCGAGCGTGCTAGTGCCGTCGGACTCGGTGGTGTGGTTGTGGAACGTGCCGCGAAGGTTGTCGAGTTGGAGGAGGCGCGGGAGTTTGTGGCTTGCGGCGGCTTCGAGTTCGCCACGGTTTTCACGCAGTTCGGGTTCGATGTATTGCAGCCCGAGAAACTGATAGACATCACGTTCCTCGTGGAGGTCGGTGGGGATGTTGGTCTTGGAGGTCCCGGTGGGGGTGAAGCCGTATTCGTTGAGTGAGAGTCCTTGTTTGAGGGCGAGCGAGCGAAGGGCGACGTTGTGCTCCTTGGAGCCGGTGAAGTAGAGCAGGGCGAAAGGGAACTGGGCGTTGGAAACCGCGCGGAGATCGACCTGAATGCCGGTTTTCAGGCGGACGGAGGCTTTGGTCTCCCCGCAGGCGATGATGGATTCCACTTGCGGCAGCGTCGTGAAATCCTCGCAGACGAGTGCGGTCTCCCTGGTGGAGACGAGGAAGTCGAGATCATGCAGGGTTTCCTTCGCGCGGCGGAACGATCCGGCCACGGCGATGCGGCTGATCTCCGGGTGCAACCGCAGGGTATCGAGGATTTCGGTGACGAGCGGTGTGACGTCACCTAGCAGAAATGTGCCAGCGAAGGTTTCGTGCAGGGCGATGGCTTCGAGAATCTTGGTTTGCGTTTTCGCACCGAAGCCGGGCAGGGCCGCGACTTTGCCCTCATTGCAAGCGGTCTTAAGGTCGGCGATCGATCCGACACCGAGGGCTTGGTGGAGAGCTTTCACCTTTTTCGGACCGAGGCCCTGGAGGTCGAAGAGTTCGGGGAGTCCTGCGGGAAACTCCGCACGGAGGTTCTGGTGGAATTTCAGGCTGCCGGTGGAGGCGAGTTCGTGGAGTTTGTCGCGCAGCGCCTCGCCGATGCCCTTGATGCCGGTCAGTTGATTGTCGGTGGCGAGCTGGACGATATCGCCATCGAAATTGCGGACGGTGTCCGCGCCATGACGATAGGCGCGGACTTTGAACGGATTCTCGTCCTTGAGCTCAAGCAGCAAGGCGATCTCATCAAGAGCTTCGGCTAGGTCTTCACGGGTCATGGCAGGGGGCTTTCAAGATGGCGCCATGCTACTCCAGAAGGAAATCCGCCACAACCATCCGGTGATCGCTGTGACGGGTGGTGACGGCGCGACAGCGGATGGGTGTGAGGTGGCGGGTGGCGTAGATGTGGTCGATGCGGAGGACGGGAAGGCGGCGTTGGAAGGTGTCTCCCCAGCCGGTGCCTACGGCGGCAAAGGAATCCACGAAATCGCGGGCGAACTGGCGATGGACGACGTCCGAGGCGGGGGCGTTGAAATCCCCGCCGAAAACGGTGGGAGTGTGAGGGAAATGGGTGGTTTGTTCGAGGACCTGCTCGACGAGGGCGAGTTCCTTGCGGCGCACCGCCCGGTTGATCCGATGGGTTTTCCAGGTGGAGAGCCTCCAGAAACGCAGATCGGTGGCGGCGGTGGCTAGGTGGACGTTGACCACTTCAATGGAGGAGCCGTTCGGAAGATCGATGGTGACCTGTTGGTTGCGTTGGCTGGGATTGCGGATTTCGCGCTGGATTTTCCAGCGTGTGACGATGCCGTTGGTTCGATAGCCCCGATAGTCGCCGTGGCCGCCATAGAGGACATCGGCGATCTGGCGAACGTGATGGGGAAACGCGTCCTGGAGGAGGACGATGTCCGGAGCCCATGCGGCCAGGTCTCGGGCCGGACTTCCGAAGGAGAAGGTCGCACAGTTGAGTGTGATGACGCGCAGGTCACGTTTTCCATCGGCGGGATCCGCAGGGCCGGGCAGGGGGCTTGGCCGGCCGAAATTGGCAAGCACGCGGGCCTCATCCGCGCCGACCAGAAGGGTGACCGCCCAGACGGCGGTCATCACCAGTGACAAGGGGGCGCGCAGGAAATAAAACGCGACGGTCGAGAGCAGCAGGCCGAGACCGCCCCAAACCCAGATGGGCAGCACCGTGAAGGCAGCGAACCGGTCCGGTTGCCGAGCGAAGCAATAGACCGTGAAGAGGTGCAGGAGCAGTGAGAGTCCCACCAATGTCCAACTTGTGCGGCGTCGGAAAGCGGACATTGGGGGGTGAGATTTGAAATTTCAGATTTAAGAAATCAAATCCTAGATGCCCGGAATGCCGAGACCGCCGGTGAGCTTTTTCATTTCGGCCGCGGTCTTTTCCTTGCCGGTGGTGATGGCGTCCTGCACTCCCTTGAGGATGAGTTCTTCGAGGAACTCGACGTCCGAGGGATCGACAACCGAAGGATCGATTTTAATGGAAAGCACATCACCGGCGCAAGTGGCCGTGACCTGAACTTTGCCGCCGCCGACCGAGGTTTCGACGGTCTGTTGGGCGAGTTCTTCCTGCTTGGCGGCGAGCCCGGCCTGCATTTGCTGGGCTTGTTTCATGAGTTTGGCGATATTCATTTGGAAATGAGGTGAGAGGTTATTGGCTGGAGACGACCTTGCCCTCGAACTTCTCGAGTGCGGATTGGATGAGCGGGTCCTGATGAAATGTGTCTTCGGTGGGTGTCGGTGCGGGCGGGGTGGGGGCTTGCGGCGCAGGCTTGGCTTCATCCTTCCACGGTGGGGGTTCCGGAGTGGCGACGGGTTCGCTGGTTTCCGGAGCGGCTTCGATGAGTGATTCGAGCGCGGTGAGTCCGGAGGCGGCGGGCTTGGGTTTGGGTTTGGCGGGAGGCTCGGGATCAGCATTGATCGCCTTGGCCGCCGCCGCGGGTGGTGGCTCTGGCTCCGGTTCGGCCAATGTTTCCGAAGCGGTTTCCTTGTCGGCATCGCTTGCCGTTTGGGATTCGGTGGCGCTCCCGGTGGGCAGAAAATCCGCGCCTTTGGTGAGAACCTTGATGACGTCGGAGATGCGGACTTCACCAAGGGTCTGGATGGATTTAATGACGCCAAGCTCGAAGTGGAGGCGTTTGTTGGTTGCCCATTTCATCCGGCCCTCGGTTTCGGCAAAGACGTCGATGGCGGCGAGCAGGCGGTCCGGCGCGAAGTCGGCGGCGCTTTCCAGGAGTTTTTCCCAAAGCTCGGCGGGAATGCCCTCGCCATCGGCGCAGGGATCGAGTTTCGCGACCAGCAGGGCGCGCAGACAGCCGATGAGTTCGCCAAGGAGTTGGGAGAGTTCGCGGCCGCTCTCGGCTTCCTTCTGGATCAGGGAAAGTGCCGTCGGAGTGTCCCGGGCGAGGAGCGAGGAGGTGAGGGCGGCGACCTTTTCCCGCGAGGTGAAACCGAAGACATCGAGCACGTTATCCTCTGTGATGTGGTTGCCGCAGAAGGCAACGAGTTGGTCGAGCATCGACTGGGCGTCGCGCATGCCGCCGTCAGCTCCTTTGGCGATGGCCCAAGCGGCGGTCTCGTCGAGGGTTATGCCCTCGTTGCCGGCGATGTGCTGGAGGTGGGCGGCGATGGTTTCCGTGGGGATCGGGCGGAGGTCGAAGCGCTGGCAGCGCGACAGGATGGTGGGCAGGATCTTGTTCGGTTCGGTGGTGGCGAAGATGACCTTCACGTGCGGCGGCGGTTCCTCGAGCGTCTTGAGCAGGGCGTTGAACGCCGCGTTCGAGAGCATGTGGACCTCGTCGATGTAGTAGATCTTGAACTGGCCGCGGGCGGGGGCGAAGCGGACGGATTCGCGGAGGTCGCGGACCTGCTCGACGCCGTTGTTCGAGGCACCGTCGATTTCAAGCACGTCGAGTGAGCGGCCTTCAGCGATCTCGATGCAGACGTCTTCTTCGGGATTGAAGTCAGCTTTCGGGCCGTCGGTGCAATTGAGGGCCTTGGAGAGGATGCGGGCGGTGGAGGTCTTGCCAGTGCCACGCGGGCCGACGAAGAGGTAGGCGTGGGCGAGGCGCTTTTGTTCAATCGCATTGCGCAGGGTGCGGACGACGTGGTCCTGCCCGAGGACGTCGTCGAAGGTTTTGGGTCGGTATTTGCGTGCGAAGACCTGGTAGCTCACGGCGGGGAGTGTAGGGATCGAGGCGGGTTTGTCATGGCCGAGTTTTCGGGAATTTGAAAAATGCCGGATTGGCGGGTCGGGAAAATTCGGTAGGATTCCCGTGTATGGATGATTCGTCGGTTGCAGCCCCCCCTCCGAAGAGAGGCGTTTCGTGGCTGGGTATCGGGTTTGTGGTATTGGTTTCCGGGGTGATTGCGCTTGGTTTCAGCGGGTTTCCCGGAAAGGTGAAGCGCGGACTCAAGGAGGTCTTCGCGCCCAAACCAGTGGTGGTCTCGCCGGATGAAGGCGACATTCGGCGGCAGATCGAGGCCCGCTTGCGCTCGGAGATGGAAAAGGAGCTTGAGCGTGAGGTCGCCGCCATGAAAGAGGAGGCTGCCAAAAAGGCCGCCGAGGCCGAGAATGCCCCCGCCATTCCTGTCGAGTTGAAGCTGGGATCCGTGACGGATCTGCGGAAATTGCGCTCCGGGATTCCCTTCAAGACCGAGGTAATCACGGAAAAGGGCGGAATCGCCTCGCGCGAGCGTGTGGACGATACGAGCTACACCGCGTCCTACCAACTCACCCTTCGGTTGCCCGAACCGGCGAAAACGATGGCGGAGTTGGAGACTTCGAATCCCGAACTTTCCAAAATGCTCCCCGGGCTGCCCGCGCTGATCGAAAAAGCCGAGGTTTCCAGTTGGTTCAACAGGCTCTACAACAACAAGGCCTTGAGAATCCGCCGCGAGGCCAACACACTCAACGAGTTGCTGACCAAGCATAACCTCTACGACTGCGAAACCATCCTGCATCTCCGCTCGCCGAATGGCCGCCGGGTGTTTTTCATGCAGGCGGAAATGGATGTGGTTTCCGACGGGTCTGATGGCGACCGCCTGCCGGAAATGCCCGACAGCATCGTGAATTCCACCCACTACCAACCGTTCACCAGCTACGGTTGGCCCAAAACGACGCGCAAGCCGAACCCGATGGTCGCCGGTTGGGAAAAACGGCTCGCCGTGGGCCAAAAGGAACTCGCGGACAAGTCCACCACCGCCGCTAGGAAAGCCTGGCTCAAGGACCGCCTAGCCTATCTGAAACGCGGCATCGCCGATCTCAAGGGCCGCAGTTTCCTGATCGCGGAATATGACCCCTTCATCGTGATCTCGGTCGATATGCTCACCTCGTCCGATCCGTTTGCCCCGAAAGTCGGAGACTACGCTGTGGTGGTTCACGGCGGAAAACTCTATCCCTCGATCGTCGGCGATGGCGGCCCGACCTTTAAAGTGGGCGAGGCCTCACTGCGCATGGCGCGGGAATTGAATCCGAAAGCCTCGCCCTACAGTCGGCCGGTTTCCGATCTCAAGGTGACCTATCTGGTTTTCCCAGGAAGTCGGGACCCGAAGAAAGGACCGCCCGACTATGAAAAATGGCGTCAGCGCTGCCATGAGTTGCTCGGTGAAATCGGTGGGGTGGCTGAGGGCTACCCACTCCATCTTTGGGAGGACCTGCTGCCGGAACCCGCGCCGCCGGTTCCCGAGGTCACTCCTCCTCCAGCATCCGGCGCGTCCGCTCCCGCTGCAGCGCCCGAAGCACCCGCAGAAGAAGCACCAGGCAAATCAGAGTGACGCCCAGTTCGAGGGCCGGGGCCGGGCCGCGCGATGGATCGCCACCGAGAAGTTTTACGAAATCCGGAACGTTCGCCAGTCCGCGGGCCGCGCCGAGTAGGGCCAGCACCCCGGCGCCGATGATGCCATGCCACGGCATCTTCAGGGAAAACAGACCGCAGATGATCATCCCGCCGCCGAGTGTGAGCGCGCCTTGTAAAAACGCCAGCGCATCGGATTTTCCCAGCACCTGCATCCCCATCGCGCCGAGGATCAGAATCATCGTCCCGCTGGAAAAAATCTGAAACCGCATGAGCGGAGCCTGACGATCCAACCCCTCCGGAGCAAGCCTCCCCGCATGCGGGATTTACAAGCGCTGAGGATGGGCCAGACTTCGGTCACATGACGCATCTCTGGTGCAACGGACAGTGGCTTGATCCGCTCGATTTTCCGATCTCGCCGACGGACCGCGGCCTGACGAACGGCCTCGGTTTGTTCGAGACCATTCTCGCGATCGACGGACGTCCGATCTTCGCTGACCGTCATCTGGCGCGCTTCCAAAGCAGTTGCGAGCGGCTTGGCTGGCAGTTCGAATTTCCCGACATCAATGAAACGATGGTCGAGTTGATACGGTTGAACGAACTCACGGAAGGGCGCTCGCGCATCCGCCTTGCCATCACCGCCGGCAGCGGACTGCTCCGTATCCTGACGCTGGGGAGCGACCACCTCGCATGGATGGCCGCGACGCGGATGGAGGACGTCCCCGAATCGACAACTGCGAACCTCAGTCCGTGGACGCGCAACGAACACTCGGCGGTCGTGGGGCTCAAATGCGCCTCCTACGCGGAAAATCTCGTCGCCCTCCAGCACGCGGATCGGCTTGGCTTCCAGGAAACCGTCTTCCTCAACAACGCTGGAAATGTCTGCGAAGCGGCCACTGCGAATGTGTTTCTGGTGAAAAATGGCACACTCGTCACCCCCACGCTCGAATCCGGCTGCCTGCCTGGAATCACCCGCTCCGTGGTCATCGAATTGGCTGAAAAATTCGGCATCCCCTGTGACGAGCGGCAGCTTTCTGAAGCGGAACTGCGCGCCGCCGACGAGTTGTTTCTCACCTCCTCCGTCCGCGGGGTGATGGCGGTCGTCAGATTCGAAGACCGACGTCTCATGCCCGGCCCCGTCACGGAGCGGCTGCGCGAGGCATGGAATGCCGCCATCTTGGGAAAGAACGCCGTCTGACGCCACGTTTTGAATTGCAGCCATATCCGCTTTCACCCATCCTCCAATCGTCTAACCACCACCACCATGTCACGTCCAGTCACTCTCTTCACCGGCCAATGGGCCGACCTTCCTCTCGAAAAACTCGCGCCACTCGCCTATGAAATGGGCTACGATGGTCTTGAACTCGCCTGCTGGGGCGACCATTTCGACGTCGATGCCGCCGCCACCAGCAAAGCCTATGTGAAGGAGAAATGGGAGTTGCTCTCGGATAACGGTCTCACTTGTTATGCCATTTCCAACCACCTCGTCGGCCAAGCCGTCTGCGACCACATCGACGAGCGCCACAAGGCGATTCTTGCGCCCGATGTCTGGGGCGACGGTGATCCCGAAGGTGTCCGCAAACGCGCCGCAAAGAAGATGATCACCACCGGCAAGGCGGCGCGCGCGTTTTTCAATGCCAAGCCAGAACGCGAGGGCCAGGATGATTTCCCGGCGGTGGTCAATGGATTCACCGGTTCCTCGATTTGGCATTCGATCTACGCTTTCCCGCCGACCACCCAGGAGTATTACGAAAAGGGCTTCAAGGACTTTGCCAAACGCTGGCGGCCCATCCTCGACGCCTATGAAAAAGCGAACGTCAACTTCGCGCTCGAAGTCCACCCGACCGAAATTGCCTTCGACATCGCATCCGCGAAACGCGCTCTCGAAGCCGTCGGGAACCACAAGCGCTTCGGTTTCAACTACGACCCCTCGCACCTCGGCTATCAGGGCGTGGACTATGTGAAGTTCATCCGCGAGTTCAGCTGCCGTATCTTCCACGTCCACATGAAGGACGCCTGGTGGGGTCACGGCGATGGCACGGTCGGCGTCTTCGGTGGTCACACCGATTTCGGTGATGCCCGGCGCTTCTGGGATTTCCGTTCACCCGGTCGCGGTGACATCGAGTTCGAGGACATCATCGTCGCGCTCAATGATATCGGATACCGCGGCCCGCTCTCCGTCGAGTGGGAGGACATCCGCATGGACCGCGTCCACGGCGGTGCCGAGGCAGCGTGCTTTGTGCGCAGTCTGGATTTCCCCGGCAGCGGCATCGCCTTTGATTCGGCCTTCGACAAATCCAATCAATAACTCCGCGTCACTCTAAAAAGAGAGTGCCGGCCGGCGGAAGGAAGGAGACTGGGGGTAGACTGGGGGTAGACTGGGGGTAGACTGGGGGTAGACTGGGGGTAGACTGGGGGTAGAGCACCTTCCGGTCACACCAACCGGCCGAGCGCCCGTCGAATTGTTGGCGTCGATCAGGGATCGATACCGTTGGTGGAACCCTCTTGCATGGCATTGGCGTGCAGGCGGCGGTTGACGGTGAACGTGATCGGATCACAGCCGTAGGGAAACGGTGCGGCCTTCTCTTTGAGGGGGAATCACTCGCAGGTGACAGTTTCCGGCGTGCTCAGGCAGGTCCGGTATTTCTCCTTGAGAGGCTTCGTATCGCCGATTGGACGTACGATCTGCACTTGGAAATGCTTCACGCAGAGCGTGCCACGGGGAATTCCGGTTTCGGCAAACGCCTGGGGAATCAGGCCGAAAAATAGGGCGATTCCAAGGATCAGACGTCCGCCACGGGGGGAGTGGGGAGTTTTCATAGGGTGGGGGATTGGGACGTCGATTGCGCGTCGGCTGGATCATACTTCGAAATTTTGAGGGAAATCAACGAATCCGAACCAATCTACGTGATTGCGTGGAATTTTCCGAAAGGCGCTTCAGTCGATTTGCGTGATTGCAACCCGTTGATGAACAATAGGTGCTGATCTGAAACAACAAACCCCCACCTGCCGCCAGGCGACATGATGGGGATTTGAAATTACTAATAAAATCTTAAGGATGAATCGGAATCGGGGTTTCAGCGATCCAAGATCGAGTTCCAATGCTCGACATAATCCTTCTGGGATTCAAAGAGATCCGTCGTGTCGTCATGGATCGTGATGGAGGTGATTTTGTCGCCTTGTTTGATGGCATCCACGACGTTTTGGCCGTTGGTCACCTGGCCGAAGACCGAATGCTTGCCGTCGAGGTGGGGGGTGGCGCCGTGGGTGATGAAGAACTGGGATCCGTTGGTGCCGGGGCCCGCGTTGGCCATCGAAAACACGCCGGGGGAGCGGTGGCGCAACTCCGGGTGGAATTCGTCGCCGAACTTGTAGCCCGGGCCACCACTGCCGGTGCCGGTCGGGTCGCCACCCTGAATCATGAAATTCGCGATCACGCGGTGAAACGTGATGTCGTTGTAGTATCCGCGCCGGGCGAGGTTGAGGAAATTCGCGCAGGTCATCGGTGCCTTGGATGCGTAAAACGTGGCATCGATGTCTCCGGCGCTCGTGTGAAGTGTGATTTTGATGTCGGACATGGCCGCGAGGTAAACCCGTATTCCCGCCGATGGCAATGTCATGACTCCTCACTTCCGCATTTTCTTCGCTCCGGTGGGCGATGCCGAGCGTTGTGAGTGCGGTCTTCAGCTTCCCAGAACCCAGCGGTATTCCCCGGCGATCTGTTCCTCGACCGGCCGTTGCAGGCCGCTGGGCAGCACAACCCAGGTATAGGTCTCGATCTCGAAATGCGCGCAGGCGTCCGGTTGGGCGTTCCTCCAGGCGAGAACCTCGCCCACATCACCGATGGTCGAGCGCAGCGGCGGAGCCGGCTCTGCATCGAGCGGAATGTGAAAATGGACCCGTGCTTCCTGCGCGGCCACCGGCAGCGCTGACAGGAAATCCGGCAGGTCGATGAAGCGGGTGATCTCTCCGGATTTCCCGCGCAGCAGGACCTGATGGAAATACGTCGGCTCCTCGAAACAGCGGATCGCCTCGATCGCCGTCTCATCCCGCGGGTCGAAGGAGAGGGCGCTGGAAAGGTGGATCTTGGAAATACGGATGCTGGCGGAGCTCAGCGCGTTCAGCGCAGACCGGGCGTCGTCGTATTCCAGTGCGAAATGGCAGGCGTCGTAGTTCACGCCGATCCGGCGGCGGATGGTCTCCGACGCGGCGGCCTCCGCGTGCAGTCGCTCGAAAAACGCCAGTGTTTCCGCCGTGTTTTCAAAATGCCCGAGCGGCTCGGGTTCCAGCCCGAGGTGGAAATCATGGCCGGTTTCCGCGGCGAGTGCGTCCAGCCACTCCGCCAGCCCTATCAAGTTGTGCCGGATGACGGACTCATCCGCGCCGAAGGTTTTGTGCGATCCGGGCAGTGTGGAAACTGAAGCCCCGGTCCCCGGTCGGGCGATGACGGCTAGAATGCGGAATAGATCCTTGGTGTAATCCACCCGTGCCGACTCGGTCCAGTCCGGCTGGAACACCCGCTCCTTGACCCGCGTGCCGTGGAAGCTGCCATAGGGAAAACCGTTGATCGTGAACACATAGGTGTTTGTCTCCTCCAGCCAACCCTTGAAGGACGCGAGTCGATCACCCTCAAGCAACTCCCGCGCCGCCAGCGCCGAGAGCCGCAGCCCGATCGCAAACGGCTCGTTTTCTCCCAGCGTGCCCTGTTTCCGCAGAAGATCGCGCACCGCCAGCACGTGGGTCTGCAGCATGAGTGCGGTTTCCGCCCACGTCTCCGCCGGGTGGATGTTGGTGCAGTAGGAGAGATGGGACTGATGGAATTTCAAGGCACGGAATGAAACTGCCTGCAGCGTCGGTCTGTCATCCGCAGAGTCAATGAAAAGCCAGCGCTTTTCGCCTTCACAGGGTGGCGCGCTCCCGACGAAAGCACGAATCCCAGTCCCTGAGATGGCTCTTCATTCTCCTCGTTCGGGGACCGCGGCGGTGGAGAAAGCAGAAAAAAGGCCGCCGTCGCAATTTTGGGTGTCCGCTACGGTTGCCGTTCCCGCTTCCAGTTACCTTTTGGTGTGGGAATCCGTTTTCTGTTAGACTTCCTCAAGACCCGACTCATTGGTAATGAGCGGGTACCCCGGCTTGGATTCGAACCAAGGACCAATTGATTAAGAGTCAACTGCTCTACCAACTGAGCTACCGAGGCATTTCACTGCGCCGCTTGCACGAGGACGGTGTCCATTCGAACGGACGACAGGTGGGAGATTTCACCAGTCCACGCTTGAGGGCAATCGGAAAATGTTCAGTAAGTTGCATTTCCCGCCCAAGGATTCCCTCCTTGCACAGTGAGCCATGGCCGGACTTCCGGTAAGGCGTTCATTGTCATCCCGGTGAACGGAACGGACGGCCTTCCCATTGATCGATAGCGCTGGGTCATCGTTGCCGAAAGCTGTTCGGCGCCGCACTGAGCACGGCCTTTCAGTGGCCGATCTCATCCGCGATCAATGCGGAAAACCGTCCGATGGCGTCCTCATAGACAGCCTCCAGCGCAGGGTCAGGCTGCAATGCCGTGCCCGGGGTGGTTCGGCAGAAGGTTTCCTGGAGGGCCGCCATCTCGTGGCCGGCGGCTGAGGCGGCGATCAGAGCGGCGCCGAGAGCGGCGGAGTTGGAGACATCGAGGCGTTCAACAGGGGCTTGGAACACATCCGCGACCAGTTGGGCGATGCCGTCGTTTTTGGAGGCGCCACCGGTGAGTCGGATGCGCTCGGTTCTGACCTCCATCCATTGCGAGTGCAGCCGCATGTTGAGGAACTGCCCCTCTAACAAAGCGCGGACCTGCAGGGACGGCTCTGCTCCGGATTCGAAATCCGGGGAGCCTTGTGAAACCGGTCCGGAGAAATCATGGCGGGGGGTGATTTCCGGGCCGAAGAACGGCAACATCAGGTTTCTACCCGCCGCTTCACGGGTGGCCGCGAGCGCGTCCAGATCGAAGGCGGACCAGTCGAGTCCCAGGCGGTCGCGCAGGGCTTCGCGTGCGAGCGAGCCGTTGCGGAAGCAAATGAGTGACATGAATCCACCGGCCGGATTTCCAAACACGTGGCCGAATCCGTCGGGGTCGGTTTTCGGTCCCGGCATGGCGGCGAAAAACGTGTCGCTGGTGCCGAGTGAAATCACGACATTGCCGGGTGTGGTGGCTCCCATGCCGACCAGCGAAGCCGGATTGTCTCCGGTGAAGAGCGCGCAGCGGCAGGTGTTGGAAAAACCGTATTTGCCTGCAAAATACGGCGCGATGGTTCCTTGTTCGGTGGTGGCGGCGGCGGGAGAGGGGAGTTTGTCCCGAAGTGCCGGAGCGGTTGCCTCAAGCAAGTCCTGGTCCCAGTCGAGAGACGCGAGGTTGAGCAGGTTCATGCCCGCGCCGTCTCCGTAATCGATGGGCACCGATTTTCCGGCGAGCACGGAGGCAAGGAAGGAGCTGACCATGTGGATGCGGGCGGTGCGGGCGTAGGCATCCGGGTGGTTCTTGTAAAACCGGCGGATCTGCGGGCCGGTGAAGCGCTCGATCGCGATCGAGCCGCTGCGGCGGCAAACTTCCTTCGGGGTTCCCAGTGCGGCGGTGATTTCCGCGCACTCGGCAGCGGTCGAGGTGTCCATCCAGATGGGGGATGTCCGGCGCGTGAGGGCGGGGGAGATTTGCGCGGAGAGTTCCTGGCTTGGATCAAGCGCGGCGATGCGTGGGTCGAAGGACGCGTCTAGATAGACCGAACCATGTTGTTGTCCGGAACCGGCGATCATCTCCACCTTGGATAGATCGGTGGTTTGGGCGAGACGGCTGAAGAGCAGGTCGAGCGCGTCCAGCCACATCAGGGGATTGGCATGAACCTCGCCATCCGCGCCGCCGGGGATAAACCCGCTGGGCGATCCGTATTGCGGCAGATCCGCGCCGAAGTTCACGGAGAGTTGGCAGGCCATTTCTCCCGATGCGGGATCGATCAAGACGGCGGTAAGGGACTGGGTGGAGGAATCAAGGCCGAGGAACATGCGCGGAGGTTTTCCGATGATTCGGAAAATTCCAAGTCATAAGGCATGGATTGAAAGGGGGGCGTGGACTTGTTTGTCTCCGGGGAACCGGCGTTTGCGGATCGGTCGGGCGCATGGCGGTGCGGGCTCGATCGCCGAATTGAATTGTTCCGAGTGATTCTGGTGCAGATAATTGTTGCCTGTGTTGGGAAATGGCTGCACCTTTTTCCCGAAACCTCACAAAGAAAGGCAACGAACTAAGGTTATGCTTCCTGAGCACGCTCCATTCACTCCAGACCAGCGCAAGGCGTTGGATGCGCTACTAGTCGGCTTTGATCCCGTCCAACGTGGTTGGCTCAGCGGGTTTCTGGCCACGGGGGGCAAGGCGGCAGCGATCCCTGTTGCGGCCGGGAAACTCACCGTGCTTTACGGCACCGAGTCGGGAAACTCGGAAGAACTTGCTGCATGCGCGGTGAAAGAGGCCAAAAAGCATGGGGTCAAGGCGGTGATGAAAAACATGAGCGAACTCGCACCCGCCGATTTGGCCACTGTTTCCAACTTGCTGGTGATCGTGTCAACCTGGGGAGACGGTGAGCCGCCGGAAACCGCGACCTCGTTCTACAAGGCATTCATGGATTCGGAGGTCTCTCTCAGCGAGGTTCGCTTCTCCGTTTGCGCGCTCGGCGACAGCTCTTACGAGAAATTCTGCCAGACAGGAAAGGACATCGACGCCCGCTTGGAAAGCCTCGGCGCAACCCGCGTCGCCGATCGTCAGGACTGCGATGTGGACTTCGAGGATTCCTTCAACGCGTGGCTTGCCCGTGCGCTCGTTTCGCTGTCTCCAGCCTCTGCGGATGCCGCAGTCGCTCCCGAGGTTGCCGGAGCTCTCCCCGCAGTCGAATACGGCAAGAAAAACCCGTTCCCGGCCGAGTTGATCGAGTCGGTGATGCTCAATGGCGTGCGCTCTTCCAAGGAGACCTTTCACTTGGAACTGAGCCTTTCCGGCTCCGGCATGTCCTACGAACCCGGCGACGCCCTGGCGGTGATCCCGGTCAACGCACCGGACATCGTCCAGTCCGTTCTCGATGCCGCAAAACTGAGCGGTCGAGAGGAAATCGTGACAAAAACCAGCGGTCGCAAGCGTCTTGCGGATGCTTTGCGCGAGGATTTCGACATCACCGCGCTCTCGCGCAACGTGCTCACCAAACTTGCCGACGTCGCTGACTCCGCCGCTCTGAAATCGTTGCTTGCAGATGACGCGAAGGAACAGCTGAAGGAGTTCGTCTCCGGAAGGCAGATCGTTGACTCGCTGATCCGCTTTGCGCCGTCCGGGCTCACCGCGGATGCCTTGGCCGGGATTTTCCGCAAACTTCCGCCCCGCCTCTATTCGATCGCCTCGAGTTCGCTCGCCCACCCGGATGAAGTGCACCTCACGGTATCCGCCGTGCGTTACCGGTCCCACGGAGTCGACCGCAAAGGGGTCTGCTCGACGCTTCTTGCCGATCTCGTGAAGCCCGGCGATCTGGTCCCGGTCTTCGTTCAGCCTAACAAAAACTTCCGCCTGCCGGAAGACAATACGCTGCCGGTCATCATGATCGGCCCAGGCACCGGCATCGCGCCGTTCCGGGCGTTCGTGGAACACCGCGCCGCCACCGGCGCCACCGGGAAGAACTGGCTCTTCATGGGGGACCAGCACTACCTCTACGATTTCCTCTATCAGCTCGAATGGCAGGAACACCTCAAGAGTGGCGCTCTCACTCGTCTTGATGTCGCGTTTTCCCGCGACCAGCCGGAGAAGATCTACGTCCAGCACCGCATGAGCGAGCATGCCGCGGAGCTCTACGCATGGCTCGAGCAGGGCGCCCATTTTTATGTCTGTGGCGAAGCCGCCCGGATGGCGGTGGATGTCCACGAAACCCTCGTCTCCATCGTCCGGACCCAAGGCGGCAAATCCCGCGAGGCTGCCGAAGCCTACGTCGAGAACCTCAAGAAAACCAAACGCTACCAACGCGACGTTTACTGATTTCAAATCCACTCACTTCAACCACCAATCCACCTTTCCCCATGTCAGAAGAAAAGAAACTCTCCGCAAACGAATACATCAAGATCGACAGCAACTACCTCCGCGGCACCATCGTGGAGGGACTTGCCGACCAGTCCACCGGATCGATGTCCGCGGACGACCAGCAATTGCTCAAGTTCCATGGCACCTATCAACAGGACGATCGCGACCTGCGTGCCGAGCGCCGCAGGAACAAGCTGGAAAAGGCCTACTCGTTCATGATCCGCATCCGCGTCCCGGGTGGCGTGGCCACGCCCGCGCAGTGGTTGGAAACCGACCGTCTGGCCACACAATACGCCAACAGCACGATCAAACTCACCACCCGTCAGGCGTTCCAGTTCCACGGCATTATCAAGAGCAACCTCAAGCGCACCATCAAGGAGATCAACCAGGTCGCCATGGACACCATCGCCGCCTGCGGTGACGTGAACCGCAACGTGATGTGCAATCCCAACCCTTATCTCTCCGACGTGCATGCCGAGGTTCTTGATCTCGCCCGGGACATCTCGAACCACCTCACTCCGCAGACCCGCGCCTATCATGAAATCTGGCTGGATGGAGAGAAGCTCAAGTCCAGTGAGGAGGAGGTCGAGCCGATCTACGGCAAAACCTATCTGCCACGGAAATTCAAGATCACCATCGCCGTGCCGCCATCGAACGACGTGGACCTTTATGCCAACTGCCTGTCGTTCATCGCCATTGTAGAGGGCGGAAAACTCGTCGGTTACAACGTCGCGGTCGGCGGCGGCATGGGTTCCTCCCATGGAAACGAGGCCACTTATCCGCGCGTGGCGGATGTCATCGGATTCTGCACGCCGGATCAGGCCGTGGACGTAGCGGAAAAAGTCGTGCTCGTGCAGCGCGATTTCGGCGACCGCACGGACCGCAAGCACTCGCGTTTCAAATACACCGTGGACGATCACGGCGCGGAGTGGATCCTTGCCAAGATCAACGAATACCTTGGCTACGAACTCGGCCCGGTGCGTCCGTTCGAGTTTGAAGACAATGGCGACCGTTTCGGCTGGGTGGATGACAAGAACGGCAACTCCCACCTCACGCTCTTCATCCAGGGCGGTCGCGTGTTGGATACGCCCGCCTATCCGTTGCTCACCGGCTTGCGCGAAATCGCGAAGATCCACAACGGCGACTTCCGCCTCACCGCGAACCAGAACCTCATCATCGCCAATGTCTCACCCGCAAAGCGCCCGGCGATCGAGAAGTTGCTGGAACAATACGGCATCAAGGACAGTCACGAAAAGAGCGCTTTGCGTCTCAGCTCGCTGGCATGCGTGGCGCTGCCGACCTGCGGCCTCTCACTGGCCGAGGCCGAGCGCTACCTGCCGGATCTGCTCACCGAACTTGAGGACCTGGTCGAGGAAAACGGCCTTCGCCATGATGCTATCACCATCCGCATGACTGGCTGTCCTAACGGATGCGCGCGGCCCTATCTCGCCGAGATCGGCTTCGTCGGCCGTGCTCCCGGCAAATACAACCTCTATCTCGGTGGTGGATTCGCTGGCCAGCGTTTGTCAAAACTCTATCGGGAAAGCGTGAAGGCCGATGAGATCAAGTCCACGCTTTCTCCGATCATCGCCCGTTACGCCAAAGAGCGCAATGAAGGCGAGCGCTTCGGTGATTTCTGCATCCGCAGCGGCTACGTCGCCGCCACCGTGCAGGGCGGGGATTTCCACAAGAATATCAAACCGGAAGCCTTCAAGGCGAAGGCCTGAAAACCCCACCTTCATGCAAGCGCTGAAATTCCATGCGGAGCCGGATTTCGATCCAGGGATCCTCTCCTCCGAGATCGCGGTTTTGCGCGCGGGCGAGCGGATCCGCGTGCTGTATGACCGCCTCGGAGACCATCTCGTGGCCACCACGAGTTTCGGCCTTCAGGCGGCCGTCATGCTCCACCTGATCCATGAAAACGCACCGAAGATCCCCGTGATCTTCATCGACACCGGCTTCCTCTTTCCGGAAACCTACCGTTACATCGAGGAACTCACCTCCCGCCTGGATCTGGACCTTCGGGTCTATCAGCCTACTGTTTCCGCGGCCCGCATGCAGGCGCTTTGGGGGAACCTCTGGGAAAACGGCAGGGAGGGCGCGGATCGCTACGCCATGCTCACCAAGATCGAACCGATGAACCGCGCCCTGCGGGAAACCGGAGCCGATGTCTGGCTCAGCGGACTGCGCCGTTCGCAATCAAAGACCCGCGAGGACCGACCCTTCGTCGAGCAGCAGAAGAAGACCCTCAAGGCCTATCCGATCCTCGATTGGGCGGACGCCCAGGTGGATCTTTATTTCCACCAACATGACCTCCCGCGCCACCCGCTGGCAGCGCAGGGCTACCTGACCATGGGAGACTGGCACAGCACCCGCCCCGCTGAGAACGGCAAGGCCGAGTCCAGCCGCTTCAACGGTGAGAAATACGAATGTGGTCTTCATCTTGACTCCGGTTCCTCTGATTTCCAGATTTGAGAGGCGTCCGAATCCCTCCCTGTTCCAATTCAACCCCTAACTCCCTAACATAATGTCCATCGCACAAAACATGGCTGCCACCGTCGGCAACACTCCGCTCATTCGCCTCAACCACGTCACCGCCGGTCTTGACGCCGAAATCTGCGTGAAGGCCGAGTTTTTCAATCCGCTCTTCAGCGTGAAGGACCGCATCGGCAAGGCGATGATCGAAGCGGCTGAGAAAGATGGATCGCTCAAGCCCGGCGGACTCATCATCGAGCCGACCTCCGGAAACACCGGCATCGCGCTCGCCTTCATCGCCCGTGCCAAGGGCTACCGCTGCATCCTGACCATGCCCGAGAGCATGTCGATTGAGCGTCGTGTCCTGCTGCGCCTGCTGGGTGCTGAGATCGTGCTCACCCCGCGTGCCCGCGGCATGAATGGAGCCATCGCCATGGCGAAGAAACTGCTTGACGAAACGCCCGGCGCTTTCGGCCCCGGCCAGTTCGACAATCCGGCTAACCCGCAGGTCCACCGCGAAACCACCGCCGAGGAAATCTGGCGGGACACCGATGGCAGGATCGACGCATTTGTTGCCGGAGTCGGCACGGGGGGCACGATCACCGGAGTGTCGGAAGTGCTCAAATCCCGCTGTGCGATGAAAACCTTCGCAGTGGAACCCGTGGCCAGTCCGGTGATTTCCGGTGGCGCTCCGGGACCGCACATGATCCAGGGCATCGGTGCCGGGTTCATCCCGAAAAACCTCAACGTGGACATCATCGACGAGGTGATCCAAGTGAGCAACGAGGATGCCTTCGCCACCGCCCAGGCCCTCGCCCAGCAAGAGGGGCTTCCGGCAGGCATCTCCACCGGAGCCAACGTCTGGTCCGCCATCCAGGTGGCCAAGCGTCCTGAGTTCAAAGGCAAGCGCATTGTCACCGTCGGTTGCTCGTCCACCGAGCGCTACCTCTCCACACCGCTGGCCGAGAAGGTCCGCGAAGAGGTGGCGAACCTGCCGGTTCACGAGATCTAACCGTGGCGGCGGTTTGCAACCGCCCTGCCGTTCAATTCTGAGAGCGGGCGGTCTTCGGGCCGCCCGTTTCTCTACGTCTCTTCGCTCGGGCACATCATCAGGGAAGGCAAACGGTTCGTGTGGCTGATTGCGCAGTGGTGGGAGATTTGGGGGCTTGGAACCTGGACAAATCCGACGACCCCGACAGCATAACATACCGTGGTTATCCGGTGCATTCGCCCTGCTTACCGCAATGACACGGTCGCCATTGCTGTCGTGTCAAACTCCTCCAATTTCTCGAAGCTAGGCATGCCCGTTGGTCCGAAGCCCTTGATTCCTGCGGGTTCGCGGGGCGCAAAAAACGCGGAGATTTATCCATTGCCGCCTGCCGCCTGTTCTCCGTAGAGTCCCACTTTCACTTTTCGCTGCCGATGAAAATTCCAAGCTCTGCCCTCCGCCCTCTCGTGTGTCTGCTTGCTCCCGTCGCCCACGCGGAGTTGGTGACGTCCCCGCTTTCCCTCACCGCTCCAGCGGATTTCCGAATCGTCGAAGGAGTGGCCTCCGCGCTGCTTGAATTTGGCACGATCAACTCGGACATCGAATTCGGCTCGACCTTTGATGTTTCCCTCACCGCCGGAAGCGTCGGGTCATTGATTCAGCTTGCCCAGCCTGACGTCGAGGCCCCCGAGGGGCTGCGGGTCGATCTTGCCTCCGGCACTCCATGGGTCGGAGCCACTCTGCTCGCAGGAAATTCCGGCATTCTCACCACCCAGACGGACCTCTCGGCAAACGTAGCCGGTGACATCGTCAATTTCGGCATCGTTGCCAACAACTCCTCTTGGACAGGCCCGGTCAGCGCATCCACTTCCATCAACGTCGTCCAAAACCGCCTGGTGACGGGGTCGGCCACGATCGATGCGGGACGCCACATTGCCGGGTTGCAGCCGGTCGGCAGCGTCACCTTGAGTGGCGGAGCGTTCACCGACCTCGAGGGCACCCGAATCTCGGTCAATAGCGGCGGTTTCGCCCAACTGGCCAACGGCCTGCGGCTGACCTCTGCCTCTGATTTCACGTTTAATGACGCGGGCCAGACCCACGACCTGCAGATTGCCTATTACGGCCCGACCGGTAACTACACCCTCTCCAGCACGCTTCCGGGAGCCGGGGAGAGCACCTACACGGATGCCACAGGTGCAGAACGGCAGGAATTCGGCGGCACTTGGCAAACCTCGGCTGAATACGGTAATGTCTTGGGCGAGACTAGGACTTTCAGTGCTCCTGACTCGTCGGCTTGGCGCAAGCCGGAATACCCTTACCACACTGGTTCTGCTTACATCTACACCAGCGAGTTGGTGGAGACCGCACAGCCGGCTTTCTCGGAGACGAAGAGCGCATACTACAGCTCTGACCGTGGTCCGAGCGGCGTGAATACCCCATGGGAGCTCAGCCGTGGAGCAGGTGAACTCGTCAACGAGCGGGTGAACCCCCTGATCGGCGGCGAGGTGATCGGCGGCAGTAGCCTTGACCTTTCCGGCGTTTCGATCGAAGTGACCGGCACGGCAGTGGCCAATCGCCGGATCTACGGAGGGACCGTCGAGCTCGGCCGCAGGATGGTCGGAGCCGCCAACGAAAGCATCTCCCGCACGGACAACGTGGTCCTCTCAACCAGTGGCTCTGACGAACATCGCACACGTCTGAATCTCGGTGCGTTCGCTCTGAGCGATGGCACCATAACCGCGGATCTTGCAGCCGGAACCGCCTTTACCGATGGCTCGCACACGGCGGAAGTCGCGGTT
>JBFEQB010000020.1:0-47672 GCA_041549835.1 Luteolibacter sp. | reverse complement strand
GCCGATTCGAAAATCGTCCATCACGCCTCCATATCCCGTGCCATCCGCAGGATTCCCTGGATCTCCGACATCGACGAATGGGATGGAAAACTCATCCGGGCCGGTCCCGAAGACGTCGGGACCGCTCGGCGGCGGTTCGACATAGGTGAAGAGCGAGTTTGCCGCATTCGTGCCGATGGGAGTGGTGACTAGGACGCTGACGCTGCCTGCACTGCCGGCGGGTGTGACGGCTGTGATCGTATTGGCATCAATCACCACGACGCTCGTAGCAGGGGTGCCACCAATCGTCACGCCGGTGGCACCGGTAAAGCTTGCGCCGGAAATCGTCACGCTGGTGCCGCCCAATGTGGTACCACCGCCGGGAGAGATGCTGACGACTGTCGGGGCGGGATCGTAGTAGGTAAACAGTGTGTTGGCGGAATTCGTGCCGTTGGGCGTGGTCACGAGAACGCTTGCGTTGCCAGCTGTGCCGACGGGTGTGACGGCGGTGATCGTTGTCGGATCCACGATCACGACGCCGGTCGCCGCGGTGCCGCCGATCGATACTTCGGTCGCGCCGCCAAAGCCTGTGCCGGTGATCGTCACACTGGTGCCGCCCGCGATGTCTCCAGTGGCAGGATCGATTGCGGCGACGACCGGCACCTCGAGCACCAACGGCTTGGCGGCGACCCGGAAGCCGAACTGCCCCCCTTCATTCGTCGGGCTTCCTGAATTCGAGCGATGCGACGTTTGGAGGGAGCTCCCGCCGGTATTCCAAGCGCCACCGCGACGCACCCGAATCTCATCGACAAGATCGTTGGAACCGTCCTTCGCCGACTCGCACCACTCGAAGGCGTTACCGTTCTGGGCCATCGTTCCGAACGGACTCAGCCCGCCGGCATCATTCACGTCGGCAGGAGCGGACTGAGAGCCATAGACCGCGGTGTTAGGCGCTGTTCCGTTCGGAACCGAAGCCGGCTGCGACCCCGATCCTGTCGCATAATTATAGTAGAATCCGCCCGCCGGATCGTAAAACGCCGCCTTATACCACTCATCCTCGCTTGGAAGAAAATATTGGGCCTCCGTATTGCGATACGGATTCTCCGGATCGTATCCGATATCGGCCGGATCCCAAAGCTCGATGTTGTCATTGCCACCGCCCGTTGTGAATTTGTAAGCGGCCGCAAAGCCACTGCTGGTATTCAGCCAATTCACAAAACGTGCCGCTTCATTCCAGCTGACGTTCGTTGCCGGGCGATCCGGGCCACGAGAGCTTGTGCTGATCGCCGGACCGCCGCTCAACGCGTTGTAGCTGGCGATCATCGCTTCGCTCACCTCGTATTGGCCGATTCGAAAATCGTCCATCACGCCTCCATATCCCGTGCCATCCGCAGGATTCCCTGGATCTCCGACATCGACGAATGGGATGGAAAACTCATCCGGGCCGGTCCCGAAGACGTCGGCAGCGGCAACTCCAAGGAGCGTAAACAGAAATGAAGTCTGCAGTAATAACGAAAGGAATGCTTTCATGATCGAATAGGTTGGCGGAAAGACGGCCTTTGTGGGCGCAGTGTTGAAGCATTCCCTGCCCTTGTTGGAGATGCCCACCAATCGCCGGAAGTCGATGTGACAGGCATCCAGGCCCTTCTCATCGGTATTGGGGGATTTGGAGGTGGAAATCATGCCGGCAAAGCAATATATGCGGCATCTTTCCGCGGTTCCGCGTAGACTGGAATGCATAATGAAGTGCGCAACCAACCGCCCCCACAAATTTCTCCAAGGATATTCCCCCCCCCTAAATGAGGGGGGCTACCAAAATCCGCTAGATCCTCCCACCATCAGCTACACCCCGGTCACTCCCCCCCCTTCGACGAAACGGCGGATCAATTCGGGCTGAGAGTGGACGCCGAAGCGGGAATACAGCTCTTTGATGTAGCCGTTGAGTGTATGGACCGAGATGCCCAGTTCCGCCGCGATCATCTTCCGGCTCATGCCCTGAAGCATTAGATTGACCACGGTGTGGAGGCGCGGGGAAAGGGCTTTCATCAGTTGGCGCGGGTTTTTCGGCCAGGATTCGTCGTGAAGCCACGGCACCGAGTGGAGCATGACATGGACGATCCGGTTTTCCCCTTCGTTGAAGAGCGGGCGGTCGAAATTCCTGAACAGGGTGACTGCACTCGACTGCCCGTTCGCCGCAGGCCGCATCGAGATGATCAAGGGAGCGAGGTCTGCCTCCCGCCACAATTTGTAGACCTCTGACTTGGGGAAACGGTTTTCCGAATCGATTTGCTGGCGCAGGCGCGTGATGTGGGTCCCGCTCTCCTCCAGCTCGGCTAGAATGGGCGCGTTGAACATGGCCATCTCCGGGTGCTCCTGTGCCGCAAGGTATTTCGTGAACCGCTCCTCGGTGAAACCGCCCTTCAGAAAAACCGAAAACGTCGGCAGTTCACCGGGCGTCTTGCGGCCCAACAAACACCAATGCCAGCAGTCGGCGTCGATCAACTCCGCCAAGCGTTCCAAAAAGATGCGCCGCCTGGTCGCCAGATCCTCATCCAGCCCGGCGATGTGGCCCAGCACGCCCACCATCTTGCTGACATCCGATTCTGAAAGACATTCTTCGTTTGCCATGTCTCTCCATGCTTGATCCCTACCCGGTCAGGTCAAGCATCCTGCGCAAAAAAACTGGCCGAAAACGGTTGAAACGAACAGATCTGCCGGTCGAGAAACGGGGTGGATGTCATGGTACCGCTTCATCGGGGGGTGGATATCGCTCGGGCGACCGGCAAACCTGTTACGTAGGACCAAACTTTATTTGAAACGGCAATCACCCGCCAGCCCCCAAATTAGGGGGGTGTCCAAAGATAACCCGCTTTCATCGGGAAAAATGCCCTTGTCGAACGGCCACTCCATGGATTGCAATCATCGCTTCGGAACATGAAAAAATCCGCAAACCTAAGAAACCCAACAAAAGCGGCCAGCCTTCTAGCCGCTGCCATGGTGGCGGTTGTCGTGGAGGCAAAAGCGAATGAAACGGTGATGGAGCCGATGGTCGTGGTGGGCTACTCCCCCGGACGGGTCGATGAAACCATCAGCCCGTCCACGGTGGAGACGATCAGGGCGGATGTGTTTAAAGATTCGGGTATTGTCACGGCGCGGGAGGCGCTGGACCTGATCCCCAATGTGGCGGTGAATCAGGCGGACAGCGAGCGGGCGTCATCCTTCTCAGTGCGCGGATCACATGAAATCACCTTCCATGAATTCACCGGCGGCCGGGCGGGCGTGGGATTCTATCTGGACGATGTGCCGTCATCGGATGCCTTCGGCCGGGATCTCGCGCTCTTCTCAGTGGAGCGGTTTTCATTTTACAAGGGCCCGCACGGAACCGCCTTCGGAGCGCCGAACTCGATGGGGGTGATCGATGTGGTGACGCAGGCACCGGATGCGAAGCTCCGTGGAGATGCCTCCTACACCTATGGCAGCTATGAGTTGAATCAGGCGGTCGCCCATGTCAGTGGCCCGATCCAGCCGAATCTCTTCTTCGGTCTGGACGGGCTATATGCCCGGGACGAGGGATGGTATGAGGACCGGACGACGGGCGATTCCTACGGCAAACACGAGATCACCAGCGGGCGCATGCGCCTGCGCTGGCTGCCGACCGACCAGCTCGAAATCAATTTCATCGCGGGTATGGATCATCACGATGACGATCCGGTGGTCTATGTGCCATCCGACCGGACGAATGATCGTTACAAGGTGGTTTCATCACCGGATGCCTATGCCGATGGCGGACAGAACTATCAGTCACTGCAGGCGCTCTGGAAGGGAGATGGCTGGCAGGTGAAATCCATTACCTCCCGCCGGGTTTCGGAGTTCGACGACGATGACCCGGTCTTCCTGCGGGAAATATTCGACCCAGGCGTGCTGCCTCGAAAGCGGGAGCAGGACATCACCACATGGACGCAGGAAATCCGCGTGGAGTCCACCGATCCGGATGCTCCGTGGCGCTGGCGGACCGGCCTGTTCTTCGGATACCGGGACTCGACTCTCGATCACTATATGTTGGGACTTGGTCCGTGGGAGGGCGCGAATGAACTCGACTATCGTCAGGATGATTACGCGCTCTATGGCGAACTCACCCACCCGGTCGGGGAACAGCTTGAGTTGAGTGCCGGGCTTCGACTCCAGATCCTGCGGGATCACACCTCGTCCACGTTTAACCCCACCCCATTCGCGGAGAGCATCGGCGGGGTTCCCGTGAAACTCGACGAGCACGAGAACTTCAAGGGAGTCTTGCCGATGGCCGCGGCCAGTTGGAAATGGACGGACGACCAGCGCAGTTACTTCCGCTTCAGCACCGGCCAGCAACCAGGAGGCCTGGCCTTGGCGGCGGCAGGTTCCACGGATTACGATACCGAGCGCTCCTATCACTATGAACTCGGGCACGACAGTTCCTTTCCGGATCAAGCGGTGCAATTGCATGCCGCCCTGTTCTACACGGCCTACCGCGACTATCAGTCCTTCCAATTCAACCCCGCTGGGCAGACAATCTTCAATGCGGACCGCGCCCATGCCCTGGGAGCGGAGGGAGAGATCCGGCTGGGCCCCTTCCGAGGACTCGAGCTCTACCTCGGCGCGGGCTACACGAAGGCCAAGTTCGATGAGTTCGATACGCCGGTCGGTGATTTCAGTGGAAATACGATCAACAATATCCCCGTCTGCACGATGAATGTGGGTGGTGAATACCGCACGTCATGGGGTGGCATGATCCGCCTGGATTGGCGCCACACCGGGGACATCTGGTTCAACGAGGCCAATACCGTCAAACAGGATGGATACACGCTGCTGGACCTGCGCATCGGCTATGAGCGCGACAACTACGGAGCTTACCTGTTCGCCCGCAACCTGCTGAACACCGAATACTACACCAACACCTATCTCTTCCAGGGCCTGCCGGCGGCCACTCCGGGGATCCCGCGCATCATCGGCGCGGAACTGCGGGCCAGCTTCTGAGAAGCCCGGCCTCCCCATCAGCATCCCTAATGGATGGCTCCGACATCCTTGTCCGTCATCCAGCCTCTGAGCCCGGTTCCCGGAACTTCGACGAAGTGGAAGCCGCCATGTTTCTTGAGGATGTGCACGATGCGCCCGGGGCCGGGGGTGCCGAGCGATTCGGCCTCTTTAAAAGGTGACAAACGAACGGTTGCATTGCCGGAAAGAACCACTCCGCGATTTCCCTCATCGCGCCGCAGATAGAGGGCCACCGCACCCAAAACCAAGACCAGTAGCGCCACCGCCGCGGAACCCATGACCGCGCGGCGGGGCAGGCGCACGAGCCCGCACGTCACGCCCAGCCCACCAAGAAACAACGCCGATCCCGCGACGAGCCACGACCATTCGTTCAAACTCAGATATCCGACAAACGCATCCACCTGCGGAAAACGACCGGGTTCTTCGAATACCGCGGCAGCCTTGCGAGCGAGCGTGAGATTCGCCCGCAGGTCCGGATCACGTGGCGTGAGCAGGCGCGCACGTTCGTAGGCGAGGATGGCCGGGCCGTATCTTCCGAGGCGCTGTTCACAGTTTCCGAGGTTGAACAATACGGAGGCACGCGGTCCCTCGTCGCTGAGAATTTCCCGATAGATCGCGGCGGCCCCGGAAAAGTCCCCGGCTTTGGCCTTCTGGTTCGCCTGCTCGAACGGCGGGGAATCCGCCGCGGAGGCGAACCCCGCGCACAGGCAGAACAATCCGGTTAGAAAGATGCGTTTCATGTCAGCGGGCGGAGGTTTTGAGTGATTCCATGGCCTCAACGAACAGGGCCCGCCATTCCGGCAGGATCTCGCCTCCCGACTGGCGGCCGTAGGCGTGAAGGTCCGCCTCGCGAAAGAAGCGGGCGACGGGTGAATCATCGGAAATCCGGGCGGAGACTTCCGCCAGGGTGATCGCCTGCGCGGGTTGCTTCCATCGTCCGCCAAGCCGCTCTTGAAGCGCAAGACGGGCGGCGGCGAAATAACCGGGAACATCCCCGGAGGCGGCGCAGCGCCCGGCGGCATCCTGCGCCTCGCGAACGGCTTTGTCCATGGCCTCCAAGGCCCGCCGCTTCGGGTCCGCTCTGTGTCTGCGCAGCAACGCGAACAATCCGCCCATGACACACAGCCCGCCCCCGGCCGCCAACAAAGTCAGAAACATGGGGCGGAAAACCAATGGCACGAGTTGCCCGGGCGCGGACATCACCAGATGCTGCCCGACGAGTTCCTGCTCCTTCTTCACCGGCATCGGCTCTGTGGAAGCCAACTCGGGTTCATCATCCGCCATGTCTTCACCTGCGACATGGACTTCTCTCGCGGGACTCGCGATCTCCATGTAGGTGCCCCGCGCGGGGTCGAAATAACTGAATGTCAGAGCCAACTTCTGGTCGCCGCCCTTGCGCGGAACCGCGTTGAACCGGAAACTCTTGCTGCCGGAGAACGAGGCGTTGTCGCCCGGCGTGAAGTCATCCTTTCCCGGATAGGTTTTCCACGCATCAGCCGGAGTCGGCTCCGGGGCTTTCATCAGCGCAAAGTTCCCGGAGCCACTGAGACGGGCACCGATCTGCCGGGGCTCGCCGGTCTTCCAGTCCGCTGGGATTTCAATGCCGTCGAACTTGAAGTCGCCGACCGCTCCGGTGAATCCGTCCGGGCGCCCTTCGGAGGGAAGCGGACGCACTTCGATTTCCTGATCGTCGGACTTCAGGGTGACGTCTTTCTGGATCATCGGCACACGCATATCATCGAAGACCCTGTCGAAAAACGGGTCACCGAAGGGGCCGCTCCTGTCGCGCTTCAACCTCGGAGCCGACGTGTCTCGGACAGCCACGGTGGCGTTCACCGAGAGTGAAGCCGGATATTTCCCCGCCTTGGTGGCTGAAATTCCGCCGAACCAAGTGACCACGAGATAAGGTTTGCCGTCGCGGATCTCGCGGGTCTGCTGCGGGCGATCGCTCACGTTATGGAGCGTGAATGCCTTGCCTTCCGGTTGGATGCCGCTCTTCAGCTGGGCTTGGGCGCCATCAGGAATCCACGCGCGGATACGGACCGGCGCGATCTCGCCGACATACACATATTTTCTGTCATTTGCGGCAGGCTCCACGGTGAGAAAACCGAATCGCTTCTCTCCGGCATCCGCCTCTCCACCCCCGGTAGATTGCGAGCCGGGCGGGGCTTGCGGCATTCCCGCCGGGGGGCGGGCGGCCCCGGAATCGAGAACCTTGAGATTGAGCGGACGGGTCGAATATTTCTTCCCGTCAACCACCACCTGGATCGCTGGAATCTGATAGTCGCCCGGCGTGTGGGATCCCACCTCATACTGGTAGGTCACGGAACGCGAAGTCCGGCCGTTGACGATGCTCAATTGCTGGCTCCGCCCGCGTTGCTGGATAATCAGGTGGTCCACCTGCGGGATCTCCGGTTCGGCCGCCCTGCTTCCGCTCACCTTCAGGGTCAGCAACGCACCATTGCCCGCAGCCACGGATTCACGGTCGAGCTGCGCTTCAATCTCCGCCGCGGAAACGACTGCAGCGGCAAGGAAAAACGCCACGACGAGCCGGCAAAGAAATCCGGACTGGAACGATCTTACCATGTCTTTCCTTTCGTGGAGTTGTCAGGCGTGGCGAAGCGGCCACGCGGTTGCTGTGGAATGGGAATCACCGTGCGCTCGTCATCGCGCAAGGCTTCAAGCAGTTGCCGCGCCTCCTCGGCTGTCATCTCCTGCTTTTCGCCACGCTCGTTGCTCATCGTTTCCCGGGGCTCACCGTCCTTTGATTCCTCACCGCCCTTCGGTTCCCCCGGCTCCCCGGACTCGCTCTCGTCCTGCGACACATCCCCCTGCCCGCCATCCTTCTGATCCTCCGGCTTTGGGTCATCCTGTGACGGCTTGCCGTCGTCCGACTCGTCCGAATCCGAATCCGAATCCGAATCCTTCGCGTCCTTCCCCTCCTTGGAGTCGTCCTTGTCCTGCGAATCCTCGCCGTTTTTCTGATCCTTGTCTTGATTCTTGTCGTCTTGTTGCTGCTGTTTCTTCAACTCCTTGAGTTTCCGTTCGACCAACTCCTTGTTATACTTCGCGTCTTCGTCATCTCCATTCAGGGAAAGCGCGTCCTCGTAGGCTTTGACAGCGGCCTCCCAGGATTTGATCGTCGCATCCGGTTCCTTTTCCAAGGTCCCCTGCCCCGTCCGGTAAAGTGTGTTTCCGAGGTTGTAATAAGCGCGCTCTTGGAGAGACAAATCCTCCGTGCGCAATGAATTCCGGAGGACTTCCGCGGCTTTCGAAAAATCCCCGTTCACATAGGCCTCGGTGCCTTGGTTGTACATCAACCTCGGATCTTCACCCGCACGGACCGGCTGCACGCACACGCCAAACGCCCCCACGCCGACAAGCACGGCCGCCCCTACCGTCTTCACACGCTTCCGGTCTCCGAGGAGAAACTCCAGCAGCAACAGGGCGATCGCGGCTCCCAGCGGCCACTCGAACCGCTCGAGCGGAATGCGCTCCATCCGCTGGTCCATTTCACTCCTGGGAACCAGCCGGAGCTTCTCCTGATAGATCGTATTGAGCCCTTCGGCACCACGCCCGAGCGGGACGTAGAGGGCGTTCGTCGCCTCCGCGATCTTCTTCAATGTCGTCTCGTCCAAGGTCGTGCGCACGACCTTTCCCGATTCGTCCCGGACGTAGTCGGTCCGCCCGTTCCGATAGCGGACCGGGATGGTGCCACCTTCCGGACTGCCGACGCCTACCGTGTAAATCGCCATGCCGTTTTTCGCCGCATCCGTCGCGGCATCAATGACATCGCCCTGGAGATCCTCTCCGTCCGTTAGAAGCACCAGGACGCGGTGGTTGTTTCCGTTTTCCTCGAACAGGCGCTCCGCCTCCTTGATCGCACTCGCAAGGTCCGTGCCCTGGCGCGGAATGAGGTCGGTGTCCAGCGCGTTGAGCGACTCCCGAAAGGCATCGTAGTCCAGGGTGAGCGGACACAGCGCAAAGGCAGAACCGGCGAAAGGAATCAAACCGATACGGTCGCCCTCCAGACGCGCGACGAAGTCGAGGATGCCGAGGCGTGCGCGTTCGAGCCGGTTGGGAGTCAGATCCTCCGCCAGCATACTGCGTGAGGTGTCCACGGCGAACAGGATGTCAATGCCCTTGCGTTTCACCTCACGCCATTCATAGCCCATTTGCGGGCGGGCGATCGCAGCGAAGGCCAGCCACACCGCCAGCACCCACAGCCCGCGTTTGAGATTCCGGAGTTTGGGAGAAAACCCGTCGGTCAGGCGCCGGCGGAAGCGCGGGTGAATCATCTTCGCCAGATCCGCATCGCGGCGGCGGTCGAAACGGATGAACAAGGCGACGATACCAGCGCACACGAGCAAGCCCACCAGCATCCAGGCGGGCTGGGCGAAATGCAATGACGTGTCATCCAGGGTGACTGCGGCGGGAGGGATCATGGCAGGCGGCGGAAGCGGGTTTGACGCAGGATCAACTCGAACAAAAGCATGATGAGCCCCGGAACCAGGAACCAAAGGTAGAGCTCCTCATACTGCTGGTATTTCTTGAGCTTGCGGGTGGTCTTTTCGAGCTGGTTGATCGAGTCGTAGATATTTTCCAACGAATCGGTATCCGTCGCGCGGAACGACTGGCCACCCGTGGCATCGGCGACCGAACGGAGCATATCCTCGTCGATCTCGACCTTCATCGTTCGAAGAAACGTGCGCCCAAAGGCATCCCTGACGGGCACCGGCGCCTCGCCGCGGGATCCCGCTCCGATGGTGTAGATCTTGATGCCGAGAGCCTTCGCTGCCTCCGCGGCGGTGAGCGGATTGACGGCACCGGCATTGTTGACGCCGTCGGTTAGGATGATGATGATGCGGGATTTCGCGTTGGAATCGCGCAGGTGGCCCACCGATGAGGCGATGGCGGAGCCAATGGCGGTACCATCCTCCACCTGCCCCATTTGCACGCCCAGCAGCCGCTTCGAGAGAAACTCGTGATCCAGTGTGAGCGGACTCACGAGGTAGGGCCGGCCGGCAAAAGCGACCATGCCGAGTTTGTCGTTCGGCCGTTCAGCGACGAATTTGCCAACGACGTTTTTGACCACTTCGAGTCGGTTGGCGGGTTTCCCTTCGAGTTTGAAATCGAGCGCCTCCATTGATCCGGAAACATCCAGGGCAATCACGATGTCGATCCCGCTGGCTTCGATTTCGGTGGAGCCTTTTCCGAGACGCGGGCGGGCGAGGGCGGTGATCAGCAGGGCGAAGGCGAGAAGCCCGAGAAACAGGAGGAATCCGCCGACCTTCGAACGCGGGCGGGCCCCCACTTGGACGGCATCGTCCGTGGATGGCAGGCGCAGAGCGACCGGTCGGCCGCGGCGGCCCCTCCAGACCGCCAGCACCGGAAGGAGCAACAGGAGGAACAGGAAATGCGGATGCAGGAACTCGAAACTTCCGGTCATGACTTCGCTGCTGTGGGGTTGGGTGCGGAAGTCGCGGTCACAAACCCGCGCGCCGCCTGGAGAAGTTCGTCGCGTTGGATGGCGTCAAGATCCGAGCTTGCGAACTTCGCGAGATCGCAGGATTTCAAAAGTGATTTCAAATGATCCGACTGGGCGATCACAGGCTGCAAACCGTCCCCCGTGAGTTCGCGGAAAAACTCCTCGGTGGTCCGGCGCGGCGCGGCGATGCCGAACCGGTCCGCGATGTATTGGCGCACCGTGCCCGCCGCGTGATTGGCGAAGGCCTCCGCGCCGAGTTGGTTGCGGGCTTTTTCAAGCTCCGCCAGCGAGGCGAACGCGACCACCAGCGGACTCCGTTCCTGCTCCCGGCGGGCCAGCCGGCGCCACAGAAACACGGCGAGAACGAGCAACAGAACACCGCCGCCGATGCCCGCCCAGAGAGCGACCGGAAATTTCTCCGGCTGCGGAATCTCCACCAGCGGCTTGGGCCCGCGGATATCCTCCTCCGGCACCTGCGCCATGAGACGGCCGGATGCGAGAGTGAGGAGGATGATGAGCTTGCTAACAGACATCGTGGGGAACAATTCAGCCGGAACGATGGCGGCGGCTTTGAAAGAAGGCCATCAGCGAGGGCAGCCAGGTTTCTCCGTTTACGAACTCCAACAGATCCACACCCAGCGAACGGATGCGGGACGCTGTCGTTTCGCGGCGTTTGCGTGCCTGCGACTCGTAAGCCGCGCGGACTTTCGCGCTGCCGGTATCGATCTCGACCACCTGCCCGCTCTCCGCGTCCTCGATGAGCACGCGACCCACGTCAGGCAGCGATTCCTCGCGAGGATCGGTCACGGAAACGGCGATCACATCGTGGCGGCGGTTGGTCACTTGAAGCTTGTTTCTCAACCGGCCCATGCGCTCTTCAAACGGCGCGCCGAGATTGAAATCCGAGACCAGGAAGATGACGGATTTCCGGTGCACCACCTGGTTGGCGAAATCCAAGGCGCGGGTGATGTCCGTGCCTGAGCGGACGGGTTTGAAGAACAAGGTCTCGCGGATCAGGCGCATGATGTGTGTGCGGCCCTTGCCGGGCGGAACATACAACTCGACCATGTCGCTGAAAAGGATCAGCCCCACCTTGTCACGATTCCGGATCGCGGATGCGGCCAGCACCCCGGCGGCTTCGGCCGCGAGCTCGCGCTTGGAATCCGCCACCGAACCGAAATCAGAGGAGGCGCTGACGTCGACCATCAGCAGGATGGTCAACTCGCGTTCCTCGGTGAAAAGTTTGATGTGCGGTTCGCCGGTGCGGGCGGTGACGTTCCAGTCGATCGTGCGCACGTCATCGCCCGGCACGTAGTTTCGCACCCGGTCGAAATCCATGCCACGGCCTTTGAAAACACTGGCGTAGCGACCCGCCATCGAGTCATCGACCAGTCGGTTCGTGCGGACTTCCATCCGCCGCACACGGCCGAGGATCTCCGCGGCGCGATGCTCGTCTTCGATCGTGACGGGTGTGCTGGCCTTCTTTCCGATCATGGCACCGGCAGCTCGTCGAGAATGCGCGTGATGATTTTCTCGCTATCCAGGCCTTCCGCCTCCGCTTCGTAGGTCACGGTGACGCGGTGGCGAAGCACATCCATCGCCACGCTCTTCACGTCGTGCGGAGTGACGTAGGCGCGGCCGTTGAGGAAGGCGTGGGCCCGGCTGGTAAGTGCGAGATTAATGGTGGCGCGGGGCGAGGCACCCACCCGGATGAGCGGTGCGATGTGGATGCCGTATTCGTCCGGACGCCGCGTGGCGTGCACCATGCGCACGATGTAGCGTTTCACCTTCTCATCGAGGTAAAGGCCATTGACCACGGTGCGGGCCTGCTGGATCGCCTCAAGGCTGACGATTGGCGCGGGCGCTGGAATCTCCTCGGTGGTCCCGGCCAGATCGAGCACGCGCAGCTCCTCTTCTTCCGTCGGGTAGTCCATGACGACTTTCATCATGAACCGGTCGAGCTGTGCTTCGGGCAGCGGATAGGTGCCCTCCTGCTCCAGCGGGTTCTGCGTCGCGAGCACGAAAAACGGCGACGGCAGGGCGAAGGACTCCTCGCCGATGGTGACCTGCTTTTCCTGCATCGCCTCGAGCAACGCGCTCTGCACCTTGGCCGGGGCACGGTTGATTTCATCAGCGAGGATAAAGTTGGCGAACACCGGGCCGTGTTTCACCCGGAAGCGCGCTTCCCGAGGGTCGTAGATTTCCGTGCCCACGATGTCGGCCGGCAGCATGTCCGGCGTGAACTGGATGCGGTTGAACTTGGCGTTGACCAGCGAGGCGAGGGTCTTGAGCGCCAGGGTTTTTGCGAGTCCCGGCACGCCTTCCAGCAGGATGTGCCCCTTGACCATCAGCGAGATCAACAGGCGGTCCACCAGATCGTTCTGGCCGATCAGGTAGCGGCCGATCTCCGAGCGAAGCGGGTGGATCCAGTGGGACGCCTCTCGCACCAAGGCCTCCGTATCGGCATCGTTCGGGCCCGCTGTAGGCTGGGTTTCTATTTCAGGACTCATGGATCAATGTCATTGATGGTGAATAGGTCGCATTTCTCGAAGGAGCTTTGATTCAGGAGAACCGGCACTCACTGCCTTCAAGCGACGTATGGCCCTGGGATCGTCTAAAATGCAACCCCAACCCCGGATTTTTCCCGCTCTCAGAGAGATCCGCTTAACTCACCGACGCTCCTGTTCGAGAAAACGATTGTCGCTGGAACGGCAAGACCGCCCCCTGAGGGGGATGGCTTCATCCGACTGAATCTCATCAACTCAATCCGTGTTTCCAGGATCCCAGTGGGTCAACAGCCCTCCTCGCTTCCAAAAAAACACAGCCCTGGAACTAACAGAAAGAAAAACCGTGCCTCGGCGGGCGAAAGCCCCCACTGTCCGCGGCCCAGCACCCCCTTTTTCCACATGTTTGATATTTTCCGCAGAACCACCGGCAGTTACAAGGACGACACCCTATCAGGCCTGACGGTCGCACTGGCGCTGGTGCCGGAGGCCATCGCGTTCGCCTTCGCGGCGGGTGTGGACCCCCTCGTCGGCCTGTGGGCGGCGGTGTTCATGGGATTCATCACCGCGTCCTGCGGCGGCCGGCCGGGCATGATTTCCGGCGCCACCGGTGCCATCGCAGTGGTGGCGGGCAAGGCGGTGCAACACGGCGATTCGCTCGGCGAGGGGCTCGGCCTGCAATACCTTTTCGCGGTCATCATGGTCGCCGGAACGATCCAGATTCTGTTCGGCTTGCTCAAACTCGGGCGCTTCATCCGGCTGGTGCCACATCCGGTGATGATCGGCTTCGTCAATGGCCTCGCCATCGTGATCTTGATGGCGCAGTTTCCCTCGTTCCGGGATTTGAAAACCGGCGAGTGGCTCAGCGGCCAGCCGCTGTTCGTGATGCTCGGCCTGGTCGCGCTGACGATGCTCATCATCCAGTTTTTCCCGAAACTCACCAAGGCGGTGCCTTCCACGCTGGTGGCCATCGTCACCACGGGGGTGCTTGCGTTTGTGCTCTTCAAGGACACCGCCACCGTTTCCAACGTGCTGGCGCGGTCCCCCGGAAACCCGGACGGCATCCTGAGCGGATCGTTCCCCCTGCCCTCGCTGCCGGTCGATATCGCCTGGGCCACCGAGTGGTCGTTCATCCTGAAGACCGCGTTCGTCGTGGCGATGGTCGGAATCATCGAGTCGCTGATGACGCTCCAGCTCATCGACGAGATCACCGAAACCCGCGGCCAAGGCAATCGCGAATGCATCGCCCAGGGCAGCGCAAATTTCCTCTCAGGCCTCTTCGGCGGCATGGGCGGCTGCGCGATGATCGGCCAATCGCTCATCAACATCAAATCCGGCGGCCGCGGCCGCACCTCGGGCATCGTCGCTGCGGTGGCGCTCGCGCTGTTCATCCTCGTGGGAGGCCCGGTCATCCAACAGATCCCGATCGCGGCGCTCGTCGGCGTGATGTTCATGGTGGTGATCGGCACCTTCGAGTGGTCGTCGCTCAAGACATTCGGCCGCGTGCCGTTTTCGGAAATCATCGTCATTGTGGCGGTCACACTTGTCACCGTGTTCCTGCATGATCTGGCCACCGCCGTATTCGTGGGCATCATCCTCTCCGCCTTGGTATTCGCCTGGGAAAGTTCCAAACACGTGCTCGTCACGGTGGAAAAAGAAACGCCGGAAGAGAAGATCTACGGCCTGCAGGGCTTGCTCTACTTCGGCTCCGTCAAGGAATTCATGGAGCACTTCCAAGCCAGCTCCGATGTGCAGGAAGTCGTCATCGATTTCGGCCACGCCCGCGTCTGTGACATGTCCGGCCTCGAAGCCATCAACTCGCTCGCCGAGCGCTACCGCAGCGCCGGCAAACACATCCGCCTCCGCCACCTGTCCTCGGATTGCCGCCGCATGCTCGAACGCGCTGGCAGCATGGTGGATGTGGAAGTCCTCCCCGATGACCCGGACTACACCGTGGCCCGCCTGAGGCTGGAAGCGAATTGATCCGCCCTTCACTCATCGAGCGTGAACCCGATCTTCACCGTCACCTGCCAGTGGGCCACCTTGCCATCCTCGATGTGGCCGCGGGTTTCCACGACTTCGAGCCAGCGCATGTTGTGCACGGTCTTTCCTGCCTTCGCCACGGCATTGCTCACCGCCTGCTCGATACTCTCGGGCGATGAACCCACCAACTCGATTTTCTTGTAAATGTGTTCACTCATAGCGATCCACCCTAACCGAGATCCGCGCCTCCGCAAGAAGCGATTGACTCCCGAGCGCCACGCCCTAGGCATGTATCCCCTTGGGCCCGGCGCGGTAACGACGGCGGCTCCCCCCTTACTGATTCCATCGTATTCTACCAATCCATGAAATTCTCAGAACTCACCCTTGGCCAGACCGCCAGCCAGACCATTCACATCACCCCGGAAATGGTCGCCGGCTTCGCCGACGTCACCGGGGACCACAACCCCTTGCACACCGATCCGGCCTATGCCGAACCGCGCTTCGGCGGCGTCATCGCCCACGGCGTGCTGCTGGTCGGGTTCTTCTCCGCATTGCTGGCCACCGAACTGCCCGGACCGGGCGCACTGGCCCGCTCACTAAACGTCCGATTCAAGGCCCCGGCGCGCCCGGGAGATGACGTCCGCATCGAGGTCAAGGTCGTCGAATTGGTACCGCGAATCCGCAAGGCGGTGATGGAAGGCCGCGCCTATGTAGGCGACCGGCTCCTCCTGCTCATCACCGCGGAAACGCTGTTGGAGGAGTGATCCTAAAGCGGAATGGAGGATGGAATTGCTCCCGCCGGAAGTTCCTCTTCCCTGCCCTGCATTGGTCCCCCCGGCGTCCCCCTCTCGGGCACGTCGCGAATAGATCCTCTCCGCTGCTCACGGATCACTCGGCACTTCTTCACCCCCGGTGGATATTGAACCACCCGTTGCAATAGCTGCACTTCACATCCCCACTGGGAGAGACCTCGGCATCCCCGAGGTTCGCACCACAGCTCGGGCAGGCGAGTCGGGCCGGCGGCGGCTTGCCTATCATCCCCTCCAGCATCTCATCCGATCCCTTGCGCTTGCGCATTTGGCTGAGAGGGACCCCGAAGCCCATCAACACGAAGCCCATCGCAATCAAACTGCCGAACACCTTGAAAAACAAAGGCGGCTCGCCGAATCCATCATCCCCCACCCACAGGAAAATCAACACCGCGATTCCGATAAAGCCGAAGATCGACATGAACAGCAGCATGAAAAGCGGAGGCCTGCTTGATGGAGTCATGAGCTAAAAAAACTACCATGCCCGTGCGGGCATTCCAATGACCAATCCTTCGCCGTTTTCAACCGACAGGGGGCCGAAACCAGAAAACTAGAGGAAATGTTTTCCTCCTGACCAGAATGGCACGGAATGAAGCCGGATTGGGCGATCATCGTGGCTGAAGCGTCTCGCTCCATTCTGCTCACCGCACACTCGGCACTTCATTTGCATGACCTCCTTCCGGATTACCGGTTGTTCTTGGAACCGGGAGATGCGAGGCTTCAAAATCGAACTCACGCTCATCTGGTTTTCCGCGATTTCGTTCATCCTGTTCGGATGCGGGTGCTTCGTCTCACAATCAATGCGTCGGGAATACGAACGCTACGGGCTGTCCGGATTCAGAACCCTTGTGGGAACCTCGCAGTTGTTGGGTGCGCTCGGGCTGCTGGTGGGCTTTCATACCCCCTGGGTCGGACAGTTGGCCGCCGGCGGTCTTGCACTCTTGATGCTCCTCGGGGTCGCCGTGCGGATCCGTATCAAGGACACCGCGCTGCAGACCCTGCCCGCATTCGCCTACATGGTGCTCAACGCATACTTGGCGCTCGCCGTCTATTGACGGGCCTCAGAGCGCGGTGATCGCGATGGCCATGCCCAGCATCAGCAACGCGGGAACCGCTCTCTCAAACGGGTCCTTCACCTTCAGGTGCATCGCAAACGCACCGAGCATGAGCAGGATGAGAAGCGAGGCCGCTGGCACCACCAAGGCGGGTTGCCAAACGCCCGCAAGCAAAGCGACCGCGATGATCAGCTTGAGACCGCCCACCACATACATCATTGCCACGGGCAAGCCATACGCCGCAAACTCCTCGCGCATCGACTTGGCGTCCCCGCCCCGAAAGCGCGTCGGTTTGCCTGCGCGAACCAGCCAGACATTCAGCAATCCGAGCGCAACGATTACTTGAAGAGCTTGTCGTAGAACTTCCATAAGCGTGAGCATAGTCCGGAATCCGCGGTGATACAAGCAACTCGTTGCAGGCCGCAGGATCATAGGGGTGAAAGGTGGATGCCGAGGGAGGACTGGCAGGCTTTGCCTGGGCGGGCTCTTCACATCTCATTGGCATGCGCTCTCATCGAGAGCGCGCCACCTTTGCAGGCCGCAGGACCATGGGGGTGGACGCTGGCGAATCAAGTGATGCCGAAGTCCATGTTTCCGCGGACTATTCCGCATCCTTGCCCAGGCGGCGGAAGCTGAACTCACGCTCGACCTCGACAACGCGGCCGCCGGTTTCCACCAACGGATAGACCAGGAAATTGATCGGGCCGGATGCGGGCATGGGGTCCGGTCTGAGATCGCGCCCGACGGTGACCCGGAAACGGTTGGCGGGGTGGTGGCAGGCGTAGTAGTCGCGGAGTTCGGGGTGTTTGTCGGCCTCGCTGATATCGACGGGATGCCAGCGGCCCTCGGCGAGGTATTCCGCCCAGCAATGGTAGCCGCTGATCTCCCCGGAGTTCTGATGGGCGGGGATGGTGAAGCCGATGGAAAAGCGTGCCGGGATGCCGATGGACCGGGCGAGAGCGATGAAGTAGGCGTGAAAGTCGGTGCAATTGCCGGCGCGTGAGTCACAGGCGTGGAGGGCATCGCCGCGGCCCCAGCCCTTGCCGCTTTTGTCATAGGCCATGCGATCGACGGTGTGGCGGTAGAGCGCGGCGGCTTTGTCCGAGCTGGTGGCGGCGTTCGCGGTTTGCGCACGGGCGATCTGTGCCAGGCGCGGGACGAGCGGGCCCAATGTATCGGGCTTGAGAAAGAGGCCGGGATCCTCAGTGGCAGCTGCGGCATGGCCGCTGTTTTCCTGCCGGGTCACCTGGTAGCGGAGCGTGATCGTGCGGCCCGAGTCACCGGGACCCAACTCCATGAAGAGGATGCGGTTGTTGAAGTCGGGATCGCGGATGTCCTTGTAACTCTCGCTGCCGGTGATGGATTCAAGCTCGACCTGTTGGTGGCGGTCGGAAGTGGCCGCGGGAACCCACAGGCGGCCGGACTCCTCAACTTCCGGAAGGGTCAGCTGATAGATGAACTCAAAGCGATCCGTGCCCTTGACGATGGCCGGGACGCCGGGTGTGGGGGTGGAATTTCCAAAAGTAACAACGATGGAAATGAGCAGAAGAAAGATGGGGCGGAGCATGGGCGGTGGCGTCACAGGCGATGTGATACCGCCGTCCCCGAAGAACCGCAAGGGCGGGAATGCGTCCTCGCGGATCAACCGTAAGCAGGAAGCTGGGAACGACAAGACCCTCGCGCCCAATCACCCTCACTTCGCCTGAGCGGCGGACTCCATCAGGTCCTCGGCGAGCAGGACCACGTTGGAGGCCTTGGCTCCCTCGTTGCCGTCGCCCTTCGGGCTGAAGCGGTTGACCCCGAAACCGACGAATTTGCCGTCCTTGTTGAACACGGGCATGCCCAGCGTCTTGGCTCCGATTTTCACAAAGGTGCGCGGTTTGGTGACGATTGAGACGACCTCACTGGTCATGACAACCGGTTCGCGGCTGAGTTCCTTGCCGAGGCGGCCGAGGACGATCACGTCGTCCAGCAGCGAGAGCGGCGCGGAATCGGCGGTATCGATGGCGGTGAGTTTCACCTCTTCCGGTTTCTCGGGACGGATGAAGGCGAGGTCGAGATCCGGATCCTTGGCCACCACCTTGGCGTCCACTTCGGAGCCGTCGGACATGAGGATTTTGACCTCCTTGGTGGTACTCTTGGCAGAGAGCTTGAGCGGGCCCTTCGACGTGTTGACCGTGCGGCCGTCCATGGAGGACGCCATGTCGAGCGTGGAAAGCGGGACCACGATGAGTCCGTCACTGCCGATGACGGTGCCGAGGATTTCGAGTTTGCGTTCGTCTTTCTTGGCCGGGTTCTCGCCTGCGGTTATTTCGATTTCAACGACAGCACTGAGGAACAGCACGGAGTCCTTGTGACTGTTGGCAAGAGCGAGGGCGGTTTCCTTGAGCGGTCCTTGCGCGGCATGCAGCAGCGGGGTGGAAAACAGAAGAGCGGCGGAGAGCAATAGCGGTTTCATGGGATGTGTGTGGGGTGGATTCCGTGGGTGGTTTTTACCAGGATGGTTCGAGTTCGATGTAGCGGGTGGAGATGCCATTCCTCACAAACATCAAGATGGGAGTGCGTGAACGGTTCGAAAGGTCAGCGAGGGTGGATTTCAGGGACTCGATGGAATCCACCGGTTTGCCGTCCATGGAAAGGATGATGTCGCCGTTGGAGAGTCCGCCGAGCGCGGCCCAGCCAGCCGGGGTGGTGCCGGTGACGAGCACTCCTTTGAAATCCTCACCCAGCTTGCGGGAGACACGGTCCTCCTGGCCGAGGTCCCGCGCGTTGAACTCAAGGCTCTCGCACTCGTAGGACGCCAGATCCGCTGCGGTCTCGTGACCGGTTTCGAGAGGCACCTTGATTTCGAGGTCCTCCGCATCACGGCGGACGGACAGCGCGACTTCCGAACCGATCTTGTATTGGCGGATGAGCGAGGAGAACACATCGGATTCCTCCGGACGTGAGGCGGAGATCACCATGCCATCGAGTTTCAGGACGAGGTCGCCGGTCTCCAGGCCGGCCTTTTCGGCATTGGAACCGGGATGCACGCGGGTGACCCGCACGCCCTTTTTGCCCGTCACACCGAGCGCCTCGGCGAGGTCCGAGGAGATGACCTGGGTATCGATGCCGATCCACGCCTTTTTCACGATTCCGGGTTTATCCACATCCGGTTCCGGACCGATCTCGACGACGGTTAGATAACTGCGGCCATCGTGTTCGTAAGAAACCAGCACGGGCACCGGCTCGGTCTTGTCTTTGGTGATTTCCTGACTCACCGCGACGAGCGCATCCAGGTCGGGCGTCGGCTTTCCAGCCACCGAGACGATGAGATCGCCGCGATTGATCGAGGGTTTCGCAGCAGCCGCGCCTCCGCCGGAACTCACGCTCTGGACGACGACCGCCTTGTTGTCATCGCGAAGGAGCTCCTTGGCCGCGAGTTCCGTGAGATCCCTTGCCGTGATGCCCCATGAGATCAGCTCCTTTTCCCGCGGCTGGGCGGGCTCGCGCTCGACCGTGGTGACCTTCCAGTCCATCGGCGCGCCATCGCGCAAACCGTGGAGGTGCACCACGGCGCCCACGGGTTCCTCCAGCATGACGCGGTTGAAAACCGGCAGGTCTTCCGGTGCCCTCGAGGCCGCGATTTCCGTGTCATTCACCTTGGTCACGATGTCGCCCGCCCTCAATCCGGCCTGTTCCGCAGGCGATCCGGCAATCACTCCCCCGACCAAGACGCCCATGTCGGCATCGGTGGTCTTGAGCAGCGGCTGGGCATTGAGGCCGGTCCAACTCCGGCGCACCTTGCCGGTGAGAATCAGTTCGTCCGAAACCTTCTTGGCGAGATTCGACGGAATCGCGCCACCGAGACTGCCGATGCCCACCTCGTTGATGCCGATGATTTCGCCCTTTAAATTCACCAACGGGCCGCCCGAGTTCCCAGGGAAGATCACCGCGTCATGCCCGATCCAGCGGACCAGTTCGCCCACCGCCTCGCCATCGAGGCGCATGCCACCACCGGGCGAGATCATTTCCGTGTTGGCGACAATGCCTTGGGTGACCGATTGCGACAGGCCGGCCGGACTTCCCATCGCCAGCACGACATCACCGACTTCAAGCGCCGAGCTGTCTCCGAACTTCGCGACCGGCAACGGCTCGTCCGGATTGCGGAGATCCTTGCGGTCGATCTTGAGCACCGCCAGATCCGCAAGAGGATCGGTGCCCACCAGCGTGGCGCGGATTTCCTGCCGATCCGCGAGGCGCACCGTGATGCGCGTCGCCCGACCGGCGACATGGTGGTTGGTGAGGATGTATCCCTCGGGGGAAATGATGGTGCCGGATCCGCGGGAACGACCCTTTTGCATGCGCCCGGAGCCACCCTGCTCGGAAACCACATGAATTCTCACCAGCGCGGGATAGACCGCGTCAACCGCCTGTTCCACCTGAGGGTCCACCGCAGCGGAAGCCTGAAAACCGACTAACAACAAAACAATTGCGGGAAACGAGCGGGAAAATCCGGACAGGAACATGAATTAATGATGGGAAAGGTTCCCAATAAACGAAGCCACCGGTTCCCTTTGTCTTATAATTCCGCATTTCCTTCCTAATCACCGAATCACTGGATTCCGGACGTTTGCGTTTGCCCGCCACAGCCCGGAGGAACAGACTCACGCTCAGGCAATGGAACGGGAAAGCGACGCATTCATCCGGTTTCTGGCGACCGAACGCGGGCTGTCTGCGGCCTACCAGCTATCGGTGCGCCAGACGCTTGACGCGCTCGCCGGTTGGCTGGAGACGCGGAACACACCATTGCGCGATGTGGGCACGGACGAGCTCGCCGCGTTTCTGAGCCAACGCAAAAAGGACGGACTGAACGCCGCGTCGCTGCGGATCACGACGGTGCACCTGAAAGTGTTTTTCCGCTGGCTGGCCGCAAAGGGCAGACTGGAGATGGATCCGGCGGAACCACTGCTCGCCCCGCGTCCGGACCAGACACTGCCGGAAACGCTGCATGCTCAGGAGATTGTGAAGCTTCTGGAGTCGATCGATCCGTCCGCCGCGCTCGGCCGCCGCGACCGGGCGATTCTCGAGCTGTTCTACTCATCGGGCCTGCGGCTTTCCGAACTGTGCGGCCTGCGGCTGGAGGCTATCGATTTCGAAGGCGGTTTCCTACGCGTCACCGGCAAGGGCAACAAGACGCGCGTGGTTCGAGTGGGAAACAAGGCGCTTGAGGCGATCAGCGCTTATCTCACTAACGAACGGCCGTCACTGGTCGGGAAACGGACCTCGTCCCATCTGTTCCTCAGCGTGCGGGGAGGAGCGCTCTCACCGGACCGCGTAAGGCAGATCGTCAAGGAGCGCGCGAAGATGGCGGGCATCGGGCAGAACCTCTATCCTCACCTGCTGCGCCACTCGTTCGCCACCCATCTGCTGGAGGGCGGCGCAGACCTGCGGGTGATCCAGGAACTGCTAGGACACGCGGACATCTCCACCACCCAGATCTACACCCATGTGGACCGGGAGCGGCTGAAGTCCGTGCACAGGAAATTCCACCCCCGGGGGTGATCCCGGCTCTTGAAGGCCCGGTTTTCAGGGCGGTCGCCGTGACACCCGGGAAGCCTTCATACAAGTGGTGGTGCGGCACCCGATTGGAAACCCGATCCGGTTTTCCAATCCGGTTTTTATTGCTCCATGGTCGTTAGAAGGGAAAGCTGCGCCGTCTTTGGCGAGTCATCGACAAGCCGCAACCCACCAGCACAGCCATGAAACGATTCCAAAAAATCCTTGTCCCGCTGCAACTCGCGGAATCCGACCGCGCGGTCCTCGGGATGGCCTCGCGCATCGCCGCATGGGCCGGCCCGGCGGAGATCCTGTTCTGCCATTTCAGCCCGAGGGAGCAGATCCCGGCGACGCTCAAGCAGACACATCCATGCTTGACCGCATCCATGGACGAGTCCGCCATGGAAAAAATGAAGCAGATCGTCGGGGCCGAGACGGAGATCCCCAAGGGCACCACTTGCTCCTTCCATGTGGAGGCGGGAAACCCGGTGTCGGAATGCCTCGCCATGATCCTGGATCACGATTGTGATCTTGTGGTGGTGGGCACAGATCCGCCGCTGACGGCGGTGCGACTCGCCCGCAAGGCTCCTTGTTCGGTCTGCGTAGTGCCCCCCGACGCGCCAACCCTGGCTCTCAAGCCGCTGGTGGCGGTGGATTTCTCCGAGCACTCGCGCTATGCGTGCGATATTGGATTCGCCCTCGCGGAGGCGGCCGCCTGCCAGCCCGCAGCGCTGCTCCATGTCTGCCATATCCACCCCGGCTACAAGTGGGCCAACCTCTCGCGGGAGGAATTCATCGCATCCAACGAGAGCTACGCGCAGCGCTCGATGAAGGACTTCGTCCTCGGGCTTGACCGCCCTCCGGAAGACTTCACCACCCACCTCCACCATCATGATTCGGTGCCGTTCGGAATCCTGGACTTTGTCAAACAGCATGATTTCGACTGCATTGTCGCCGGTTGCCGGGGCAAGGACGCGCTTTCCTCGCTGCTTCTCGGAAGCGACACCGAACAACTCATTACTCACTCGCCAGTGCCGGTTATCGCAGCCAAGATCAAGGGCACCGGCCGCAGTTTCGTGGAACAGATCCTCGGCATGAGTCACTGACTTGATGAGCCTTTACACGCCGATACTCCTGACGCTGCTGTTCGCCGCGCTGTCCCCGTGGTTGGTGGCGGCAGGTCGCAGGAGCTTCATGCTGGCGGGCGGCCTGCTGCACGCGGGGAGTTTCTGCTATTTCCTGAACCTGCTCGCAGGCGTCGCCGGGGGGCGGCCTCCGGTCCGCGAAAGCGCCGCGAATGTCTTCCCCACCTCGCTGGTCGAGTGGAGTTTCGCGGCCAACGCCTGGGGCTTGCTATTCGCGCTGATGATCACGGGCATCGGCCTGCTGGTGTTTCTCTATGCACTCGGTTACTTCGGAGACTCGGCAAAAGGCCACCGGTTTTTCGCCCCGCTACTGGTCTTCGAGGCGGCGATGCTCGGGGTGGTGCTCGCGGATCATGCGATCCTGATGTTCCTGTTCTGGGAACTGACCAGCGTGAGTTCGTTTTTCCTGATCGCCTACAACCACAAGGAAACCAAAGCCCGCTGGAACGCGCTGCAGGCCTTGCTGATCACCGGCCTCGGCGGAATCTGCATGCTGGCGGGCTTTCTCCTGTTGGGCAACGCATGGGGAAGCCTCTCGATGGAAACCTGGCGCTCGATGGCGCTCGGCGGCATGAATCCGCCGACCGCCGCCCTGGTCCTGCTGCTGATCGGCGCGGCCACCAAGTCCGCCTTGTTTCCGTTCTTCTTCTGGCTGCCCAACGCGATGAGCGCGCCGACCCCGGTGAGCAGCTACCTGCATTCCGCGACAATGGTGAAGGCCGGCATCTATCTGATCGGTGCGCTGCATCCGCTCTTCGCCACTTCCCGCGAAGTGATGTGGGTGTTGGTGGCGCTCGGAGCCGTGACCTCGGCGGCGGGGCTGGCGCTCGGCTGGGTGCAGACGGATCTGAAGAAGATCCTCGCCTACACCACACTGAGCGTGCTGGGCATGCTCGCCATGTTGTTAGGCATGGGAACGCCGGACGCGCTCAAGGTGGCGGTGCTCGTGATGATCGGTCACGCGTGTTACAAGGCCGGCCTGTTCATGGCGGCGGGCGCGGTGGACAAGGCCGCCGGCACGCGGGACATTCGCGAACTGGGCGGACTGCAGACGGTGATGCCGCTGCTGGGGTTCGCCAGCCTCGGCCTCGCGCTCTCCAAGTCCGGATTTCCGCCATTGCTGGGATTCATTGGTAAGGAATACGCCTACAAGTTCGGGCTGACGGCTCCCGGCGCCTCCTACGCCCTGATGGGTTTCCTGTTTCTGATCAACACCGGGCTGATGGCGCTGGCCCTGCGGGTGGCGTGGACGCCGTTCCGCGGTCCCCGGCCCGCGGGTGGCATACCCGCCATCAAGCCGCTCAGCCCCTTGATGCTCGCCGGGCCGGTGACTCTAACAGTGGCCGGGGTGGTGCTCGGCTTTTTCGCACCCGCCCTGCTCTCGCCGCTGGTCACCGCCACCGTGAGTCAGATGCATGGCAGTGAGGTCGCGTTCTCGCTCAAGCTCTGGCATGGGTTCCAGCCGGCCTTGTTCTTCAGTGTGCTGACCCTGGCCTGCGGTTGGTGGATTTTCCGCAAGACCCGCGCAACGGGAATCGGCAACCCGGTTTCCCGGATGCTCGGAAATTTTGAAAAAGCGTATGACGCCACCTACGCCGGACTCATGGGCGGTGCCTCCCTGGTCAGCGGCCGGCTTCAGAACGGCGACTTGAACTTCTATCTGCGCTGCTTCTTCACGGGCGTGCTGCTGCTGGTGGGCTACAAGTGGTGGAGTTCCGGTTTCGCACTCGTCTCATTGCCGGACGGGGGGTGGAACATGCCGTGGGTCGAAGGCTTGCTGCTGCCGGTGATGGCCGTTTTCGTCGGCCTGGTGGTTTTCACCCGTTCACGGATTCTCGCCTTGCTGGCGCTGGCGGTCATCGGACTTGGCATCGCTTTTGTTTTCGCCCGTCTCGGCGCGCCGGACCTGGCGCTCACGCTGTTGTTAGTGGAAACCTTCACGGTGGTGCTCTTCATCTACGTCGTGCGCGGACTGCCGAAACTGCGGACGATTTCCTCGCGCCGCAGCCGCTGGCTGGATGGCGGCATCGCCCTGGGCGTGGGCACGGCGATGGCCCTGCTCGCGCTCAAAGTGCAGGCGGTGCAAACCCATCCGTCGATCTCCGAAACGCTCACCGCATGGAGTTATGCGATGGCCAAGGGCAAGAACGTCGTGAACGTGATCCTCGTCGATTTCCGGGCGCTCGACACGCTTGGTGAGATCACCGTCATCACCTTGTCCGCCGTCGGGGTTTACCTGCTGTGGATGAAACCACGTCCCCACACCGAAGAGGAGAAAGGAAACCCCGGGTCATGAATTCATTGTTGCTTCATATCGCCGCGCGCTCTCTCTCGTGGCCGTTTCTCGCACTCTCAATCTGGATTCTTTACCGCGGTCACAATCTGCCGGGTGGAGGATTCATCGGCGGGTTGATCGCGGCTTCCGGCTTCATCCTTCACGACCTGTCCGGCCATGGCAGGCCGCGGCGCGGGTTCTTTTCGACCTCGCCCTTCGCCTTCCTCGCGCTCGGCCTCGGTTTGGCGGTGGCGAGCACGCTGCCGGGACTTCTCGGCGGCGGCACCTTCATGCAGGGCGTCTGGCTGCCAGGCTTCGAACTTCCACTGCTCGGCGGCGTCCACCTCGGCACACCGCTGGTGTTCGACATCGGAGTCTATTTCGCCGTGATCGGCTTCATGCTGCTGCTCGCGGGAACCTTGGCCGGGGAGGAGAATTCATGACCATGGTATTGGCATTACTCATCGGACTGCTGTTCACCGGAGCGGTGTATTGTCTGCTGCGGCGCAGCCTGATGCGCGTGTTGATCGGCATCCTGTTGCTCGGCCACGGGGTGAACCTGTTGCTGCTCTCGGCCAGCGAACCGCTCTCGCGCCACCCCGCCATCCTTGGCGCGAACGGCTTGCCGGAGTTTCCAAACAGCGCCGACCCACTGCCGCAGGCGCTGGTTCTAACGGCGATCGTGATCGGCTTCGGCCTCAGTGTCTTCACGCTGGTGCTGGCGCGCGCCTGCTATTTAGGCAACGCGAGCGACGACGTGAGGGATCTCGGAAAGGAGGACGCACCATGACCGATCTGCCGGTCATCCTCCCGATCCTGCTGCCCCTCGGGCTGTTGATCACCTGCCTGGTGCTCGAAATCCGCGGCAAGAACGCGGGCCGGGTTTCCCTCGCCGGAGCCATCGCGCTACTAGCGGCCGCCTCGTGGTTGTTGTTGGAGGTTCAGTCGCGCGGCACGCTCACCCTGCACGCCGGTGGTTGGAGACCGCCGTTCGGCATCGTGCTGGTGGCGGACCTGCTGTCGGCCATGATGGTGTGGATCAGCGCGTTCGTCGCCGTGGCGGTGTTGATTTACGGCATCAAGGGGCCGGTTTCCACGCCTGGAGGCGGCCACGTGCACGTGCTCGTCCAAGGACTGCTGCTCGGGGTGAACGGTTCGTTTCTAACCGGTGATCTGTTCAACCTCTACGTCTGGTTCGAGGTGATGCTGATCTCGTCGTTCATCCTGATGGTGAGAGAGCGCCGCAAGCAGCAACTCGCGGGCGGACTCGCCTATGTCCTGTTGAACCTGCTGGCCTCCGCGATGTTCCTTTGCGGCGCGGGATTGCTCTACGGTAAGCTGGGCACGCTCAACCTCGCCGACATGGCGGTGAAACTCTCCACCCTAAAGGATCCCGAGTTCGTGAACACGACCGGAGCGCTGCTGTTCGTAGCCTTCGCGGCCAAGGCGGCGTTGTTTCCGTTTCACTTCTGGCTGCCCGCCTCCTATCACCACGCGGGGCCGGCGGTGTCCGCCCTGTTCGCGGGACTGCTCACCAAGGTCGGGGTGTATGCGTTGCTGCGCGTGTTCACGCTGGTCTTCACTGCGGCTAATGGTTTTTCAAGCGAACTGATCCTGTGGCTTTCCATGGCGACGATGCTCATCGGCGTGCTCGGCGCCGTCGCCCAATACCACGTGCGGCGGTTGCTGTCCTTCCACATCATCAGCCAGATTGGCTACATGACGGCGGGTCTGGCGATCGGCACGCCGCTCGCGCTGAGCGCGGTGATTTTCTACATCATCCATCACATCGCGGTGAAAACCACCTTGTTTCTGGTAGGTGGAGTGCTGGAAATGAAGACTGGCACCGCGGACATCCGGCGGCATGGCGGATTCTATCAGAGCCACCCGCTGCTGGCCGCCTGTTTCCTGATCCCGGCGTTCTCGCTGGGCGGCATCCCGCCGCTGTCCGGCTTCTGGGCAAAGCTCAACCTGCTTCAGGCCGGCATCGAACAGGAGCACTGGTTGTTCCTCGCGATGGCCCTCGGCGTGGGAATGCTCACCTTGTTTTCGATGGTCAAGATCTGGAACGAATCGTTCTGGAAAACCGCTCCCGACGGCGAGGATCACAAGGGCACGCTGTGGCCCGGCAAACCCTACCTGGCCATGCTGCTGCTCTGCGGCCTCACCTTGATCTTCAGTCTCGGCGGAAAATTCGTCTTTGAACTCGCGCAGCACGCCGCCGCCGATCTGGCCGATCCTTCACGGTATATCGAAGCAGTCATGAAAGGAGGCACGCCTTGAGCATCATATCGCCCAAACGACTTCCTCCGGCCGCGCGCGCCGTCGGTTGGATCCGCTTCGCCGGGTTCTATCTGGCAGAGGTGGTGAAATCCAACCTCGCGATCGCCTGGGATGTGCTCACGCCCACCGACAAGGGTCGCCCCGGAATCATCACCCTCCCCCTCCCCGAGGGACTCCGGGACGGCCAGATCCTGCTCATTTCCAACCTGATCACCATGACTCCCGGCACCCTGACGCTCGACCTGAGCGCCGACCGGAGCACCCTGGTGCTGCATGTCCTCTACCTCGACGACGTCGAGGAAACCCGCCGTCATCTTCTCGAAAACTATGTCCAACGTGTCGTCCATCTTTCCTGACCTGCCAGTGCTCGCGGTGACGGCGGTCCCCTCGTCGGTCCTATGGATCTGCTCGATCATGATCGGGCTGGCGGTGCTCTGCGCCCTGATCCGGATCCTGCGCGGGCCGACCACGCCGGACCGCATCGTCGCCGTGGATTTGTTAGCCAGTCTGGTCATGGCCGCCCTGTTGCTCAGCGGCATCGCGTCCGGCAACCCTTTTTACCTGCAAACCGTGCTCGGCTTCGCGGTCGTGTTGTTTCTCGGCACCGTGGCCCTCGCCCGCTACCTCGACCATCCCGACGGCGACCCTGATTCCTGACTCCGAACTCATCCACCGCATCCCATGGAACTTCTCCTCTCACTCGGTCTGCTCGCCGGCAGCTTCTTCTGCCTGCTCTCCGCCTTCGGCTGCCTGCGCATGAAGGACAGCTATGCCCGCATGCACGTCGCCACCAAGTCGGTTGCCTTCGGCGGCGCGCTCCTCGTCATCTGCCAGATGATCGCCCAACCCACGCCGACGACGCTGGTCTTCGGCGCCCTCATCATCGGATTCTTCTACATGACGCTGCCGCTCGCCAGCCATTTGCTGGGGCGGGTGCTCTACCGGAAAGGCATCCCCCCGGTGCGGCCATTCATCGTGGACGAGGGGCGGGAAATCGTTCTCGCGAACCACAGCCGTGCCGGGCGCTGATGCGCGGAATGACCCCACAACACGGTCATCCCCCGCTCACTTCTTCGGAAGCTTGGATTTGGCTTTCGGCACCCCGTAGGGCTTGATCTCCAGCGGCCGATTTATTCAATGAATTCGGGCGGAGGTGGAGGATTGGCGGTTCCGAACAACCGGGTGACCTGCTCTTCAGCCTTGGCCTTGTGCTCATCCTTGATGTAGGCGGCCACGGTGGCCAAAGCCGCCACGATGGCTCCCCAGTCGTCGCCGTATCCCGCGCCGGGAATGATATCCGGGACCAAGTCGGTCGGCAGGATCAGATATCCGAGAGCGCCAACAATCACGCCCTTGGCCCAGGTGGGGGTGTCGCGATCCTTGAGACAGTAGAAGAGGACCAACGCGGAAAGAAGTGTATTGCGCCCGGCTCTGGCGGCTACCCTCTTGAGTGTGCGCCACAAACGCGGCCCCGAATACCAATGGGGCGCGGCAAGCGAAGTGGAGGCTCTGAAAGGATCTGACATGGTCGGGACGGACAAGGAAACTGCGCCAATCCCGCCGTTCGGGCAAGCACAACGACGGCTCGCATCCTACCATCGGCCGATGGCCGCCGAGACCGCGAGGATGGTTTCCTCACCCTTTGAGACCCGTTTTTTCCCCACGGAGGTCTGGGGTAAAACGGCCTCAAGACATGAGGAATTCCCGGAGGAATCCGCGAACACCGGCCGCTCCGGAACGCCGATCGTTCCTTCGCAATGCCTGCCTCCCCACGGATCGATGTAGCGGACGGAAAAGGTGCGGGCGCGCTTGTCAAGCTTGCGCGGAATGGCGGTGACCGTGACGAAATGAGCGTCGATGACCGTCCACTGGCGGGCGGCTCCCGAAGACTTGCGCAATACGTAGCGGCGCAGGCTGACGACCGGCGGCAGGCCCTTGGCCAGGGATTTCTCGAGCCGCTGATGGACGCGGCGCAGGAGTTTCCCCGGGGACTCCCTGGGTTTAAGGAAAAACACCTCCTCGCTCAACTGCGGAAGGTAGTGTCCGGCGACCATCTCGTTTCCCATGTCGCGGAGGTCCGCAAGGCTCACTCCGCGGCGGCTCCAGCGCGGATGGCCGGGGACATGTTTGGACGGACGCATGCCGATCTCACGGATGATCCTGAGAATGCGCTCCTTGTCGCTGGTTCCGGCGATGGCATTGGACGCCCGCTGCCAAGCCGTGTTTCCAAACCGGAAGGCGTTCAGCAGCGCCGTCGGTCCGCAGGCATTGCCGGCCACCGCAAGCTGGTCGGCAGGAACCGCCGCGGGATTGGGCGCCTCCCGCGTCCCGGGTTCCGCCATCGCGGACAACCCGAGCAGCGGTGCCCACAAACCACTAAGGAGCCACCGGAACATAGGTTTCCACACGGCGATCATTCGAGGGTTTGGCGTCTATCAGACCACCGGCAAGCACGACCTGCGAGTCCACGGTAAAACCACCGGATGCGGGCGACAAGGTGACCGGAACCCGGACGGTCCGCACCGCGTCGGGGGCAATGGTCGTCAGGTTCACGGTGGTCACGCCGCCCCCGGTGCTGACCTTGACCGAGGTATTGACCAGCGGTTCCGTGCCGCGGTTTTGCACTAGGATTTCCACCTGCCCATACGGGTGGCCCGCGTCAGGCGGAAGCATCCGCAGGGATGCGAGCGCACCGTCATAAACTCCGGGGGTGGTGCCGGTCAGGGCCCGCCCCAAATCAGGCATGCCCGCACCAAGCTGTGGATCATCACCCGCAGCACCGCCGTCGTTCAGATAGGCCGCCAGAAGGTGGTAGGCTTGAGCCGGCGTCAGGTTCCCCTGCCCCGCTTCAGTCATCAGGGCGGCGATCGCGCCCACAACGATCGGAGAACTGAACGAAGTTCCCGACACGCTGACCGCCTGATCGCCGGGCCAGGCCGCATTGACCGAGAATCCAGGAGCGGCGATGTCGATTTCGTTTCCGGAATTGGAGAAATCCAGATGGTTCCCGAGGGCGTCGACCGCCCCTACGGCAATCACGCCGTCATTGGCTGCCGGGTAATAAATTTGCTGGGCGCCATTGTTTCCCGCGGCCGCAACAACCAGCGCGCCCCGCTCGAGGGCAAACTGAATGGCATTTCTAACGATCGAGCTGTCGCCGAAGCTGCCCATGGACACATTGATCAGACTGGCACCGGCGTCGACTGCCGCGACGATCCCTTGGGCGAGCGTGAAGCTGTCTCCCCGACCGGCGTCATCGGCGATGCGGACGGAGATGATTTGAGCTCCGGGGGCAACTCCCGGGGTGAGCGGATCGTTTCCGATGATCAGGGATGCGACCGCGGTGCCATGGCCGTTCTGAGTCGAGAGATCCGAGGGGAGCGCCACGAGATTGATTGACTGGATCGAACTTTCAAACGCGGAGTTGGACGCGACCCCTGTGTCGAGAATGGCGATCCGGACGCCGGTGCCCCAGTCCGAATTATCACCGTTGATCCCAAGCCATTCGAGCAGATGACCGCCCAAGGCCACCGCCCCCGGTTGCACGGAGCCTTCGCCGGGAGATGGCGCGACCACCGGAAAAACAAAGCCCTGCGTTTCATCGCCATCCAACAAAGCCGACAAATCGTCGTAATTTGAAAACCCAACGCGCAGGGCGTTGAGGGCATCAAGCCGCCCCATCAGGCGGATACGGTCTCCGGCCCGCGCGAGGAACCGGGACAGCGCTGCCTGATCTTGGAAAACAAGCACCCGCTGGCCTTGGAGCGCACCCGCCATGGCCGCATCGGAATCTCCATCGCGGGTCGGCAGGCGATCGCCCCTCCGGAATTTAGGAAACGCCTCGTCGGCGAGGCTGGCCTTTCGCGGGCTGTCCGGGACGCCCGGCGGGCGGCTGCGGACGGATTGCGGCGGCACCGCCGTCCCAGCCAACCAGTAGCCCAGAATCGCGACCAACGCGACCCCCAGGATCCACATCATGTACCGGAGCTTCATGTGGCGGAATAAACTCCGGAACGTGCCAAAAGTCACGGACGATGATTTCAAGAGTCGCCATCGCTCCCATCCTCCGGCATCAAGCCCCCGCCATGAGCCGCACCCCACACCATCAGAACTCCAATCGCGGCGGGCGCTGGTTTCTCGTCGCGCTGGGACTGGCGCTGGCCCTGATCGGCACGCTGTTCGTCATGCTGCTCGGCCGGAGTTTCCTGAGGGCCCGGGAAATGCGCGCTTGGCCGGAAGTCACCTGCGTGATCCTGACCTCGGATATCGAGGAGCGGATCCATGATCCGCAATCGCCGCCCGAATACCGCCACAACCTGAGTTTCGGCTACGAGTGGAACGGTGAGCCCCGCACGGGGGATCATCTGACCTTGCGTGGCAGTTCCTGGTCGTCGCGGCGCGAGCTCGCCCGGAAACGAAGCCTCCAATATCCAAGCGGCATGACCACCACCTGCCGCGTCGATCCCGCCAATCCGGATATTGCGGTATTGAAGCCGGACTCGCTGGCTCCCGGATACTCCATCTGGTTTCCCGGATTGTTTGTGGTGGGCGGGCTCGGAATCGCCATCAGGGCTCTAACCACCGGCAAACCGCCCAAGCCCTGAGTCCGGCCGCTAAGATCAGGACGCTGCGAAATCAAGCGGTTTTCGCCGTAAGGTTTTTGTTGATTCCCCGAAAAGTCGTGGCTTAGGATCGCGCCCCGCCACTTTGTATCACGGCATTTCACCGTGGACCTTGTTTTTCCGGCGGAATCACCACTCACGACGCGATGAATCCAGACCGAGCCACTCTCAACTTTCTGAACAGTTTCCCCGAGGAGAGCCGGAAACGAGGTGAGATGCTCCAAAAAGACGGTGCGGTCACCCAAATTTTTGGAAACCATCTTTTCATTCAAGGTCGCGTCGAGGACGAGACCGGCACTTTCCGCACCAGCCTGCGCCTGCAGGGCAACCGCTGGTTCGGCTCATGCACCGCTGAGGATGAGATCGTCGCCGGTGCCTGCCAGTATGCCACCATGATGGAGCGCATGCACCGCGGCGAGGACCTGCCGGAATCACCTAACGAATTCGACGACACGCCCGTCCTCGACATCATCGAGGAAAAAATCGGCCGCGAACTGGATGACAAGGAGGCCGATTTCGTCACCAAGATCGAAAAGCGCTACCGCCGCTACGTGATCGAGGGCGAACTGCATGACCATGACATGGTCCGCATCAACCCCCGGTGGGAGATCGTCACCTACGAACCGCTCGAGCTCTGGCCCATGCCGCCCGGCGACATCCTCGAGTTCTGGAACTATCTCGCTTACGCCTTCTACAAAAAGAAGCTCCCCTATCCGGAGTTCATGAGCGTGATCACCGACCTCGGCCACGTTCAGAAAAAAATGGCGGACTGGGAGCAGGAGCGGGAAGTCGCCGCTTGGTATGACCGCATCGAACAGGTCAACGAACGCCCGCCGCAGGACGAACCCATCACCGTTTCCTTCCGCCTCGTCGCCACCATCAACGAAGCCCGCCTCGAGGTGAAGGAGACGAAAGCCCCCGCCTGGCTCCAACTCCGCGAAAAGAACGACATCGAGAACTACGTCAACCTCCACCATGACGGAGCCCTGCTCATGGATGCCCAGAGCCAGACGCTGTGGGAACACTATCTCGCGTTCTACCGGAAATACGGCGACACCACGCTTGATTTCGACCAAGAGGAATCCTGCCGGTTCATGAACCGGATCTTCCGCCAGCCCGCCCTCAAGGGCTACATCGTCAACCTCGACGAAAAGGAATTCAAAGTCGTCGAGGAACCGCTGCGCTGGGTCTGTGAGGACGATCCCTACGACGGCAAAAGCTTCGCCCTGCAACTCGTCACCGAGAGCGGCGACAACGTTTCCCATTCGGTCCGCCTGCTACCCGGACGCAAGGAGCTCTACCAGTCTGATGAAACCGTCTTCCCCGGCCCGCCCCGCTGGCTTGAGGAAACCGACGTGATGCCGCGCTACCTGATCCCCAAACGCGTGATCGACTCGCTCGAAGGCGTCGAGTTCCTCCGCAAGATCGGCGCCTCCCTGCCGGAATCCCTCAAAAAACGCGTCGTCGACCTCGAACTCAAACCCAAGTTCGAAATGAAGCTCGTCGCCGGCCTGACCGCCGCCGAAACCGAGCACCTCGTCATCGACGTCACCGCCATCGAGACCAAGGGCCGCCGCACCGAACGCCTCACCAAGGAAGGTTGGGAACTCTCCGAGCAAACCCCCGTCAAGGGCAAGCAACTCCTGCGTTTCGCCCGCGAGGCCCTCTATCCGGTGCCGCCCATCCTGGATGAAATGGGCCTCTCCTATGATGAGAAGCTGCTCTCGTTCAAATCCCGCATCACCAAGCAGTTTCCCGAACGCTTCGCGGAATGGATCAAGGCGATGCCCGCAGACATCGATCTCGACATCGATCTGCGGCTGCAATCCATCCTCGCCGATCCCGTCACCGCCGCCGTGCGCTTCGAAGTCGTCGGCCAGGACATCGACTGGTTCGACCTCCGCATCGTCATCGACGTCCAGGGCGTCAATCTGTCCAAAACCCAGATCCGCCAACTCGTCGCCGCGCGCGGCGGATACGTCCGCATGGACGACGGTTCGTGGATGCGCCTTGAAATCAAGCTCGATGCCGACCAGCGCGAAGCCGTCACCCGTCTCGGGCTCGACCCATTCGATCTATCAGGCGAGACCCACCGCATGCACGCCCTGCAGCTTGCCGATCCGAAGGCGGCCGAGGTCTTCGACCCGAAAGCCTGGGAACGCATCAAGGGGCGTGCCGGAGACATCCAGCTCGAGGTCAATCCGGACGTCCCGGAGAAACTCAACGCCACACTTCGCCCCTACCAGGTCGATGGCTTCAAGTTCCTGGCCTATCTCGCCGTCAACAACTTCGGCGGCATCCTCGCCGACGACATGGGACTCGGCAAAACCATCCAGTCACTCACTTACCTGCTCTGGCTCTTCGAGGAGCACAAGAAAACCAAGGCCCCGAAAAAACCCGCCCTCGTCGTTTGCCCGAAGTCCGTCTTGGACGTCTGGTTCAGCGAGGCGCAGAAGTTCACCCCCGAACTCAAGGTCAAGATCCTCAAGAACCGCGACGACATCGATGCCGATTTCATCCAGAACAAAATCGACATCCTCGTCCTCAACTACGCCCAGCTCCGCGTCTGTGGCGAGGAACTCAACGGCATCAAATGGCTCACCACCATCCTGGACGAAGGCCAGCAGATCAAGAACCCGGATTCCAAGGCCGCCAAATGCGCCCGCGAGCTGGATTCGCAGAACCGCCTGGTCCTCACCGGCACGCCGATCGAAAACCGCCTGCTCGACATGTGGTCGCTGATGGCATTCGCCATGCCCGGCGTGCTCGGCTCCCGCGCGTATTTCAAGAAACGCTTCGACAAGCGCAAGGACCCGCTCAGCCAGAGCCGGCTCGCCTCGCGCCTGCGCCCGTTCCTGCTCCGCCGCACCAAGCTCCAAGTCGCCCAGGATCTCCCACCACGGACCGAAGAGGAGGTTTACTCGAAGATGGAGGGCATCCAACTCGATCTCTACAAGGCCGAGCTCAAACGCATCCAGAAAGCCCTGCTGGGACTCGATTCCGACGAGGCGGTGAAGAAGAACTCCTTCGCCATCCTCCAAGGCCTCATGCGCCTCCGACAGATCTGCTGCCACCCGGGCCTCATCGATCCGAAATACCTCAAGGAGGAATCCGCCAAGATGGAATCCCTTTTCTATCTGTTGGACCAGCTCCACGAGGAAGGCCACAAAGTGCTCGTCTTCTCGCAGTTCGTCTCGATGCTGGACCTCATCAAGGCCCGCCTCGAGCTCGAAGGACGCCCCTACAACTATCTCACCGGCCAGACCAAGGACCGCAAGGGAGAGATCGAGAGATTCCAAACCACCAAGGACCCCTCGGTGTTCATGCTCTCCCTCAAGGCCGGCGGTTCGGGACTGAACCTGACCTCCGCCTCATACGTCATCCTTTACGACCCATGGTGGAACCCGGCCGTGGAAAACCAGGCCATCGACCGGACTCACCGGATCGGCCAGAAAAACAAGGTCATCGCCTACCGTCTGCTCACCCGTGACACGGTTGAGGAGAAAATCCGCATCCTCCAGCACCAGAAGACCCAGCTCGTCACCAACGTGCTCGGGGACGAGGGCTTTGCCTCCAACCTCGGCTTGGACGACCTCCAGTTCATCCTCACCCACAACATCGACGAGGAGGAGGAATCCAAGTAACCACACTTCCAAGGAAAAGCCCGGCGGATCCGCCGGGCTTTTTTATTTCCAAAAAAAATGAAGCCGCTGTTTCAGAAGGAACAGCGGCTTGTTAGCAGGCGTCGACCCGAAGGCATCGACTGATGCCGGGTCACTCTCCGGGCGCGGTTGTTTCCGTAGCGTCTTGCGCGCCCTCGACGGCCCCCTCCATCGCAGCTTTGGCCTTGGCGGCCGCCTCAGCAGCTGCCTGCTTCATCGCGGCTTCGGCCTTGGCGGCCTGCTCAGCTGCGGCCTTGGCAGCCTGTTCCGCTGCAGCTGCCTGCTCCGCAGCGGCTGCGGCGGTCTCTTCACCGGCGGCATTCACCATTTCCTGCATGCCTTCAGCGACCTTTTCGGCACCGGCGTCCATTGGTTCCGAAACCGTCTCCTTGGGTTTGCATGCGGCTAAGACGATTGGAAGCGCGAGCATTGGAATCCAGATTTGCTTTTTCATGATATTCAGTAGTTGTTCCAACTGGCAGGGAATCCGACCAGCAGAATCAGACTCCGCCCGGTTCACCCTGATGTCAAACCGCGAAAAACTCCTGAGATCACGGCTTCCGGATCCGCCCGATGCCGAAGCGCGGATTTTCAGCATTTACGGGGACGGCCGTCCTGCCAGAGTCCTCCCGTGCACTCACCCGGAAAACGCCAGGCAGGCATCTTGATCCCGGCTTTCTCCGCCCGCCGCGAGGGAGACCTTGGCATCGGCGACACCCTCGCATTGCGCCAATGGATCGACTGGGCGGCGAAGTATGGCGTCAGTTTCATCCAGCTGCTTCCGATCAATGAAAACGGGGCGGACGAGAGCCCTTACAGCGCCATTTCCTCCGCAGCACTCGATCCAATCTATCTGACTCTCGACCCGGATGAAATTCCATGGCTCGACACGAGGGATGTTTCGAAGGCGCGGGAACGACTGGGTGCCGCCGCGAATGCCGGCCACGTGGACTACGCGGCCGTCCGCAGCAGCAAACGAACACTGCTCGAACTCGCATGGTCCAAATTCGATGATGCTGCCCCGGCTCTCACCCGGGAATTCGCACGCTTCAGGAAGAAGGAGGCCGACTGGCTTGAAGATTACTGCCTGTTCCGTTTTCTCATGGAACAGCACGGCGAGTCCGTTACATGGGACAAGTGGCCGGACACCTGCAACACGCCACGGAAGGCCCGCAATCATCTGAAAGAACTCCGCCGCTTTGACGCGGCATCGATCGATTACCGGTTCGGATTCTTCGCCTTCGTGCAATGGTTGTGTTTCCGCCAATGGCGGGCGCTGCGCGCGCATGCGGATGCCGTTGGGGTCAAACTCATGGGCGATGTTCCCATCGGCATCGCCTGGCATTCGTGTGATGTATTTTTCAATCGTGAGGAATTTCATCTCGATTGGTGTGGAGGCTCGCCGCCCGAGGGCATGAGCCAGAGCGATCCTTTTTTCCGGCAGTGGGGCCAGAACTGGGGCATCCCGCTCTACCGCTGGGACCACATGGAGGCGAACGGATTTTCCTGGTGGCACACCCGCATCACCCGTCTCACCGAGATTTTTGAAATGTTCCGCCTGGATCATATTCTTGGATTCTACCGGATCTATGCGTTCCCGTGGCACCCGGAACGGAACTCTGAATTCATCGGCCTTTCCCATGAACAGGCCGCGGAACTCAATGACGGACGACTGCCCCACTGGTTCCTGCGAGCCGATGACACCGTCGAAAACAAGGCCGCCAACCGTGCCGACGGTGACGTCCGCCTGCGCGCGATCCTCAAGGCTGCCGACGCGGCGGAAGTCATCGCCGAAGATCTTGGCTGGGTCCCGGATTATGTCCGCCCGCATCTGACGGACCTCGGCATCGCCGGCTACCGCATTCCCCACTGGGATTGCAACGAATTCGGCCACCCCACTCCGGGCAATTGTTTTCCGGAAAACTCATTCGCCTCCTTTTCCACTCATGACCACGATCCCGTGAACGGCATCTGGCAGGGCTGCCTGAACGTCATCGACCAGCACCACCGGAATCCGACGGAACACACCGGCTGGCAGTCACAGGGCGCCCACAACACCCTGCGAATCCTCTCGGAATTCGCCGGAATCCCGATCCCCCGGAACGCCCCATGGCCACCCTATACCGAGGGCATTCACCTGCGTCTGGTCAAAGCCCTGCTTGCTTCCAATTCACGCAATGCCCTGCTGATGATCACGGAACTTTTCGGCATTGACGAACGCATCAACCGGCCCGGCACCACAAACGCCGGAAACTGGAGTTTCCGCCTGCCATGGACTCTGCAACAGATCGAGTCAACCCCCCGCCTTCTGGAGGTCTGCCGGAAATTCGCCACCGCCATCAGCATCACCCAGCGAACTCCCTGAGCCCCGGCGTTTTGATGTGAACATCACCCCCCCCATCTGAACGGGCCTCCCCCCCGTCCCGCACTCACAACCGGAATCCCTTATTCTTTGGTCCTCCGGTTGACTTTTCTCCAACCTGACGCCATACCCCGCCCATGTCGAATTCGCTGCCACCCAAACCCCGCATTGTCGGGCCCAAGGTCAGAATCTGCATCGTCGCATCGAAATACAACGAACAATTCACCGATGCACTTGTGGAAAACACAATCGAGGAGCTTGGAGAACTGGTTCCTCAAGGGCGCATCGACTTGGTCCGTGTCCCGGGTGCTTTTGAAATTCCGGTGATGGTCGCCTCGATTCTCGATCGTGATCCACCCGCCTGTGTCATTGCGCTCGGACTCATCATCCGCGGCTCCACCGAACACGCCGATCTCGTCGGCCTCTCGGTGACGAATTCCCTCCAGCAACTGGCCGTCAAATCGATGCGCCCGGTCATCCACGAGGTGCTGCTGCTCAACGATGAAAAACAGGCCTACGCCCGTTGCATCGGATCACAACTCAACCGTGGCCGCGAGGCCGCCCGCGCCGCCGCAGCCATGATCGATGTCTTCCAGGAACTCGACCGTTCGATGCCCCGAAACTCCAGCGCCAAAAAGCCACGTCATGCCTAGTCGCCGCCAGATTCGCGAGTCGGTCGTCCAGTTCCTCTACTGCGCCGATCTCGAAGGTGGAGCTGATCCTGCGGCGCTGCGCGATCCATTCTGGGATTTTGTCACGGAATCCGATCGCCGCAGCCTTCAACTCGCGACCTTCCGAACCGTCCATCACCTCGCCCACGGGCGGGAGGGCCGCCTGGCGGAATTCGTCGAGCGCCAAGCGACCGCAAGCACATTGCTGGCGGCCTGGCCGGAAGCGGAGGCCTTGAAATCCGGGCTCCAGCGCATCGCCGAACTTGAATCCGGCTGGAGCAGCTCCTTGGCGGAACTCGAACGATTGCCCAAGGACGATGACGATGCGTCCGTCGCTGCCAGTTTCGCCACGGCCCTTCAAAAGCTTTTCCTGATCGACCGCGACCTATCATCCGCTCGCATCGGTTTTCTTGAGGGCATCGAGGATTTTCCCGCACTGCGGGGCCAACTCGAAGCCGTCGCCGCCACCGTCCGTCGCCTGCAGCGCGTCTCCGACCGCCTGCGGATGGTCGAGGAACCTGAGAAATTTCCAGAGCAGGCGGACCTCGCCCGCCTGCGGGATTCCAAAGCCCAGATCCACGAACTTCGCCGCCGCTCCGACGAGTTGGTGGACCTGGTGCTGGCCCACAAGGAATCCATCGACTCGGCCCTCGCCTCAGTGGTGGACAATTACTCGCCGGAGCGCATCGACCCTGTCGACCGTGCGATCCTTCGGCTCGCTTCGCATGAAATCCTGCATGCCGGCACCCCCCCCAAAGTCGTCATCAACGAGGCGATCGAACTCGCAAAGCGATTCGGCACCAGCGATTCCAGACGCTTTGTGAACGGAGTGCTGGACCGCATCGCCAAACAGATGGCCGGCGGCTCGGAAAACCCCGGCGTTTTGTAATTGGTGCCCCCGGTGAAACCACCCATAACAGGACGCGATTCCAACCATGCGCTATCCCACCCGCTTCCAACAAAAGACCCTGTGGAATGCCGCCACCGGAGTCTCCATCCTGATTCTCGGCGTCCTGATCGTCGGACTGGTCTGGCTGACAGGCCGCGTGTTCGGATTCCTCCAACCCGTCCTGATCCCGTTGATCGTCGCGGGCATCGTGGCATACGTGTTGGACCCGGTGGTTCGTTTGTTAGAAAGGCGCGGACTCGGCCGGTTGTGGTCGGTCGTCACCCTGTTCCTGGCCATCCTGGTGGGTGCCACGCTGCTCGTAGCGGCCGTCATTCCCGGCATCCAGCGCGGACACGGCAACCTCAAGAAGCTGTTCTCATCCACACAGAGCTCACCCGCCACCGCGGTGGCATCCGCACACGAACCGGCTGAACTCCCGGAAGCCAACGAGGGGAAGAAACTCGGAACCGCTCTTGAGCGGGAACTGAGGCAACTCCAGACCACCTACCGATCCGGACCGATCGCGTGGCTGTTAGCCGAAACCGACGAGCAGGGCGACACCGTCCCCACCGCCGGTTCCGACATCCACACCCGCACGCTCGATTCATTCACCCGCAGCCGCGGCGGGCGCATGCTGTTTGAATACAAGGGAGCCATCTTCAAGACCGGCCGTGAGTGGCTGATGGCCGGCTCCACAAGGATTCTCGGATTCCTCGGCTTGGTGCTCGGAATGATCATGGTTCCGGTCTATCTGTTCTTCTTCCTCAAGGATTCAGCCGCCATCCGCTCCCACTGGCATGACTATGTCCCGCTCAAGGCCTCGCGTTTCAAAACGGAGCTGGTGGAAACCCTCCAGGAAATCAACGGCTACCTGATATCATTCTTCCGCGGCCAGGTCCTCGTTGCCGCGATCGACGGCATCCTCGTGGGCATCGCCCTGACGGTGTTCGGACTGCCCTATGGTTTCCTGATAGGCATCTTCATGGCGATCCTCGGAGTGATTCCCTACATCGGGAACATCCTCTGTCTGATACCCGCCTGCATCATCGGATATCTGCACGCCCAGGGAGCCGCGCCGTTCGGAATGAGTCCTTTGGCCTACGTCGCCTGCGTTGTGGGTATCTTCGTCATCGTCCAGCAGATCAACTCGCTGGTCACGGCGCCAAAGATCGTAGGGGACTCGGTGGGCCTCCATCCCCTGACCGTGATCTTCTCGATGCTGTTCTGGTCACTGGTGCTCGGAGGATTCATCGGAGCCCTGCTGGCGGTGCCGCTGACAGCTGCGGTGAAAGTGCTCTTCCGCCGGTTCATCTGGGTCCGCCAGATCCAGAGCCAGCCGGATTTCACCGGTTGATCGTTCGCGCCAAGCTCAGCGCCTCCGCCTTGCACGGTCAATGCCCCCCGCCTCACGCGGCCGGAATTCTCCCCCCGGATCATCCCGGCTTGGCGCAAAACGAGAGGCATAGGAAAAATGAACTTGGATTCACCGCTGGGCAAGACGATTCCTTCGCCCGGCCAAGGAAGTTCACCCGCATCGCCTCTACCCGGCCGAGCGCCCCCGGATCGAAACCAGGGCGTTTCTGATCAACACCTTCAGTTCGGAGTCCGCATCGGCGGCGGCGGCTTCCAGCAAGGGCACGCTGCCAGGACCTCCCACGCGCCCGAGCAAACGGACCGCGGAATGCCGGATCCTCCCCTCAGTGGCCGGAAAGCGCCGGATCAGGGTCGCTTCCGCAAGCGGGCCCATATCGCCGTAAAGCGATTCCCAGCGCGTGGGATTCTCGCGCCACAACTGATCCAGAACCGGCACCACGCCCGCAGTCTTCTCCTTCACGATCAATGCGATCATTGGCTCGGGGATGTCGCTCTTGGCGGACATCAATTTGCCAACTTGCCTGAGAGCGGCCTCACCGGCCGGCCCGGGTTGATCAGACCAGACTGACAGCGCATTGCAGATATCGGCCTTGAAATCCACCCACTCCTTACCGAGCAACGCGATGAGCTTCCGGGTGATGTCAGTGCGGTAGATTTTCGGCTCAGCCTCGGCGAGCCGTTTCACCGCATTGGAGACCCTCTGAAGGTCGATGCTGTCGAGTTCCCGCTTGTTCAGCTCGTAAAACGCCGGATGTGCCCTGTCGGTCAGTTTGTCGATCGGGCCACCACGGAAGCTGTCGTTGTTCACAGTGACCTTCACCACGCTGACTTCCGGGTAGATCCGCTCAACCTTGCCCAGTCTGGCGACCTCCACGGCGACCTCCTCGAGCGACAGGTCAATGCCGGTCACCACCATCAGGAAATCACCACCGCCCCGCGGATAGAAATGCGATTGAGGGTCGGCTCCCGTCGTGCGCAGGATGTAATCCCTCACCACAAGGCGGTTCGCTTCACGCAGATTCCTGAGCCACAGCCCCATGGCTTTCCGGGTGCTGCCCTCGGTGGCAAGACGGTCGATTTCCTTCTCGAGCGGGCCGGTTCCGATGATACTTCGCAATTCGGCGGTCTCCTCGGAATCCTCCCCCATGGCCGCATTTTGAGAAAGGGGACCGACTTCCGACGTGACTGGCGCCGCCCCGGGTCCGGCGGCTACCGAGCCTTCGGTGAAAACCAAAGGCAGGGAGATCAACCCGACAGTGAGCAGCAAGCCGATCACAAGCGCCTTCGTTCGGGCACGGGGGTTGGCATAAACAAGGAACGTGACTCCGATCAAACCGGTGAATCCAGCCATCACCAGACGGTTCCCCGTGGTCATGCCGTCCAGCGCCCCTCCCCGACTGGCGCCAAACATCAGAAACAGCGCCATGAAAATCATCCCCGTGACCCCCACCAGCCCTGCAATGATGCGAAGTGGCGACACCGGTTCGAAAATCGCCGCGTCGGGAGGATCCGAATACTGAACGGTGGGAATCACCGCGGATGTGGCCGGAATGGCCAGCGGCACCCGGTGGAAGCGGTTCAACGACGGATCCTTCCTCTCGCCTGGATAGAATTTCTTTCCCCGGACGATCACTTCGTCGTTGATCCGGAACCGCTGCTCGCATCCCCCGCATTCGACCGTCCGACCGCGCAAATCCTCCCCCACCTTGAATCGCTGGCCACACGAGGGGCAGCGGATCAGCAGCAGCATGTCATCTGGATTGGCGGAAGGCATCGTGAACGCTTGAGTCTTGATGGGAAAACCGATGTTTGCAACCCCAAGAGTCGAAGCAGCGCCAGCTTCTCCCGCCGCCCGTGCCATTCACGCCGCCCGATGAAGATGCCCGCGGCACCGTGCCCGCTCCGATCCTTTTGTTGAAAAAAAACGGGCGCGGACCGTTTCCAGTCCGCGCCCAAGATTGCACATTTCCCCCCAAAGATCCCGCCTGGCCTTTGCCCGTATTGAATCGACTTCCCCCCGGAGTTCGATTCAGCCAATGGCAGTGGTTGCGCGGGACTGAGAATATGTCAGAAAGGTTTTCAGTTTGCCGTGGCACGCTGTCGCCTTTCGTTGGAATTACATTGACCTCAAATTTCCGGATTTAAAAGCAGTTTAGGGAACCAAATCCGGCCAACTGGTCTCAATGTCGGCCATAAGGCAGGCGGACCTGCCCGATTTTCAGTGGAACCGGTTCACCCCATGGGTCCATGCCGACCGATCCAGGCCAGAAACTCCTGATTTCCGTCGGTGCCGGTGATGGGCGACGGGATCAGGCCACGCCAGTGCAGACCGTGATCCTCGGTGACGAACCGGCGGATTTTTTCGACCGCCCGCGCATGCAAGGCGGGGTCACGCACGATCCCTCCCTTGGAAACATCCTCACGCTGAAGTTCGAACTGAGGTTTGATCAGGCAGACGATCCCTCCCTCCTCGTCGAGAATCGAAAAGACGGCAGGAAGAACTTTCGTGAGAGAGATGAAGGAAAGATCCATGACCGCGAGTCGGACCTTTTCCCCGATGTCTTCCGGCACCATGTGGCGGGCGTTGAATTGCTCCTTCACGATCACCCGTGGATCATTGCGGAGTTTCCAGACAAGTTGGTTCGTGCCCACATCAATCGCATGGACACGAACCGCGCCCCGCTGGAGCAGGCAGTCGGTGAACCCGCCGGTCGACGCCCCCACATCCATGCAGACCCACCCGGTGGGATCGATCTGGAAGGCCTCGAGCGCACCTTCGATTTTCAGCCCGCCACGGCCGACAAACCGGGGCTTTTCCTTGATTTCAAGTGCGGCGTCCAATGCCAGCTTGGCGCTGGGCTTGTCAATGATGCGGTCGCCGGAGCGGACCTCACCGGCGAGGATCAGGCGTTTCGCCTGTTCGCGGGATTCGCAAAGGCCACGGGAGGCCAACAGGGCGTCTGCACGTTCGGTTTTCATCAGGCGGAGAAGTCGGCGTGCCGGCAGGATCGGCGACCGGGTCCTTTGCCAAACGGAAACAAAACACCTTCCGCTCCGTGAGCCGGACTCTGGGCCTGCCAAGAGTCGGGGCGACCGGATTCGAACGGACGACGACAAGCCGTATTGTTGATTTTGCGAGATTTGTGCATTTTCCTCGTCTGGCGGGAACCAAGGAGCGGTAAAGACGTCCCTGTCCTGTTCTCACTTTTCACCGAACTCAAGCACGAATCTCCGATCCGGCCCCGGGTCCGCGCGTAGCTCCAGCGCCCCGGCTCAAGACGGGCCATGTCGAGTTCGCACGCACACCGAAGCCGAATTGGGCGCGCGTCTCGTCATGGAGGGGCGGACCTTGGTTGCCTTTGATGTTCACAGGATGCAGTCACCGGCCTTGGCGGTGACCTGCACGGCAATGGCACACCGGGCCTTGCCGTCGATGGCGATCTGACCGGCCACCTATTGCCCATGCCAAGCGCTTCGGGATGTAGGGCGATGCAATGGGTGAACGCGGCGGGCTCGATTGCCAGGAAGACCCGCGGAAATGTGTTGCCGCAGGGAATGCCGTTGGACAGTCGGAGCCACTTGCGCAGCCAGGATTCATGCAACGCGGCGAACTCCTCCATCATTTCATAGGAGCGCACCCCGCAGAGCACTCCAACAAAGGCCGTGAAGAGGATTCCCCCGAAATAGTGCCGGGTGTTGCCATCGTTGCGTGGATCACTCAGGGAGTCGAAGGCTTCAAATCCTTCCGGAAAACAGTGACGGCAATCGGTTTTGTTTGGATTTCTTGGCATTCAGGCCGCCTGAAGCCACAAGACAATGTGAATAAGCTTGTTAGGAGGCCGAGGGTGAAGCGCCCCCTAATGCGGGGAACCCTGATCCTAAAATAGTCCTTGATGTGGAATCGGTAGCCGCCTAGTGATCTCATCGCTCTCCGTATTCATCGTTTGGGTTCCCCTCGGAATGGCCGTTTCTTTGCGAGCCAACCCGGTCCGGCCCAGACGGCGGTTTCTGGGGAGCCTCCATAAAAAACAACTCCTGGCAGCCAGCCTGCCAGTCATCAAAAAACCAAAACACATCCGCTGAACCCCTCCCATACGATCCATCTGATCATCTGAAAGCAAACAAACCCCCAATACCCATAAAAGACTACATGAAACCAAAACACACACTCCGAGCCCTCCTCGGCATCACCAGCGCGTCACTGCTCACCATCACCTACGCCTCCGCCGCGGACTTGTATTGGGACTCGGATGATGCCAATCCTGGCTTCGGCAGCGCCGCTGGCACTTGGGCGGTCCCCACCCCCAGCACATTGACCGGTGGCTTCACCTTTGATCCGAACGGCGCCACCACGATCGACGGCGGCCCCTCAATCGCCACCACCGTTAGTGACAATGTCTACTTCGGCACCCCAACCGTTGCCTACACCGGCACAATTACGATCAGCGGCCCTGTCAGTGTGAACTACCTGTTTCATGGGGATGGGACTCCCTACTTTGCGGAAAACACCCCGACCATCAACTTCTCGGATAATGGCACCTTCGAACGCGGCGGCGCAAACTTTCAATTTCCTAACGGTACTACCCTGACTGGCGCGGCCACCAGCATGAAATGGATGTCCAATAGCAACCTTAGCCTTGAAAGGATTACCAGCAGCACTGCGGTGAAGAACATCCTTACCACCTCCCCGACGACCACCAGGCCGTATCCAGGTAAGATTGCCATGAACCAGGAAGCAAACCTGGGCGCGACAGGCTCCGAGCTGGTCTTCGACTTTGGCACTCTGCGGATGAATAATGGTTTCCCCTATGGGAGCCTCAGCACGCTGAATTTGGCCCACCCCGTCACCTTCACACCCCACAAGGATGCCGGGCTGGAGCATCGGAACACCACCTACAGCGCCTTCACGGTGGACCAGCCCATCAATCTGGGCACGGGTGCGTTCTGGGTCAGTGGGAGTCGGGTCGTCAAGCTGACCGCACCGAATACCTGGAGCGGTGTCTACCTCTACGGCGGTGCCACCAGTGCAAACAACGGCCTCGAGGTGGACGATAACGCCCAGCTTGGCCCGATCACGTCCCCGCTCACATTCGGAACCGGCGGCACTAACACTGACGCCAGTGGTGGCACACTGAAAATCGCAGGCACCTCGATGAGCGACTTGGGTGCGCGCCCCCTTGCTTTCACGGTCCCGGTCGACCCCACGAATAAAAAGGATGTGGGTTTTAACATCGTCGAGGCCGCGCACACGTTCACTGTCAACAAAGAGCTCGCTCAAGGAGGTGGTAGACTATTCAAGTGGGGCCCGGGCACCTTGGTCCTGACCGAAGCCAACACCTTTACCGGTAAAACCGAGGTAAGAGTGGGAACCCTGCTCATCAACGGTAATCAGCCTGCAGCCACCGGAGTGGTCGATGTGCGTACCGGCTCTGTGCTTGGCGGCACCGGCACCATCGGTGGCAACGTCACAGTTGAGAACACCAGCGGTCTGACCTTCGACCTGAGCACCGCGCCCGGCAGTCACGATTCACTGGACGTGGCGGGCACCTTGACCACTGAGGCCGGCTCCCAAAACCTCGTCCTCACCTCCACCAGCGGCGCCGAGGCCGGCACCTACACGCTGGTCACGGCCGCTAGCGGCGTGACCCTGACCGGCACGTTCAATGTGGTGCTGCCCACCGGCTGGACCGCCAACGCCCCAACCGTGGTTGTAGACGGGGCTGGCCCCGCAGCCAGCCTGCAGATCGAGATCACCTCGGTCGGCGGCGGCGGATACACCGATTGGGCGTCCAACGTCGGCGGAGATGCCGCCAATGTGGACACCAACCTCGATGGTGTGGACAACGGAATCGCCTACTTCATGGACGACGCCGGCGTGATCACCCTGCCCGGCATCGTCGGTGGTGCGATCACTTGGACCAACGGCGGCAACATCCCGGCTGCCGACTATGGCACGCAGTTCGTGATCCAGACCTCCAGCGACCTCGTGACATGGACGCCGGTGG
>JBFEQB010000019.1:0-48125 GCA_041549835.1 Luteolibacter sp. | reverse complement strand
TAATGCATGTAGAGTAATTCCGGAAACAACCCCGCCTTAATGACCGCTTCACGCCGGAAGGCGTAGGCAGTGCCGCTGAAGCAGGAGCAGGAAGTCGTCAGTTCTGATCTGGTCGCGCCGATCACTTAAAAATCCGTGAAAAGTCGAGTTTTTCACGGCTTTTTTCGTATTCAGGCAGATGAGATCTTTGCCGTCGGTTGGCACGCGTCTGCGTCGGATTTCGAAAAAACGGTGCATTTTTGGCAACTGGTCTGTCAACTATTTCGGAAGGCTCATTTATTGTCGCGGGCCCCGCAGGATGATTCGAGCGTCCTGGGTGATCACGTTGGGCAACAGGCATTTGGCGGACGCCGGACGATTGCGCTTTGTAGTCGAAATAGTGATGGACGGGCCGACCTTCATCGCATGAGCCGTTCGCCCCTCAAGCCTCAGTCCGGTAGCCCTGACTTTGCAGCCCGATACGAGACGATCAATCGTCTATTTCGATCCGCCACCGGCCAGAATTACTTTCCCCGACGTCACCTAGAAAAGGAAGATCATTCCGATGAAGGGAATTCGTGGCTACTGGAACGACGTCATGTCGAATCGTGCGATTGACCAAAAGGGTCCCTGATAATACCAGTCGCTCAAGGGGCCGAAAGTGGCTCAATGCCTCAAACTCGAGATTCGCCGCCAAGTAGAGGACTGAAGTGGCTTTCGATTCACCCTGCCAGACCGAACTTTTGAAATTCCCGCCACGACTCCTCTGGTAAACACTCCAACCCTGCGGGCGGCGAGAGCCTTGAGGAAAGAACGTCCCAAACGGGTGACGACGAAGAACATTCCCATCGCAGCGGGATAGCAGCTATATGCCAAAAGGACCTGGCTGCTAGGGCTATGAAAAACCCGGTGGTCGCTCCATCCTTTTCCCCTGGCACCTGGATGATGGGTCACGATGAGATCAGGAAAATACTCCACGATTCCACCATCGTCCATGATTCGATAGGCGACTTCCACTTCCTCATGGTACTGGAAGATGTGTTCAGGGAACATTCCAGCGGAGATCAATTGATCGCTGCGGAACGCGAACGCCGTACCGCTGAAATAGTTTGTCTCGAATCGCTTGGTTGCGAAGTCCTGAATCGGTTTCGGGTGCCACCATCGGGGAGTATCCTCCGCGCATCCATCTGAATCAAGAACCCGAAAAGCGAACCCTGTGGTTTTGGGGGAAAGTTCGAATGCCTGGGCGACTTTTGCCATGAGTCGGCGATCCGGCAGAGTCACATCACTGTCCAGCCCTACGATGATTTGGCCGCGAGCTGCCCGAATTCCCCGATTGCGAGTGATGCAGCAGCCGCTATTGACCTCGTTCACGATCAATTGGACTTGTGGGAAACCAGCCGCGACGGCATCCACACTGCCATCGGTTGAGCCATCATCGACTACGATCACTTCGACTTCGGCATTTTCTTGGGAGAGAACATCTTTCAGGAGCCTCAGAAGACAATCTTTTCGATTAAAGCTAGGTATGACTACACTGATCATCATCTTAAAAACCTTTTGCTAGCAGCCTGTCGTGCTTAAATTTTGAGCTCGAATCCCAGATATTGACACCCAGCGACACCCGGACACCCTCTGTTGTGGTCCGCGGGAGGGGCGCCTGCCGAAAAATCAAACGACCGTTTCCGGGAAGATTCCCTCTATTTTCTGTTTTTCGGAGGATTTCGTGGCCAGAAGCGGACGATGGCCTGACCGGCGGGATCATCGCGCCCGATTATGTTAGGTTCGGGCCGGGATCCCGATTCATCACGCGGTGGCGGCCCGCAGCGTGCTTCCGATGTGATAGAGCCGCTTGATGTTATAGACGAGCCGGACGAGAACCCATTCGAGATTGACCTTGTCGAGCCCGCGAAGGTGAAAGCGGCGAAAGCCAAGTGCTTCCTTGGTGATTCCAAAGACGGGTTCTACCGTTTGCTTGCGCAATCCATATAACTCTTTACCCGCCGCGGTGGAAGTGCGCCATGCCATAACTTCGGCGATCTCCGCCCCTTCGGGTGGTGGGGGCGGGTCTTACCGCTCTTCAAGCTCCGGAACGCTGCGCCGTGTTTTTTGCGACCCATGGCCGCGAGGACCCGCGGGTCACCGGCGGCTTCGACACGGGTGACGGCTGCGGCGCTATAGTATCCGCCGCCCACGAGGGTGGTGCCGGTTTTCCCGGCTTCGGGGCTGATGCTTTCCAATCCGGATATGAGTTGTTGTTTGTGGTTGGGAGCATCGGAGACGTGGCCGCCGACGATCAGGGGGCTTTCGACTTCCACTGCGGCCTGGGCGTTGTAGCTCTGCTGGAAGCCTCCGCCGGTTTTCATGATCCGGCTTTCGGGATCGGTGAAGTTGTATTGATCCTGATCGCGGTGGCCTTCTTTGGAAAGCTGGGGGGCTTTTCCTTCGGGCCTTTCGCCGGTGCTTGGCTCTTTGGCCTGGCGGTCACGAGCTTTTCCCGATAGGCGGACTGTTCTTCTATCAACTTCTTTTTGGCTTCGGTGAGTTTAGCGATGTGGTCGTGGAGGCGCTCGATTTGCCCGGGAATGGTGAGGCAGTCTTGGAGCGAGATGGTGTCGGCGTTCTCGACTTTTTGGAGTATCCTCTCAACCAATCGGATCGATCTCGCCAAAGCGTCTGCCAGCGTCCTACGGCATCACCTGTGCTGGGACGGTTAAGCACCGCGGATAGCAAAGCGCGAAGGCCGGTTCCGGCAGCCAGAAAGAACAAGCCAAGCCACTTCGCGGGGCCGCACCAGTGAGTTCTCACCAAACTCGCCTTCCCGCGGTAGAGCAGCATCGTTTTGTGAACCGGAGAATCAGAGCAGGCGCCGACTTCATGCACCAGTTCCGCTGCCGGGCAGATCACCGGTCGATAGCCAAGCCGCTTAGCTCGCATGGCGAAATCCACATCCTCGCCATACATGAAATACCGCTCGTCCATGCCACCCAGTTCGTCCCAAACGGTCTTGGAAGCCAGCAGGAAACAGCCGGTGATGACGCCGACTTGCCTCACGCTGTCGCGTTGCCAATCACCTAGGGATTCTGGATCGAGCCACCGGTTTTTCGGAGCCAGGGTCGTCAGGCCGAAACCGAACATCGCCATGCTCCAGAGCGTCGGCTGCCCCCAACAGGAGGACGGTTCCAAACCACCATCAGGCCGGCGCGTCCTGCCGCCGTAGAGTCCGTAGCCGGGATGTTCGCGTGCAAAATCAACAATCGTGTCAATCGCATGATCGAGTATCACCGTGTCCGGGTTCAACAGAAGGACGAACTCCCCATCCGCATGGCTCGCTCCAAGGTTGACTCCAGCAGCAAACCCCAGATTCGCCCCGGGAACGACCAACTCCACTTCCGGAAACTTCCTGCGGATCAATTCTACCGTGTGGTCCTTGGAATCGTTATCAACCACGATGATCTGCTGGCACACGTTTTTGCGGGCGGAGATGACACTTTGCAGGCAGTCTCCGATGAACTCAGCGGAGTTATAGGACACGATGATGATAGCGACGTCTGCTTTCATGATGATGTTTCGGTAGATAATGTTTCACGGGTGCCTATCACCCGGGCGGGCACTCCGGCGGCGATGGATCCCGCGGGCAGGTCCTTGGTGACCACGGCTCCTGCACCGACAATGCAACCGTCACCGATGGTGACGCCGGCGGTGACCACGACGCGGGCACCAAGCCAGACGTCGTTTCCAATCGCCACGTCCCTCTCGCGCTTCGGTTGGTTGCGGAAGGGCCGCCCGGCGACAAACTGATAGTCCGACGCGATGATGAACACTTCGGGTGCCAATGAAACAAAGTCTCCAAGAAGAATTCGACCGGTGGAATCGCCGGCCCAAAGGTAGCAGCGTTCGCCAATATGGCAGTCACGCCCGGTTGAGATCCGCTCGCCATTCCGGAATGACACGTTCGGAGCGAACCGGGTGTCTTTTCCTAGGGAAATCCGCCGCCGCTCCCGCACATGGGTATATCCGAAATAATGCACCATCCGGAATGCGTGGAGATAACAACGTGGGTCGAGGATCGAGAAAACAAATCCCAGAAGCCGGTGGATTTTTTGTTTCATGAATGCCGTGATGTATCCAGATGCCGATTCACACCCGGTCTTCGAAGATGAAGTCACGCAAACCGCGCACCAGGCCGTCACTTGCACTGTCACCAATGGTTTTGGGCTGCTTCAGTTCGTCCAAATGCTCAAGGCGGTCGCGAAGCTCACTTTCGTCGAAGGCCACGTTGACATTTCCCAATTCCATCATGCGGCGGGCGCTGGCGAGCTGGTGCTCGTTGCGATGCTCGCCGAGGCTGGCCCGCTTGGGCATCACAAGGATCGGCTTGTGGTGGTAGAGGGCGGAGAGGATGGTGCCCATTCCCGCATGGGCGATGATCACGCTGGCGGCCTTGAAGTGCGCCACAAATTCGGGTGGCTGGAGAAAGTTCGCGAAGCGGATATGTTCCGGCTCCCAGCCGCCCTCGCCGATCTGGGCAAAGACATCGTCGCGCCGGCTCTCAGCGGCCCACGCGTCGATCACCCGCACCATGCGGTCAAAGGGAAGATCAGTGCCTACCGTGACGAAAATCATAACACGCTCCCAAAACATTGCGGCCCGCCTTCCCGCGCAAGGTGCGGCCACTGGGTGAGCCATAAATCCACGAACGAACCTGCCCGTTGACCGGACATCGAGAGTTCCTCGGCATTGGCCACGCTGTCGATCCAAACCACGCGGGCACCGAGCCACTTGCCGAAACGCACGCCGAAATATCCCGGCGCTGCGCCGGTGGTGATAATGACGTCGGGCTTGACCGAAATTATCAACCGCATGACTCCCAGTGCCGAGCGCAGCAAATTGATCTTGCTCCAGCGGTTGCCGTCCGGGATCACCCGGAAAGCGCCGCCCCCGCCGACGTCGGCACGGTATCCCTCACGGACGGTGGCAAAGGTCACCTCACATCCCTCGAAGGCGGGGAGCAGGCGCAGCAACTGGACCCAATGACCTCCTCCGGACGAGATCGCCAGTACTTTGGGATTCGCATGGACCATGGCGTGGAATCGAGCAATCTCAGGATCGACTAGTGGAATCCGAAGTCCGGGGTGAGATCATTTACCATCGGACATCCCATCGATCCGGCCTTTTGCCTCAGCAGCACGATACGCCACCATGGATTTGGTAAATAGGAAAAAGCGTTCCCTGATGATGCGGCAGTCGGGAAAAAGGAAACGGAACATTTTGTTGTCGAGTAGATAGGGTTCATCGTCAACCTGAAGCATTGCCTCGTCAATATTGTTTGCCCTCGATCTCTGTCCCATTTTAAACCACATCCACATTGATGCTCTAATCGGCTTGGGCAGCCAATGGTGAAATATCTTGATGAAGTGAGGCTCGATTGGAAACCAATAATATGGCGTTTGCACGAACAAGTTCGGCGCTAGACGCCTTACTTCCTTTGCAAAGGCCTTGATCCTATCCCAATTCCCAACATGCTCAATAACCGAGTTTGAATGAACAATTTCAAATGAGTTGTCAGGATATTGGCTCAGATCACAAGCGTCCCCCATAGCGTAGGAAAAAAGTTCGCTTTCCTCGCCCTGGAGATCACTAGGGAGGTTCAAGATCGTTATCCTCACTCCATGTTTCCTAAGAAACGATGGATCAAGAACCGTCCAGTAGGTTTCCCGTCCTCCCACGTCGAGTATGTTGACCTTGCCCTTTTTCGCGTGGAGTTTTATAATGAGGTTAGTGAGTGGAGCAATCCGTTTCGCTCTCATTCTGGACCCGAAAGAATGCGGGTTGTCATAGTTAGCTAGCTTGTCCGATTTCATGATTGGAGAATGTTGGTTGATTTGTCATTCAGTCTTTTCGGCCTTTTTATCTTTCAGCTAAAATCAAGAAGCGCCGCGAAGGAAGATGACGGCGGGGACGGTTTTCAGGAGAATCTTCAAATCCAACCACAGCGACCAGTTTTCGACGTATTCGTGATCCATCTTCATCCATTGGTCGAACGAGACGTCGTTGCGGCCGCTGATCTGCCAGATGCAGGTGATGCCGGGTTTCACGGACAGGCGTTTGCGGAACAGCCACTCGTATTTCTTAACCTCGTCGGGTAGCGGAGGGCGCGGGCCCACTAAACTCATCTCGCCGCTCAGCACGTTGAACAGCTGGGGCAGTTCGTCGATGCTGGTCTTGCGGATAAAGCGGCCGATCCGCGTGATCCGCGGATCGTTGTCGATCTTGAACGCGGGACCGTCCCGCTCGTTGAGATGCTCGAGTTCGAGTTTGCGGGCCTCGGCGTCCGCCACCATCGAGCGGAACTTGTAGAGCCGGAACTGCCGCTGGTTCATACCCACCCGTTTCTGGACGAACAACACCGGTCCGGGGCTTGTCAGCTTGATCAAGATGGCCACGACGGCCATGACGGGCAGCAGGATGATCAGAACGGCGATTGAGAGCGCCGTGTCCAGTAGCCGCTTCAACAGCAGCTGCACGAGCAATTGCTCGCGGAAAAGTGTGACAACGTATTCGTTCTCGAACTCCTCGACATGCAGGTTGCGCAGCAGCGTGCCGTCCTCCAGCTCGGGCATGAGGCGGACCACGACTCCCAGATCCCGTGCGTTCTTCACAATCAATGCGATGTCACTGAAGCGCGCATCCATCGGCAGACAGACAATGATTTCGTCCACCCGCTCCTGGGTGAGGATCGTCCTCAGGTTTTCCAACAGTCCGGGCACTTTCCAATGCGGGTGCTGTTGTTGCTCGCGCTGCTGCCATTCCTCCATGGCCTCCGGCGATTCCGCAACAAAGCCGACGATTTTATAGCCCAGTTCCGGTTTTTGTTCGATCTGGCTGACCACCTGGCTGGCGCGCTCGTTGGCCCCGACGACGAGAAGATAGCGGTAATTGTATCCCGATTTCCGGGCGCTCAGCAACAGCACGCGTAGAAACAGGCGGCTGCAGATGCCGATGGTGGTGACCACCACGAAGAACAGCAGGATGTTGAGAATATTGAAACTCTTGACCGTAAACACCGCACTGACGGCCATCAACAGGAACGATGCCAGGGCCGTCGCTTTCAGAAGGCCCTTCAGCTGGCTATTGAGCGCGACCAGCCGGTCCGAACGGTAGCGGATGAAGTAATCGAAAATTGCGATCCATCCGATGGCGAGGAACAACATCCCGATGGCGTCCTCGATCTGGACGGTTGCCTGAAGAATGTGATGCCCTCCTTTCATCAGGATTTCCGGACGGAAATAGATGATGACGACCGCCGTGAGCACCATGACGAGCTGGTCGAACACGCGGAGCATTTGGATTAACAATTTATGGCGGAGCCGAATCATGAATTTCAGGGAGGTGAAGGCGCATCATGCGGATGAAACGAAGTGGTGAGGCCCTCTCCGGCGTTGGATTGATCACGGAACCAGAGAGCCAGATCCCGCGGAACGGGATTCCAGAAATGCTCCCCATGGCGCTGAAGGGCATAATCCATAAATTCCCTCAACCAGGCGGCCGGGTAACAGGAGGGGGAACACTCGCCACTGCCGGAGAAATCCACATAGTCCGGGTGGATGTTCACCAGTGCGAGGCCGCCGTGCCGGGCGACCCAATCGAGTTTTTGCTTCCAGATCGCCGGGGTTTTTTCCCGCAGGAGAAGGAACAAGGTGGAATCCTGCGGCAAGGTGTAGGGCAGCTCGATATATCCAGGCCTCTTGGCTTCCGCAGGCGGCGTGACGTGAAACGGGAAAATCGTATGGACTCCCTCAGGCTGGGGCTCGAAGGGATCGGTGTCGAAAGTGGAGGAGTCGTAGAGAATGTCCAAATCATGAAGCCAGTCAAGCTGACGGAGCATGAATCCGGAGCGGAATCCCACGGCCCCCCATTGATGAAGGTAGCGGTTGATGCTTTCCGCCTTGCCAGTGAATTCTCTCCTTGAGTTATAGAGGAGCCCGTCATGCTTGAGGTCATGCACGCCCACTTCGAAGCCGTTTTCCACAAGCCATTTCCGGAGGACTGCGGAGTCCTCATAAGGACCTTCCGGAATGAAGTTAAAGGACGAGCGGAAACCAAGAGCCATCTCAAGCTCTGCGAGACGTCTCGTTTTCGCCTGTCCTTCCCCGGACTCAACGTCGTGGGTGAAAACCAAGGCGAATTTTTTTTGAAACGGCCAACCGGCCCAGCCAGCGGGCGCGTGTGCCGCCTGTGGATCGATCGGCCAGATTTCCGCATGGCGTTTAATGAGACCGGGCACGCGAATCCGACGCAGGAAGATACGGAGTGGTCTCGGGATAAGCGGCTTCATCCGGAAATAGAGCCGAGCCAGGTTTCCATGAGAACCTCGGATCGCGGCTTCTGAAGCCCGGCTGATGTTCCGGCAATTCATATTTCAAAAGGCGATGGCCCGGAACCCGCAGCGCTCAATTCTCTCCCAGCAGCCAGCCGGGCGCTACCGTCCGGGTTTTATTAAAGACACATGAGACATCGGCCTTGCCTTTGACCAACTCCGAGTAACCCCATTTGAGCGCGTCGCGATTGGTGTTTTCCCCATCAAGGACGAGCAGCATCTTGTCCATCATCCCGGCCATCGCCAGCGTGCGACTGGTCTCGTCGATCGGAGGCATGTCAAAGACGACGTAGTCGTAGGCACTCGCTTGGAGCTGGGGCATGATTTCATACAGCTGGATCGGCGTGAAGGAGGCCAACCCGGTCTCGTCACGACGGGCGATCGCGCTCGCATAGTAAAGGTTTTGGGAAGCTTCCTCGAAGTCCTTCTTTCCAGTGAGCGCCAGCGCTCCGTGAATCGAGTGCAACGGCATCTCGCCGAATACCGGATTCTCCTCCGGATGTATGGAGCTGAGATCGACAAGTAAGACCTTGGCCCCCTTCATCTCCGAGAAGGACTTGGCCAGGCCTGCGGCGATGGTGGAGGCGCCCGCACGTTCGGAGAGTCCCGCCACGGCGATGAACTTCGGTTTGTGGAGCACGTTGTTGATTTCGAAGTTGAAGATGATCCGGTCACGGAGAGTCTCCGCGTAGGGAAGGATGAAGTGTTCGGCGCGGGCCAGCGGGGACCTCCCCTTTTTGTCATCCGCCGGGATGATGTCGGCATTCCCGTCACCACCGCCGAGCAGTGGAGGGTCGGCCTGCCCGGACGGTATGAACCGTCCGCCGCTTCTGCCCGCAAAGAAGGGAATCGACAACATGAGTGGAAGCTGTAGGCGCGTCTGAATTTCCGTGGGCCTGTTGATCTTGCGGTTGAACAAGAGTTCGATCAGGAATGCGAGAGTCAGCCCGAGGCCGATACCGGACCCGGCGATTCCGAGGATGATCTTGCGCATCTTTTCGTCGAGTGTCTTGATCGGTTCCGTCGGCTTCTGGATGATGGTGATGTTCGGCATGTGGGACGGATCCAGCGTCGTCTCGACCTTCGCACTCTTGAGTTTTGTTTCGAGCGTGCGGTATTCGGAATCCAGAATATCCCTCTCGCGCTTGAGTTCCTCGACTTTAGCTCCGACAACGTACTCGCGGACAAACTGTTCACCGATTTCCTTCAATTGAGCGTTCAACATCTCAATCTTGGCCTGAATGGAAACGACACTCGCCTTCTCAGCCATCCACTGAGCCTGCGGGTTCCCGGGATCGGCGCCGACGGAGTCCGGTTGAGTGGTCAGACCGGGATACCGCCGCTCCAACTCTTGGCACCGCGCCTCGTTGACCGCCAGTTGTTCCCGGTTCAAGGCAATCAGCCGATTGCCGGGCTTGAACTTGACCCTGAGTTCCAGCTCGCGCTTTTGAAGGAAGCCGATCAACTCCTTGACCGCACGATACTCGGTGATGGCGCTGGAGGACGGAACCGCCATGATGGTGGTGTTTTCTTCCATCCCGGGCGCACCGGTTGAACCATCGTCCGCAGTAAGTTCGCTGATGTTCGAACCTTTTTCCAAGGCCGCCAGTGAAGCCATCTTTTCGACGAGATCCGCGCGCGCCTTAAGCAATTCCTCCTGGGTTTTGCTCTTTTGAGCTGTGAGGGCCGCGGTGGCGTCAGCCAATGCCATGATGCCGGTTTCCTTGCGCAAGCGATCAAGAGCCGCTTCCTTTTCCTGGAGCACGGCCTTGGCTTTCTCCGCCTGTTTCGCGACCAAATCGAACGCCGCTGCGGATCGATGGATTTCAAGGTGTCTCTCAAAATACCGTTTCAACAGCTCGTCCAACACTTCTTTGGAGAGTTCGGCATTCTTATGGGCATAATTGACGTAAAGCACGGAGCTGCTTTGCCCCGGCAATACCTCAAGCCCCTTTCGAATCGCCCCTGCCGCACTCTCAAGGGACGCTTTCCCTTCCTCATGAGGGAGAAGTCGCTTCACTCCCACGCCTTCGGCGACGTTCAGCGAGAGATCCACGCTTTTAAGAATTTCGATCTCCGTGTTGATGACAGGATCCCCTCTGCCTCTGGACCCCCCGCCGGGGCTGTTCATATCTTCGAAGGGATCCATAATGCCCTTGGTCAGCACATAGCGTATCAACAGCTTGGACTCGGATTTATAGACCGGCTCCTGTTGCAAATACAGGGCCGTGGCAATCCCGAACCCGAGCAGGGAGAGTAGCAGGATCTTCCATTTGTGTTTGAACAACACAAACAGAACATCATGCACGCTGAATGCGGGGCCGGAGTTCGAGGACTGGGACTTGGAATTGGACTTCTGCATGGCTTATCAGCGTGGGCGGGACTTCGGTGTGCGATTCAGGATTCCTTCACCGCACGTCATCGCGGCGGGTCTTGGTTTGATTGGGTTGCCGCGGGATTTACCGGTGGCTGGGTGCGCCCAACCCACGAGGGCGGAGATCACTTGATCGATACTTGATTCACCCAGTTCGGGACCGGCGGGCAAGGAGAGGAATTCCTTCGCGCATTGTTCCGAGACGGGAAAATCGCCGACTTTGTAACCGAGGTTTCCGAATGCGGGTTGGAGGTGGATCGAAACCGGATAGTGTAGGCCGTATCCGATTCCCTCTTTACGGAGAATCTCAAGCAGGCCTTGACGTCCGCGAACACGCAGCGCGTGGATGTGCCAGGCGTGGATGACTCCCGGCCGTTCCACGGGAAGGATGATTTCCTCAATCCCGGAAAGCTCGCGGCGGTAATAAAGAACATGGCGACGGCGCACGCGGTTTCCATCATCCAGAGTGGGCAGTTTGGCACTCAGCACGGCCGCTTGGACGCCGTCCATCCGGCTGTTCCAGCCCGGAATCTCATGATGATGTTTCCTAGATTGCCCATGATCACGGAGAACCCGGAGGCGCTGTGCCAAATCCCCGTCATCGGTAGTCACCGCGCCGGCCTCGCCGAAGGCTCCGAGATTTTTACCGGGAAAGAAACTGAAACATCCCGCATCTGCCAGGGAACCGGCTTTGCACCCCCTCCATTCCGCACCGTGGGCTTGAGCAGCATCCTCGATCACCCTCAGTCCGTGCCTGCGGGCGATTTTCAGAACCGCCCCCATATCCGCAGGTTGGCCGAAGAGGTGAACCGGAATGATCGCCTTGGTCCGCGCGGTGATAGCGACTTCGAGCGCCTCTGGATCCATCGTGTAGGTCACCGGATCGATATCCACGAACACCGGCCTTGCGCCAGCGAGGCAAATTGCCTCGACCGTCGCCACAAAGGTCATCGGGACCGTGATCACCTCATCGCCGGGACCAATTCCCATGGCGACGAGCGTCAGCCATAACGCTTCCGTTCCGGAACCTACTCCCACCGCATGGCGGGTCCCGCAATAGGCGGCGAATTGCTCCTCAAACCGTTCGACGAAAAGGCCCCCGGAAAAGTCTCCCGAATCCATGACCGCTTCCATCGCACCGAGAAGCTCGCTCCGCATCGGCGCATGACGCGCCTTCAAATCCATGAAAGGAACCTTCACGCGCCCGCTCCTTTCCAGTTCTTGAGAAGACGGGCCGGATTGCCGGCCACCGCCGCATTTGGCGGCACGTCTGCGGTGACCACACTGCCAGCACCCACCATTGCGTGTTCACCGACGACGATGCCACCGAGTAGGGTTGATCCCGAGCCAATCGAAGCACCGCGTTTCACGAGGGTCCGCTGGCATTCCCAATCGGCCGCTGATTTCAAAGTCCCGTCCCGGCAGGTCGCCCGCGGGTATTTGTCATTGGTGAACATCACGCCGTGACCGATAAAAACCTCGTCTTCCAGCGTGACGCCTTCGCAAATGAACGTGTGACTTGAAATTTTGCACCGGGCGCCGACCACCGCACCCTTCTGAATTTCCACGAAACATCCGATCCGTGTCGCGCCACCGATCTCGCAGCCATACAGGTTGGCGAAGCCGTGCAATTCGACCCCCTCGCCCAATTTCACATCAGGCGCGATCCGCAGGGTATTGGAGGCATTTCCAAACATGCAGGTTGAGGATTTCAACGAACGGCGGCCACCTCGTGCGGCGGCGGCGTGGCGGCTTCCGGGAAGGATATCGGCCCGCCGTGGGTGCTCAGGGACTCGGTGCAGGCTTCCAAAATCTGCACGACTTCGAGACCTTTTTCGCCGCAGGAATCCGGGCGCGTGCCGTTGCGGATGCATTCGATGAAATGCCCGCTCATTCGGTTCAGCGGCTCCACCTGTTCAAGATGTGGAATGCGGCATTCCCCATAATGGTAGGAGTACTGGAAATCCGCGAAGGTGTCATAATGCGGCGGACAATCAACCCGCACGTCATAGATCCGGATTTTCCCGAGTGGTTCAAGATCGTCATACACGATCATCTTGCGGGTTCCGACGAAGGTGATTTGGCGGACTTTACGGGGTTCCAACCAGCTGCTCTGGACCGTCGCGAAACGCCGCCCGCCGAAAGACAGCGAAAGATTCGTCACGTCCTCAATCGGCGGATTGACTTGGGCGTTGCCCTGACAATTGACCATCTGGGGCATTCCGCCCATCACGCGGAGAATGATTGCAAGATCATGGGGAGCCAAGTCCCACGCCACATTGATGTCCCGCTGGAACAGACCGAGATTGAGGCGCTGGCAGTTGATGTAGCGGATGTCCCCGAGGTCCCCGCTGCCGATGATTTCGAGGATCTTACGGACTGCTTCCGAGTAGAGGTAGGTATGCCCCACCATCAGGGTGAGTCCCATGTCATCGGCGATCTCGATCAATTCCCGGCATTCCGCCACCGTGGAGGCCATGGGTTTTTCAACCAACACATGCTTTCCGGCCAGCAGGCCGGCCTTGGCAAGGGTGTGATGAGTGGCCACCGGAGTGGCCACTACCAACGCATCCATTTCGGCCTCCCGCAGCATCTCCGCGAAATCCCCGAAGGCTGTGGCTTGGGGCAGGTTCCGCCTCAGGTGCTCCAACCGCGCGGGATCGGGATCGCATACGGCACTCAGGTGCGCATCCGACAGGCTGTCGAAATTGCGGGCAAGATTGGGTCCCCAATAGCCATAGCCGGCGATTCCAACGGAAACCGGTGATTTCATGAGAGTCAGCCCAGTCGCTGGGATTCGTATCTGGAGATCGGGAGGTCTTCAGGATTCCCTGCTCTTCTTGCAGACCGCTTCTTCACCAAGGCCTCATGCAGTTGGCGCACAAGCGCGAACGGAGTCCGCAGCATGATTCCCAAGTCCATCATGGGCGAAACCCGGCGCACATAAAACGCGTCCATGCCGTTCATCTCGCTGAAAGTGCAGGCACCCTTGCCGTGGACCTGCCAGATGCCGGTCAGGCCGGGAAGCACTTCAAAGCGTATCTTCTGCCTTTTGCTGAAAAATTGGAATTCCTCGACCAAGCACGGGCGTGGGCCAACCAAACTCATCTCCCCTCGGAGCACGTTGAGCAACTGGGGAAGTTCATCGAGACCGGCCGCCCTCAGCAGGCAGCCACCGGGCAGCAAGCGCGAATCGCAGAGAATATCGAGTTTCACCATCGGCTGGTTCGAATAGACCAGATTGCGGAAGTGGATTTCGTGTCGCCGGGTGTCCGCGTTCAGCTTCATGCTGCGGAACTTGTAGATAACAAAACGTTTCCCGTCGCGCCCGATCCGTTCCTGACGGAACAAAGCCGGTCCTCGGGAAACGAGTTTGATCCATAGGGTGATCGCCGCCATTAATGGCAGGATCAAGGGAAGACTGACGAGGATGCAGAAGATATCCAAACTCCGCTTCCAAGCGGGCGTGGAGCCGACATGATAAAAGGAGCCGTTGGTGGGCTCATGGTTCCGATTTCTCTCAACGGAAACGCCCGCTGGGTCTTCGGAACGGGTAGGGGCAGACCGGAGCGAACCCTCACCGACTGGCGGGAGGCTTCGAGGAGAGAAAAAGGCTTTTCGGGAGACACGAGCCTTCCGTGGAGATTGAACGGTAATCATCATGGGGGGAGTGGGGGGATATTAGAACGGCGTGGTGGAAAATCAGGCCATACGTGTGAAGATAGCAGGGTTTTTCAAAAAGTCGCGGGAGTTGGGGGATTCGGGGAATTTTTTCGGGCAGCACGCTACCGCCCTTGGTCATTCAGCGCTTTGACACACAGAAACCAATTTCAGAAGTTTGGGTCAAGATGCAAAAACGCATTTTGTATCAGTTGAAGTTTCAGGCCGCGAGATCTCTATGAAATCGTGACTTACCTTTCAAGGACCTTGAATGCGCGCTCGGGTCTATCGAATCATTCGTTGGCAATCAACGTTATTTTGGAAATGCCGAAATTCATCAGAAGCGGCCTTCCCCTGTTTGAATCCCCGGCGAGTCGGGAGCTTCCAAAGCAGGCCCCGTGCCGTGTCCCGCCGATTACGCGATTCCCTGGTGCCGGGAATCTTTGTAACTCTCCGGGAAGCAGTCCGAACATGGGCATGGGAAATCATCAAACAGGGAGGAGGTTGGGGGGAGACTAGGGTCCCGCTCAACGCGAGGACGATGTAAACTATGTCACAGTCTGGTCACGATGCCACTACGTGATGGCGTGGTGGACGCCTATCTGGACGCCCGCCTTTCCCCCTGAACCGGAAAAATCACCCGAGATTGGAGATGGTCTGGAAGATCGCGGTGATCATCAGATAGGCCATGGTGCCGATCAGGCCGGCCATGATGATGAGCACCGTGGGCATGATCAGCGCCATGATGCGCTGCAGGTCCTTGTCGAGCTCCTTGTCGTAGCGCTCGGCCGCACGCCGCAACGATTGATCGATCTTCCCGGTCTGCTCACCAACGGAAATCATGTCGATGAGCAGAGGAGGAAACGCACCGTTGCGAATGAGCGCTTTGGAAAACGAGCGGCCATCGCCGACCTGATCAATCACCTTGTCAAGTTCCACGCGCAGCGAGCGGTTCTGGGTGGCGTCACGCGAGAGTTCCAGCGCGCGGAGCAGCGGCAGGCCGTTGCCGACGAGGTTGGCCATGGTTTCGAGGAACTGTACGTAGAAGCGGCTGGTGATAACCCGGCCAATCAGTGGGAGCTTGAGTTTCATGCGGTCCCATGCGGGCTTGTTGGCCTCGTTGTCCCGCCACGCCTTGAAGAAAATCGCCGCGGCGATGAGCGTGAGAAGCATGACCAGCCACCACTTGCTGAGGAAATCTGAAGCGGCAATCAGAATGGCGGCACCGAGCGGGATTTTCCCGCCCGGTGTGCTCTCGATAAGCTGGGTGAGCTGCGGAATCAGCGTGGTGACGAAGACGATGGACACCCCGATGCCGGCAAGCACGAGGAAAGCCGGATAGATCATCGCGAGAACGAGTCTGGCCTGCAGTTCGGCGAGCGTCTTGAGGTAATGAGCCTGGCGCTTGAGAATGGTGTCCAGCGCACCGGACGCCTCATCGGCGGCAGCGAGCGAACAATAGAGCGAGCCGAAGCTCGGGCTCACTTTCTTCAGGGCGACGGAGAAATTCACGCCATCCCGCACGATCTGGCGGATTTTGAAGGATACCGCCTTGAGATTGCCGAGTTCCTGGCGGTTTTCCATCGATTTCAAGGCCGGCTCCAGTTGCAGGCCGGCGCTGAGCATGTCCGAAAGCTCCTCGGTGAAGAGCACGACCTCGGCGCGCTTCAGTTTGATCGGACCCTCGGGAATGGCGTCTTCATTCACATCCGCCTTGGCAACGGGCCGCGGTGACTCCCCGGCTTTCCCCTTGGCCGTGGGTTTCCGCTGCGGCAAGGCGGCGGAGGTTTCCCTGAGGTTGACCGGCTGAAGCCCTTTGCGGTCCAGCATCCGCAATGCTTCCGGGCGATCCGTGGCATCGAGTTCGCCGGTGGTCACGGAACCATTGGTGGCGAGGGCTTTGTAGGCGAAGATGGGCATGGTTGGGAAAGTGCCGGGTGATCAGGGATCCGTGATCAGGGAGGAGATGGGATGCGCTATCTTCACTTCAGCGTTCAATGTTCGAAGTTCATCATTCCGCGCCGCCGATGTCGGACGAGGTCACCGAAATGACTTCCTCGATGGTCGTCATGCCTTGCAGGGCCTTGTGCCATCCGTAGGTCCGCATCGGCACGTAGCCGTCGCGGAACGCCTGCTCGCGGAGTTTTGGGGCGGGTGCACTGTGGGCGACGAGCTCCTGCATCGCCGGGGTCAGCAGCACCACCTCGTAAATTGCCATTCGTCCCGAAAAACCGGTGCCACGGCAGCGGTCACAACCGTTCGCGGCGTAGGGCTTGCCCGGGATGTCGAGCGGGATTCCGAGGCCGATCTTGTCCTGCTCGCTGATTTCGCGCGGGGTCTTGCAGTTCGGGCAGAGTTTTCTCACCAAACGCTGGGCGAGGAAGGCGCGCACGGCGGCGGAAACGAGGAATGGTTCCACGCCCATGTCCACCAGACGGCTGATGCCGCCCATGGCGTCGTTGGTGTGCAGCGTGGAGAACACCAAGTGACCGGTGAGGGACGCGCGGATAGCGATTTCCGCCGTCTCAAGGTCCCGGATTTCCCCAATCATCACGATGTTCGGGTCCGCCCGCAAAATCGAGCGCAACGCCGTGGCAAAGGTCAGTCCAATCTCGGATTTCACCGCGATCTGCATCACGCCGGTGAGCTTGTTTTCCACCGGGTCTTCGACGGTGACGATGCGGCGCTCCGGGTGGTTCACCTCGCTGAGGAAGGAATAGAGGCTGGTCGATTTACCGGAACCGGTGGGGCCGGTAATCAGGATGATGCCATTGGGCAAATGCAGCAGCGACTCAATCTTCTTCTGCACGAAGGGCTCCATCTGGAGCTTCGCGAGGTTGAACTTCTCCTGGTTGAGGAGACGCAGCGAAACGCTCTCGCCTTCCACAGTCGGCACCGTGGCCACCCGGACGTCGATGGTCTGGCCTTCGAACTGGAGGTTGATCCGGCCGTCCTGCGGGACCCGGCGCTCGGCGATGTCGAGACGGGCCATGATTTTCAAACGGGCGATGACCGAGCTTTGCAGCGCCTTGATGTTCTCCGGCACCGCAATCTCGATCAGGCGGCCGTCGATCCGGTAACGGATGCGCAGGTTCGTGCTCAGCGGCTCGACATGGATGTCAGTCGCCCGCTGGTCGAGCGCTTCGCGGATGATCTGGTTGACGAACTTAACCACGCTCGCCTCCTCATCGTCATCTTGGTCGATTACGTTGGCTTCGTCCTCGCCGGATTCGATGGCGTCGTAGTCGAAATCCCGGCCTTCGAGAATCTGTTCGAAAGTGTCCGCGCCCACCCCGTAAAGCCGACGCAGGGCTTCGTGCAGGCGTTTCCGCGACGCCATGCACCAATCAATCGGCAACTCCAACTCCTGTGCCGCCGCTTGACGGGCCACCAGGTTGAAGGGATCGAAGGTCGCGAGTTTCAGCCGCTTGTGGTCGCCCTCGCCGGTGATCTCGACTGGCAGCAAGCGGTGGCGCAATGCGATCCGCGGGCCGCAGGCCTCGCGCAAGGGCAGCGGGACTTCAGGCATCGGGATGCTCTCCAGCCACTCCAATCCCAGATCGTGCGCCAGTTCGCGCATGTAGCGCTCCTCATCGACCACTCCGGCGTCGAGCACGTCGTCGATGGGCGAGCGCTGACGCTGCGCGGCGGATTGCAGCAGCTCGGTGAGTGCGGGAATGTCCTCGCAGCCGCTTCGGCGGGCGGGTTCGATCAAAAGCTGGGTCATAGGGGAAATTCTCGCACGTCTTGTCGCTTAAAACCTCCCGGCGCGCAACCTGTCTCTTCAAAATGGCTCCAGACGGCCTTTCTGTATCAAAAAACCTTGGGTGCGAGCTCCGCCAGCCACTCGGCAAGATCGGCTGCGGCGTGGGTTTCCGGCAGGCTGTCGAAATCGTCGAGCCGCCAGCGGAAGACAAGCTTGTAGCCGTCCCACTCGCCGCTGCCGCCGCAGTCGCGCATCCAGTTGGCGGCGCGGCGATTGTCCAGCAAAGTGTAGGCGACCAGCTCGTCCACGCCGGCGCGGAAGGCGGTCAGCCACATGATGGCGAGCAACAAGGTGCCGATGCCTCGCGATTGGTCGGCGTCGAGAACCATCGCTGAAATCTCGGCTTCGGCCGGCATGGCCGGATTCCGCCACCAACTGGCACCGCCCACGCCGGGGAATTCGCGGACCGGATCGAGCACGGTCCAAGTCATGTGGGTTCGTGGATTCTGTTCAACCAAGCGATCCAACATGGCATCACCGAGCATTTCACCGGTGCGCGTCCAGAACCGCTGGTAACGCGCTTCCGGCGAGAGCCGACGGTAGGCCTCGGCGACGAGCGGGCGGTCGCTTTCGATGAGCGGACGCGCGATGACGGGGGTGCCATCACGCAAGTGGAGCTCGAGGCGGTCTTTCATCTCAACGTTCCGGGCACCCTACCACAATACCGCGCACATGGCAGGCATACGTGCGGCGTTGGGTTGCGATGGGTTTGAGGTTTCCAGAATCACACCAAGCGGGCGCAGACCAACTCGCGTTGGAAAATAAGTTCCTTGGGCATGTGGTCGTAGAGGTCGATGAAAAACTCCCCCTGGCTGACGAGCTCGGCTTTCCACTCGTTGCTGTTGAAGGCCATGACCTTGTCAAAGTCCTCTCTTTCGAAGCCTTCGAGGCCTTCGATGTTAAAGTCTTCGAAGGCGGGGATCCAGCCGATCTGGGTCTCGTGACCAGCGGCGTTGCCGTGGCAGCGTTTCACGATCCACTCGATGACGCGCATGTTCTCGCCGAAGCCGGGCCACAGCCACTTGCCTCCCTCATCCTTGCGGAACCAGTTGACGTGGAAGAAGAGTGGCAGGTGGGTGAGATAACGGCGGATTTCCAACCAGTGGCCGAAATACTCACCCATGTTGTAGCCGCAGAACGGCAGCATGGCCATCGGATCGCGGCGGACCTTGCCGATGGTCCCGAAGGCGGCGGCGGTCATTTCCGAACCCATGGTGGCACCGAGATAGACACCGTGGCTCCAGTTGAAGGCTTGGAACACGAGCGGCATGGTGGTGGCGCGGCGGCCACCGAAAATAATGCCGTCGATGGGCACGCCGTCGGGATCCTGCCAACGGTCGTCGATGGATGGGCACTGCTCGGCGGGCGCGGTAAAGCGGGAGTTGGCGTGGGCGCAAACGCGATCACAATCCGGCGTCCAGTCCTGGCCGGTCCAGTCGATGGCGTGGGCCGGCGGCTCGCCGTCCATGCCTTCCCACCAGACGTCGCCGTCATCGGTGAGGCCGACGTTGGTGAAGATGCAGTTCGCCTTGATGGATTCCATGGCCCGCGGGTTGGTCTCCATGGCAGTGCCGGGTGCCACACCGAAGTAGCCTTTTTCCGGATTGATGGCGTGGAGCTTGCCGTCTTCATGCGGCCAGAGCCAGGCGATGTCGTCACCGACGATCGTGGTTTTCCAACCGGCGTCCCGATAGCACTTCGGCGGGATGAGCATGGCGAGGTTGGTCTTGCCGCAGGCGGACGGAAAAGCGGCGGAGAAATAGGTTTTCTCTCCCTTAGGGTTCTGCACGCCGACGATGAGCATATGCTCGGCCATCCACTTGCGTTCGCGGGCGATGTTGGAGGCGATGCGCAGCGCAAGGCACTTCTTGCCAAGCAGCGCGTTGCCGCCGTATCCGGAGCCGAAGGACATGATTTCGCAGGTTTCCGGGAAATGGACGATGTATTTGTCTTCGTTGCAGGGCCAGGAAACGTCTTTCTCTCCGGGCTCAAGCGGGGCTCCCACCGAGTGAAGGCAGGGAATGAAACCGCCGAAGCCGTCGCGCTTGTTGGTGGCGGTGCCGGCGGCCTCTTCTTCGAGGCGTTTGAGGACATGGGAGCCCATGTGGGTCATGATGCGCATGTTGACCACAACGTAGGCGCTGTCGGTGATCTCGATGCCGATCTTGGCGAGCGGCGAGTCGAGCGGGCCCATGCAGAACGGGATGACATACATCGTGCGGCCCTTCATGCAGCCCTTGAACTTTTCGTTCAGCGTGGCGCGCATTTCGACGGGATCGGCCCAATGGTTGGTGGGGCCGGCCTGGTCCTTGCGCTTGGAACAGATGAAGGTGCGGTCCTCGACACGAGCGACGTCCGAAGGCGTCGAGCGGGCGAGGAAAGAGTTCGGGCGTTTCTCCGGGTTGAGGCGGGTGAAGGTCCCTTTTTCAACCATCAGCGAGGTGAGACGGTCCCATTCGGCCTGCGAGCCGTCGCACCACTCGACCGAGTCGGGCGTGCAAAGGGCGCTCATTTCCACCACCCATTTTTGGAGGGCGGCGTGGGAACTACGCGGTTTACTCATGGTGTTACCAATTGACCCGAGCATCGGCAATTTGGCAACGACATACGGAAGCCCGCCCGCTTTCACGGCGGCGGCCGGGCCCTCCGCCGCGCGGATCTGGTCGTGAGAAACACATGGCCCCGCCAATTTGAGGTGGGAACCACTCCCATTGCAAGACAGCGAAGGCCCCGCCTGGTGAAAACAATTGATTGGTGTTCCCCTCCCAAGGGCGTAGGGAGTATTCCCAGCTGACTAACCGACCAACGGGATTCCCGCTCCCATGACCATTATCCTGAAATCACTGAAAAAACCAGCCTGCCGCCCTGTACGCGTGCGTCGTGCATGGCGACTGCATGCCTGTCTTCGCAAGCCGCAGCAACCGAAGATGGCGGCTCCATCGGACCCACGATTTCGGCGGCCACGCCGGACGGCAGGTAGCCGATGGAGCTTAACCGCGCGAAGTCGTTCAACTACTCGCGTTTGAACCTGCGCGGCCTCGGAGAACTCGCCACGCTGGAAGAGTGGGTGAGCGTCGATCTTTGGCACTTTCAAACGAAGGACGTCCGCGGCATCCGCAAGGCGCCGGATTTCACGCAACCTTATGACGAAACGCCACCGAAGAAATGGCCGTTCAAGCAAACCGTCTCCATTCACCGCGAAGAACTGGCCGGCATGTTCCGACTTGCGGCGCTCGCGTATGGCTAACTGCGTTACAAGGAAGCCGTCCGGGGTCCGCCGGGCAGCGAACACACTCCGTTTCAACCCCTCTATCCGGCACCCGCCAGATGAAACGCCCGGGGCGCTGCATCCGCGGCCCGTCACTCAGCCGCGGAACTTGCGCTTGAACGCGATCGCCGCCGTGGATTTGGAAATGATGCCCTGAAGGTAAGCGACCTCCTCGGCATCCGTGCTGTGCTCGACGGCGGCGAGTTTCTCCTGCGCGCGCTGGATGGCCTCCTCGGCGCTTTGTTCGTCGATCTCCGCCTCGCCGAGAGCCATGTCCGTTAGGACAACGACCTTTTCCTGCGTGATTTCGGCGAAGCCGGAACCAATGGCGAGAGTCACGACCTGGCCGTGATGGAGATAACGAAGCTCGCCGGGCTGAAGAGCCGTCACGAGGCCGGCGTGCATCGGCAGCACGCCAAGTTCACCATCCGCTCCAGGAAGATAGACGTTTTCCACATGATCCGAGAAAACCTTTTTCTCGGGAGTAACGATATCGAGTTGGAGGGACATGGTGAAGAATTTTGAATTATGAATTTTGAATGATGAATGCGAACCTGGGACTAGAAATCCAACATTCAACATTCGATTCAGTCTCTCGAGACCGAATCGATGCCGCCCTTCATGTAGAAGTTGCCTTCGGGCACGTCGTCGAGTTTGCCATCGAGGATTTCGGCGAAGCCCTTGACGGTGTCCTCGATCGAGCAGAGCACGCCGGAGACGTTAGTGAAGACCTCGGCCACGTGGAAGGGCTGGGTGAGGAAGCGCTGGATCTTGCGGGCGCGGAAGACGGTCATCTTGTCCTCGTCGGAAAGCTCGTCCATGCCGAGAATGGCGATGATGTCCTGAAGGTCCTTGTAGCGCTGAAGCACCTGCTGGACGCCGCGGGCGACCCGGTAGTGCTCCTCGCCCACGATTTCCGGGGCGAGCGCTTTGGAAGTCGAAGCGAGCGGATCCACGGCGGGGAAGAGCGCCTGCTCGGCGAGCGAACGCTCAAGCACCACCGTCGCGTCAAGGTGGGCGAAAGTGTTGGCGGGTGCGGGGTCGGTCAAGTCGTCCGCAGGCACGTAAACGGCTTGGATTGAGGTGATCGAGCCTTTGTTAGTCGAGGTAATCCGCTCCTGAAGACCTGCCATTTCCTCGGAGAGGGTCGGCTGGTAACCCACGGCAGACGGCGTCCGGCCGAGCAGCGCGGACACTTCGGAACCGGCTTGGGAGAAACGGAAAATGTTGTCGACGAACAGCAGCACGTCCTGGTTGTCCTCGTCGCGGAAATGCTCGGCCATGGTGAGGGCGGAGAGCGCGACGCGGAGACGGGCGCCGGGAGGCTCGTTCATCTGGCCGTAGCAAAGGGCCACCTTGGAGCCTTCGGTGAGGACCGGGTTGCCGTCGTCGTTGAGTTTGGGATGACCTTTTTCATCCTTCTCGGTGGCGATGACGCCGGACTCGATCATTTCCCAGTAGAGGTCGTTTCCTTCACGGGTCCGCTCACCCACGCCGGCGAAGACGGAGAAACCACCGTGCGCCTTGGCGATGTTGTTGATGAGCTCCATGATGACGACGGTCTTGCCGACGCCGGCACCACCAAACATGCCGCCCTTGCCGCCCTTGAGCAGCGGGCAGATCAGGTCGATGACCTTGATGCCGGTGGGAAGGATTTCTGTGTTGGCGGACTGCTCGGTGAGTGTGGGAGCTGGGCGGTGAATCGGCGAACGGAGGTTCGCATCCTCAAGCGGGCCGTTTTCGTCCACGAGGTCGCCGGTGACGTTGAAGATGCGGCCGAGCACCTGCTTGCCGACGGGCACCGCGATGGGCTTGCCGGTATCGGTGAGAACCATGCCGCGCTTGAGGCCGTCCGTGGTGGACATGGCAACCGCGCGCAACCAGCCGTCACCGAGGTGCTGCTGGACTTCGAGCACGAGCTTGGTGTCCACGCCGTTGAGGACGTATTGGATCTCCAATGCGTTGTAGATTTCAGGCAGCTTGCTGGCCTTGGAGAAGTCGGCGTCGATGACGGCGCCGATGATCTGGACGATGGTTCCTTGGTTGCTCATGGGTAGAAGAAGTGATCAGTGATCGGTGATCAGAGGTTGTGATGCGGAGTTGAAGACGGGGTGGAAGGTCGGATGATGATATTGCGGGCACTGATCACTGATCACTGCTCACTTGGCACTCACTCCATCGCCTTCATGGCGGTGGTGATTTCGAGAAGCTCGGCGGTGATCGCTCCCTGGCGGAGTTTGTTGTATTCGAGCGTGAGTTCCTTGATGAACTTCTTCGCGTTGTCGGTCGCGGACTTCATGGCGACCATTCGCGCCGAGTGCTCGGAGGCGCGGGACTCGACGTGGGCCTGGAAGACCTCGTAGTTCACGTAAAGCGGGAGAATGGCCTTGAGCACTTCATTGACGTCCGGTTCGAAGGTGTAGTCGCGGAAGGCGTCCTTGATGTGTTCCTCGACCGAAAAGCCGTTGCCGATGGATTCGAAGGCCTGCTCCTCACCCTTGCGGTGGCCTTGGATCGGTAGCAACGTGACCACTTCGGGCTCCTGGCGGAGGGTGTTGACGAAATTGGTGAAGGCGACGGAGACCTTGTCGTAGTTGCCGTCCAGGAACTGCTGGGTGATGAACTTCGCGATCGGACGGGTCTGGGAAAACGGCACCGGGTCCTTCACGGTGAAGTCCGCGATGACCTTCTTGCCGAGTTTTTCGCACATCACCCGGAGCTTGCGGCCGACGGTGACAAAGTGTGCGTCCGGCGACGTCTCCGCCCTGATCACCTTGGCAAGGTTGGTGTTGAGCGGGCCGCAGAGACCCTTGTCGGTGGAGATCACCAACACCAGTTCGCGGTTTCCAGGGCGATGCTCAAGCAGCGGATGAGACTCCTCGGTGAAGTTCGAGCGGATGTCGAACAACACCTGCGTCAGGTGCGCGGCGTATTCCCGGCCGGCGAGCGCCTGGTCCTGCGCTTTCTTCATCTTGGCCGCCGCAACAAGCTGCATCGCGCGGGTGATTTGCGCGGTGTTCTTGACGGACTTGATGCGTCGGCGGATGTCGCGGAGGTTGGCCATGCTGTGTTACGGGATATTGGGAATTGGGGATTGGATAATTAGGGGCAGACGAAGAGGGAATGAATCCAATATCGGATGTCTAACCTCCAAGTCTTTTTCTTATTTCCAGCTCTTCTTGAAGTCCTCGATGCCTTGTTTCACGGCGTCCACCATGGCGGCGTCCTTCTTGAGGTCGGGCTTCTCGTTGCGGATCTTGTCGAGCAGTTCGCCCTTGCGGGTGCTGAAGAACTCGCCGAGCGCGGCTTGGAAGCGCTTCACGTCGGAAACGGCGACGTCGTCGAAATAACCGTTCTGCATGGCGAAGAGGTAGATGGACTCCATCTCCATGGCCAGCGGGCTGTATTGATTCTGCTTGAAGAGCTCCACGATGCGCGCGCCGCGATCGAGTTTCTTCTTGGTGGAGGCGTCGAGGTCGGAGCCGAACTGCGCGAAGGCCTGGAGTTCGCGGTATTGCGCGAGGTCCAGCTTGGTCGTGCCGGCCACCGACTTGATGGTCTTGGTTTGCGCGGCGGAACCGACACGCGACACCGAGAGACCGACCGAGATGGCGGGGCGGACGCCCTGATAGAAAAGGTCGGTTTCCAGATAGATCTGACCGTCGGTGATGGAGATCACGTTGGTGGGAATGTAGGCGGAAACGTCACCGGCCTGGGTTTCGATGATCGGCAGCGCGGTGAGCGAACCACCACCGGCGGACTCGGAAAGGCGCGCGGAGCGCTCAAGCAGGCGGGAGTGGAGGTAGAACACGTCGCCGGGATAAGCTTCGCGCCCGGAGGGGCGGCGCAGAATCAGCGAGACCTGACGGTAGGCGACGGCGTGCTTGGAAAGGTCATCGAAAACGATCAGGCAGTCCTGACCCTTGTCCATGAGGTATTCGGCGATGGCGCAACCGGCGTATGGCGCGAGGTATTGCATGGCAGCGGCGTCGGACGCGGAGGCGGAAACGATGGTCGTGTATTCCATCGCACCGGCGTCCTCGAGGATCTTCTGGGTGCGGGCCACGTTCGAGAGCTTCTGGCCGATGGCGACATAGATGCAATAGAGCGGCTTGTGGTTCTGAAGCTTGCCTTGCTCGGCGGCCTTGTTCTGTTGGGCTTGGGAAATGATGGTGTCCACCGCGATGGTGGTCTTGCCGGTGGCACGGTCGCCGATGATGAGCTCGCGCTGGCCGCGGCCGACGGGGATCATCGCATCGATGGACATGATGCCGGTCTGCACCGGAACTGAAACGGATTTCCGCTTGATGATGCCCGGTGCGATTTTCTCCATCGGATACTGGGCGGCGGCGGCGATCTCGCCCTTGCCGTCGATCGGCTGGCCGAGCGCGTTGACCACGCGGCCGAGAAGTGCTTCGCCGACAGGAACGGAGAGGAGTTTGCCCGTGGTGCGGCACTCGGAACCTTCGGTCACCGCGGCGTAATCACCGAGCAGCACGACGCCGACTTCGCTTTCCTCGAGATTGAGGGCCATACCGGTGACACCACCGCCGAAGTCGATCATCTCGTTGAGCATGACGTCGGAAAGTCCTTCGACTTTGCAGACGCCGTCGCCGACCTGACGGACGGTGCCGACGTTGGATTTTTCGACCGAGGAAGTGATTCCGGCGATTTGTTGTTCGAGTTCCTGGAGGATGCTGCTCATGGGGAAAGTTGGCTGGTGTTCAGTGTTCGGTTTTCAGCAAAGGGAAAAAGTCAGAAGGCGGTGGCGAGGCGGTCGAGACGTCCTTGGACGGAGCCGTCGAAGACGTCGTTACCAACGCGAATGCGCAGACCGCCGATCAGCGAGGGATTGATCTGATAGTCCGCGACGAGGTCGGGGCCGTATTGCTTGGCAAGCCCGGCAACCACGCGCTGGCGGGTCGCTTCGTCGAGCTCGACGGCGCTCTCGACGGTCACCTTGCGGCGGTCGAGCTCAAGACGGGTCAAGCGCTGGAGCGCGACAAGGATGGCGTGGAAATCGCGGGGCTTGGATTCCGTCAGGCGGGCGATCACCTCGCGCAGCTTGTCGTCATCCAAACGGCCGCCGACTTGGCAGAGCCCGAACAGGCGGCGTGCGGTGGCGGCGGCGACTTTGGAGATTTTCATGGCAGGAAAAGGGGAGCGGAGTCTCAGCCTTCCACCTTGGCGAGCGCGTCCTCATTGATGCGCTTCTGATCGTCCGCAGTGAGCACCTTGCCGGTGACTTGCGAAGTGGTGGCGGCGACGAGGCGGCCGAACTCACGCTTGAGCTCGGTGCTCAGGCGGTCGCGGTCGGCCTTGGCGGCGGCTTCCGCTTTCGCGAGAATGCTCTGGGCTTGGGCGATGGCTTCCTGGGATTTCTGCTCGCTGAAGGCATGCGCTCCATCCTTGGCCTCGTTGATCAGGCGGACGGCCTCTTCGTTGGCCTTGGCGATGGCGGCGGCGGTCGTCTCCTCGGACTCGGCGAGTTGCTTCTCGATGCGCTTGAGCTTCTCCTCGCCCTCTGCGATGCGGATGCGGCGCTGCTCAAGCATCGCCTGGATGGGCCCGAACGCGAATTTCTTCAGGACAAAGATGACGAGGAAGAAATTGATCACCTGCGCGATGAAGAACGGCCCGTTGAGACCAAAGGTCTTCTGGATCGTTTCCATAATGCCGGGATTTTCAGAAACGGCTTCGGCAGTGGAGGCAAGTAAGGTGATCATGGCTGGCGGGAATCTCGGAAGAAAAATGCCGCACGCGTCAGTGGACGCGTGCGGCAATGAGTGAATCAGAACGGCACAGCGAACGCGGAGAGGATGAAGATACCCTCGATGAGCGCGGCCAGAATGATCGAAATCACCAGGATCGGGGTGGCGGCACCCGGATTGCGTCCGGTTGCTTCAGCGGCCTTGAAGCCGAGGACGCCGATACCGATACCACCGCCAAGGGCGGCGAGGGCGACTGCAAATGCTTTAGTAAACATGGTGTGTTGTATTGGGGTTGGTGTGTGTTTCGGCAGCCCCCACGGTCATTGCCATGGTCAGACTGCGGAAAGGTTTAGTGGTGCTCTTCGTCGCCGTGATCGCAGATGAGCTTCAGGAAAATGGCACAAAGCAAGGTGAACACGAGCGCCTGGACGAAGCCGACGAGCAGCTCCATGAAGTAGAACGGCAGTGCGGGAAGCCAGGAAAGGAAGGGTTGCAAGGCCTTCGGGATCAGCGCCATCAGCGACTCCAGCGTTTGCTCGCCACCGTAGATGTTGCCGAAAAGACGGAAGGACAAGGCCACCGGGCGAATCGCGATGGAAATCACTTCCAGCACGCCAACGAACAGGAAGATCGGCACCATCATGGCGAGCATGATCCCGTGGAAATGCCCCTTCGGTGCAAAAATGTGCGCGAGGAAGGTTTTGAAACCGTTTTCGGTGATCGCCCAGTAGAACCACAGGACCGCGAAGGTGAAGGCCATCGCCGCGGTCATGTTGATGTCGGCGTTGGCCCCGCGCAGCCACGGGGTGAATCCCTGATGCCCGTGGCCGTCCACGGTATTCCACCCCAGCGTGCCGACCCCTGGGATCAGCCCCATGTAATTGTTCACCAGAATGAAGAAGAACACCGAGCCAAAGAACCAGAACACCCGTTTCACCAGATGATCGCCTAAGAGCCCGCCGAGGAAATCATAGAGCGACTCAAACAGCCACTCGGCGAAATTCTGGAAGCCCGCGGGCACCAAGGCCATCTTCCGCGTCGCCGCCTGACAGAACAGCACGATCAATCCGACCGCCAGCCACACCATGATCGTCGAGTTGGTGAACACCGCGAAAAGCGGCTGGGCATCCAAGGGCAGCGCGTGGTGCTCGCCTTCTCCAGACGCTAAGGCGGGAGCGAGGCATGCAAACCAAGCGATCAGGGTGGTGATGAGCGAACGACGAATCATACCGGAAAACCCCCGCAAACCGCGGGCGCGGGGTCTTTAAAGACCTCCAACAGCGTCCGCAAGTCCTTTTCTTCAAAAATTCTTATCTTCCATGCATCAATTGATGCGGAGGCCTTTACGAAATCTGCTGGCCCGGCTGCCGGCTCCCATGAAATGCCCGTTCCGCATCCATCCCTGCAAGCATGCGCTCACCCCCCAATCCCGCGGTGGCAATGAGCCGGAATCCACAATCCATCGCCTGGTCGAGAAACTCCTCGGCCGGCAGACACAAGCGGCGGCTCACCTCCCGCAGCTGAAACCTCACCGGCCCGATCCCATGAAAGCCGCGGTAGATCACCTCCGTGCAGACCATTCGGTCCGCCGTCCGGAAATCGAACAGGAAGTCATACGGCTTCCCCTCGTGGCTGCTCGCCCGCCGGATCGCCTCCGTCAGATCATATCCGTCCAAGGGCGGCCGCAAGACCACCAGCGCGTCCACTTGCAGCGTCTCCCCAGCCGGCCGGACCCGTACGCCATCCTTTTTCGATTCCAGAAACCACGGCCCTCTCGCCCCTCCCGCAGGCATCAGGATTCCCATGTTTTCCAAGTCCTCCGTCGTCCCCAGAAACAGCGCCGCATGAGGCCAAAACCCCGGCAGGAACAGATTGCTCAGCGCATCGTCGTGGCGCGTAACAAACACATCACCGGGTTTCGCCCGCTCCAGCAAGGCCGCGCGCATCCCGCCATCGATCCGTTTCGGCGCGCCGGATGGCTTGATGCCCGGTTGCCGTAATTCCGCCACCGCCCGCCCGGATACTTCAAAAAAACCGGACATCACCTGCTTCCATGCCGACCGGTTCCGACGCAGCAACGAAAACCACCGGTAGGAAACGGAGCGCTTGAGCGCATCCCGCCGCCGCCGCTCGATCCGCGGCTCTTCGGCGAGCAACAGCCCGACCACCGGACCCACTGCGGGATCATCCGCCAGCGCGAGAATCTCATCGCGGTGTTTGTGATGGAAATCCACCGCCTGAAGAAAGCGCTTGAGATTCGCGGGGCGAGACACGGCCTTGTAAATTCCCGCGAACGTCTTCCTCGGAATCCCCGTACGCACATCCGCCTCATCGAGCTTCTTCCACACCACCGACCGCCCGGCCGCCAGCTCCACCAGATACCGGTCCGCACGCATCAACACGCACGCCACTGCAAACGCCGTCGCAAACACCGGCAGACGGTCGCGCCACTCCACCTCACCGTGCCCGGCCGCCTCACCCAGTTCCGCCAGGGTTTCCAGCATCGCCGCCCGGAGTCCGAGATACTGCGAATATCGTAGCCGGATGACTTCGTCCTCGTCCGGCAGGAAATAGCCGCGTGCCGCCGCTGCCTCCACATGCGCCAGCTCGGCGGTCAGGTCGTCATGCCCAGGCACAGCGGCCGCCGCCGCAAGCAGTGCCGCCACACTCCGGTCCAAAACCCCGTCCATTCGTTCGCGTTCCAATCCACAGCGTTATCCCTGATCCAGCGCTTGCCGTCAATCTCGCGGACTGCCGCCGCCCCGCCGGAAGCCCGCCTAACACTTTCTAACATGCCTGGATGCCGCAGGCGGCGGCCCCCACCCGCTCCGCAGGCCCCGCCCGGCAACACCCGAAGCCCCCCGCGGTCAAGCCGCCAGTTTCAAAAAAATCCCTAGGAATTCAGCGGGTTTTCGCTTGCCAACCCTATCTGTCATCCGCACAAACTTCCGCTGCCATGAACAAAGCCGAACTCATTGAAGCCATCCAAGCCGCCCTCGGAAAAGACGCCACCAAACGCGCCGCCGACGAGGCCCTTGACGCCGTCCTCTCCTCCATCGCCAAAGGCGTGAAAAAAGACCAGAAAGTCCAAATCATCGGATTCGGCACTTTTGAGGTCAAGAATCGCGCCGCACGCACCGGTCGCAACCCGAAGACCGGAGAATCCATGAAGATCGCCGCCTCCAAGTCGGTCGGCTTCAAGGCGTCCTCCGTGCTCAAGGGTTCGCTGTGATCCACCGGAGGCCCGGCCTCCAATCACCTATCAATAAATCCAAAAAACCCCGGCCACGAATGGCTGGGGTTTTTTATTGGAGAAGTTCAATCGTAGGGAAACTCAGAACCAGCCCTTGCGGCCGGTAATGTACGTGGCGACGAATTCCGCATCGCTCTTGGTCAGATAAATGATGCCTTCAATCAATCCGATGATCCCGAACAAGCCGCAAGTCACGAGACTCGCAATGAGTTGGATCACGCCTTCCTTGGTATAACCCAAGACGAATTTGTGGGCTCCGGTCCATCCCAGAAGGATCCCAAGGAGGCCCGCGAGCAATTTCTTTTCCGCGCCTGCCGGCGGCGGTGTGACAGGTTCTGTGGACATTGTGCCCCGCATCTAATACATCCGCTCGGGCAACACAAGCCTGCAGTTCCATGAAACCACGAATCACTCTCGCCGAAACCGCGCTTCCCGATGGCAGCACGCTCACCCTTCAGGAGCATGACGGCCGCAAATCGCTGCTGATCCACGGCCAGCAGATCTGCGGACCCGCGACCCGCGCCGCCGAGGAAGAACTCGCCCGCCTCGCCTGCGCCCCGTTCCGGCCCGCCCGCCAGCCAAAACTCTTTTTCGTCGGCCTCGGCCTCGGCCATGCCCTCGCCGCCGCCAGCTCCGAGTTGAAACAAAAACGCGGCGCGTTCATCGTCGCCGAGCCGCTCGCCGCCCTGCCGGAGTGGCACCGCCAGCATCTACCCGAGAGCCCGCTGCTCACCGATTCTCGTGTTCTCTTGGAAAACGATTGCGGCCCCTCCGCCCTCGCACAACACGCCGGCATGCTCCACGCCATCCTCCTCCATCTCGACGCCTCGCCCACCGGCCCCCGCAACCGCCCGTGGGTGGACGACCGGCGCTGGGTTTCCGCCGCTTACGAAGCCCTCCAAGCTGGCGGCCTGCTCGCCATCGCCGGTTCACGCTCCGTTCCCAACCTCACCCGCAATCTCCAACGCTCGGGCTTCGACGTCGCCGAGTTCAGTGTGCCCGCCTCGCCGGATGCGAAAAAATCCCGCTTCCTCCCGATCTGGCTCGCCCGCAAAGGCCGCGCCGCGGATTGAACCGCGGGCCGCCGCACCTGATGTTTCCACTTCCCATCATTGGCGGAATCCGTAAGTTCCGGCCGTGTTTCGTCCTTATCTCGCGTCTTGTCTGGCCTTTTGGATCGTCACCGCCCTGCACGCCCGGGAGGTCACCATTGAAAAACGTCCCTTCACCGTCGAGGCCACGTTCAGCGCCAAGGTCATGCCCGAGGGCGAGGTCGTGTTGCTCGAGATCGGTGCCAAAACTTGGGAGGATTTCCGCTTCGATGAACTTGCCAACCACGGCTCGATGATGCCGAAAGACAGTCAGTTAGCCACATTCGACCCGCTCGGGATCGACCGCAAGCTTGAGGACACCCGCCGGGCCGTGACCTCCAGTGGATTGGCCGTGGCCGCCGCGGAGCAGGAATTGAAAACCCTCGCTGAAACCGCGCCCCATCGCCTGGATGCCGCCCGCCGCGCCGCGGACATCGCGAAGGAAGAGCACTCATATTTCACCGCAACCCGCCGCAACGCCGAGCAGGAGGGCGCGGAGCAGAAACTGGAGCGCAGCCGGCAATACCTCGCCAACCAGCAGGAGGAGCTCAGGCAACTCAGCCGGATGTATGAGGCGGACGACCTCACGGAAGAGACCGAGGAAATCATCCTCACCCGCCAGAAATACGCCGTCGCCGCCGCGGAATTCGCCCTGCGCATACAGACTCTCGAATCCAATCGCACCCTCGAAGTGGACCTGCCGCGAGAAGCGGTCACCCTCGCCAACCATGAGCGCGACACTGCCATCGCCCTGCACTCCGCCGAAGAGGAAATCCCCCGTTCGATCGAACTCAAGAAACTCGAACTCGAAGCCCTAAAAGCCGGCCTTCACCGCGAACAGCAAACCCTCGGGGATCTTGAGCACGACCGGCTGCTGTTTGAATTCAAAGCTCCTTCTGACGGCTGGTTCTATCACGGCGCGATCAAAAACGGCCGCTGGACCACCGGCGAGGCCCTCAAGACCCTGGTGAGAAACGGTCGTCCGCCCGTCCGCCGGCCATTTGCCACCTTCATCCCCGCCAACGCCATGCTCTCCTTCGTCGCCTTCCTTGATGAAGCCACCGCACGCCCCTTGAAAACCGGCGTCACCGGAACCGCCACTTTCGCCGGTCGCGAGGACCTCGAGGCAGAAGTCAGCCTGACCCGCCTAGCCACCATCCCTGAACCGGACGGAACCTACCGCGCCGATCTCTCCGCCACTTGGCCGAAAGACCTGACCCCTGTCGCCGGAAACTCCGCCCAAATCCGCCTCATTTCATATCAGCAACCCGCCGCCATCCTCGTCCCCACCGACGCGCTCACCCGTGACGCCCGCGGCTGGACCGTCGAACTCATGCTCGCCGACGGAAAAACCGAACACCGCCCCGTCAAACGCGGCCGCGTTTCCAACGAGGAAACTGAAATCCTTTCCGGCCTTGAGATCGGTCAGGTCATTATCGCCCCGTGAAATGCCCCCGGCGCGCGCCCACCGTCCCGCACGCCCTTCCATTTGACGGCTTTATCCCCACCCCCTAGACTCAGTTCACTGCTTGAGAAGCGAACCTTCGTCGGGTGGCGGCCTTGCCATTATGAAACTCTCCATCCTCTCCTGCTCTCCGAAATGTTATTCCACCCGCCGCCTCGTCGAGGCCGGCCGGCAACGGGGGCACAAGATCGAGGTCCTCAACACCTTGCGCCTCACCATCGGCTTGGATCACGGAAAACCCGATCTCTATTACCACGGAAAACCACTCAAAACACCTGACGCGGTCCTGCCGCGCATCGGCACCTCCATCACCCGCTACGGCACCGCAGTGGTCCGCCAGTTCGAGCAAATGGATATCTTCACCCCGAACACCGCGGCCGGCATCGGCAACTCCCGCGACAAACTGCGCAGCCTTCAAATCCTTTCCCGCCACGATGTCGGGATTCCGCTCACCGCCTATGTCGATGACAAACGCGACGTGGAAGACGCCCTGAAGCGAGTCGGCGGCGCACCGGTCATCATCAAGTTGCTCGAAGGCACCCAGGGCGTCGGCGTGATTCTGGCCGACAAACTCGAAATCGCCAAAGCCATCGTCGAGACGCTCCATAGCACCAAGCAACAAGTGCTGCTGCAGAAATTCGTGGCCGAGAGCAAGGGCAAGGATGTCCGGGCCTTTGTCATCGGTGACCGGGTGGTGGCTGCGATCCGACGCACAGCCCAAGGCCAGGAATTCCGTTCCAACGTCCACCGCGGCGGCAGGGCCGAGGCCATCCAACTCGATCCGCTGTATGAGGAGGCCGCCGTGCGGGCCGCCCAGATCATGGGCCTGCGGGTCTGTGGAGTTGACATGTTGGAAGGAGTCAGCGGCCCGCAGGTCATGGAAGTGAATTCATCGCCCGGCCTTGAGGGCATCGAAGGTGCCACGGGCCTCGACGTCGCCGGTGCCATCATCGACTATATCGAGGATCAGGTGCAGTTTCCTGAAATCGACATCCGCCAGCGCCTCACCGTCAGTCGTGGTTATTCCGTGGCGGACATCCACTTGCCGGAAGGCAGCAAATATGTCGGCATGACAATCCAGGAAACCGGGCTCCGCGAACTGGACGTGGTGGTTCTCACCCTCAAGCGCAAGGGTATGATCACTTCCAATCCCAAAGGTTCCCGCGTCCTCGAAGCAGACGATTCGCTGCTTTGCTATGGAAGATCCGAACACATGAAGGGCATGATTCCGAGTAAGGCGAAAAAGCGCCGGAAACTCGGCAAACTGCCGCCGAATCAGACCCCGGACGAGCCTACCCCATGAGCATCGACATCGGCACATGGGGCGAAAACCAAATCGCTCCCGGAAATCGAAAACGGCTGCGCCTGGAGATCGGCAGGAGTTTCAGCGGAGCTAACATCACCCTGCCGCTGATGGTGTGGCGTGGGCCGGAAGACGGCCCGGTCGTGGGCATCACCGCCGCCGTCCATGGGGATGAAATCAATGGCACCGGCGCGATCCGCCGCCTGATCAAAGAGCCACCCTTCACGCTGAAAAGCGGCACCCTCATCCTAGTCCCCGTCATCAACATCATGGGCTTCGAGCGCCTCAGCCGCTACATGCCGGACCGCCGGGACCTGAACCGTTGTTTTCCGGGAAACAGCCACGGCAGCCTCAGCGCCCGCCTCGCCCGCGTCATCTTCGACGAAGTGATCAGCCGTTGCGACTGCGTGATCGACCTCCACACCGCCGCCGTCCGCCGGACGAATTTTCCCAACGTGAGAACCGATTGCGAGAATGACGAATGCGCGCGCCTCGCCCGGGCCTTCGGCTGCGAAGTCATCGTCAACAGTAGCGGCCCCGATGGCTCCCTACGCAAGGAAGCCGTCAAACGCGGTTGCCCGACCATCGTTCTCGAAGCCGGCGAGGTTTGGAAAGTCGAACCCTCGGTGCAGGAACTCACCCTGCGCGGGATTTCCAACGTGCTGGCGGAACTCGGCATGACCGGCGAGACCCGCGAAGGGCCGCCCCATCAGATCATCGTCCGGGAAACCCGCTGGATCCGCTCGGAAAGCGGCGGTTTCCTCCAGTTCCACGTCGCCCCCGGAGATGCCGTTTCGGTCGGCCAGGCGATCGCCACCAGCACCAGCCTGTTAGGCTCCGAGAACGAAATCATCCGCAGCCCCTTGCAGGGAATCGTGCTGGGAATGACCACCATGCCCGCCGTGGGACCGGGTGACCCGGTCGCCCACATCGCCATGCCGACGAGCGACCGCCAGCACCACCGGCTGGAAAAAAGCATCGACGATCTCGAATCCGACACGATCGAAACCCAGCTGCGCGAGCACCTGGCGACCAACATCGTGGTCACCGTTCTGGAGGAAGACTCATGAATGCCCAACAAATCATCGGCTGGCGCGAGTGGGTGGAGTTTCCCGAGTGGTCGCTCCGGATGCGTGCGAAAGCCGATACCGGCGCCCGCAGCAGTGCGATCGATTGCGCCGAGATCGTCGAACTGCCCGGAGGCCGCGTGCGCTTCACCGTGAGGCTGGACCGCAAGGACAAAAGGCTCGTGACCCTGGAAGAACCCATCAAGCTGCGCAAACACGTCCGCAGCAGCACCGGACAAGGACACAACCGGATCTTCATCGAAACCACCTTGCGCCTCGGAGATGTCGAAAAACGCATCATCGTCAGTCTCGTCTGCCGCAAGAGCATGATCCACCGCCTCTTGCTCGGGCGTGAGGCCCTTGGCGGCGATTTCCTCGTCAACAGCTCGGAGGACCACTGGGCGACTCCAAGAAGAAAGGAACGGAAACCGGCCAAATGATTCACAATACGCGTCTGCTCGCAGGTGGCCTTTTGCCACTCTCGTTTCTCGCCGCCAGCCCGGTGGGCCGAGCGGAAACTTCGGCTCCGCCGCCTGAAGTCACCGTTGCCGCCATCGACGCATCCATCCGCCGCGGCGTGGATTTCCTCATCGCCGAGCAAAACCCCAACGGCTCTTGGGGCGGTCCCACCCGCACCAAAGGTCTCAACATCTACGCGCCGATCCCCGGAGCCCACCACGCGTTCCGCGCCGGTGCCTCCGGCCTGGCGCTCTCCGGCCTCATCGATTCCGCGGACTCCCGGCCCGAGGTGGCCTCCGCCATCCAAAATGCCGCCGCATGGACCGCCGAAAACCTCCCGAAACTCCGCCGCGCCGACCAGACCACGACCTACAACTCGTGGGGCCATGCCTACGGCCTGCGCGCCATCACCCGCCTCTATCAGAGGGAAACCGATCCCGCGAAAAAGGCGGCTTGGCTTCCTCTCGCCCAGCAACAAATCGATCTCGCCAACCGCTACGAAGACATCAACGGCGGCTGGGGATACCTCGACATCTTCGACGGAGTCACCACGCAAAAGCCCTCCGGCCTGCCCACCGCCTTCACCACCGCCACCGTCCTGCTGGCCATGGCCGAGGCTCGCGATGTGATGGGCGTGGAACTCGACGACAAGATCGTCAAACATTCCATCGCCTCCATCCACTACCAACGCACTCCGGATTTCTCCTACACCTATTCGTTTCCCCACCGGATGCGGCCGCGCAGCGACATCAACCGGCCCGCCGGCTCGCTCGCCCGCTCCCAAGTGTGCAACGCCTGCCTCCGTGTCTTCGGCGAAGAAGCAGTCACCGATGAAGTCCTCGCCACCTGGTCCGACCGCTTCCTCGACCGCGAGGGTTTCCTCAGCAACGTCCGCAAGCGCCCGGTGCCCCACGAGGGACCCTTCCGCATCGCCGGATATTTCTATTATTACGGTGTCTTCTACTTCACCCGCTCCGTCGGCCTGATGCCGCAGGAAACCCACACCACCTACGCGAAACGCCTCGCCGCCATCCTGCTTCCCCTTCAGGAAAAAGACGGCTCGTGGTGGGACTATCCGCTCTACGATTACCACCAACCCTACGGCACTGGCTACACCCTCATGGCCCTCGCATGGTGCCGCGACGCCATCGCCAAAAGTCCATGAAACCCGCTCCCGGGCCAATGCCGCCCGATCATGAGCAGCCTTCGCCCTCATGAAGCCCTTTCACTTCCGGATCGAATTCTTCTGATCCACGTGGCACGGTGATCGCTCCTAAAAGGGCATGGCACACATTGGCTTTCTACTCGACATGGACGGAGTAATCTACCGCGGATCCAAGCTCATTCCCGGCGCGTCCGACTTCATCTCCCGGCTGCGGACTCACAAGATTCCCTTCCGTTTCCTCACCAACAACTCGCAACGCGCACGGCGGGACGTGGTGTTGAAACTCCAGCGCCTCGGAATCCAGGCGGGCGAAAACGAGGTCTTCACCTGCGCGATGGCGACCGCCCGCTTCCTCGCTTCCCAGAAGCCCGACGGCACCGCTTACGTGATCGGCGAACACGGCCTCGCCGCAGCACTTCATCGCAACGGCTACACCGTGGTCGATGACGATGCCGACTTCGTCGTGGTCGGCGAAGGCCGCACCCTCACCTTCGAGATGATCGAGCGCGGAGTGCGGCTTGTTGAAAAAGGCGCCCGCCTGATCGCCACCAACCTCGATCCCAATTGTCCCACCGAAAACGGTTTGCGCCCCGGCTGCGGTGCGATCGTCGCGATGATCGAGCGCGCCACCGGCGTGCAGGCGTTTTCCGTCGGCAAGCCGAGCCCGATCATGATGCGCGCCGCACGCAAGGAAATGGGTCTGCGCACCGATGAGATCGTCATGGTCGGCGACACCATGGAAACCGATATTCTCGGAGCGGTACAAATGGGTTACCGCAGCGTGCTGGTGCTCAGCGGCGGCACCCGCCGCCAGGACCTCCGGAACTTCGCCTATCAGCCGGATCTGGTGGTCAACCACATCGGCTGCATTCCCGATGAGTTCATTCTCGGAAAGGTTCCCGCCTTGGCCTGAGCGGACCCCGGTTGGATTTCCAGCCCTTGCATCAGAAACGGACCACGCTAGGGTGCTGCGCACAAGGCCACGATCACCGTTGGCCCCGCACCGCTCGCAACGCACCTTTGTCATGCCAAACCTTCAATCCCCCGTCGGCCGCGTCCGCCTCATCGGCCTCACCGAGGGCGTTTCCTTCCTCCTGCTCATGGGCGTGGCCATGCCACTCAAATACCTCGCCGGCCAACCGCTCGCCGTGAAATACCTCGGCTGGGCGCACGGCTTGCTCTTCATCGTGCTCTGCATGGCCATTTTCCAGGCTTGGGCGGGGGGTGCGCTGTCATTCCGCCGCTCGCTGGTGACGTTTCTCGCCGCCCTGGTCCCCTTCGGCCCCTTCCTCATCGACCGCTGGCTCGCCGAGGATGATGTGCGCGACGACAGTGCTTGAAATGCCGGGCCTTTGGATCACAAATCGAGGCACTCGTCAATCGGGCCCGCGCGAGGCGACATCCGTCCCGCTCCACACCGGAAAAACTTGGACGAGACTCCATGCCGCTGATCACCGATTCGAGTTACCGCGCCCCTTGGTGGCTGCCCGGCGGACACCTGCAGACGATTTACCCCGCCCTGTTCCGGCGGGTCACGCGTGCCACCGCACGAGCCGAGCGTCTGGAGTTGGCGGACGGTGATTTCATCGATCTGGAATGGGCGGAGCGGGGACGGGACCGCCTGGCGATCCTTTCCCACGGCTTGGAAGCCGAAGTCGGGGCAGGCTACATGCAGGCCATGGCCGCCACCGTGATCCGCCGGGGCTGGGACGTGCTCGCATGGAATTTCCGCGGCTGCAGCGGCACGCCGAACCGCCTGCCGCACATGTATCACAGCGGCGCGACCGGAGACCTGCACGCGGTCGTTTCCCATGCCATCGCGAATCATCCCGCCAGGACCATCGACCTGATCGGCTTCAGCGTGGGGGGAAACCTCACGCTCAAATACCTCGGCGAGGCGGCTCCGGATCTTTCGCCGCGCCTTCACCGGGCGGTCGCGTTCTCGGTGCCCTGCGATCTCGCCTCTTCGTCCCGCCAGCTTTCGCTCCCCTCCAACCGGATCTACATGGAACGCTTCCTGCGGCCCCTGCGGATGAAAGTCCGCACCAAGGCCCGGATGTTTCCCGAGCTGACTGAGCGGGTCGACCTGACGGATCTCAACCGCATCCGCACGTTCCGTGAGTTCGACGACCGCTTCACCGCCCCGCTTCACGGCTTCCGCGATGCGGCAGACTACTGGGCGCGGAGCAGTAGTCGGCAGTTCCTGCCACGGATCGCGCTGCCCACCCTGCTCGTCAATGCGGCCAACGACCCGTTTCTCGGCCCCGCTTGTTATCCACGCGATGAAGCGGCGGCCAGTCCGTCCTTTCACTTCGAATCTCCGCAAACCGGCGGCCACGTGGGGTTCCCGGCGTTCGGGACCAACGGCGAGTACTGGTCGGAATCCCGGGCGCTCGAATTTCTCGATCCGCCCTGAAAGCAATATGCCCGGGCACCACTTCGATTTCGAGAAGCTTCCACGAGCTCCTCAAAAGCGTTAGCCAGGGTGTCCAAATCAAGGAGCAGACGGAACAACGATGGGACGCGCCGTGCACATGGTCACGGTTCGTAGCCAAATCGATCTCACATGTCGCTTGTGCGGGACAGATCCGAATGGCGCTAACTCATCGGATTGTGAATCCGTGAGCTCTGCGATTGCTCTTGGTTGATAAAGGCGTGCCACCCGATCCTACTCACTGACGACCGCAGTGAAGCCTCCAGATTCCGCCAAAAGCAAACTGCTGTGATTTAGTTCCCCCGTGCGTTGGCGTCGTTCAGCCGGGTGAATGATTCTGGTCTGGATCGCCGTATCACGATTCATTGGCTTCAGCTTCTCCGTAGAAAATAATCATCCGCATCAATTCCTCATCCAACGTTTATGAAAAAGATCGAGCCCTTCCAAGTATCCCGTCGGCGCTTCATGCGTCAAATGACCACAATTGCCGCGACGACCGGTGTGCCTCTTTGGTTTGTTGAACGTCAGTTTGCGCAAGCGGCGGATGCCCCCAAGCTGGTGAAATCGCCGAATGATCGTCCGCGCATGGCTCTGGTCGGTGCCGGAAACATGGGGACGGGCGACGCCCTCACCTCGCTGCGCTTCGCCGACTGCGTTGCGGTCTGCGACGTCGATAGCAGCCATGCCGAGCGGGCGGCCGAGCGCCTGACCCAGGAAGGCAAGCTGCCGAAACCCGAAAAGGTGGGGGACTTTCGCAAGTTGCTGGAGCGTGATGACATTGACGTGATCATCAACGGCACCCCGGATCATTGGCACACGCTCGTCAACATGGGGGCTGCCAAGGCAAAGAAGGACATTTATTCCGAGAAACCGCTGACGCTGACCATTGACGAGGGCAAGCGCTTGGTGAAGGTGGTCCGCGACAACAACGTCATTTTGCAGACGGGCACCCAGCAGCGCAGCAGCACCCGTTTCCGCATGGCATGCGAGATGGTGCGCAACGGCCGCATCGGCAAGTTGAAGGAAGTGAACGTCTGGCTGCCGGCGGGGGTCCGCGGGGGTCCGTTCGACACCGCGCCGGTGCCCAAGGAATTGAATTGGGATTACTGGCAGGGACAGGCCAAACACTACGATTATGTACCCGAGCGCTGCCATGTCACGTTCCGCAACTGGTGGGACTATTCTGGAGGAACCATGACCGACTGGGGTGCCCACCACATGGACATCGGCTACTGGGCCGTCGGCCTCAAGGCGCCGGTCAAGGTCGAGGGCAAGCCCATCGCCCAACCCATTCCCGGCGGCTACACCACCTTCAGCGAATACGAATGCCGTTTTGAATTCGAGAACGGCGTCATCTACAACGTCCGCACGACCGCCGATGACAGCCCGTTTGGCGCCGTGATCAACCCGGACGGCCAGCGCAACGGCATCCGTTTCGAGGGCACCGACGGCTGGATCTGGGTCAACCGCAGCGGCATCACCGCGCATGACCGCGAGATCTTTCGCAAGCCGCTGCCCGAAGACGCCGTGCGCCTCTACGTCAGTAACGATCATCGCGGCAACTTCTTCGAATGCACCAACACCCGCAAGGACCCGATCTGTCCGGTCGAAGTCGGGCACCGTTCCGCATCGGTCTGTCACCTCGGTGCCATCGCCCTGCGCACCGGCAAGAAACTGAAGTGGGACGGTGACAAGGAATTCTTCGTTGGCGAACATGCCGACGAGGCCAACAGCTATGTTGAGCGGGAGATGCGCAAACCCTACGATTACTCATTTGTGAGCTGATTGCAGGGAATTCGACGCGACCACACGCTTTTACGCACGAGATCAGCGTGGGTCGATTTGCACCAATCAAGCAATCGCAACAACGATCACGACTTCAACTTGGATCCGCGGACATGGGCGAGGCACCGGACCTTGTCGTGTCGAGTGGTGCCGGTCTCGCCTGTACCGCGGCGGGTGCCGGGAAATTCGGCATCGGCAAGAGCGGCGGGATCGTGTTCAAGCACCGCTCCGTGCCGAATCACGAGGTTTACTTCCTCTCAAACACCTCCGAAAAACCGGCTGATTTCACCGCCTCGCTCAGCGTCACGGGCCGCATGCCGTGGATTTGTCCGGTCTTCCGGCTGAAACCACCCTGCCCACCGGCCCGATTCACAGCAGATTCAGAAGCAGCTGAAATGTGAATCCGTGAGCTCTGGACATCATGCCATGGGCGGTCCAGAATGGAGCATGGCAAAGATCCAAGTAATGCTTGTTACCGCTGTAGTGCTGGCGGGGGGGGGGATTTCACGAGCAGACGGCTTGCACCCGTCGATGATTCCGGTGGATATGGAGACCTCGGTGTCGTTCACGACCGACGATCCCCGGCTGCAGTTGCTGTATGACAAGGGGATGAGGCAGCTCAGTGCGAATCTCAGAGAGTTTGCACCGGGGATGACGATTTTGGTCGAGGGTGGCGGCTATAACAATGCCTGGCTTGAGACCCAGCCGATGGGGGGCGAGATGTTTGCCACGCACGACCTGCAGGTGGCGTTGAACAACCAGGTATTGTTCATGCGTGGCCAGCGCGACGACGGCCGTTTGCCGGGCATGGTGATCAAGGGCTCGATGGTAGCGGAGATGGGGTGGAAGGAAAATGGGTTTCCCCCCGGCCACCAATGGAAGCCCGAGCATGATCTGGTCGCGGATTTCCGGATGTTTCAGGGCTATTGTTTTCCCGAGCCGGCGTGGCGGATGTATTTCTGGGTGGGGAAGAACCGCGACTACCTAAAGCAGTTGGCGACGGCGCTTGAAGGGCACGACGCCTATCTGTGGCGGGTGAGGGATTCGAATGGCGACGGCTTGTTGGAGACCTGGTGTGTCTGGGATACTGGTGAGGACGGCTGCACGCGGCTGCATCTTCGGGGGGTGCCTGAAAACTGGCCCTATGAGCAAGCACCGGGGACGGATGCGCCGGGGATCCCCGCGCTGAGCGATGGTTCCAAGGCGCCATTCCAATCGATGGACATCATGGCCTACAGCTACAGCGGCCGCGCGGTGTTGGCCAAGATCGCCCGCGAGCTGGGCACGGGAGAGGAAGCAAAATGGCAGCAGGCGGCGGATGACGTGCGTCAGCGCGTGATCGACAAGCTATGGGACCCGAAGCGGCATGCCTGTTTTGATCGTGACCGTGATGGCAAGATATTGCCGGAATTGATCCACAACAATCTGCGTTGCATGTGGTATGGCCTGTTCACGCAGGAGATGGCGGATGCCTTCATCAAGCATCATCTGCTCAATCCCGAGGAGTTCTGGACGCCGGTGCCATTGGCATCAATCGCGCGCAACGAGGAGTTGTTCCTGAGCAGGCCACGCAACAATTGGAGTGGTCAGCCGCAAGGGCTGACATATCAGCGGGCGATCCATGCGCTCGAGCGTTATGGGCACCATGCGGAGGTCACGTTGCTCGGACGCAAGTTGTTGCCGGTGTTGATGCGCAACGGCCGGTTTTCCCAGCAGCTTGATCCTGACACCGGCACGCCGTCGTTGTCGAATTCCGACGGCTACGGGCCGATGATTTTAGCGATGGCGGGTTATGTGGAACGGATGCACGGCATTCATCTCGATGTTGAGAACGGGCAGGTTTGGTGGTCGGGCTTGTCTCCTGCGAGTTGGGGATCAGTGGTGGATATCAGTCAGAATCAGCTCGGCAATCTGGCCTACTCGCAGAAGTGGGGGAATCATGTGTTCGAGATGTCGCTGAGGCGCAAGGGCTTGCTTGAGGCCAAGGTGAATGGTGAGGTGGTGTTCACCGCCAGCCCGGAGGTCCGGGTGATTACCGACCTGCAGGGCAAGCTGATCTCGGTGGTGGGCATAGATCCCACGAATCAGGCGGTTGCGGTCCAGCATGGCAAGCAGCGCTGGTCCGGGACGATCGCCCCCAACGAGGTGAAGCAATTTGCGGATGAAGCAGGACTGAAGCTGGTGCAAAAGGTGGTGTTTGATTATCCTTACCAGCGCGACGAATGATTCCATACGCATGAATCCTTGGCCAACAGCCTTTAATAGCCGTTGGCTCATTCATGGTTCGGGCCGCGGACATCGGTTGCACATTAAACCGGACGCATGCCCTTGAACCATGTGTCACCAGTGGAACAAAAACAAAGATTTGTCAGTCTGGCGGGAGGCGGTCATTTCACGATGACAGGGCTTCGCATATCAAGGGCCAGTCCCGACTGACAAAAAAGAACGGGGATAGAGCTCTCCAATCGAAAGGGTCGGCACCGGTAATCGGGTACAAGTCCTGTTGATCTGCCTGCCAGGCATAACGGGTCACCATTTGTCGAACGGCTTTTTCGGCTGCGGATTCGGGATCGGCATGAGGGCGTCGGTGTCCTTGAGGAAGGCGTCGAGCTTGGCTTGGAGCTCCGCGAGTTTGGCCGGGTTTTCCGCGGTGAGGTTGTTCCGCTCCCCCGGATCGGTGGCGAGGTTGTAGAGTTCGGGGCTTTTCTTGAAATAGAACACGATGAGCTTCCAGTCGCCATCACGGACGGCGGAGGAAGGGATGCCGCCTTGGTTGCCCCAGTGCGGGTAGTGCCAGAACAGCGGCGCGCGCTCGTGTTTCGCGCCCGGGTTTTTCAAGAGGTCGAAGAAACTCACGCCATCCTTGTGTTGCTCCGGCTGGAGAGGAAAGCCACAGGCCTCCAGAAGAGTCGGATAGAAATCGGTGGAGGTGACGGGCGCGTCACAGGTGCTGCCGGGTTTCGCCTTGCCGGGCCAGCGCACCAGCAACGGCTCGCGGATCCCACCCTCATAAGTCCAGCCCTTGCCGGCGCGGTAGGGGAGGTTGCTGGTGGGCGAACCCTCAGAGGTGGAGAGGCCGCCGTTGTCAGAGAAGAAGATGACGATGGTATCGTCCGTCAAACCGTTGTCGTCGATGCTCTTGAGCACCTTGCCCACAGCTTGGTCCATGGCGTCCACCATGGCGGCGTAAACCGCGTGTTCCTGCACCGTGCGGTTCTCGCGCGGCGGCTCGGGGCTGAAGGCGGCCGTGAGACCCAGCTTGTCCTTCTTTGCCTGGTATTTCTCCACCAGTTCCGGCCGACCCATCAAGGGCGTGTGCACGGAGTAGAAGGGCAGATAAACGAAGAACGGCTGGTCCTTGTGGGCGGTGATGAATTTGGAGACTTCGGTGGCCAAGCGGTCGGGCAGGTGTTCGCCATCGGGCCCGTCGGGAATGGCCGGGTTTCCGTAGGGCGAGAAATATTTTTTCCCGGTATACGGTCCGCCACCCTCCATGCCGCCGATGTTGACGTCGAACCCGTGATCCTCCGGCCACGATCCCTCGAACCCGAGGTGCCACTTGCCGGCGTGCATGGTCGCGTAGCCTTTGGCCTTGAACGCCTCCGCAAGCGTGGTGTGGGAGGCGGCCAAGCGGCTCAAATACGGCGCCGGAAGCACCGGGCGGTTCTTGTGGTGCCTGAAGTTCCCGGATTTCGGATCGGTGAGATCCTCCGGAAGCTCTTGGAATCCGTTCGCCGCGCCGAAGAAGTCGGTGTTGCGGGTGCGCGCCGGGTATTGGCCGGTGAGGATGGACGAGCGGGTGGGGGAGCACACCGGACAGGCGGCGTATCCGGCGGTGAAGCGAACGCCTTGTTTCGCAAGCCCGTTCAGGTTGGGAGTCTCGTAAAACGTCTCCGGGTTGTTGAACCCGGTGTCCATGTAGCCGAGGTCGTCGGCCATGATGAAGACCACATTGGTGGCGGCGGCGGGCAGGGCCAGGGCTAACAGGAGGGCGGGCGTTTTTAGGAGGGCGGGCGTTTTCATGGCGTGAGACATAACGGATACGCGTGGCACGGTCCACGTTCTGTCACCGGATTCCCCGCTTGTTTCCCCAGTCCTGGCAGGCCACGCTCCCGCCATGGAAAGTCACGAGTGGTTCGAAAACACCGACGAGGGCAAGGTTTACTACCGGGCGAACTACATCGGCACCCGATGGACCATCATGACCACCATGCAGAAACGCAATCCCACGTGGACCGATATCAAACCGGTGCCCGAACCGGTCTGGCGCGAGCTGCGCGACATCGTGTGGAAAAAATACCAGCGCAAACGCTGCCCGTGGGAACGCGTGGCGGACTTGGACCGGATTCTCGGTGACGAGCCGCCCGCGAGATAACAGCGCCGCTCGCCACTCCCTGATCAGATGGAGGGCACCGGAGTTTTATCCTGCAGTTCCGCAGCCACAGTCTTCACCGACCCGCCGGGCGCATATCGGAAGTGGGCTTCGATCTTGTAGTCGAACAGGGTGTTGTCCCATTTCACGCCGGTCCCGATGTTGTGGACCACCCATGACTCACCCATGTGAATTCCGGGGCCGGGAACCACGATGCCGATGTGCTTGTCCGCATTGGCCAGCGACCAGATGACGATGTCTCCCGGACGATAGTCGGCCGGATCACGACTGGGGGGAAGGGTTTCGCCTTTGCGCTCGAAGAAGCGCTGAAGGTTTGCCACGCGGCGGTGATCGATGTTCGTGTCGGGTCCCATCGCATTCCACAATTGCGGATAGAAACGGAAATGTTCCGCCATGTCCTCGTGGACTTCCTTTTGAAGATCGGTTCCGAGTTTCCGCAGGCAGCGGATCACCACATCCGCCGCCGCGCCCTTGCCGGGAGCGATATCACCGTCCGGATAGGCTATTTTGTAGTATGCGGGATCGTAAACGATGTTTTCGCCCGAGTGCGCCAAGGCGGCGGCCGCAAGCCGGTGGCCGGAATCCGGTGAGCTTTCCAGCGAGGAAATCAGGATTTCCGCCTGTTCCATCGAGACGCCCTCCTGCGTCGCCTTCAGGAAAGGAACCAAGGGCCGGCCAAACCAACAACCGATTCCCACCGCGATGACCAGAATCACCCAGCCGCCGAAGAATTGCGGGCGTTTCGGCTTCTGCGGGCGAGGGCCGATGTATTCGATGGTGCTGTAAAATCCGGGACGAGGACGGGCCATGGGTGAAATTGGTCAACGCGTAGAAAACATATCGATTTCTTAATTGCGATGAATTTTTGAAGTATTTTTGAATCCCTGAATATTTGCCTTTGCGGGATTCGTGCTCGCGCCTCGACAAATGCGCGGTCCCCGGGGAAATCTCACGCATGACGATTTTCACCAGCCCGCGCCCTTTGACATGGGGTAAACTGGACGTTCCGATGCTCGGCCTCCTCAAGGACTGGCATGGCGCGCCCGTGGACCCGCCAGCCGCGTTTTCCCTCGCCATGGATTCGCACAGACTGTGGTTCATTGCCCACCATCGCCAGCCCGCCAGCCTCCACCCGCTGGCCCGCCCCGGCGACTTTCAGGCCGGCCTGTGGCAACATGACGTCGCGGAGCTCTTCATCGCCGATCCGGTGAGCGGACGTTATTTCGAGTTCAATCTTGCCCCCAACGGCGCCTGGTGGTCCTGCGAATTCACCGCTCCCCGCGTGCGAGAGGAAGAAACGGACATCGCCATGCCGGAGGTGGCCACGTTCTCGGACATGGCACCCGATGGTGCGTGGGTCGCCGCCATGGCCATCCCGCTGGATTTGCTCAAGGCACGGCTGGATTTCGGTCCAGAGTCCCGCATCAACGTCACGATGATTCTTGAATCTCCAGCGCAGCGGTTTCTCTCCGCCGCGGACCTCGGTGACGGTGATCCGGATTTCCACCGGCCTCATCATTTCGCCCGCATTGAATCCGCCGCGCTTGCCGAAGATGCGGCAATTCCTCCTCTCCCATGATGGCGGCTTTGCCTGCCACAACATTCCTGTTACAAACGGGCCTGTGATTCGGCGTTTCCAAATTGAAGATCTGATCATCCAGGACGAATCCGGGATCGTGTTTCGCGCACTCGATACGGAAACCGGCAAACCGGTGGCGGTCCGGCGCTTCTTTCCTTTCGGAGAAAGCGGGGACGGCCTCCAGGACGACGAGCAGGTCGCCTACGGCATCGCGATCAGCCGTCTCGCGGGAATCCAGCACCCGGCGCTGCGCGCCGCCATCTGCGGTGGCTGCGATCCCGTGGATGGCATGCCATTCATCGCTACCGAGTGGGTCGAGGGAGAGGCCCTGCCGCTGATTCTTCAGGGGCAAAACATGCCGGTGGAGTCCACCACCGAGCTGATCACCAAGGCGCTCGAAGTCTGCGAGCTGCTGTCTCAAATCTTCGCCGAGGAAGCCGTCTGGGTGGAAACTGACCTCCAGACCATCGTGGTTGGCAATGAGGAAAGCGGCCGCGGTTTCACGTTCTGGATCTCCCCGTTCAAGTGGCTGGGGCGCCAAGACAGCAACCGGGGACTGGAATCCATCGTCGCACTCACCGAGGAGGTCATGGGCTGGACCGGCCAAATCGTCAATGACCAAGCGGGCCGCGGCCTAGGCGGATGGGTCAACTGGCTGCGGAACGCCGCCTCCACGACCAGTCTTCATGAGGCCCGTGAAATGCTCGCCGCTTCCGTCGGAATCGAGCCGCCACCACCCGCCGGACACCTGGTGGCCAAAGCCACCGCCCCGGCACTCAAGCCGCTCAAGCGCCCCGGCACATCCAAGATGCCGATGTTCGCCATCCTTTCGCTGTGCATCGCCATCGCGGGCCTCGGCAGCTGGCAGTGGATTCGGAAACCCTCGCGAACCGAGCCTCCCGCTCTTGCCGAAGCCGCACCCACGGTTCCCGAAACCCCCGCGCCCGCACCAAAACCGCGCCTCAAGTCCACAAAACCCGTCGTCATGACACC
>JBFEQB010000018.1:0-48978 GCA_041549835.1 Luteolibacter sp. | reverse complement strand
GATCACTTGGAGAGTGGTGGTGAGGGTGGACATGGGTGAGGCTGGAACGCGGGGAACTTAGCGTCGCCCGACATTCCGGCAAGTTCATTAAATTTCCGAAAAACTCCGCGCGGGAGTGCTGGGAATTGGAAGCGTTTGGGGGTGAGGGAGGGACTATTGTTTCAATAGTCCTCCACCGGGCTGTTGACCGGAGTTTCGGACACAGCGGGAAACTCGGCGGCGAGCGTGGCGAGGGCGGTGCAGGCGGCGGCCCATTTTTCGTCCGACCATTGGAGCGGCGGGTGGAGTTTTTTCCGGCGGAAGCGTTGGACTCGGTCGCGCGCTTCCTCAGTGACATGGTGTGGGAGCTCGGCGACGGCACGGGCGGCGGCTTCCGCGGTGTCGGTGCGGTGGCAGATCATGGCGAGGTCGTTGCCGGCGGCGATGGCGAGTTTCACATCCTCGCCGCGGCCGTAGCGGGTGGTGATGGCACCCATGTCGAGGTCGTCGGTGAGTATGAGGTGATGGTCGAAGCCGAGCTGGTCGCGCAAGAAACGGCGGATCACGCGCGGCGAGAGCGAGGCGGGGAACTCCGGATCGATGTTGGGAAACTCGACGTGGGCGAGCATGATGGCGTCGATCTCCGGCATCAGCGCGGTGTAGGGGATGATGTCTTCGCGGAGCAGTTCGTCGAGCGTGGCGGGCGAGGATGGCAGGTCGTGGTGCGGGTCGGAGAGGGCACGGCCGCCGGCGGGGAAATGTTTGGCGCAGCCGGCGATGGAGCGTTTGCGCAGCCAGCGGTTCCAGTGGCCGGCGTAGTCGATGACGCGCTGGGGATCACGTCCCCAGCAACGGCCGCGCAGGGCGTTTTGCTGGTCCGGGAAATGATCGAGATCAAGGATCGGCGCAAAGTTCATGTTGCAGCCTAACAGACGGAGCAGGTCGCCGGTGAAGGCTCCGGCATCGGCGATGAGGCCCATGTCCTTGCGGGCGGCGAGGGCGGGTGCCGAGGGCGCGGCGGGGGCGATTTCCTTGGTGCGCGTGACGCGGCCGCCTTCCTGGTCGATGGCGATGACGGGCAGGTCGGTGGTGGACAGGTCGCGGAGGTCGTCAGTGAGTTGGCGGGTTTGCTGCGGGGAGACGATGTTGCGCGTGAACAGGACGTAGCCCGCAGGCTGGAGGCGGCGGAACAACGCGGCTTCTTCCGGGGTGAGTTCCGGACCGGAGAGACCGAGCAGGAGTAGAGAGCCGTCTGGCATAAGGAGGGTTGGAGCGGGAGAGGAACTGCGGGGCTTCAGGTCAGCTCGGAGACGATGGCCCGGATGGAGGTTTTGACGGATTGCCAATCGGCTCCGCCGAGGGAAACGGGGTCGGGTTCCGCATCGGCGTCCTCGAACCATGCGAGGCTGCGGATGACGGTGAAGCGGTCGGCGGAGCGATACTTGGCTTCAAACCATTCGATCATTGCGGGCAGCGGATGGTGGCGCTGGAGTTCGACGAGATCGAAGAAATCCTTTTTTGCGCCGCGGTTGGCGATGGCGTTGAGTTTCATGGCGGCGACGTCCCGGAGCGAAAGGAGGCGGATGCCCTCGATCTCGTCCGGCGGGGCGAGCAGGGGATAGGCATGGCGGAGGAAGTCCAACTTGGTGCCGCAGGCGTCCAGTGTGAGGGAGTTGCCCGCTCGGTTGATCTGGGTGGCGCCTTCGATCGCGAGTTGGCCGGTGAGCTGTCCGGGGTCGAATTCCCGGGGGGTGAAAAAGTCGAGGTCCACGGAAATGCGGTGGCCGAAGCGCAAGGCGAGTGAGGTCCCGCCGCCGAGGGCGAAATCCGCAAGTGCCGGGGCGGGGGCCAGCTGTGTCAGTAGATTTCGGACGGAGTCCGGGACGGATTCGAAGTGAAGCATCGGAAGGCGGAGAGCGGGAGTTGGAACCATGCCTGGCAGAAGGCGAGCGCGCGGGGTTGGAGGCTCCGGATGGTGGTGGCGATTTCCGCGAGGCGGGGTTTGCCGTAGTGGGCGACGAGGGACTGCCAATCCGACCAACGGCCGTATTCGAGTACCCGTTTCACCAGCCATGCGGCGTGGGTTTCGGGGTCGATGGACGCGCGGTCCACATCCCAGAAAAGGTGTTCGGAGAGGGAAATCATGGAGAAAGTCTGGAGGGAAAGGTGAGGAAGTGGAAGGGGGATTGGCGATGAAGAGGGTGTGAGGAGGGCAAGGGAAGTATGATTAGTCATTCGATTTCCCGTATGCGACCTGGGAAATTTGGTCTTCAAACCACTTGCGGTGCTTACCCGGGATAGTGATACCGAGGGTTTGCTTTGACGGAGTATGAGAACGAACATCGAGGCAGTGACGAGAATCATCAAAACCGGGCCTGCCATTTGTTCCGCTAGTATTCTGGCACGGATACCCGACGGGACAAACTCGACGTGGACTCGCTGCATGCCGATTAGAGGAAGGATCAGGCATCCGATCGATAGGATCACCGCAGATGCGCACAAGCAGAGTTGCGCGGATCGTTTAGAGGGATCTGTGCCTGGCCATTTCACACTTGCCTGAGTTCGTTAGGGGGTTTGTTCCTCCTCTTCGGTCGAATCGGGCTCTTCGTCCGGTTCAATGTCGTCGGGGATGGTTTCTTCGGGCATGTCCGGCTCGTCCGGGGTTGCTGCGGCCTCGACCTCCGGTTCGGGCATGCGGCCGTTGTTTTCTAACAATATGAAGACCTCGTTCTGGACTGCCTCGACTTCGGCGAGCGGGATGTCGGGATCGCGGACGAGAAAGACCTCGCCGGTTTTCCGGTGCTCGTAAACGCGGAGGATGCCGTTGGGGGTGCGTTGGTGGTCGGTCTCGCGGAGGAGTTTCTGGCGCTCCAGCATGACGGCGAGGATGTAGCGGGTGTTCTCGGTGTGGTCTTCATCCTCCTCGACGAGACGGGCGAGGATTTCCTCGGCGCTGAGTTTTTCGACCGGGTCCTCATGTTGCGTGCCGGATGGGGCGGAGAAGGTGGTTTTCCAGAAGGAGAAGGGTTTTTCCGCGTCTTCGGGGCGTTCGTTCCAAGCGTCGAGGGAGAAATCACGGCGCAGGTAGCCGGAGGATTCGGGGTCGGGGAAGAGGGCGGTGACGATGATTTCGCCATCGGTGAAGGGTCGCTGGGTGGCGGCGCATTCACGGGAGCGGGAGCGGACGTGCCAAGAATCTGCGAAGGCCATGGGAATTTGAGATTGGAAATTGAGGATGGGAGAATCCGGCGGTTCACCCGGGCATGAGGAGTCTGCAGAATCTGCGGAGTGAGTGATAGATCGGGCGGCCGGTGATGCGGCGGCGGTAGAGGTAGATGCCGATCAGGGCGAATCCGCCGTTGGGCAGCCATGCGGCGAGCACGGGCTTGAGGGTGCCAGCTTCACCGAAGGCCAGAACGATGGTGTTGACCAGCAGCATGAGGGCGGAGAGGACCACGGCGAGGAAGACGCCGCCGCCCGCACCGCGCCGGGAAAAGTGGATGGCCAGCGGCGTGGCCAGCAGCACCGTGACGAGGCAGGTGAAGGGAAACGCCCAGCGGTAGTGCCAGTGGGTGAGGTAGGGGGAGGGGTCCGCGGACTGCGGGTGGAGCGCATTGGAGCGCAGCCAGGCGTTGAGGTCGGGGATGCCGAGGAATTCGGCGCTGAGGCCGGGTTTGATGATCTGCCATGGAGTCTCCGACCAACCGCTGACGATCAGAGGGCCGTCGGTCTTTTCGAACACCGGAGGGTTTCCCGGTGAGTAGCGGCAGATGACGGCGTCCTCAAAAGTCCACTCGCGGGTCGCACGGTCCCACCGCGCATGACTGGCGGAGAGCCGGGACTCGATGCGTTGCTGATCGTTGGTGATGGTGACTTCGACACCGAGCAGGGGTTGGCCTTTCTGATAGTCCGGGGGGAACGAGCTGACCATCCAGAGGCGGCGGTCGTTGCGGTTCCGATAGAGCACTTTGGACGCTTTGGTGGCTTCCTTGCCGGTGGCCGCATCGAGGATTTCACCTTGGCTGCCCTCGGCGATGGGGGCCCAATGGTAGTTCAGGCCGAGAGTGAGCAGGGTGCAAAACGCGCCGGCGATGATGAGGGGCGCGGTGGTGCGCAGCACTCCGCGGCCGGACTGGATGATGGCGATGATTTCCCGGTTGGTGGAGAGTTTGCCGAGCGATTCGAGCAGCGCGAGCAGCAGGCTGTAGGGCAGCAGCAGCAGCAGGATGGCGGGCAGGCGGGTGGTGTAGTAGATGGCGATGGTCGCGGGGATGTTCCCGGAGTGACGGAAATCGCCGATGTTGTCCGTCAGGTCGAGCAGCAGCCAGATCATGAAGAGCGCGGACAGGCAGATGGCGAAAATCCCGAGAAAACGGCGGGCGATGTAGCGGTCGAGCGTGCCGCCGAGGGCGTAGACGAGTGCGGCGAGTGCGGGCAGGAAAGCCAATGCCGCCAGGATGATCGGGCGCGCATGCTGGGCCCGGACGTCTGAATCCGGGAATCCGACGAGTTGTTGGGCGACCGAACGGTTTTCCATGGGGACCAGCAGGGAGCAGAGCCCCGCGCCCATCGCGGCGAGCGCGAGGATGAGGAGGAATCGCCGGTGGTGGCTGCGGAGGTGGGTCATGGAGAGGGCCGGGTGCTGGGGAGATTGGCGGGCGTGGGGCCGGGGTGTCGAGCGCGTTGTGGCCGGGAATGAACTTGCGGCTTGGCAGCAGGTCGATTGCCGGATGCGATGCGCGGGACATGATTTCCCTTACAGACGGCCAACCGGTGCCCGGGTTTTGCGACTCGGTGCGGGAGGCGTTTTCGACGAAGGGGATCCTGGCGAAATCGCGGGATTTCGAATTCCGGCCACAACAGCAGGAATTGGCGGTGGCGGTGGCCGAGGCGTTGCTGAAATCCGAGCCACTGGTGGCGGAGGCGGGCACGGGCGTGGGAAAATCGTTGGCCTACCTGTTACCGGCCGCGCGTTTCGCGCTGGAAACCGGCCGCAAGGGGGTGATTTCCACCCACACGATCAACCTGCAGGAGCAACTCGTGCGCAAGGACATCCCGATTGTTAGAAAGCTGGTGGGCGACGAACTGCCGGCGGTGCTGCTCAAGGGGCGCCAGAATTATCTCTGCCCGCTGAGGCTGCGGCGTGCGCTCGAGCAAACGGGAGACCTGTTCACCAACTCGGAAAACCACGAACTGGAGGCGATCCGGCAATGGGCGGAACGGACGCGCGACGGCACGCTGAGCGATCTGGATTTCCAGCCGCAGATGAAGGTCTGGCTGCAGGTGTGCAGCGAGGCGCACCTCTGCACGTCGCGGAATTGCGGGCCGCGCGGGAATTGTTTTTTCCAGGAGGCGCGCAAGGCGGCGGCGGATGCGAAGCTGGTGGTGGTGAACCACACCTTGTTCTTCGCGCTGCTCAACACCGAGATGGAGGAGGCCGACGAGGAAGCCCGGAGGATGAAAGGTTTCCTGTTTCCCAACGACTTCGCGGTGCTCGACGAGGCACACACGATCGAGCAGGTGGCGGCGGTTCAGTTAGGTCTGCGGGTTTCCCAGGCCGGGCTGCGTTTCGACCTGCAGCGGCTCTATCATCCGAAGACGCGCAAGGGCTTGCTGAAGTCATTCCGCAAGGCTTCCGCGATGGCGGCGGTGGAGGAGGCGCTGATGGCGTCGGATGGATTTTTCCACCACGTGGGCGATGTCTCGAAGTTCGGGAATTTTTCCAAGGAATGCCGCGTGAGGGAGCCGGAAGTCGTTCCTAACACGCTGGCCGGCCCGCTGCGCCGGCTGTGGCAGGAGATCGACGCGCTGGCGGCGGACGTGGAGGGCGAAACGACGCGCTCCGAGCTGCAGGAAGTGTCCCGGCGCTTGCGCGAGGCACATGGATCGGTGACGGCGTTTCTCGATCATGCCACCGATGACAGCGTTTACTGGGTGGAACGCGGTGGCCGCGACGAAACGCAATACAGCCTGCACGCCGCTCCCGTAAATGTGGCGGACCGGCTTCGGCCGCTGCTTTTCGGCCCCGGCAAGAGTCTTGTTCTGACAAGCGCCACGCTCGGCGTGGGCGACCCGCAGCTCGGCTACTTCCGCGGCCGTGTGGGGGCGGAGAAGGCGCGGGCGCTGTGCATCGGGAGCCCCTTCGACTACCCGCGCCAGATGCGCGTCCGGATTTACAAGTCGGTGCCGGATCCCGGGACGCCGAAATACGACGAACTGCTCGCCGATGGCATCCGGCAGGCGGTTCTGGAAAGCGACGGGCGGGCCTTCGTGTTGTTCACCAGCTACCGCACGATGCGCGATGCGGCGCAGCGGTTGGAGAAGTTTTTCAAGCAGCAGGGCTGGCGTGTGCTGATGCAGGGCGAGGGGATGCCGCGGCACAGGATGATCGAGGAATTCCGCAACGACGTGCACAGCGTCTTATTCGGCACGGACAGCTTCTGGACGGGCGTGGACGTGCCGGGCGAGGCGCTCTCCAATGTGGTTGTCACGCGTCTGCCTTTCGCCGTGCCGGACCACCCTCTGACGGCATCGCGGCTGGAGGCCATCGAGGCCGCCGGCGGGAACCCGTTCATGGATTACTCGGTGCCGGAGGCGATCCTCAAGCTGCGCCAGGGCGTGGGTCGCCTGATCCGCACCGGGCGCGACAAGGGGCTGGTCTGCATCCTCGACAACCGGATTCTAACAAAGCGATACGGCAAGGCCTTTCTCAGGGCCCTGCCGGACGCACCGGTCGAGGTGGTCGGTTAGGAGCGGAACGGCGCGAGCCGGGCGACCGCCCGTTTCAGCAAACCGGCATCCCACTGTCCGGGGGCGGTCGGGGTTTTGCCGATGTAGCCGTAGTTCAGGACACTGCCGCACTGCGCGCAGAGTAATCGCGAGACCGGGGCCAGCGGCCCCATGCCCATGGTGGCGACGGGCAGGCCATGGTCCGCGAGTTGGAACTCCGCGAGGCGCGCGACATCCGCCGGGCAGTGGAGAAACGCGGCGGACTTGAAGGCATTCGCTCCGGCATCCAGCGCTTGTTTCGCGGCGTCTTCCAATACCCGGGTGTCCGGAAGTTTTTTGAAATCATGGAACGAGGCAATCCAAGGGATCCCGCGCAAGCGGAGGGTTCCGGTGAGGGACTTCATCTCGTCGATGGACGCCACCTCGATGTCGATGCAGGCCGCCTCATCCAGCACGTCGTGAAGCAGGGCCATCCGTTCCATGGCGTTCAGGGCGAGTGCGCCGCCTTCCTCGATCCGCCGGGCGGTGAACAGTAGGGGAGTGCCTTCCAAATGTCGCCACGGCGAGGATTTCACGGTTCCCGAAGCGGCCGGGAGAAGGTCCAGACGCACTTCTGCGAGGTCGCAGATATCCAGGATGGTGGACGGATTCGCTTCGAGCAGGTCGCTGGTGCCACCAAAGCTCCCCACGATATTGGTCTTTCCATGGTCCAGAAGAAAATCCGCATGCGCCATGTCCGAGTGATGCGTGGCGGATGCCGGTTCGTCAACCGTTCGTGCGGAGGCTGCTTTCCCAGCCTTTGCCCGTCGGCGGAATTTTCCAAAAATCCGTCATTTTCTCTGGTCAACCCAATGGCCGGTTTCTAGCCTCGCTCAAATCCAACACGCATGAACGTCTTGCTTCGAAAATCCCTTTCACTTTCCGCTTCCGCGATCATCGCTGGCCTCTCGATCGGTGGTGCCTTTGCGCAGTCCGCCAAGGTGGTCGGAGACAAACCTTCTTTCGATGACCTCCAGTCTCCGGAGTTCAGCGGTGGAAAACAAAAAGGCTTCAAGCCGAAGGACTGGTTGGAAATCGAGGTCAAGCTCAAGGTTTCCCTCGCTCCCGAGCCGAAGTCCAAGACCTGCGACAGGCTTTTGGTGAAATGGTATGTCGCCGTGAAAAACCCGGAAAAATCCGGCACCATGTTGCTTCTCACCAAGGACGTCGAACACGTCAATATTCCTCTCGGGGAGGATATCTACTGCTCGGTCTATCTGTCCCCGGCGTCCATCAAGCGTCTCACCGGCATGAGCCGCAGTGGCAAGAGCGCTGTCGAATACGTCGGCTACGAGGTTCTGGTGAATGGCGAGAAAGTCGCGGCGGAAACCAGCAGGGGCAGGGTCGGCTGGTGGGGCATGGCATCCTCCAAGATTTCCCGCAGTGATGCGGTGCCTCTTCTTAATAAGTCGGAAACCCCCTTCAGCAACATGTGGTGGGATCGTTACGCGGAAATTAATGAAAACCGGAGATAGCTCAGGGAGCCCGCAATTATTCCGAATCCACCCGTTTTCGCATTCCAATCCTCCTCCTCCCACGCATCATGGCTGATAACCAGACTACCGTCGCCCTCAATATCGGATCCCAGCGCATCAGCATGGCCGTCTTCGAAGTTTCAAAAACCGGCGGACTGGTGCTCAAGGGCTATGATTCCGAATCCATCGTCGCTGACCCTTCGATGGATGCTTCCCGGATTCCGCAGACCCGGGTGGCGATCGCCAATCTCGAGGAGAGGATGAAGGTTGGCAAAGCGAAGGTCCGCTACGCCATTTCCGGCCAGACGGTCTTCACGCGGTTCGTCAAATTGCCGCCGATCCAGGAGGAGAATCTCGAACAACTCGTCACCTTCGAAGCCCAGCAACACGTGCCGTTCCCGCTGGACGAAGTGGTTTGGGACTACGAGCTCATTGAAGGTGCCGCAGAGAAGGAGTTTGTCATCGTGGCCATCAAAGCCGATGCGCTCGATGAAATCAATGGCGCGGTGAACGATAGCGGTCTTTCGACCAGCGAAGTCGATGTGGCGCCGATGGCCGTTTACAACGCTTTCCGTTCCACATACGGCCATCCCGAAGAACCGACCCTCATCATTGATATCGGGGCCAAGACCAGCAACCTGCTCTACATCGAAGGCAAGCGGTTCTTCACCCGCAGTATTGCCGTCGGCGGGGCTTCGGTCACCGCGGCGATCGCCAAGGAATACAATGTTTCGTTTGTTGAAGCCGAGCATCAGAAAACCTCCAATGGCCTCGTGGCCTTGGGCGGTGGTCACACCGAGCAACTGGATGAAGCCGTTGCCGCGCTGGCGATGGTCATCCGCAACGCGCTCAGCCGATTGCCCGCGGAGATCGCACGGACCACGAATTACTACCGCAGCCAGCACGGAGGTAGCGCTCCGCGTCGGATTCTTCTCGCTGGCGGTGGAGCCAACCTTCCCTACACGCTGGAGTTTTTTCAGGAAAAGCTCAACCTCCCCGTCGAATACTTCAATCCGGTCCGCAACGTGGCCGTCGGCAAGGGCGTGGATGCCGCCGTGGTCCAGCGCGAAGGCCACCTGATGGGCGAATTGGTCGGCCTCGGCCTCCGTGGCATCGGTAAATCCGAGATCAACATCGACCTTGTGCCTGTCGCCGTCGAGCAATCCCGTGCTGAGGATCGCCGGAAGCCTTTCTTGATTGCGGCCGCCGCCGTTTTGATCGGCGGAATGGCGGCTTGGGCGGTCTTCCAAAACGTCGCCGCCTCCAAGGCCGAGGATCTTGCGCGCAGCATGATGGAACAACGCGACAATCTGGCCCCCCTGAAAACCAAGATCGGCGGTGCGCTCAAGAAAGAAAGCGCGCTCCGGCAGATCGCGAGCGCTTACACCGGCGCCGAGGCGGACCACGTGTTTTGGGTGGATCTGCTCGCCGAAGTTCGCGGGGCTTTCGCCAGCGACGCGGTCTGGCTGACCGATCTGGAACCGATCACCGGGTTTGATGCGGCGAAAGCGCTCGACCCCGCATTCGATCCCAAGAAAACCCGGAACGGAAAATCTCTCGTGAAGCCCGAGTTTGCCACCGCGCCGTATGGCAGCAGTCCGCTGGTGGAAATCAAGCCCGAGCCACCCACCGGGAGACCGAGGCGGAATGCCCCGGCTCCGAAACTCGAGGTCACCGCGAATGCCATCCGGATCAAGGGTTTCTGGCGGGAAAACCCCAAAAGCCAGAACCTCGTGTCCGAGATGCTCAAACACTTGGGCGACAAGTCGGGGATCTTTAACTTCACCATTCCCGATCCCAAATCCCCCAAACAGGCGATCAACCTGCTCGACGATCAGAACCTCGGGAAAATCATGACGATCACCTTGGTTTCCGCCAACAGCGGCGATCTCGCTCAACCTTTCGAAATCACCCTTCCTCTGGCCCGCGAGGTCGTCATCAAGTGAAGTTTTTCAATCAATCGCCCATCTGATTTATGAGTTGGATCAAGGATAACAAGTTTTTGGCGGCCCTCAGCGGGGGGACCCTCGTCGCGTTGGTGTTGCTCTATGTGGCCGGTTCCAAAGGAGCGACGCAATACGATCTCGCCAAGGCGGATTTCGACTCCGCCGCACAAGAGGCTTCGGCTTTTGAGCGCCTCCCGCTCTATCCGAAACGGGAAAACCTCGATGGCAAGATCAAAGCGCTCGATGAATACCGCAAGGCGACCGAAGCGCTTCAAGCCGGTTTTGAGGGATTCCGTCCCGAGGAGTTGAAGAACGTCTCTCCAGCCGAGTTCACCAATCGCCTGAAAGCGGCGAACGACGAAGTCCGCAAGGCCTTCGACGATGCCGGAACCCAGGTCCCGGAGCCGTTCTTCTGTGGCTTTGAAAAGTACAAGACCATTCTGGCCCAAGGAAAGGCAACCGGAATTCTCGACTTTCAACTCAAGGGAACCAAAAACCTGATGCTGGCCCTCGCGGAGTCCGGCGCCACCGAACTTATAAACCTCCATCGCCCGGTTCTGGCGGAGGAAGAAGGCAAGGAATTCAAACCCCAAGCCTCCGATGTGGCACGCAAGCTGCCTCTCGAGATCACTTTCAAAGGCTCCGAGAAAGCCGTCGGCGGGTTTCTCTCCTCGCTCGTCAAGACCGACGGATATTACGCCGTGATCCGTTGCCTCCGCGTGACGAACGAAAAAGAGGATCCCCCACGTGCCGCCGATGCCAAGTTTGACAGGCCCACAGCCCCCGACGTTGAGGCCCCCGCCGATGATGCTTTCGGAGGATTCGTGCTCCCGGGTGACGAGGCCACCACTGAGGAAGCGGCCCCCGCCGAGGAGTCCGCTCCGGCTCCGGTCGCCGATTCCAGCCGCATCCTCTCCCAAGTCCTCGGCAACGAAGAACTGCAGGTCTTCCTCAGGCTCGACCTCATGCAGTTCCTGCCGGCCAAGAAACTCCCTTAACCCCGATCCACAGCCCATTCTCCTGTCATGTCCTGGTTCTCCAAGAATTATGAAAAAGCCGCGCTCGGCGGAGCCGCAGTCGTCGCTCTCGGCATTGTCTACCTTGGTTGGTCCAAGAACGGCGGTGTCGATCAGGATTTCGCTCTCGGCCTCAAAGGCGCTGGTAATGACAACGCCGCCGTTGTTGACGCGGATCTGATTCCCAAAGCCCTGCAATCCATGAAGCTTGACCGGACCTGGAAGCAGGCTCTGGACGGTGAGCGCCCGGTGGACCTCTTCACCGGACTTGCGCTCTTCATCAAAAGCAGCGACCCCGAAAAGGCGATCGATCTCCTCAAGGACGAGCCCGTACATGCCCCGATTCCGAATATCTGGTGGCTTGAGAACCGGATCGATCCCGGCTTTGCCGATTCCCCGGATCGTGATCCCGACTCCGATGGATTCTCCAATCAGGAGGAATTTGCCGCGAAAACCGATCCGAACAACGGCAAATCCCATCCTGCGCTCATCGCCAAGCTCATGTATGTCGAGGATGAGAGTCTGACATGGGCCATCCGGCCCGGCTATGGTTCGGATGGCGCGTTTCCCTTCAGCTACAGGGATGGCAAAGGCCGGACCAACAAGATCCCGGCGGGTGCGATGGTCAAGCCGGAGGGAATGTTTTTCCCCAAGGAACCGATGGCCAACCGATTCAAGCTGCTGGGCTCGGAGGTCCGAAGGGAACTCAATGAGAGGATCAACGTGGAAATGGAAGTGACCTGGGTGCGCATCGAAGACCAGAGACCGAACAAAAAAGGCACCGTCTACGAATTGCCCTCCCCGCTGAGCGAGAGCCGGGTCAACGAATTCCTCCAGTTCGACCGCAGCGCCATCCTCTCGTTGGAAGCGCTCGGAATGAGTGGCGAGGAATTCAAGATCGAGGAAAACACCACCTTCACCCTGCCGCCGGATTCTCCGAAGAAGGACTATCTCCTCAAGAAGGTCACTCCCGACTCCATCACTGTGGAATTCACTGACGCTCAGGGGAATCCCAAGACCGTCGAGATCAACAAAGGCACCATGCCCGGTATCTCGTAACAGGAACTTCAAAAAACGCTTTCCAAACCTCCAAAACATCTCCAGAAACGCTCACCCTACCATGCAAAAGACGCCCATGTATCGCTCAAGTCGCACCGCCGTCGCGCTAATGGCTGCGGCATCCACCATGCCTGTTATCATCACTGTGGCGAATGCCGGGGAAACCGGCTATGAATACAGCAGCCTTGCCCAACGGGAAATGGTCCGTCGCCAGCAAGCTGTGGCCGAAGGTGACCGCCTCCTCGCCGAAGGTCGTGAGGCGTATGTGCAGGGCGATTTCCAGCAGGCTGTGGACAAATACAAGCAGGCGCTCGACAAGGTGCCGGATGCTCCGATGTTCGCGGACCGCCGTGACAGCTACAAAGCCAACTACGCGGATGCCAGCGTCGCGCTTGCCATGGAGCACCGCAAGGTCGGCAAATACACTGAGGCCCGTACCCTCCTTGAAGGCGTCATCTCCACGGATCCCGGCAATGCCGCCGCAACCCGCGAACTCGGCTACCTCGATGACCCGATCCGCACCAATCCCGCGCTGACCTACGAGCACACCCAGAACGTCGACAAGGTGCGCCGCACGCTTTACACCGCCGAGGGCAATTACAACCTCGGCAAATTCGACGACGCCAAGCGCGAATACGAGAACGTCATCCGCATCGATCCCTACAACACGGCCGCCCGCCGTGGCTTGGAGCGGCTTTCCCAAGCAAAGGCCGATTACTACCGCGCCGCCTATGATCATACCCGCGCCGACCTCCTGATGCAGGTGGACGCCGCATGGGAGCTTTCCGTTCCCGCCGACGCCCCGGTATTCGACCGCACTCAGGGAGTGCCTGACGGCGGTGGCAGCGGGATCGCTTACATCACCGAAAAGCTCAAGCGCATCATCATCCCGCGTATCGACTTCGAGGACACCTCGGTTGAGGAAGCCATCGATTTCCTCCGCCTGCGTTCCGCCGAACTCGATACGCTTGAGCTCGATCCGGCCCGCAAGGGCGTGAACTTCGTGGTGCGTCGTCCGCGTGCGGCCGCTGCCGGTGACATGGGGCTTGATGCGGCTGAAGGTCTAGCCGAAGGCTTCCCCGCGACCGGCGGCGATCCGGGCGCACTCCGGATTCGCGAACTCCGCGTCCGCAACGTGCCGCTCGCCGTGGCGCTCAAATACATCTGCGATGCCACCAAGCTCCGCTACAAGGTGGACGATTTCGCGGTCACGCTCGTGCCTCAGACCGAGACCGGCGAGGATTTCTTCACCCGTAACTTCACGGTGCCACCGGATTTCTCGGCCTCACTCGATAGCGGTGATGGCGGTGATGGCGGTGTTGATTTGGATCCCTTCGCGGACGCCGGCAGCAGCGGGGCCTCGGCCATCAAACCCCGCCCTCCGATCAAGGAATTGCTCATGAAGTCCGGCATCGCCTTCCCGGAAGGTGCTTCCGCCACTCTCAGCAGCAGCGTCCTTTTGGTCACCAATACTCCCAGCGAGCTCGACAAGGTGGAGCAACTGGTCGACGCAATCACCAAAAGGCAGCCGAAGCAGGTCAAGATCACCACCAAGTTCGTGGAGATCAGCCAGGAAGATGGCGAAGAACTCGGATTCGACTGGATCATCGGACCGTTCGGGAATTCCGGCGGGAACCTCTTCGGGAGTGGTGGAACGGTGGGCAACGGCACGGCCCGCACCAATGCCGATTTCACCAGCCCGATCGATTACACGAACATTCCCGGTATCCCCGCGGCCGCTGATCAGACGGTTTCAAACATCGCCACCGGGGGATTGAGGTCCGGTGACGCCGCGATTTCGAGGAACTCAATCGACGCCATCCTCAACAATCCCTACCGGAATGCGGATACCTCCAATGTGGCCCCGGGCATCATGTCGCTCACGGGCCTCTTCTCGGATGCCCAGATGCAGGTGATGATGCGTGGACTCTCCCAGAAGAAGGGGGCGGATCTCATGACTGCGCCCTCGGTGACCGCTCGCTCAGGACAGAAGGCCACCATCGAGGTCATCCGTGAATTCATCTACCCGACCGAATACGAACCCCCGGAACTCCCCACTTCAGTTGGCACGTCGAGTTTCGGTGGTGGCGGTGGATTCCTTGAGGGCGGCACTTCCAGTAGCTCCTTCCCCGTCACTCCCGCCACTCCCACGGCCTTCGAGACCCGCAACACCGGAATCACCTTGGAGATCGAGCCTACGATTGGCGAGAACGACTTCATGATCGACCTCCGCTTTGTGCCGGAAATCGTCGAGTTTGAAGGATTCATCAACTACGGCAGCCCAATCGCCTCGAGTGGCACCGATGCCTTTGGCAATCCGATCCAGGTAGTCATCACGGAAAACCGCATTGAAATGCCGGTGTTCTCGACCCGCCGGGTCAACACCGCCTTGACCATCTATGACGGCTACACCGTCGCGATCGGGGGCTTGATGCGTGAGGACGTCCAGAACGTGGAGGACAAGGTGCCGATTCTCGGTGATATTCCCTTCATCGGCCGCTTGTTCCAGTCCAGGTCGGAGAACCACATCAAGAGCAACCTGATTGTCTTCGTCACGGCCCAGATCATCGATCCCACCGGTCGTCCGCTCCGCGGGACCGATGCGAGTGGGGCGGTCCCGGTTTCGGCGGATTCCGGTGCCGGCGTCGCCGATCTCGGTGTGCTCCCACCGATGCAATAATCGCAAGTGTCGCTTCCTTGAGATGATTCCAAAGACAAGACCAAGATGACATATTCCGCCCTATTCCGGTTGAAGGAACCGAGGTTTCCCATGGCGCTCGTAAAATGGCTGTTGGTTTCGCTGGCATTGGCGTCCGGTGCCATGGGACAGGTTACTGAATATGCTGTCGCGTGGCGTGAATGGATGGCCGAGTTGCAGGATGAATATTTGCAATCCAGCGGGACCCGGATTTACCTGATGACCGAACGGGAGGTTCTTCAAACCGGCTCGGAACAGGCGAAATTCCAAAATGGCAGGTATCGGATGATCCTGGCGGATGGGAGCGTGCCCGATGTCGATGGGGATGTGGATGGCTATACCGACGTCTATGAAGACGGCTTCCCGATGGCTGACCGTAATGACTCGAGTGCAATTCCAATGATTGGGGAAGTTCCGGCTCCGCCCGATACGTTTCAAGTCGTCCCTCCCCTTCTGATGGCGGATGGCAGCCTTCTGGGAATTGCCGACAGCACCATAGACCAAAACACCAAGGCGGTGAATGTGAGGCCGAAAACCGGCTCCAACGTGCGTGTGACCGCCGCGCCAGCAAACTCCAGCATCGTCCGCCCGACCTTGTTCCGGGATTTTTCCAGCCTGTTCTATTACAGCAAATCGGATGGAACCTCTGCGGAATACCCCTTGTCGCTCTACTATCTGGAGAAAAATTTTCCGAATCCCGGGGACGGCAGCGCCCTCGAAAGAGACATCGCTCCCGGCGTTTATACGGTGGAGTATCCAACCTTCGCCAATTCCCCCACCGGAAGGGGGTATGCAGCCGTGGAACACGACATGGTTCCCAATGGGACACTTAACGTGGGTCAGAAGACGCCGAATTGGCTGGTCCGCTCACTGACATCCCTTGAAGAGCCCTCCAGACCGCCCGTCCCGCAGAAATGGGTGGATGGCAGGCTCAAATTCGATCCTTACCTGCCACTGACCCTCACTTGGGACAATCTGGTGAGCCGTGGCTTGGCGAGTTCCGCTGACTTCATCGATATCTTGGTTGAAGATGATACCGGTAGGCAAATCAGCTACAATTTCCGGGTGAAAGCGAATGAATCGTCGATCTCCTTCGACATGAGCAGCACGATGAATTATTCGTATGGCACGATTGGCGGAGCGCTTCTTGGAAATCCAGCGCCCCCGCTCACGATCAACGGCCATATCGTGCTAAGATACAGCCGGTATGCCAATTATCAGTCGCAGGCGGATCTTTCCACCGTTACGCTAAAGGTTCCGGTCGAGATGTCGGTGAGCTACGCTTCATGGAAATTGTCACTGTTTCCTGAGGATTCAGCGAACGACTCCATCTCCGGGCCCGATGCGGATCCGGATGGTGACGGTTTGACCAACCAACAGGAGTTCAATGTGGGCTCGGACCCCACCGTGGCGACCTTCGCGGTGACCGATCCCACCAGCGCGGACATCACCAGCAATTCCGCCACGTTGGGCGCCACGATTGAGAGCGACCCGTTCTCCGGCATCGCTGGGTTTATCTACGAGACCGGTGTGATCTATTCCGCTACCTCGACCAATTCGTACCCTATGCTTGACTGGCCGGGAGTGATCCGAGCGGTGTCGACGGAGGGTGTTGGCACGTTTACGGTCCCGGTGACGGGACTTGCGGACAACACGCAATACTCTTACCGGGGCTATGCGATCACAAGCCTTGGGACGTTCTACAGTTCTCGGGTTTCCACGTTCACCACGCCCGCCCTGCCTCCCGTCACAGTTCCCACGGTCACTTCGCCGACCAGCGGCAGCCTCGTCATCACGGGTTTCCCGGGAGAGATCTCTGCGAATCTTGGTGGCAACGTCACCAGTGACGGTGGGTCACCCATCACCGATAGAGGTGTGGTGTATTCGGTCGCCAGCAGCAATGACAACCCGTTCATCGGCGGCAGTGAAGTGATCCAGATTTCTGGTGGTGCTGGAACGACAGGCGCCTTCACCGTAAGCACCGAGATCCTCGCGAAGGATGCCACCTATTCCTTCAGGGCGTATGCCATCAATGCGGTGGGCACGAGTTACACTTCCGAGGTGGGCACATTCACCACACCGACGGATGCGACCGTCACTTCACCGACCCACACGGCCGTTACCTCATCTTCCGCGACGCTTGGCGGCAATGTGACCAGCAGCGGTGGACTTACAATCCTGCAGCGTGGGGTGGTTTTCTCCCCTGCCGACACCAATCCGGATCCGGAGATGGGAGGTCTAGACGTGATCGCGTTTGCCGCGCCATCCCCCGGGACAGGAGTCTTCACCCTCAGCGCTACCGGGCTTTTGCCGGCGACCACCTATTCTTACAAGGCCTTCGCGTATACTTTCCTAGGCATTTCCTACTCGCCCCTAGGAACGTTCACGACTTCGGGAGCCTTGGCCACGATCACTGCGCCGACCCTCACGGACATCACCGCGACCACGGCCACCCTGGGTGCCGAGGTGACCGACGACGGGGCCGCAACAATCACCGAGCGGGGCTTTATCTACTCTCCCACCGCGGCCAACAGCAATCCGATGGTCGGTGACTCCGGCGTGATCCAAGTCATCGATGCTGGAGTTGGGCTGGGTCCGCTCTCAGCCAATATTTCGGGGCTGACCGCCAACACCGGCTACACCTTCAAAGCCTACGCCATCAACTCCGCAGGCACCGCTTACAGCACACCCTACGCGTTTTTCACCACCTTGCAGTCACTTACGGTCACGACATCCGAGGCTGTGGACATCGCTGTAATCAGCGCTAGGCTTGGTGGTGCCGTTTCCAGTGACGGAGGTGCGCCGGTGACCGAAAAGGGCGTCCTTTACAGTGATGATCCTAACACAGAACTGGTTATCGATGGAAATGACCCGAAACTGTTCAAGGTGGAGGCCACAGGATCGACAGGTGTATTCACGGTGGATGTGAACGGATTAGTATCTAAAACTGTCTACTATTTCAGAGCATATGCCACCGACGGTGGCAGCACAAGCTATGGTGAGGAGCGCCAATTCGAGACCTTATATGTCCCGCCGCTCATCGTCACGGCCACCACCGTCACCAATCGTTACGTGACGACGGTTACGTTGGGCGGCACTGTTGGCAGTGATGAACCCACAAACGTTGATCAAGTGGGCGTTGTTTACACCACTGACTCGAGCACGGCTCCGGTGATTGATGGCCCGGGGGTGACTCAGATCGTTTCACCCGCCGCCGGGGCTTTTGGCCCGTTCACGGTGGATGTGACAGGGTTGCTGCCTAATACGGCATACTATTTCAGGGCGTATGCCACCAATCTTGCCGGCACGAGTTACAGTAATGTCGGGAACTTCACCACTTTGCCGAAACAGGCACCCATCTTAGTGGAGGATCCCACCGCTACGGACATCACTTCGATATCTGCTACCCTTGGCGGCGACGTGTTAAGTGACGGGGGAAATCCGGTCCTGGCCAGAGGTTTCTTCTACACCGATAACGAGACCGTCAATCCGGTGCTTGGCTCAGGAGCGGCTGCATCAGCTGTTATCACGGACCCGGCGGAGCCATTCACAGTGAGTGTGACGGGATTGAACCCTGATGTCACTTACTATTTCAGAGCATACGCCTCCAGTGCTTCTGGCATCAGCTACAGTGGTAAGGGCTCCTTTACTACTCTCTCTGCAGGACAACCTATGCCACTTCTCGGCCAAGCAAAGCTCAAGTGGGTGCCGGGCACAAATCCGACACTCCAAGTTGAATCGAACCTGCTGCCTGCACCACCTGAGGAGCCGTCACCAGCCGTTCCTGAGTTCGTGTATCGCAAAGCCCCCACCGACAGGATCTATGCATTGGACTACCGGATCGAGGTCAGCACGGACTTCGTCAATTGGCATCCGATTGGTGGAGTGAATTGGTTGGCGGAGGAGACCGATGAAACCGTTGGCGCGAGATGGAATCCGGCCAGCGGAAGTCCACCGGACCGCGCCTTCTTCCGGATCAGCGGTATCACTCAATAGACGGAACCGGCTTGCGCCGGGTTGAATGTCAATCGCCAGCGCGCGGCTCTGTCGAGCGTTGGCCGCCAGTTTGGATTGGTTCTTGTGCTCCATCGCTTCCATTCCGATATTTCCAAATATGCGAGTGATGGCACTGACAGGCGGGATAGCCTCGGGAAAATCGACAGTCTGCCGGTTTTTGCGCGAGTATTTGCCATCGGTGGTGATCTTCGACTGCGATGTGGCCGTGCACCGCTTGCTGGAGGCGGATCCGGAGGTGGCGGCCATCGTGTTGGAGGCTTTCGGCGATCAGGCGCTGGATGCGGAAGGGCGGGTCGACCGGCATTTCCTGCGCGGCCGGGTGTTTGCGGACCAGGCGGCGAGGTTGCGTCTGGAGGCCATCCTCCATCCGCGGGTCAAACAGGAATGTCTTGATTCTCTGGAGAAGGCTGCTACACGGGGCGCGGATCTGTTCATCGCGGATGTCCCGCTGTTCTTCGAAAAGGGATTCGACTTCGGCCAAGACCAAGTGCTCGTCGTCGCCTCATCCCGCGCCACGCAAATCCAGCGGCTCAAGGCCCGAGGCAACTTCGAGGATGATCTGATTGAATCCATTCTCGCCGCCCAACTTCCGGTTCAGGAAAAGATGTCCCTCGCGGACGTGGTTTTCTGGAACGAAGGTCCTCCATCCGTTCTCCGTTCGCAAATCCGTCGTTTCTCTCAGGAATTCCCCATGACTCTCTCCAACGAATCCGAAGCCGCCCCGGCTTCAGCCGCCTCCGCGGTGGTCACGCCCGCCCCAGCTTCCATCGATATCAACCAGTTCCGCCTCAAGTCGCTGGCCGAGCTGCAGGCGATGGCCGAGGCCTCGCCGGCCCGCATTCAGGGCGGCATCGCGAAGAGCCAGTTGATCTACGAGCTCCTGTGTTTCTTCGGTCATGAAGGCACCGGGCTGGTGTGCGAAGGCGTGCTTGAGCAGACCAAGGAAAACTTCGCGATGCTGCGCGATCCCGAGCGCAGCTTCCGGCCGAGCCCGGATGACATCCATATCGGGACCAACATGCTGCGAGAGCTCGGCCTGCGAGTCGGACAAATGATCAAGGTGCGCGTCCGCGCGCCGCGCGAGCGCGACAAATACCTTTCCGCCCACGAAGTGCTGGAAGTCGAGGGGATGCCCGTTGCCGATTTTCAGGCGCGCACGGAGTTCGACAAACTGACCCCGCTGTTCCCGGACCAGCGCATCCACTTGGAAGGCGAGGGCGATGATTTCCTCGGTGTCCGCGTCATCGATCTGATCGCGCCGCTCGGCAAGGGTCAGCGCGGCATCATCGTCGCCCCGCCGCGCGGTGGCAAAACCATCCTGCTCAAACAGATCGCCCGCTCGATCCGCCTCAACCACCCGGATGCCGAGCTGATCATCCTGTTGCTCGACGAGCGGCCCGAGGAAGTCACCGACTTCGAGGAAACCGCCGGCGCGCGCGTTTATGCCTCCACCTTCGATGAGTCCCCGCGCCGCCATGCGCAGGTCGCCGATCTCGTGCTCGAGCGCGCCAAGCGTCTGGTGGAGCTCGGCAAGGACGTCATCCTGTTGCTCGACAGCCTGACGCGCCTCGCCCGCGGCCACAACTCGGCGATGCAGGGCAGCGGCCCGATCGGCTCCGGCGGCGTGAGCCCGGTGGCCTTGCAGAAATCACGGAAATTCTTCGGCACCGCACGCAACGTTGAGGAAGGTGGATCGCTCACGATCCTCGCCACCGCGCTGGTGGAAACCGAAAGCCGGCTCGATGATGTGGTGTTTGAGGAGTTCAAGGGTACCGGCAACATGGAGGTCCGGCTCGACCGCGAACTCGCCGAGCGCCGTGTGTTTCCCGCCATCCACATCCCGCAGTCCGGTACCCGCAACGACGACCGGCTCTATCACCCGGACGAATTCCTCAAGGTGGTGGATCTCCGCCGCCAGCTCGCCGGCCTTCCCATCGGCGATGCCATCGAGACCTTGCTCACCAACCTCAAGGGGACCAAAACCAACGCCGAGCTGTTGCTTCGCGGCCTGCGTTGATGCCGGATTGTAGCGGCGGTCTATGACCGTCGCCGCAAATGAGTTGCCCTGAACGAACCACGGGGAAGAAGCTTCGCGCTTTCTCATTGGCATCGGCGCTCACAGAGCGCCGCCACAGAGCATCTCATGAGTGTCGAAGCCCGCCAGATGCTGCGGGAAAACACACAACTGGTTCATTGACAAGGCGGCGAATCCCCGCCTAGCCTCCCGCGCATTTCGCCGGACCGGATGGCCTCGTTCCTCCCCAGGTGCCGGCTTTTCACGTTAAACCACACGATACCCAATCATTACGATGGCTACCAAAAAGAAGGCTGCGAAACCCGCCGCCAAAAAGTCCGCAGCGAAAAAATCCGCCCCTAACAAGAAAACCAAATACGTTTACACCTGGGGCGCGGGCAAGGCTGACGGCAACGGCACCATGAAGGCGCTTCTCGGCGGCAAGGGCGCTAACCTCGCCGAGATGACCCGCATCGGCCTGCCGGTGCCTCCGGGATTCACCGCCACCACCGAGGTCTGCACCTACTTCTACGCCCACAAAAAAACCTATCCGGCCGTGCTCCAGAGCCAGATGGAAGCCGGCATCAAGAACATGGAGAAGATCATGGGCTGCAAGTTCGGCGATGCCAAGGGCATGCCACTGCTCGTCGCCGTGCGCTCCGGCGCGCGTGACTCGATGCCCGGTATGATGGACACCATTCTCAACCTCGGTCTCAACGACGAGACCGTGAAGTCGCTCGCCATCGCTACCAAAAACGAGCGCTTCGCATGGGATTGCTACCGCCGCTTCGTCCAGATGTATGGCGACGTCGTGCTCGGCGTGCAGAAGACCGAAGGCGAGGATCACGAACCCTTCGAAGTGGTCATCGAGGAATTCAAACACGAGAAATACGGCAAGGATATCATTGATTCCGAGCTTACCGCCGAAGATCAGATGGAGCTCGTCAAGCGTTTCAAGGCGCTCGTCAAAACGCGCACCGGCCACAGCTTCCCCGCCAGCCCGTGGGACCAGCTCCGCGGTGCCGCCGGCGCCGTCTTCGGTTCCTGGATGAACGACCGCGCGATCGTCTATCGGCGCAAGTACAACATCCCCGCCGAGTGGGGCACTGCCGTCAACGTGCAGGCCATGGTCTACGGTAACACCGGCAAGACCTCCGGTTCCGGTGTCGCCTTCACCCGCAACCCCGCCAACGGTGCGAACGAATTCTACGGTGAATTCCTCCTCAACGCCCAGGGTGAGGATGTCGTCGCCGGTGTCCGCACTCCGGAGCCCGTCTCCGAGTTGAAGAAACAAATGCCCAAGAGTTATGCCGAACTGATGAAAGTCCGCTCGATCCTTGAAAAACATTTCAAGGATGTGCAGGACGTCGAGTTCACCATTCAGGAAGGCAAGCTGTTCATGCTTCAGACCCGCAACGGCAAGCGCACCGCCGCCGCCGCTCTGAAGTTCTCCATGGACATGTACAAGGAGAAACTCATCGACTGGAAAACCGCCGTTCTGCGCAACCCGGCCGACCAGCTCGACCAACTGCTTGCCCCGATCTTCGATCTCGCCGACGTCAAGAAGGCCAAGGTGCTCGCCACCGGCCTTCCCGCCGGCCCGGGTGCCGCTTCCGGCAAGATCTACCTGAACGCCGACCGCGCCGAAGCCGCGGAAGCCCACGGTGAGAAAGTCCTGCTCGTCCGCACCGAGACCAGCCCGGAAGACCTCCGCGGCATGATCGCCGCCGAAGGCATCCTCACCGCCAAGGGCGGGGTTTCCTCGCACGCCGCACTCGTCGCCCGCCAGATGGGCAAGGTCTGTGTCTGCGGCGCCTCCGCCGTGGAGATCGACTATGAGAAACTCACGGTCACCGCAGCCGGCCAGGTCTTCAAGGAAGGCGACTACATGTCCATAGACGGCACCTCCGGCACCGTCTATGGCGGCCAGCTCAAGACCGCTCCTTCGGAAATCATCACCGGCATCGTCAGCAACAGCAAGGCCGCCAAGAAGACCGAGAAGTTCAAGCACTTCCTCCAACTCATGGAATGGTGTGCGCAAGCCACCAAGTTGGGCGTTCGCACCAATGCTGACACCCCCGAGCAGACCCGCATTGCCATGGCCTTCGGCGCCACCGGCATCGGCCTCACCCGCACCGAGCACATGTTCTTCGAGGGTGACCGCATCGACGCCATGCGTGAGATGATCCTCGCCACCGACCTGGGTGCCCGCAAGGCCGCCCTCGCCAAGCTGCTGCCTTATCAGCGCAAGGACTTCACCGGCATCTTCAAAACCCTCAAGGGTTTCCCGGCGACCATCCGCCTTCTGGATCCGCCGCTTCATGAGTTCCTGCCGCAGACCAAGGAGCAGCAAATGGATCTCGCGAGAAAAATCGGTGTCAAAGTCGAAATCATCATCCAGCGCTGCGCCGAGCTTCATGAACAGAACCCGATGCTCGGCCACCGCGGTTGCCGTCTCGGCGTCGCCTATCCGGAGATCACCGAGATGCAGGCCCGTGCCATCTTCGAAGCCGCCGCCGCGGTGGCCAAGAAGAACATCCCGGTCAAACCCGAGGTCATGATCCCGCTCGTTGGTTTCTCGAAGGAATTTGATCTCCAGGCGGAAATCGTCCACCGCGTTGCCAAGGAAGTCATGGCCGCCAAGAAGATCACCTTCGAATACCAGGTCGGCACCATGATCGAAGTCCCGCGCGGTGCGCTCACCGCCGACCAGATCGCCAAGGGCGCCGAGTTCTTCAGCTTCGGTACCAACGATCTCACCCAGACCGCACTCGGCATCAGCCGCGACGACATGGGCGCGTTCCTTATGCCCTACACCGAGGCGGAGGTCTTCAAGAAGAACCCGTTTGCCACGCTCGACACCACCGGTGTCGGCCAGCTCATGGAAATCGCCGTCGCCAAAGGCCGCAGCACCCGCCCGAACATCAAGCTCGGCATCTGCGGTGAACACGGTGGTGATCCGGACTCCGTCACGTTCTGCCACAAGCTCGGCCTGAACTACGTGTCCTGCTCGCCTTACCGCGTGCCAGTCGCCCGCCTCGCCGCCGCGCAAGCCGCCATCTCCGATGGCTCCGCCGCGCCGGTGAAGAAGAAGGCTGCGAAGAAAGCCGGCAAAAAGGCTCCGGCCAAGAAGGCTGCGAAAAAGGCCGCGAAGAAGAAGTAATCGTGGCGGCGGTTTTCAACCGCCATGCCCATCCAATCAAGCCGTCTCGGGAAACCGGGGCGGCTTTTTTGTTTCAAAGCACCACGGCATTCATTCCCATCCGTAAAGCGGAGGACGTTGGATCGAAGCGGTGGGCGGCTTCATTCCACGTTCTGGACCTGCTCGCGGATCTTCTCGAGTTCGGTTTTCGCTTCGACGATGGTTTGGGCGATGCTGGCGTCGTTGGCCTTGGAGCCGATGGTGTTGAATTCCCGGAAGAGTTCCTGGCAGAGGAAATCCAGCGCGCGGCCCGAGGGTTCGGCGGCGTCGAGGTATTCGCGGAATTTGGCGAAGTGGGAATCCAAGCGGGTGAGCTCCTCGCTGATGTCGCAGCGGTCGGCGAAGAGCGCGATTTCCTTGGCGACCCGTTCGTCGGCGGGATCAAGGTCGAGGTCGGCCTCACGGAGGCGTTTGACTAAAAGCTCGCGCTGGCGGACCGGACGGGCGGGGGCGTCCGCGGCGATTTTTCCGGCGAATCCGGCGAGGATTGCCAGCCGCGCGAGGAAATCTTCCTTCAGATGGGAGCCCTCGGTTTTCCGCATAGCGGCAAGACTGGAAAGCGCGTCCTTGAGGGCGGGTTCGATGGCGAGCCAAGCTTCCTCGGCGTGGATCTGACCGTTGCTGAGGGTGAGGATTCCCGGTTGGCGGAGGTAATCGCCTGCGGAGGGAAGCAACGGGTGGCCGACGGTTTTGCCGAGTTCAATGAAGGCGTTGTGAAAGGCGTGGGCGAGCGTGGCATCCACTTGGATGGCGGCTGCGGCTCCCTCGGCGCGTTCAAGATTGATCGAGACCTGGATGCGCCCGCGAGAAACGGTCTCAAGCACGGTTTTGCGGATGCGGGTCTCGATTTCATTGAGCTCGCGGGGTGCCTGCACCACGACCTCCGCCTGCTTGCGGTTCACGGCGCTGATTTCGACCGTGGAGTGCCACGCGTCGGTCGCCGCGGAACCCCGGCCAAATCCTGTCATCGAATGCATGCTACGGAGTGTGAACGCCGAATTAGGAATAGGGAAGAGCCATCCGATGCCGGCGGGGGCGGCCATCTCTCAGTCGAGGCGCGGGGCGGAGTGGCCTTGGGCGCGGATCTTGGCGAGCAGCGCCTGCATGTCCTTGACTCTTGCGGGATGTTCGGCGGCGAGATTGTGGCGCTGTTGGACATCTTCCTTGAGGTTGTAGAGTTCGACCTCCTGCGTGTCGTCAGCGGGCTGCTTGTGTTTTTGGTTCCATGTTTCCGGGGCTGGACGGAGGTAGCCGGTTTGGGCGTCGATGAGCAACCAGTCGCCGTGTCGGAGGGCGTAGTGGTCCTTCTTGGTGTTATGGACGATGGCGTCGCGCGGCGGGGTGGTGGTTTCACCGCGGAGAAACGGCAGGAAATCGTGGGAGTCCTCCGCGGAGTCTGCGGGAAGCTCGAAGCCGAGAAGGGAGGCGACGGTGGCGATGAAGTCGACCTGGGAGATCATCGCGCCCGAGACGCGGCCGGGTTGGGTGATGCCGGGCCACTTGATGACGAAGGGCACATGGTGGCCCCCTTCGTAGATGTCGCGCTTGAGGCCACGGAAGGGGGCGGCGGACCAGTGGTCGTATTTCTGATCGCGGGGGTAGGCATAGAACTCGGGGCCGTTGTCGGCGGTGAAGATCACGAGCGTGTGGTCCTCGGCACCGATTTCGCTGAGCGCGGCGAGGATTTGGCCGCAGGCATCATCGGTTTGAAAGACGAAGTCGCCGAAAGGCCCGGCCTTGGATTTGCCTTCGAACTCGGCGTTCGGGATGATCGGCGCGTGAGGTGAGGGAAACGGGACATAGAGGAAGAAGGGTTGCGGGTTTCCCTTGCGGGAGCGGACGTATTCGACGGCCTTGCTGGTGAGGGTCGGCAGGGCCTTGTAGAAATCCCAGTCTGAGCGGGCGGGCCCGGGCCGGCATTCCCAATCGCCTTCCTTGGTCTTGATCGGGTTTTCGCGCAAGACGGTGTCGGGCGGATCGACGAGTCGGTCGTCGTTGATCCAGGCGTAAGGTGGGAAGTTGATGACGGCGTCGCCGAAATAATGGTCGAAGCCGTGGTCCAGCGGTCCGTTAGGGACGGGCTTGGACCAATCGAAATCGGTGTGTTGAATGGAGTTTTTCGGGCTGCCGGGTTTGCGGATGGCGTCCCAATTCCAGCCGAGGTGCCATTTCCCGATGCAGGCGGTGGCGTAGCCTTTTGTCTGGAGCATGGCGGGCAGGGTGAGCTGGTCTTTCCGGAAGACCGAGGGCCCAAGGGTTTTGACGATGCCGTGGAAGTCGCGCCAGTGGTGGCGCCCGGTGAGGAGGGAATAGCGTGAGGGGGTACAGATGCCGGAAGACGAATGGCCGTCGGTAAAGCGCATGCCTTCGGCGGCGAGGCGGTCAAGGTGAGGGGTGGGGATTTTCGAGTTCGGGTTGTTGGCCCCGAGGTCGCCGTAGCCCATGTCGTCGGCGTAGAGGATGATGATGTTGGGTCTGTCCGCCACCTGCGGGGACAACGCGTGGGCCGACAAATTGAGGAAAAGGCCAAGGGCGGCGATCATCGAAACGGAAAGGATGCGCTGGATCATGGTGATGGCTGGAAAATAGAGTGGGACGCGCCTTGCATCCAAACGACTACTGGCAGGGCGCAGGGCTTTTATCAAGCCGGTGCGTTTCGCGGATCCGGCTCTGGACTCGAAAGATCGGTATTGGACGATCGGGTTCTGATGTTCCAGTCTTGCGCATGGCAAAGGTGTTGGTGGGACTCTCGGGTGGCGTGGACAGCGCGGTGGCGGCGGCGTTGCTGGTGGAGCAGGGGCACGAGGTGGCGGCGGGCTACATGAAGAACTGGATCAACGACGAGGGGATTCCCGGGGACTGTCCGTGGGAGCAGGATATCGAGGACGCCCGCGCGGTGGCCAAGACCCTCGGTATTGAGTTTCGCGTGATCGACCTGATCGATTCCTACCGCGACCGGATCGTGGACTATCTGGTTGAGGGCTACCGAGCCGGCATCACGCCGAACCCGGATGTCTGGTGCAACCGTGAAATGAAGTTCGGCGTGTTTCTCGATTACGCGCTGTCGCAGGGGTTCGAGCAGGTGGCGACCGGTCACTATGCGCGTCGGAGAAACCTTCCCGATGGATCGGCGGCCATCCTGCGGGGTGCGGATCCGAACAAGGATCAGAGTTATTTCTTGTCGCTGATGACGCAGCGGCAGGCGGCGCACGCGCTTTTCCCGACAGGAGAAATGCTCAAACCCGAGGTGCGTGGAGTGGCGAAACGTTTCCATCTTCCGGTGGCGGAAAAGAAGGACAGCCAGGGGATTTGTTTTCTCGGTCAGGTGAAGATGAGTGATTTCCTCCGCCACTACGTGCCGGACGCGCCGGGAGAAATCGTTGACGTTTCCGGCAAGGTGCTCGGCAGACATCACGGGCTGCATCTCTACACGCTCGGTCAGCGGAAGGGGCACGGTGTCGCTTCGCCGCGCGAGGGCATGGCCTACGTGGTGGTGGGAAAAGACCCGGCGAAAAACCGCCTGATCGTCGGCTGGGACACACCGGATTCGGAAGGGCTCTACGCCCAAGAGTGCACGGTGGGCACACTTTCGGCGATCAACGAGCCGTTCGATACCCGGCGCTTGGTCGAGGCGCAGCCGCGCTACCGGGCGAAGGCGGAACCGGCGGTGATGGAACCGCTCGGGGAGGACAAGGTACGCTTGGTTTTCAACCGCCCGCAACGGGCGATCGCGCCGGGGCAGATCTGCGCGTTCTACGACGGTGGACGCCTGTTAGGCGGCGGGGTGTTCGAGAGTGCGGAGTAGCGGGTGCCGCCTTGGTGGCTGGTAGTGAAGCAAAATTGAAATTGCAAAGGCACTGCCGTTTTCCCCAACCTGCGCGACATGTATTGTTTCATCCGCAAAGCATTGAAGCTCTTCTCTCCCTCCATCGTGTTGCTGGCCACGATCGGGGTCCTGCAGGCCGCGCCGGAACAACCGGCCGTCGAGTCCCCGGCCATCACCCTTCCAAAGGACAGGCCTTGCCTGTTGTTTCTACTGGGCGGCCAGTCGAACATGGATGGGTGCGGGCGTGCCGGCGAACTCCCCGAATCGTTTGAGGCGCATCCCTCCAACGGGGTCATCTGGGACAATCGGAGTGAGTGCTGGGTGGCACTCGGCACTGATTCGACCACCAGGAGGCGCGGCGGGCAATTCGGACCGGAACTCGCTTTCACTCATCGGCTCGCAGCGGCCCATCCGGACAAGACCATTGCGGTGATGAAAACCTCCGCAGGCGGCACCAAGCTCGCCCGCCACTGGATTCCCAGGGAAAAAATGTATGTCAGGTTCATCGAGAGGTTCCACAAGGCCGTGAAGAATATGGAAGCCGGCAACGTCGATTATAAGGTGGCCGGCATGCTATGGATGCAGGGTGAATCCGACTCCGAGACTCTGGAAATGGCGAAGGCCTATCGCGACAATCTGAAAAGCATGTTCAATGATGTGCGCCAGCAAACCGGCAGGCCCGACCTGCCCATCGTCATGGGTAGAATCTCCTCCAGCCTGCTCAAGAAAACCCCGTGGGTCTTCGACCACGCGAAGATCGTGCAAGCCGCCCAGGAACAAGTGGCGGCTGATGATGAAAACGCGGAGCTCGTCCTCACCGATGACCTCAGCACGCATCGGGACAACACCCATTTCGACACCGAAGGCCAACTCGAACTTGGCAGGAAGATGGCGGAGGTGATGCTCAAGCAACTCTGACACGGAGAACCCGATCGCTCCGGGTCCGTCGGGCATCCTTTAGCCGCCGGTGCGCGGCGGGCGCTTCTTCTTGTCCGGTGTGACGTCGCGCATGCCGCCGGGGCGGGCACCACCCTGTTTCTGGGCTTTCTGCAGCTGGGCCTGTTTTTCCGCCATGCGTTGAACCCACGATTTTTTGCCGGCGCCGGTCCGGGCCTTGAGCTCGGGCTCGGGTACCTTGTTCATGAGCCATGTCTGGCCGATGGAGAAGATGTTCTGGGTGGTCCAGTATAGGGCGAGGGCGGAGGCGAAGTTATAACAGAAGAAGAAGAACATGAAGGGCATGAACATCATGATGCGTTGCTGCATCTTGTCGCCAGTCATCGGTGTCATCTTCATCTGGACGAAGCTTGAGATCGCCATCACCACCGGCAGCAGGTTGATCGGCACGCCGGACACATGCCACAGGGTGTCGGGCTGCGAGAGGTCGTCCACCCACAGGAAACCCTGGCCGCGCAGCTCGACGGCGTATTGGAGCATCCGGTAGAAGCCGAAGAAGATGGGAATCTGGATGAACATCGGCAGGCAGCCGCCGAGCGGATTGATGCCGAATTTCCGATACAGGCCCATGGTCTCGGTGTTGAGCTTGTTGGGATCGTCGCCGTATTTCTCCTTCAGCTTGTCCATCTCCGGCTTGAGCTTGGCCATCCGCTTCATGGTGTGGGTGGACTTGGCGTGGAGCGGCCAGATGAGGGTGCGCACGGTGATGGTGAGCAGGATGATGGCGAGGCCCCACGACCAGTTTCTGGCAATGCCGTCGAGCCAGCTGTGATAAGTGTTGAGCAGGAAGTTGAGCGGGCGGGAGACGAACCAGAACCAGCCGTATTGCATCACGTCCCCCCAGCCATCGCCCCAGTGTTTCTCCATTTTTCGGAGCAGGTTGTTGTGCTTGGGCCCGATGAAGATGCGGTAGCTGAAGGAGGTGCTTTCCGCGGGGTTGAGGGTGGTAGCGGGCAGGCGGAGACCGGCGCGAACCGAGGTCACCGGCTTGGTGCCGTTGGGGATCTCGACTTGCGAGGATTTCCCCCACATCGAAGTGACGACAGGCTCCTTCGGCCGCAGCACGGTGGCGAAGAACTGGTTGGTCACACCGGCGTATTGGACCTGATCGTCCTCCGGGCTGGTGATGATGGATTTGGCGGAGCCGAACATGCCGCCTTTGAACGCCGATCCGTTCTCGAAGTGGATCTTGTGGTCCTCGCGCCAGAAGAAGCCGGTCTGCTGGCCGACTTCCGCCTGATAGAGCGGAGCCGCCTCGCCGAGGAAGATGCTCCATTGGCTGAGGTTGAGAGTGGTGGCGGCGGCGTTTTCGAGTTGCAGGTCGAAGTCGAGCAGGTAGGGCGCCCCCGGTTCGCGGCCTTCATTGAGGGTGAAGGTTTTCTTGGCGATCAGGCCGGAGGCGAGTTTGGCGATGTAAACGGCCTTTTTGCCTTCGATGGATTCCTCGGCTTTGTAGGCATAGGGAATATTTTCGGGGATTTCTCCGGCTCCGGCGAGGGCACCGATGGGGCCACCCCCGAATCGGTTGGCCCGGACGTGGTCGGTTTTGCTGCCGACGTCGAATTCGTTTTCGAATTCGGCGAATTTGATGCCGCCGCCGATGTTGGAGAGGGTGAAGGTGATCTTGTCGTTTTTCAGGACGACCAGCTCCTCCTCGGTCGGCGGGGGAGGGGTTTCGATGGTGAGCTCGGCGGTGGTGGTGGTGGGGACGTCCGGCAGCACTGCAGTGCTTTGCTGTTCGGCGGCCTCACGGGCTCTGGCTTCGGCCGCGGCCTTTTGGTTCTGACTGGAATAATAAAGGTTGGCGGCGAGCAGGGCGCCGCAGAGGCCGAGAATGATCCATGTTTTACGATCGTACATAAGCAGGGAGGAAAGTGTTAGGAGTGGTGTGAATCGCCGTGGCAGGAACAGGAATGTTTGCGGGCCTCCGCAATATCGGCTGGCGGGACGGGGTCATAACCACTGCCGCCCCATGGATGACAGCGGAAAATCCGGCAAATGCCGAACCATGAGCCGCGGAAGGGGCCGTGGAGTTCGACCGCTTCCAGGAAATAGTGCGAGCAGGTCGGAGCGAAGCGGCAGCCGGCAGCTGGGCCGGCTGCGGCTTTCAACATCGGATTGAGGATCCGCTGGTAGAAGCGGATCACGAACCGGATGACGGCGCTGAGGATGCGTGAGATCACGGTTGGTCTGCAGGGCGGGGAATCAGTCCGAGGCGGCGGGCCTGCCGGAGCCAGTCGGCCTCGAGCTCTGCGAAGCTGGCCTGCGAGGCGCCGGGCCGGGCGATGGTGACGAGGAACCGGCGGATTTCCGGGAATGTCGGTGCGTGAGTTTGGACGAGAGCGCGGAACCGGCGGCGCAGCAGGTTGCGGTCGTGGGCTTTGCCGCTGCGCTTGGTGGTGATGAAGCCTGTGCGCAGGGTGCCGAGCGCGGGATCGGCCAGAGTGCTTAAAATGACAAACCGGCCGGCTTTCGCCTGACCGGTGGTTTTGACCCGCACGAAGTCCGCGCGGGCTGTCATACTGGATTTCCGCGGGAGTCGCATGGCGGGGTTGCTGAAGGCACCCGTAGCGGCGAGGGCGCGGGAAATCAGGAGCCGTGCTGCGTCGTGTGACGGCTGAATTGGATCTCGACGCCCTTGGGCACGAGACGCTTGCGGCCTTTTTGGCGGCGGCGGCGGATGATGTCGCGGCCGGCTTTGGTGGCCATGCGTGCGCGGAAGCCGAATTGTTGTTTCCGGGTGCGCTTGGAGGGCTGATAGGTGCGTTTGCTCATGGCTGTGGCCTCAATAAAGGTTCTGGAATCCGTCCGCCGGGCGGCTCGGGGCGCGAACTCTAGGCCTCGGAGACGGGTTGTCAATCCGCCAGTGTGAGGAAATTTCAAAAAACTTGCTTTGCTTGCCGGGGATCCGCCCTTGCCAGCGTGCGGGAGGGAGGGCAGGTTCTGGTTTCTGAACCCGGCAGCCGCCAACTCCCCGCATCCCGCGCTCGGCATCGATCATGGCGATGCGCGCATCGGCATCGCCGCCACAGATGACTTCGGCATTCTGGCGCACCCGGTGGAAACGATCGAGCGGGCGAAGGCCGATCCCGTGGAACGCATCGCGCGGCTCGCGGAAATCCGAGGCATTCACACGCTGGTGGTCGGCCTGCCGTTGCGGATGGACGGCAGCGAGGGGGAGTCCGCGGCGAAGGTCCGGGCGTTTGCCGGTTTGCTCCGCGAACGCATCCCCGCGGTCCCGTTGGTGTTTGTGGACGAATCCCTGAGCACGGTCAGCGCTGCCGCCAAACTCCGGGAGGCCGGGCGTAACGCCCGCCGGCAGAAGGCGGTGATCGATCAGGCTGCCGCCGTGGAAATCCTCAATTCCTGGATGGGAAACGAATCCTGAAACGGGGGTGCCCCAAGGGGCCCGTGAAATGCCGTTGCTGCCCACTCACGAACATCCGTGGGTTTCGACACCCCTCAAGCCGGGTAATCCGGCTCTTTTCTATCCGATTTCCGGCACTTCGAATCCGGCGCGAAACTCCCGCTGATAGAATTCCCGGGAGCTTTCCGGGCTGGTGACCGTTTCGTTCGCAGGATCGATGGTCAGTTCGGGTCCTAGGCTGCACGGAGTGGAGTGAAGGTCGAGATTCCAGTCCAGTAATTGTTGTTGCTGGCGGCGGATGATGTCGTGAAGGTCCGCGTTGTTTGGAACGGCGGCTTGGAGTTTTTCCATGGGGAGGGACTCGCCGCTGCGGAGTGAAAGATTGGCAAGGTGGGTGAGGGCTGCGGATTGATGGGCCTGGGCGATGGGCGCGCGCAGATCCTCCATGCGGCGTGAGCGGACGGTTTCGATGAAGTTCCGGGCGTGGCTTCCTCCGGCATCGCCCGGAAATTTCGCGAGTTTGGTTTTGCCGTCGGGTCCGAGCACGTAGCCGCCGCCGCGACCGCCGCGAAACTCCCCGCCTTCGCAGGTGACGATGATTCCAACGCGGATGCCTTTGAACGAGGCGGCCGCATTGAGTTCCGGCTTCAGCCACATGTTGTTGACCTCGAAGATGACGGGCACCTTGTTGAGGGTGAACCAGGCGGCCTGCATATTGGCGGTTTCTCCGGCGTCGTTCCAGGCATGGCGGCCGCCGAAGCCTTGCATTTTGGCGGGCATCGCGGGATCGCCGAGCACCCAGCGGATCAAATCCAATTCGTGGGGACCCTGATTGCCGATGTCGCCGTTTCCCGTGTTGTAATCCCAGTGCCAGTCGTAGTGGAACTGCGGCCGGTAGATGGGCTCGTCCGTGGCTGGTCCCAGCCATAGATCATAGTCCACGGTGGCGGGCGGCCGGATCGGTTCGGTGGTTTTGCCGATGGATGACCGGTTTCTGAAACAGAGCCCCCGAACCGCCTTGATTTTGCCGATGTTTCCCTGGTGGATGAAATCGAAGGCCTTGATGAGCCCGACGTCCGAGCGGTTCTGGGTGCCGGCTTGGATGACGCGGTTGTAGCGCTTTGCTGCGGCGACCATTTGGCGGCCCTCCCAGATGTCATGGGAGACCGGCTTTTCGACATAGATATCCTTGCCTGCCTGACAGGCATGAATGGTGTGGAGCGCGTGCCAGTGGTTAGGGCTGGCGATGATCACCGCGTCGATGTCGCTGCGCTCAAGGAGCGTCCGGTAGTCGCGGTGCCGACCGATTTTTGCGGCACTGAATTGCCCGCCGACGGCGACGGCTTCGTCCATGTGCGCGGTGTCGGGATCTGAGACGGCAACGATCCGGGTGTCGGGCACACGGGCGAACTGTTCCGCCAAGCCCTTGCCCCGGTTGCCGCAACCGATCAGTCCGATTCGGACCTGATTGTTCGCAGCGAGAACCCCTTGGCCGCGCAGGGCCATGGCAGAGGCGGCGAACCCGGCAGTCTGCAAAAAGTGGCGGCGCGTGACCGGTGTGGGAAATTGCATTGGCAGATTACCCGTCGGAAGCGGCGCATCTTTCAAGCGCGGAAGTGGTGGCTGAGCCTTTCGGCTTGTCATCCGGCGGAGCGTTTGGTTGGTGGTTGTTCCATCACCATGCATGCGAAAGCCGCCAGTATGTGTCTGCTCGTCACCGCGCTCGCCGTGTTTTCGAGCGGTTGCCTGACCCGCAGGACCGTTACTAGGGACGGGCGCGTGGTTGAGAAGAATTATGTGTTCAAGCGTCCTCTCAAGGAGGCGGTCAAAAACTCCCGGTGATCCGGCGGAACGCCTGCGCCGGGAGATTTTTCCATCGCCACCCATGGCCAGCGGGTTAGGCTCGGGCACTTCATGTCACCTCTGGTTTATCTCACTTGGATCCTTGGCTTGGGCGTTGCCGCGCAATGGCTGGCGTGGCGGATGAAGTTGCCGTCCATCCTTCTTTTGCTGGGTTTCGGTTTTGGCTTCGGCCGGATATCAGGCGTGCGGATCGATGCTTTTCTGGCCGCGGGAGACGGCACATCGAGCCCGTTGCTCTCGGTGGTGGGTTTGTTTGTGGCGATCATTCTGTTTGAAGGCGGGTTGACGCTGAAGTTCCGCGAACTGCGGGAGTCCGGTCTGCCGATCCTGCGGCTGTGCACCGTGGCGGTGGCGCTGTCCTTCGGGCTGACGACGTTTTTCATGGCGCAGTTGCTCGGGTATGACATCCGGATCGCGGCCTTGATCGGCTCCATTCTAACGGTCACGGGTCCCACGGTGATCGCACCATTGTTACGGCATGTGAATCCGACACGCAAGATGGCCTCGATCGTCAAATGGGAGGGCATCGTCGTCGATCCGATCGGCGCGATCCTCGGCGTGCTGGTGTTCAAGGTGGCGATGGCTCCGGATTTCGTGGCGGCGAGAACGGAAACCTTGCAGTCCATCGGTATCATGATCGCCGTCGGGGTCTTGGGCGCGCTGCTTGTGGCGAAAGGGGTGGAGCTCCTGCTGAAGCACCACTTGGTGCCGGATTACCTGCAACCGGTGTTCCTTCTCTCGGTGGTGGCGGTGGCGTTCACCGCTTCCAACCAAGTGGAAAAGGAAGCGGGCCTGCTGACGGTGACCGTGCTCGGAATCGCGCTGGCCAACCAGCGTGCGGCCCCGGTAAAGCACATCCTCGAGTTCAAGGAGAACCTGCGGACGCTGATCATCTCCTCGCTGTTCATCATTCTATCAGGGCGTGTGGCGCCGGCGGATCTTGGCGCCACGCTGGGCAAGGGGCTTTGGTTGTTGGCGTTTCTGATCCTGGTCGGGCGGCCGGTATCGGTGTTCGTTTCCCTGCTGTTTTCAGAACGGACGAACCTGAAGGAGAGGGCGTTCCTCGCGCTGATGGCACCGCGCGGAATCGTGGCGGCGGCGGTGACATCGATCTTCGCGCTGGAGTTCGAGGAGGCGGCGTCCCACGGGCGCTTTGGCAAACTCTCGCCGAGGATCATGGAGCAGTCACAGGAACTGGTGGCGCTGGTGTTTCTTGTCATTATCGGCACGGTCAGCATCTATGGCCTCGGAGCCACTCCCTTGGCGCGCAGGCTCGGTCTTGCCTCGAAAAACGCGACGGGTATCCTGTTCGCTGGCGCGGACTCATGGATCCGATTGGTCGCCAAGGCGCTGCAGAGCGACGGTCACCGGGTGATGCTGCTGGACACCAATTTCGATAATGTGGCTGCCGCGAAAATGCTCGGCTTGGATGCGCATCGGGCGAACATTCTCTCGGAATTTGCCGAGGAGGAACTGGATTTCAACGGGCTGGGGCACCTGGTGGCGGCGACTCCGAATGACGAGGTGAATTCGATGGCGGCCTTCCGTTTCATTCATCAGTTCAGTCGTGCGGGCGTATGGCAGATCGCGCCATCGGACCGGGAGGGGCACCACCGAAAGGCCGCTGCGGGGGATCTGCGCAGCCGGATCTGTTTCACGGGGGGCGCCGGGCACGCGGTGCTTTCAGAACTCGTGGCGGGCGGTGCGCAAATGAAGAAAACCCAAATCACGGAGGTTTTTGATTTCGCGCGATTCCAAACCGCGAATCCCGGTGCGGTGGTGATGTTCCTTGCCGATGGCAAAGGGCTCAGGCCTGCGGCGGCGGATCTCACGAAGGTTGCCGCAGGGACCACCGTCTTCGCACTGGTTCCCGCCGCTGTTTTATCATAATCAGTCCTCGGAACATGCGGCTCAAGCTCATCATTGCATACGACGGTCGACCCTACAACGGCTGGCAGTCGCAAGCCTGCGGCAATACGGTGCAGGATTTCATCCTGCGGGCACTTGAGGAGGTGGCGAAACAATCCGTCAAGATGCAGGGCTCGGGCCGCACGGATGCTGGCGTGCATGCGCTCGGGCAGATTGCCCATTTCGATCCGCCGCCGGAGCTGACGATGAATGCTTACAACTGGGTGCCCGCGCTCAACACGAAACTCCCCGCGACCATTCGCATCATGGCCTGCGAGGAGGTGGCGGCGGATTTCCACAGCCGCTTTTCGGCAATCGGAAAAATCTATCATTACGATCTCTGTACGGACCCGGTTCTGCCGCCGTTAAAAGCCGGACTCGCGTGGCACCTGCCGCGCCAGCTGGACGGCGGCGTCCTGGAAGAGGCGCTTGCCCTGTTTCCCGGTCGTCACGATTTCCACGCCTTCGCGGCTTACCGGGGAAACGAGTTGCCGGATATGGACTGGTTCCGCACGATTCATCGGGCGGAGTTGGAAACGCTTGCGGACGGCTACCGGATCACCTTCGTCGGTGATGGTTTCCTCTACAAGATGGTGCGCTTGTTGGTGGGGGCTGCCGTCCATGCCGCGCAAGGCCGCATCCGCATGGACGACCTTGCGGCATTGCTCGACCAAGCGCCCGGCCTGCCATTCGGGAAAGCCCCGAACTGCGCGCCGGCGGACGGGCTCCACCTGCAGCAGGTGCTTTATCGGGCGTGAAGCGCTTCCATCGTGAGTGCTACCGCCTGTCGGAGTCTCGGAGGAAAGTGCCGAAAAGCGCCGCCGATTCCGCAGGCCTCTCAAGCGTGGGCAAATGTCCGCAATCGGCCAGTTGCTCGAACTGCCCGCGTGGCAGCGCATCGGCCAGGGCCTGTCCGGTGCTCGGTGAGACGAGCGCGTCGTGCTCGCCCCAGAGAAGCAAAACGGGCATCGTCAGCTGTGCCAGACGGGTCCTGACATCGGCCCGAGTTGCCAGCGCACGGGCCTGCATCACGCCGATGGCGGGGCCGATTTGTTCCGCCATCGACTTGTAACGGGTAGTCGCAGCGGTGTTCTTGTGCACGGCGATCTCGGTGAGTTCGCCGATGACGGCCTCCGAATTGGATTCCAGGTTTCCGATCAGGTCGGGGGCGTCCGAGGGCCACTCCCCGGGGTCACAACCCATCAGCCAAAGCGCCGTCACCCGTCCGGGAGCTGCGAGTGCCACCTCCATCGCAAGGTTGCCGCCGTATGAAGTGCCGACCAGCACGAATTCCGCTGGCGCGCGTTCGAGAATCTCGGCGACGCTGTCAGCGATTCGCGGTCGCGACGCGATCACCACTTGGGCATCGATCTGCCCGGCAAGCGCGTCAATCACGTCTTGATACAGGCCGTCATTGCACAACAGCGCGGGGAGGAAGACGGTGGGGGTGGGCGTGATCATGGCGCGGAAGGTTTTTCGGGGGGATGGGGAATCGAGGTTTGTTAGATCGGTTTCATTACCGAAACGATTGAAGAACAAACACAAATTTTGTCATCAGCATGACGAGGTTTTGAGTGATTATTCCTGGAAGCGCAACCGAAAGCAGATGGTTCGCACGGATTGTAGTAAGCAACCAACATCCTGCCCGGAACCATGTTCGCGGTTGTTTGAAAACCCATGGATCGAGTTTGACTGGCGGATTGCAATCCTCCGCAGCGGGTGTAAACGACGGCGCATGTGGGAAGCGATTCAAGCGAGCGCGATCTGGGGCGGAGTGGGAGTCGGCGCGGCATGGTTCGTGACGGTCTGCCTGTTGGTGGCCGGCACGGTGGGTTGTGTCCTGTCGGTGCTGCCGGGGCATTTGATCCTGATCATCGCGGCGGTGGCGCACCGGTTGATGCTGGGCGCGGAGGGGTCCGGGCTCGAATGGTGGTCGTTTTTGGTCTTCGTGGCGCTGGCTGCGGTTTCCCAAACGTTCGAGATACTCAGCGGGGCGGCGGGCACGCGGTGGTTCGGGGGGACGCGCTGGGGAGCATTGGGCGCGCTCGTTGGCAGTATCGTGGGGCTGTTTTTCATGCCATTCGGGTTGCTGGTCGGTCCTTTGGTGGGCGCGTTCGCCTGTGAGGTTGGATTCGCGAGAAAGCACCCGAAACCGGCCGTGATTTCAGGGGTTGGCTCGCTGGTGGGAACACTGGCGGGCATGGGCGTGAAGATAGCGATCGGAGCGGTGATGATCGGGTGGTTCTTGATGGACGTGTTTCTCATCGGCTGAACCTGGCGGCCCCTTCCTTCAGAAGCTTGAACAGCATATTTAAGATATCGAATAACCGGGAGCTGCGTTCTCCAATTCTTTTGGTCGTGCCGGACTGGTGATCTTTTTCTTGGAAACAGGTGAGGGAAGGGGCAGGGTTTCGGTGCCGCTCCCCGGACGGTCGCAATTTCCGCGTGAGCGGGGGTTGAGGAAAGTCCGGACACCACAGGGCAACGCGCCTCATGAAAATGGGGGACGGGAACCGCGAGGAACCCGGACGGACAGTGCAGCAGAAAGTATACCGCCGATGGCCCGCAAGGGCACAGGTAAGGGTGAAATGGTGGGGTAAGAGCCCACCGCGCCGAGGGTAACCGGAGCGGCATTGAAAACCCCGCGTGGTGCAAGACATAACAGGGAAAGGGCGGCCCGCCCGTTGACTCCCGGGTATTAGTCGCACTCCGCGCAAGCGGGGCGCTCCGCTCCGGCGGGGTGAGAGAAATGACCGTCCAGCTCCGCGTAAGCGGGGTGGACAGAATCCGGCTTACAGGGGGGCGGCACTCTCTTTTCCTGCTGGGCCCTTGATGGTGAATCAGGCCCGGAGTTGCGGAAGCCTGAGGTTTGTCGGCTTCGGGTTTGCCTTGGACGAGCCGTTTGCTGGTGGAGCAAATGGTGTTGGGGGCGGCGGTTGGTAGGGTGAGGATTTCACGGATGCGGGGGAGCGGTGACTTGGCCGATGCTTAGAGGTGCTTGCCGGCAGCGGAGCGCTCCCGCTCCAAAAACAGGGTGAACTCCTGGCGGTTGTAGGTGAGGTGGGTTTTTGCAAACATCCGCAGTTCGGCTACTGAGGCATCATTCACGACGAGTTTCTCCATTTCCATGACTCCGGAGCAGGTGGCCACGCCGGGGAGTTTTAGCGTGAACACGACGAGGCCGCCGGGCCGGAGGCATCTGGATAGGCGGATGACGTGCGCGATGGCTTCGCGGGCGTCGCCATTCATGTCAGAGAGGATCGCGTCGTATTGGGTTTTTGGCGCGGGCTGGAAGGTGGCGGCGTCCGCGAGGGCGGTGGTGAGCCCGGCGGCATTCCGCAGGCGGGCATCGAGTGGGGCACGGTCCACCGCGGTGACCTGATAGCCGCGGGTGAGAAGTTCGGCGGTCATGCCGCCGGGGCTGGCACCAAGTTCAAGCCAATGGCTGCCTGCGGCGGGCGGCGGCCGGTGGAGTTGGAGGTGATGGAGTGCCTCGGCGATTTTCGCGCCAGCGCGGCTGATCATTCGCGGGCCGCTTTGGCGGATGAATTTCGTGCCGCCGGGATGGAATCCATTTGCTGCCTGCGGGGTCCGCACACCGCAGAACAGGCCTTCTTTTCCAACGAGGCAGAACAGCGTGGGAGTAAGGCTGTTCTGGGCTTCCGCATCGCGGATGGCGCTGAGGGACGGCGGAAACAACTGGAGCGCCCTGCCGCGAAGGTTGGAGGCCAGTGCCCGGTGATAGCGATCCCCAGCTCCGGGATCGAGTGCTCCGGCGATGAGCGTTTGCAGTGGGGTTTCACCGAACTTGCGAAACAAGGCTTGGGCGGCTTTTTCAATGAAACCCGGAGTTTTGGCCGGGTTGCAGGGCCAGCTGTGGTGGATCGGCAGGTTCCAGCTCACAAAGCCTGCAGCCTCCGAATGGTGGAGGGCGTCGGGATTCTCCAGTCGGACCAACTGATAGTCCTTGGCCAGTTTTTTGAGGGATTCCGCGCCGAGCTCGCGGATGATGTCCGGTTCCCAGTCGGCGAATACCTCGGGGATACGGATCAGCCAGGTGGCGGGCGTTGTGGGTGGGGTGGAGATTTCCAAAATGCGTTGCGGCCCGGGGGTAACCCATCCGGCATTGCGCTGCAATCCCCGCGTTCAGCCGGCGGCGGCGAGCGACATCCCATGTCCCGCGAAGTTCGGCTCGATGAATGCCGGCGGAGCTTTGTAAAGGTTGTCGTCGAGCCACGCCTCCGCGTCCTTGCGGCTTTGGAAAATCCGGAAGCGGTCGGTGTTTTTCGACCAATATCCGAGCATGCGGACCACGCCGTAGGTCACGGAATTACCGACTACGAAAACCAGCCAGCCATGCGAGCGGTTTTGTTTTTGGCGCAGCATCAATGCGAGTCTGAGCACGTCATTCGAGCTCATGTCCAGTTCCGCTCCCGTGAAATCGACCAGCCCGTTGTATTCCGGCGACCAGTCGGGGTCCGAGATCATCGCTGAAATGATCGACTTCAAGTCCGCCAGTTCGACCTTTCCGAAATACTCCTCGATTCTCAGTTGGCGGGTGATGTCGATTCGGTAGCGGCCTGCGCTCGCCGGGTAGGGATGGTCGGAGGTTGAGAATTGCATGGGGGGTCACATTCTCAGACCCTGGGGCGCACGGTTTGTTCAAAATCACTGGTCAATTCGTCGGTGCGGCCGCCTTCAGCTTGGCGATCGCCTCGTCGAGGAGTTTGCGGGCGGCGGCGAGTTCGGCATCAAGCGTGCGGATCTTCTCGTCGCGGGATTTAATCGCCGTCTCCCATGCGGCGACCTGATTGCGGGCGGTCGTGAGATCGGTCTGCAAGCGGCTGGCGAGCGCGTCCTTTTCCGCTAGAGCGAAGGCCGAGGCTTCGGCGGCCTGTTGGGTGGCGGCGATGGTTTCCTTGAGCACGGTGATGTCGCGCTCAAGAGCGGTGCGATGACTGGCTTCGTCCGCCGCTTGGCTTTGAGCGGCTGCAAGTTCGGTGCGGAGGGTGGTGATGGTCCCATTCGAGACGCGTTCCTTCCTCCATTGCGCGACGATGATGGCGGTGAGCGCCAGACAGCCGATGGCGTTGATGATGGAGAGCGAGCGGGCGGTCATGGGGCTTTGGTTTCGAAGCTGACCTTCTCCACGCCGGCCTCGCGCACGGCGTTGAGCACGCCGAGTACCTGCTTGTGGCGGGCGTCCTGGTCGGCGGCGATCATGACGCGCGATTCGGCGGAAACGGCCGCGGCTTTGAGGAGGCTGGTGATTTCCGACAGGGTGACGATTTTTCCGTCCCAAGTGGTGACGCCGTTGGCATCGACGGCGATTTCGAAGGGCGGGGTTGTTGTTTCCACGATGCCGGTGGCGGCGTCGGGCAGATCGATGGGCACGCGGCGCAGGTGGGTCATGCTCAGACTCACCAGCATGAAGGCGGCGAGCAGGAAAAACATGATGTCGATGAGCGGGATGACCTCGATCCGCGCTTCATCGCCTTCGTCACCGGAATGGCTGTGGAGTTGGACGGGCATTGAGGGGTGAAAGCTGAGATGCTGCAAGGAAGAGTCTGGAAGGCCGCTGCTTAGTCTTGTGTCCCGGGTCTTGGAACGGAGCGATCGGGGGCCTTTTTTTGGATCTTCGAAGCGAAGGCTTCGAGGTCGTGACCGTGTTCGCGGGCGGACTTTACGAGCAACTCGGTGTGGTTGATCCAGCGCTCGAGCGAGCTGCGCAGGAGGGATACGCGTTTGCGGAAGAAATTGTAGGGCAGCAGGCAGATGATGGCGATGGCGATGCCGCAGGCGGTGGCGATGAGCGCTTCGGCGATGCCGCCGGACACGCGCGCCGGCGCGAGTTGTTCATCACCGACAAACGAGAAAGACCCCATGATGCCGACGACGGTGCCGAAGAGTCCTAACAGGGGTGCCAGGGTGATCATGGTGCTGATCACCCACATGCGGGCCTCGGATTTCTCGATCAGGTGGGTGGCGTCGAGCTGCATCGCGGCGAGCATCGAGGTGCGGGCGTGGGTGATGCCTTCGGCGAGGTTTTTCAGATAAGGGTCACCGGTGTTTTCCGTGAGTTCCCAAGCGTTTTCGAAATCGCCGGAGCCGAGGGCGTCGCGAACCCGGTTTTGCTTGTCCGGCTGGAGGGTGGACTTGAGGCGGAGCCACCAGATGGCGCGGTCGAGGATGACGCAGAGCGCGAGGAAGAAGGCGGCGAGGATGGGCCACATGACCCAACCGCCTTGGAGGAAGGTTTCGACGACGATGTTGGCAAGCACGGTGCGGAGGTTTCTAACGGAGTTGGAAGACGATGGGGCGCTGCAGCTTCATGACGCCGCCGGGCGGAAACTTCCAGCGCCGAACGGTGCGGACCGCTTCGTGATTGAGCAGCGGCCATGGCGAAGGGCTTTTCGCATAGGCGGAAATCACGCGGCCGGAGGCATCCACGGTGAACTCGACGACCACCGTGCCCGTTTGTCCCCTGCGGCGGGCTTCCGGAGGGTAGGATGGAGCGGGCATACGTCCTGCGGCGAGGCGGGTGGAGTCGGCGATGGCGGAGTTGCCGCGGGCGGACGAGGTTCCGGTTGAAGGGGGCTTTCGCAAGCTCGGCCGTGGAGGCCGGTTGCTGGTGTTCGCGCGGGCCGCGGGTTTGGAGGCGCTGCGGGTTTCCCGGATTGCGGCAACTGGAGGAATCGAGGGGACCTCCGGCAGAGGCTCGAACTCCTTGAGATCGGGCATCTCCGGGGGCGCGGGCAGGGTTTGTGCGATGGCGGGAGTGTCTGGTTCCGTGAATGAGTCTCCGGTTTCGGGCGAGGACACGTCTCCGAGCGTGAAATCCTCGGGAATGATCCGGGTTTCCATGGCTGCGGTTGATGCAGGTTTCGGGGTTTCCGAATGAATCACGAGCCCCACCGTGCCAAACCCGGCGACGCTCAGCCAAGTGGCGAGCGTGGCGATTTGCAGCGAATGGAGCAACGGTGTCATCGGTCGCGGGGAGGCTACACCGATGCGGAGGAATGACAATAGCGGTCCGGCGGCGGATTCTTTGGCATCGGCGGTGGACGTTTGGCCCGGGATGGGCGATATCACCGCCCTCCATGTCCGCTCTGCTCTCCGCCAATGAAGTCCGCCTGTCCTATGGCTACCAAACGCTGCTCGACGGGGTGACGCTCGCCGTCGCCGCCGGTGAAAAGATCGGCATGGTCGGCCGCAACGGGTGTGGGAAGACCTCGTTGCTGAAAATCCTCAGCGGCCAGAATGCGGCGGACTCGGGCGAGATCGCGTTGCGGAGGTCGCTGCGCATCGGCTATCTGCCCCAGGAGTTCGAACTCGATCCGCAACTCAGCGTGCAGGAAAACATCGCCGCCGGGGCTTCTGATATCGTGGTGGCCGTCCGACGCTATGAGAACGGCGAGGGCAGCGAAGCGGAACTCGCCGACCTGCTGCATTTGATCGATCACGCCGATGGCTGGAATCTGGAAGCCCGCATCAAGGCCACCGCCACCGCGCTCGATGCGCCGCCGCTCGATGCTCCGACCGGGCCCCTGTCGGGTGGGGAAAAACGCCGAGTCGCGCTGTGCCGGGCGCTGGCCTGCCAACCGGATCTGCTCCTGCTCGACGAGCCGACGAACCATCTCGACGCCGAGTCGATCCGTTGGCTCGAAGACTATCTCAAAGGTTTTCCCGGTGCGGTTATCTTCGTGACGCACGACCGCTATTTCCTCGATGTGATCGCCACGCGCATCATCGAGATCGATCAAGGCCGGGCGTTTTCCCATCCGGGGAACTACACCGCGTTTCTCGAATCCAAAGCGGTGCGTCAACAGATCGCTGGGCAAACCGAGCGGCGTCGCCAACGGTTCTTGCGCGAGGAACTCGAGTGGGTGCGCTCCGGGGTGAAGGCGCGGGGAACCAAGTCGCGCCACCGGATGGACAAGTTTTATGAGATCGAGGGCATGGAAGCACCGCCGGAAGAGCGCGAAATGGATTTGCTCATCCCGCCACCGCCGGATTTGGGAAACATCGTCGTGGAGCTTGAAAACGCCGGCGTGAACGTCGGCAATCAAGCCGCGCCCCGCTGGTTGTTTCGCCACCTCACGCTCACGCTGCGGCCGGGGCAATGCACCGGAATCGTCGGCCGCAATGGCGTTGGGAAAACCACCTTGCTGAAGCTGTGCCTCGGCGAGATTCCGGCGACCGAAGGCAGCGCCGTCATCGGCAAGCGCGTGAAGGTGAACTATATCGACCAGACGCGCATGCAGCTTGATGGAACCGGTTCGTTGCTGGACGAGATTTCCAACGGCAACGAGAAGCTGATGTTTGGCAGCCAAGCGCTGGGAGCGCGCAACTACCTCCGGCGTTTCCTGTTCAACGACCAGCGCATCAACGAGCGCGTCGATCTTCTGTCAGGCGGCGAGCGGGCGCGGCTGATGCTCGCAAAAGTCCTCAAAAACGGCGGCAACGTGATCGTGCTCGACGAGCCGACCAACGACCTCGACCTGCCCTCGCTGCGGATGCTCGAAGAAGCGCTCGCGGATTTCGACGGCTCGGTGATCTGCGTTTCCCACGATCGCTATTTCCTCGACCGCATCTGCGATCAGATCATCGCCTTCGAGGAGGACGGCGTGTGCGTCCAACCGGGAAACTATTCGTATTATCTCGAAAAACGCCAGGCCCGCGAAGCCGCCCAGCGCATCCAGGCGCAGGCCGCCGCCAAGGATGCCGCCGCCCGCCGCAAGGCGTCTGATGCACCCGCCAGACCGCGCAAGCTGACGTTCAAGGAAAAGGCCGAGCTTGAAGGCATCGAAAGCGTCATCCTCGCCGCCGAGCAGGAGGTGGAATCCATCGAGGTGAAGCTGCACGATCCGGAATTCCAAGCCACCCGCTTCACCGAAATTCCCGCCCTCGCGGAAAATCTCGACGCCGCCAAAGCCGAAGTGGCCCGGCTTTACGAGCGGTGGGAGGAGTTGGAGCGTCTGCGTGTCGCGCTGGAGGGCGGGTGATTCACCAGCCGGTGCGCGCGTCGCGTTTGACGAACTGGGCGGCTTGCGGGCAGTTGGGCGAGTGCATGTTCGGGCCGTCCCACTCCATCCTGACGCCTTCGCCGACTTTGAGCGCGATGCAACCGAGCAGGATGATTTCCGTCAGGTAGCCGGCGATCTCGAAGTTCGAGTAGGCGGGGGCGCCGCCTTCGATCATGTCGAACCATTCCTGATTGTGTCCCGGCGAGCGCGGGATGCTTTCCGGCACGGCCAGGGCGGCTTCGTGTTTGGTCCCGTTGACGAAGGTTTCCTCGCCTTCCAGCTTGAGGAAAAACATCGATCCATAGTCGTCCGGAGAGAAGAGCTGGCCGTTTTCGCCGATGACAAGGCAGCCGCTTTGCGGGAGTTTTCCACGCATGGCGACGATGTCGCGGACGATGTCCGGATAGGGGCGCAGGGGTTTGAACTCCGATTGTGGCGCGCCGTCATACCACCAAAATTTCAGTGGCGGCAGGCCGTCGCGTTCGGGAAACTCGAAGCGGATGCGCGAGGAAAGCGGATAGGTTTCCGGATGGAAACGCGAGGCCATCTCGCACTCGACCACCGAGGGGTAGCCGAGCTTGAGCGCGCGGAACGGCATGTTCACCGTGTGACAGGCCATGTCTCCGAGGGCGCCCGTTCCGAAATCCATCCAGCCCCGCCAATTGAAGGGATGGTAGACTTGGTCGAGGTAGGGGCGTTCCGGTGCCGGGCCAAGCCAGAGGTTCCAGTCCAGCTCGGGGGGGATTGGATTGCTTCCGGCAGGGCGGTCGAGTCCCTGCGGCCAGACCGGGCGGTTGGACCAGACATGCAGCTCGAGCGGCTTGCCGATGATGCCGGACTGGATGACTTCGACGGCGCGCCGCAGGCCGTTGCCCGCGCTGCCTTGGTTGCCCATCTGGGTGGCGATTTTTTTCTCCTTCGCCACGCGGACCAGTTCGCGGGCTTCAAAGACGGTTTGGGTAAGCGGTTTCTGGCAATAGACGTGCTTGCCGAGGTTCATGGCCGCCATGGCCGCCATGCCGTGAAGGTGGTCCGGGGTTGAAATCGTGACCGCGTCGATCGACTGGTCCATTTCCTCCAGCATTTTGCGGAAATCGACGTATTTTTTTGCGTCCGGATATTGCTCCGCCTTTTTGTTGAGCGTGCGGCCGTCCACATCGCAGAGGGCGACGATGTTGGCACCGCATTTCGCCGTTTGGTCCACGTCGCTATCGCCCTTTCCGCCCACTCCGATGCAGGCCACGTTGATCCGGCTGTTGAGATTTTGTCCGCGGACGATGGCGGGGGCTCCGAATAGGAGCCCGCCGGCCCCGAGACCGGTTTGCTTGAGGAAATGGCGGCGATGGATCGGTTTCATGATGAGATGGTGCGGGTGGGATTTTGAAATAACAGCCAGCGGGGCCAAGGAAAATTTCCAAGACCGGGTGGTTCCGATACGTGCCGTCGTGCGGCGGGCTTTCGTTCGGATGTGAAAATCTTCCCTCATGCGGCCTTCGCGGTCGATCCAATAAAATGCTTTCCCCGGCACCATTAGATCCACGCTGCCCTCAAGCGTCGGTTCGGAGAACGGCCGGCTCTGCGATTTCGATTTCATGAAGTTCCTGATGAAGACGGCTTCCTTTTCCGGTTCACCGGAACATATCCCGGATTGCCAGCGGCGTCCGACGCGCATCATGATCCGCGCATGTCCGCACGCACTGGGATGCTTCTCGTCGTTTCCGGCCCTTCGGGATCGGGGAAAACCACGCTCTGCCGGCGCCTCGCGGATGCCGGGGAAGCCCGCTATTCGATTTCCTGCACCACGCGGCCGCTGCGGTCGGGCGAAATGGATGGCTGCGACTACCACTTCCTCACTCGCACGGAATTCGAGCGCAAGCTCGCCGCCGGGGATTTTCTCGAACACGCCGAGGTCCACGGAAACCTCTACGGCTCCCTAAAATCTGAGGTTCTCTCCCATCTTGAGGAGGGTTCCGATGTCGTGATGGACATCGACGTGCAAGGCGCCGGGCAAGTCCGCAACTGCGAGGACCCGGACATCCGGCGGGCTCTCGTGGAGTTGTTCGTCATGCCGCCCAGCGGCGAGGAACTGCGTGCCCGCCTCGCCGGCCGCGGCACTGATAGCGAGGAAACCATCGCCCTGCGCATGGCCAACGCGCTCGGTGAAATGCGCCATTGGAGGGATTATACCTACGTCCTGCATTCCTCCACCCGCGAAGAGGATTACGCGAAATTCTCGGCGCTCATCACCGCCGAGCGGCTCAGGGTTTCGCGAATCCGCTGATTTTTCGAACGGTGACGTCTTCAGAATGGATTCCTGCATCCGCGATTTCAGGAGAAAGGCAGGTTTTTGTTCGAGTGAACATCTTTTAGCTTGCCCTGCGGTCGGCTTCACTTCAGAAGTTCCTCCGAACACTCCAACACACGCACATGGCCGCAAAAGCAACCGCAGAAGAATCCGCAAACGAAAAACTCCAAGAAGCCCGCAAGCGCAATCTGGACCTCGCCATTTCCCACATTCAAAAGGAATTCGGCGAAGCCGCAATCATGCGGCTCGGCGACGACAAGTGCGTCGATGTTGACGTCATCCCGACCGGCAACCTTCTGATCGACCGCGCGCTCGGCGTCGGCGGCTTTCCCCGCGGCAGAATCGTGGAAATCTTCGGCCCGGAATCCTCCGGTAAAACCACGCTCACCCTCACCGCCATCGCCCAGGCGCAGAAGCGCGGTGGTCTCGCCGCCTTCATTGACGTGGAGCACGCGCTCGATCCTCAATACGCCCGCAAACTCGGCGTCAATCTCGATGACCTTCTCATTTCCCAGCCGTCCTCTGGTGAGGAAGCGCTGCAAATCTGCGAAGCCCTTGTCCGCTCGAATGCCATCGACGTGATCGTGCTCGACTCCGTGGCCGCGCTCGTCACCAAGCAGGAACTCGACGGCGAGATTGGCGACTCCACCGTGGGAGCCCAAGCCCGCCTGATGAGCGCCGCGATGCGGAAACTCACCGCCCTGATTTCCAAGGCGCAGACCGTCTGCATCTTCACCAACCAGATCCGCGAGAAGATCGGTGTGATGTTCGGCAACCCGGAAACCACTCCCGGGGGGCGCGCGCTGAAGTTCTTCGCCTCGGTTCGCGTGGATATCCGCCGCATCGGCCAAATCAAGGCCACCGACGGCACTGTGACCGGCAACCGCACCAAGATCAAAATCGTCAAAAACAAGGTCGCCCCGCCGTTCACGGATGCCGAGTTTGACATCATGTACAACGAGGGGATTTCCTCGACCGGTTCGTTGCTCGACCTCGCGCTCGAAATGGACATCGTCCAAAAACGTGGCTCCTGGTTCTCCTACAACGGCACCCAGCTCGCCCAAGGCCGCGACGCGGCCAAGCTCCTCATCAAGGGTGACGATGCGCTTTACGAAGACCTCGAGACTAAGGTCAAAGAAGGACTTGAAGCCAAGAAGAAGAAATAACCTCCTGCAATCGTCAGGCCGATCGGGCTGACGATTGGCAGAGCGCCTTTCCGAGGCGTCCCTGCGGAAGAATGGGGCGCTGACCGCCTACGAAAACTCGTATCTGAGCGCCGAGAGGCAAAAGAGCGTGGCGGTTTCGACTCGGAGCACGATGGAGCCTAGGGACACGGGCAGAAAACCGGCGGCAAGGGCGGCGGTGGTTTCTTCCGGGGAGAAATCACCCTCGGGTCCGACTAACAGAGTTACGGCGGTGGTGCCGGGATGGGCCTGCAGGACTTCGCGCAGTGGCCGCGCGCCGGGTGCGAGAGAAGCGATGAGCTTCAGGCCAGATGCTTCGGTTTTTCCGCCAATCCATCGATCGAAGGGCAGCGGATCGGCGATGTGGG